>CAIZRG010000036.1 GCA_903935335.1 Oligoflexia bacterium
AAATCGAAGGACATTTAGAAGGAACTAAAACTGTTTTAACAAATGTTCCGCAAATTATTGATTATATTCGACGAGATTCTGAACATTTTATTAAATATTTATTTTAATTTGATGAATAAAGTATGAAAATTGCATCTTTTATTAGAAAACAAAGGGGACTAGGGTGAAGAGTTTTCTAAAAAGACTCTCAATTAAACTCGATTCTTTTTTGGATCTACGAAGATCTTTATTTTTTATTTTGTCTATTCTTATTTTTATCCAATCTTGCAGCAATAGCATGCAAATGAACTGGGGACTTTCTGGAACTCAAATCCAAGCCCCTCCTCCATCCATCGGAAGCTCAAGTGGCGGAGCATCTACTTTCACCTTAAACCGAGTTGTGAAAGATAATTTGAATCCTTCGACTGTATTTGATTTAATTGGAGATGGATCAGGTTCTTTTGGGTCACTCTGCCAAAGCAGCTCAAGCAGTACTTCATCTTGTGAGTGTAATTATAAATATTCTTCTTCAACTCACCCTAATCAACAGGTTTTCACTCCTGTGACTTATACTGAAGATAATTTAATTCGATGCTCTTACGATAAGATTCCCTCTGATGTCACAAGGATCACTATTTCTATTCATCTCATCACAGTGGATACCTACAGCAATACAGTGACTCTGAGTTTAGGTTCTGCGGGCACCACACTAGATGTCACTAACCCCAATAGCTTTATCCAGCCGGTTCGATACCAGTGTCGAGATGTTGTTAGCATTCCCTATATTTTTGACTCCACCATTTATGATCCATTTCAATCAGAAGATCCTCACCTGAGCTATCCCATTGATTTTTATGCATCCAACCTAGCCAATGCAATGACTCAATATGTAGGAGTTTCAACAAATGATAGCTGGAATTGTCCTCCTACTTTAAATCCACAAAAGTTTTTAACTCCTGATTATTTAAATCAATTTAACTCAACTCAACAAATGAACTACAATATTTACTCAAAAACAGCCTTGCCAGGAGGTGGAAAGCAAATTTATCCTCCCAATGGAACCATTGACCGATCTACTTTTTATCTAGCAAAACAAGCAGCAGGTGCTTTCAGTGTTGCTGTCAATGCTAACTTAGCCCCATCCATCATCACAGCCGAAGGAGGCAATGGCACTCCTGCTCCGCTTGGATACGGAGCACAACCTATAGCCATTGGAGTAGGAACTGGCCAGGAAACCTGTGATACCAGCATTTCTATCCCGGCAGGATTTCACTGGATGAAACTTTGGCTTTTTCGCGCTGGACTGGCCCAGCGACATTACGCCAAGAGTGGAAACCCAGGACCCAGTATTGCAGACATTCAAAGCGTCAGCTGTAACCCAGGAGCTTGGTCAGCTGATGCTACCCCTCACAACCCAGTCTTTCCACAGTGTGACCGTACCATCCCTAACGGAGGGAACTCGCTCTCAATGCAAGAATTGAGTACAAATCACCCTTTGGCTGATCGTGTTTTAGGAAACAACCAGTGCATGAGATTTGATGATAATCCAAAGAGCACTATCGCTGCTGTCTTTTGTGGTCCCCATCCAGGAGCAGGATGTTCCAGCAGTGGAGAAGATAGTTGGCTCACTGAACCCCCTCTCTCTGCTATCAGTAGCCAAGTGGGCTGCTCAGCTAACCCTTTAAATGACCCCATGGGAATGTGCATTGATCAAACTACAGCCAAAACCCCAATCACTTATAGTGTTGGAACTGGAGACCTTGACGCTAGCAGTCCAGGAGACTCAAATGCCGCCAGCGCCCGTTTTGACTTTCTTTTTGTTGTCAGCCCCCCCAGCATCAATACAGTGGATATGCAAGATACTTCTTCCAGTAGTCGAAGCCTTCCATACCAACCTTATCGCTTTCTTACTTACGAAGACTGTCAATCTTCAGACCCTGATTCTGATCCAACCTGTAACTTAAGCAATGCCATTACCAACTTTGGATTAAAACTTCATGACGTAGGAACTAACGGCGATCCCCCTGCAAATGACCCAAACCGAGCTGGAGTATTTCCAGTCTGTGTCCTTCAACCGGACGCCAGTTAATCCGATAAGAAAAATGGAGAGCTATCCTATGATCAGCTTGAGCCAGTCAAACCCTTTCATTAAGCTCATTTTATATGGGGCTTTTCTTATTTTTTTGACAGGATGTACAAACTCCAATCTCCAGTACCCCTCCCTATTAGCATCTCCCACTTCCCTGATGGGAGGCAGTGGAACTCCCTCCCCAGATCAATTCGTCATTTCAACCGTTAGCATTGCCAATTCAGCCAATGGAACTTCTTCTAGCGCAACTGCAAGTATCTTCTTTGATACCTCTCAATCAACACTTAATGCTTTGGTTTCAAATCACTGTAATGTCAGTAGTTCTAATAGCAATCAAATCTCAAAACCTTGCCTTTGTCAGTTTTCTTGGACTGAGATTAATCCAAATGGAGGTAACTCCTCCTCAATTCCAAGAAAAACGACAACCCCCGTAAGTGCAGTTCAAGCCAGTTTTATTGGCTGTCCAGCGCCCAGTATTTATAATACAGAGATTCGAGATGGCACGCAGTTGAAGATTAGCGTCATTGCAGCTCCAGGAAATGGGGATACAGGACTATTTAGCGTGACCCCTATTGCTTATACAAAAAACACAATCACTGTCACTGGAAGCTTTCAAGATTCTCAAGGTCATATTTTTGATAACATTCTTCATTATGCTTGTTATCAGAAGTTTATGCGAGGAATGTCTATTCAAAATCAAATCGTAGTTCAAACTAATAGTCAAACTTCTGAAACGGCTAAAGTTCTTGTGGGAACAAAATTCTGTGTGGCTTCCTCAGGCAGTACTGGCACATCGGCAAGCTCTACCACTTGCCCAAACCCAGCTTCTCCTGATTATTCAGCTCAAGCCAACTACTTCAACCTTTATATTCGAAATACAGAACGAGGAGACATTAACCAGTTCAATAACGAATTTATTTGTCCTATGGTGACAGAAAGCTTGAACTCGGTTGCAGGATCCCTTGCAACTCAAAGCCAACCTTGGCCCTTAGATACCCAGTTTGCACTTTCACTCAGTCCTACGAGTACATTTGCAGTGGGAGTCGTTTCTAACTCTAAGCTTTCCATTGGTTCCACTCCATCCAGTCAAAATTCATCTTGTTTTCCTACTGCAAGCTCTAGCACTAGCAGCAGCACTCCTAGTCCTGATGCCTTCATCAATTCATGTCTAGGTTTTGCTGCTAATGTGAACTCAGATGGGACCTGCCCTTCTATCAAAGACTCCTCTGGGTTGATCCGGCCTACATTTCGACTCCGTCGCTTTATTACGATTTACCCTCGTGTCTATGATACTGGAGGAAAAACAATTCCTAAAAGAATGCAAGGTTTAGACACTATCTATGTCTTGGACCGTCCCGTGAAAGGACCCCCTCAATCTAACCCTCAAAAACCTTACACAATGCTGGGTCCAAAGCCTTGCCCTGCTGCCTATTTTGATCGAAAAGGAGTCATTAAAACTGGTTATATCCCCACCAGTTACACTGGCTGGGCTGGGAAAAATGTCGATGGAATTGAACTTCCAAACTATGATAGTTTACCTGGAGACAGCAAAGCTTCCTGCTCTGCTTCTTTGCCTATCTTAAGTCAAGATAAATCATCTTGGAGTATTGCAACTGTAAACATCAATAATAAAAATGGATTTCAGCATATTTATATCCGCCCAATTCAACCGTTTATTCCTCACTATGAAGAAGATACAGATTTTCAAGCTTGTGCTCCCCAAGCTTCTCCTTTTCAAGACCCTCCTTTACATTTTTCCAGGGATCCCGTCACTGGAAGAGTGGCTTGGTGTGCAGAATCTTACCCCACTCAAAACCCTAATGTTCAAGCCATTGATCCACCCGTTCAGCCTTTTCCTCAAACTTCAGCATCACCCTCACCCCCTTCAATTATTCCATCTGGAGATGTTTCTCCGTACACTTCTCACGTTGTTAAAAATTCGAGTAGTCAAATCTGCACAGGAATCTCTATTCAACCTCTCGCTACAAGGACTTATGATTATTCACAAGCTCCGTCTCTCAATAAATATGCAGCTCATCTGCACAGTACAGTGTGGGATGCTGGGAGGGCTGATCAAACCTGTGATCGTACAGTGACTCCTGACCCCGGAATAGCATGGCCTCGATTCCCCCTCCTCTCCTCAGCAGGAGGCATTGAGGGCTCCATTAATCAGGATTCTAGCTATATGTGTCTGGTGACCTATGACGCCCAGGGAGTCAAAACTAATAAAATGACCCCAACTGATGGATGTTGTGCTATCAATGCAGTTTCTGTTCCAACAGGGACAGCTGGGAATAGCACAGCTCATCTAGAACCTGACGTCCCGTGCAATGTTCCCAATTATTAGATCCAAGTTGAACCAAAAATGAAAGATCATTTGAGTGATTTAAAAATCATAGTCCAAATTTTAGGTCAGCCCATCCGAGCAGATCAAGCACTCCTCCAAGCGCTCAGTCGACAAGGGATTCACCTCTCCCGCTCCAAACTGAAACGAAGCTTTCATGAAAAAGAAATTAGGCTCCAAAACCAGTCTTTAAAAGCATCTGAATTGCTTCCTCCAGGTGATTACCTCCTCAACTGGACCCCCTCATCCTCCATGGCACTTGACCAAATATTGAACCCAAAAGCAGTGCCTTCTACCCAAGGAAGCTTTATACCGATCGTTTACGAAGACAACACTCTGCTGATCTTAAACAAGGGGAATGAAATACCCTCAATCCCTCACCACTCCAAGGAAACTCAAACAGCCGTTAATAGTGCTTTAGCTCGATGCCCAGAAATTGCTTATGTAGGACGAAACTCGTTAGAACCTGGAATTTTACATCGTCTCGATACAGCAACCAGTGGACTCTTAGTCTTTGCAAAAACCCAGGAAGAGTTTACTCGTCTTCAGAGTTTATGGAAAAATCGTCAAATTGAAAAAATTTATCGGGCCGTTATTCAAACCCAAAAAAAAATCCCAAAAACTCCTTTCACCATCGATGTTTCAATAGCTCACGATGCTTGCTCCTCAAAAAAAATGCGGGTAGTTTCACCACATTCCCATTCCCGTTTCATCCACTTTCGAGGTAAGCCTCTGACTGCTATCACTCGAATTCTCAATTCTCGCTCTGTTTCTTTTTCGTCCATCGACACTCAGACAATTGATGACAAGAAAAACTTTTTTTATGATCTTGAAATTCAAATTGAAACAGGGGTGATGCACCAAATTCGGTGTCACCTAGCCTCAGTGGGACTCCCCCTTTTTGGAGATTCACTATATGGGGGAATCCCTTCCAAACGTTTATGGCTTCACGCCTGGAAACTGAAGATTCCTCTTAAGGTTTCTCTAGGAGCGAAGTCATTCCTCTGCCTGGAAGCTCAACTACCGGAAGAATGGCCAAAGAGTGACCCATTGTAACCTTTCCTAGCTACAACCCATGCTGTTTCCACAATTTAAGCACTTATAACAAGCTCCATTTCGAACTGTCGTATGACCACAACTATCACAAGGAGGTGCATCACCCATCATTTCAGCCAAATGTTGAGATAATTCACTCTTATGTTTCACATCGGCTGTTAAATCAACGACAGGCTTGATTTGAATAAAATCAGTCCGGCCTAAATATTCCATACCCAGTAATCGAAAAATATAATCGACAATGGAGGTAGCTAACTTGATATTAGGATGCCCTACTACAACGCCTGACGGGTCAAAACGAGTAAAAGTAAACTTATCAACAAACTCCTCTAAGGGAACTCCATACTGAAGCCCCAAGCTCACAGCAATAGCAAAGCAGTTCATCATAGATCGATACGCTGCACCCTCCTTATGCATATCAATAAAAACCTCTCCCAAAGAGCCGTCTTCATACTCTCCAGTCCGTAAATAAACTTTATGCCCAGCAACACCTGCTTCCTGAGTAAAACCTTGACGCTTAGCAGGAAGCTTGCGCCGACGGATAGATTGAACTTGAGGCACACCTTTTGAACTTGCCTGAGTCGACAAGGGTTGGGAAAGCTTACACCCATCTCGATACAAAGCAATGGCTTTAAGACCGAGCTTCCAACCTTGTTCATAGATTTCTTGAATCTGCTCAACCGTCGTTTCATGAGGCAAATTCACTGTTTTTGAAATAGCTCCCGATAAAAAAGGCTGAACAGCAGCCATCATCATCACATGCCCCATGGGAGCAATCAATCGCTTTCCCTTCTTTCCACAAGGATTCGCACAATCAAAAATGGGAAGATGCTCTTCTCGAAAGTGAGGAGCTCCTTCCACCGTCATCGTCCCACAAATCACTTCATTGGCTTCTAAAAGCTGTTCATTGGAAAAACCACACCAATCCAGAAAATGAAAGTCAGGACTCTCAAGCTCTGTTGGAACCACTCCCAATCGAATCAGCAACTCATCGCCTAAGGCATAACGACTGAATGCACTTGAAAGCTCAAAAGTTCCAGGAAGTGATTTTTCAATTTTTTCTATTTCCTCTTTTTTTAAACCTTTTTTAAATAAAAAATCTCGATTCACATGCGGAGTACCTACTAGATTCATTGTCCCCAAGACATACTCTAAAATTTTTTGAACCTGATCGGAAGGATAACCCAGATTCTTTAAAGCTGCAGTCACTGACTGATTCACAATTTTAAAATAACCTCCTCCTGCCAATTTCTTAAGCTTCACCAACGCAAAATCGGGCTCAACTCCGGTCGTATCACAATCCATCAATAAACCAATGGTTCCGGTCGGTGCTAGCACTGTTGTCTGAGCGTTGCGATACCCATACTTTTGCCCAAGTTCAAGAGCATTGTCCCAATCCTCCTGGGCCGCTTGAATCAATTCATGAGGAACTTGATGAGAGTCGATTTGAGAGAGTGATTTGCGATGTTTATTCATCACCTTCAGCATATACTCCCGGTTGGATGCATAACCAGGAAAAGCCCCTAAAACTCTAGCTTCCTCAGCACTCACAGAATAAGCGTGACCACAAAGAATGGCTGTCAAAGCTGCTGCCCAAGCTCGGCCTTGCGCACTATCATAAGGAATCCCCTTGAGCATTAATAAAGTTCCTAAATTGGCATAACCCAAACCCAGTGGACGATAATCATGAGAATTTTTAGCAATTTTCTCAGTGGGATAGCTTGATAAATCAACTAAAATTTCTTGAGCAACAATAAAGATTCGACACGCTCTTCGGTAATGAGAAATATTAAAACTTCCGTCTGCGTTTAAAAACTTAACCAGATTTAAAGACGCAAGATTACAAGCTGTATCATCTAAAAACATAAACTCGGAACACGGATTTGAAGCATAAATACGACCCGTTCCAAGACAAGTATGCCACTCATTAATGGTTGTATCATACTGCACTCCTGGATCAGCACATGCCCAAGCCGCTTCAGCCACTTTTCTCCAAAGATCTCTGGCCTGATAAGTATCAACCACCCCTCCAGTCGTTCGAGCTCGGGTTTCCCAAGATCTTCCTTCCTGAACTGCTTTCATAAATTCATCTGTAACCCGAACTGAATTATTTGAATTTTGACCTGAAACAGTCTTATAAGCCTCCCCATTAAAATCAGAACTATACCCTGAGCGAATCAGCGCCACCGCTTTTTTCTCTTCCCGGCTTTTCCAAGCAATAAAATCAACAATTTCTGGATGATCCATCTCCAAACAAAGCATTTTTGCTGCTCTTCGAGTCGTCCCTCCTGACTTCGTCGCGCCTGCTCCTTTGTCTAGCACCTCAAGAAAACTCATGAGTCCAGAAGAATATCCCCCACCCGACAAGAGTTCTTGCCGTCCACGGACTTTCGAAAAATTTGTACCACTTCCAGACCCATATTTAAATAATCGAGCTTCATTTTTCATGAGCTGAAAAATAGACATTAAATCATCATCCACAGACTGAATAAAACAAGCAGATCCCTGCGGACGCAAATAGGCATGTGGAGTTTCTAAAGCTTGATTGGCAGCTGAATCCCAAGCATAATTCCCGCTGAAACCTTCAATCTGATACTGATGATAAAGCCCCAGATTAAACCAAACCGGAGAATTAAAGGCTCCCATCTGATGAATCAGAAGATAAGCTAACTCATCCTCAAAAATTTCAGCACAAGAGGAGTTTAAATAACCCCTTTTCTCCCCTTCTACTGCAAGAGTATGAGTAATTCTTCGAATGACTTGCTTAAATGAAACTTCATGCCCGGTGTTGGGCACCCCTGCCTTTCGAAAGTACTTGGATACAAGAATATCCACGGCAAGTTGGCTCCACGCTGCAGGAACTTCAACATCTTTCATCTCAAAAACGGTCTGCCCTTCAGTATCCTTGATTCTTGAGTCTGTTCTCAAGGTCTCTACTGACTCCAAAGGATTTACCCCAGCGCTTGTAAAATATCGCACAAAAGAAATTCCAACTTTATTTTCCATCTCGTTCTCCGACTGAAGCATGTGATTTTTATCTTCCTACCTTGCCTTCAATTGGAACTTCTGTCAAAGAAGACCACAATATATAGTGGTATATTTTTTAGATACCCCTATCTGTAGTCTTTTAAAAAACGAGTTAAGTCTTGGTCCCCCTTCCATTTTTATCTTAATCACAAACTAAAAAGGTCAAAAATTAAATAAATTAATGCTTTGCGTTAATATTCAACTCTTGACACTCGAAAGACCCTCACGTACTTCAAATCTTCCATGCTTAAAATGATGGTTTGCTTTAAAAATTTTCAGATTCTTCTTATTTTTTTTGTACTGACAAACTTACTTTTCACATCGAGTCAAAGCCAAGCAAAGCTAAATCGGCCCAAACTTGTTTTAGTCCTAGTGATCGATCAATTTCGATCTGACTATCTTTCACGGTTTGAAAATCAGTTTCTTCCCGCTTTTCAAAAATCAGGAGAATTAGGGGGATTTAAATACTTACTCAGCCAATCTGCGTTTCTTCCACTGTCTCAATTCAACACTCTGCAAAATATTACAGCCTCAGGCCACGCCACCCTTTTGTCAGGGGCTTATCCTTATCAGACAGGAATTCCACTCAATGAATGGTTCAACCCAAACACTCAGGAAGTGGTTTATAGTACGGATGATCCAGATTCTCCCATCATCGGGTCTCAAGGAGTGGAAAGTGCAAAAAAAGGATCTGCTCCAGACTCCATCGTCCCTGATCCAGACTCCCTTGCGATTCACGCGGGTATGTCACCTAAAAACTTAAGAGCAACTACTGTAGGCGACGAGCTTAAGAATGCTGGTTTTTCTTCAAAAATAGTCAGCATTGCCCTCAAACACCGATCTTCCATCTTACTGGGAGGACACCGGGCAGACTTGGCACTTTGGTATGACACGGACTCAAACGAATGGGTCTCCAGTCGGTATTATCTAAAAAACTCTGAGCTTCCCCACTGGGTCATTGAACTTAATAAAAAAGTAAAAGCTCAAAAAGGACAGACGTTTGAGTGGAAACCTCTCAGCAATGGAAAAGGACCCAGTGATGAATCCTTTTTCCCTGGCTTAGGCAAAACCCAGTTCACCCAAAAAGGAAGCTCCAAAAGTTTAGCAACTCCCTATGGAGTAGAATTGACCTTCGATGCAGCTCAACAAGCCTTAAGCGCTTACCCATGGGGTCAAGGCCCGGCTACTGATCTATTGGCCATCAGTCTCTCAAGTCATGATAAAGTAGGACACTGCTTTGGTCCCAATAGCCGCCCTATAGAAGAGATCACCTTAGCTCAAGACCGAATGCTTGCTAAATTTTTAAATCAAGTTCGAAAAAAAATTCCAGGAGGACTTAAAGATGTTCTCATTCTTCTGACCGCCGATCATGGAGTTTCTCCTAGCCCGGATTGGTTAAAAAAGAACGGCCTTGATGCTGGAGTCCTTGATTTAGAAGAACTTTCACAATCGATTTCTCGTCGTATTGATGAAAAATTTGGAAAACCGGCTCAAGGAAACTGGGTTTCTAAAGCCCTCTATTTTCATTTTTATCTCAATCATTCAGAAATCCTTTCTAAAAAACTTGACCTATCTCTGGTTGAATTCGAAGCAAAAGCAGAACTCCTTAAAAACCCTAAAATTGCGTATGTTTTAACCTCTACAGACTTTGAACTGAGAAGATTGCCTCCTGGAATATTTGAACTTCAAGCCCTTCATAGCTATGTTCCAGGACGTAGTGGACATTTAATTATTGTTCCCCGTCCATTCTATCTCCCTAAGAATGATGTTTTTCAACTCGGAGCCACGACTCATCTCACCGGGTATAGTTATGATCGGACGATCCCTATTTTACTTTCAGGCCATCATATTCAGCCTGGGATTTACCCAACTCAAGCCCAAGCCATCGATATTGCTCCCACTCTCTCTTTTTTGCTGGGAATCATTCCGCCCTCCTTGTCTGAAGGTCGAACCTTGTCTGAAATTATAGATCTCAATAGCTTGCGAAGTACAAAATAGATTCAATAACGCACCAAGTTAAATCATAGTTAGCCTTATTCACTGATAAACTTATTTGTAGTTTTGACACTTTCACTTATTTTATTCAAAATAAAATGATGGATTTGATCTTTCAAAAAGGAGGAAGCGGATTCATGGAATTAGGAAAAGTAAAGTGGTTCAATGACTCGAAAGGCTTTGGCTTTATTGAGCGCAAAGGGGGAGGAGAAATTTTTGTTCATTGGACTTCCATTCGAAATGACGGTTACAAAACATTAATAGCCGGGCAAAAAGTCGAATTTGATATCTACGAAGGCCAAAAAGGCCAAGAAGCCCAAAATGTCGTTCACTTAGATTGACGCTTAAAGGAATCAAAATAAAATGAATTCTACCCTCTTAAATTATAAATTTTATTATATTTTCAGTATCTTAACGGCTAGCTTCTTAGGCATTGGAGTTCCCTGGACGACCCAAGCCAATCTTCTTACATTACGGGTTGAACCCATCGCTGGATATGAAAAAATCCAACAAGTTCTTCCAACCCCTCACTCTACAAATCGTCTCATCTACGGAGCAAGAGTGACTGCTGGAGTTCTTCTCTTATCTGCAGAATCTGAATACACCCATGGTGTTATTGAAGAGACTTTCAATGATATGACGCAAAAAACAACGGGAGATAAACTCAAAGTAGGACTTCGCTCGGGATTCAGACTACTCCCCCTCTTATCGTTTCACGTCCGTGGAGGTATTCAAGCCGATCAAGAGCAAACTGAACAAACGTCAGCGGGAGTCACCCTCACCACAAAGACTTCAGTATACCATCCCTACGGAGGAGCTGGAGCTCGGATCAGTCTTAGTCCTAAAATCTCAGCCACAGCTGATGCAGTAGCCGTCATCCCTGATATCTATGACCTCAGTAAAAACGATTACCAAATCACAGCAGGATTTGCAGTTCAGATACCTTAAGAAATTGAACCCATCATTTCGCAGTCAGTGCTTAAGAAAATATCTTTTGGGGCGTGAAGATTTGGATTTCGACCCAAAAAGATTTTCTTGAGAACTCTCCTAATCAATTCTTTCCTGACGCTTCACACTTCGAAGATTTTGAGGAAGGACTTTTTTCCTCAGTCTGACAGATTTTGGGGTCACCTCAATCCACTCATCTTCATCAATCCACTCAATGCATTGCTCCAAAGACATCTTGCGAATCCCAGAAAGAGTAACCAAAAGTTCAGCATGAGCTGCCCGAATATTCGTCAGCTTTTTTTCCTTACAAGGATTCACGTTCAAGTCGTTTTCTTTGTTATGCTCTCCAATAATCATGCCTTCATAAACTGGCATCCCTGGGCCCAGAAACAAAATTCCACGATCTTCTAGGCCTAAAAGACCATACTCCACAGTCTCACCTGATCTGTCTGAAATTAAAGCCCCCGTTGTCCGATGAGGAAGCTCTCCTTTATGAGGCCCATACCCAAGTAAGATTGTACTGAAGAGTCCCTCTCCACGAGTGACGGTCAGATACCGAGACCTCATCCCTAGAAGACCTCGCGTAGGAATCTCAAATTCAAGACGAACTCGCTGACTTCCATGCCCAGATCCACCTTCATACTTTGACAAAATGCCTTTTCGGGATTGAAACATATGGGTTACATCTCCCACTGCAGCCTCAGGCATATCCAAAACAGCTCGTTCCATCGGCTCTAAGCGAGTCCCGTTTTCATCAGCTTTATAAAGGACAGTGGGTTTTCCAATCATGAACTCAAAACCTTCACGCCTCATTTGCTCAATGAGAATAGCAAACTGAAGCTCACCTCGTCCTAAAACTCGAAATTGATCATTCGTTTGAGTTTCTTCTAAACGAAGGGCTACATTTTGCCTAACCTCCCGAACCAATCGATCTCGTAACTTCCGAGACTGAATCGCCTCTCCCTCTTTTCCTGCGAGTGGCGCTGTATTGACAGAAAAAATCATTCCAAGAGTAGGCTTTTCCACATAAATTCTAGGAAGAGTTTTCTGGTCTTCTGAACTCACCAAAGTATCCCCAATTTCAACGGACTCATTTCCAGCCAAAACACCGATATCTCCTGCAAATAGCTCACCCACCTCCACTTGCTTGAGTCCTTCGTAAGTGTAAAGCTGGCTGATTATAAAGGATTCAGTTTTGAGCTGACCTGCTTCATCAACTCCTCTTCTAAAAATGCGTTGATTTTTTTTCACAGAGCCTGAATAAATTTTTCCGATAGCCAATCTACCTACATAATCAGAGTAAGAAAGATTAGAAACTAACATCTGATAACCTGCACCTAAATTCACGGCCGGAGGAGGAATATCTCTTAGGATTTCATCAAAAAGAGGCTTCAAAGTATTTTTCTTTTGCCCAGAAAGCAAATCGGGCAGTTCCTCTAAATCTAAAGTACACCACCCCTGTCTGGCACAAGCATACACAATTGGGAAACTTGCTTGCGATTCCGTTGCCCCTAGATCAATAAATAAATCAAACGCATGATTGACAACTTCTGCAATTCTCGCATCAGGTCGATCTACTTTATTAATAACTAAAATAATTTTGAGACCTTGAGATAAAGCTTTTTGTAAAACAAATCGAGTTTGAGGCAGTGGCCCTTCTGCAGCATCAACTAAAAGAAGAGCACCATCTACCATCCCCATAATACGTTCCACTTCCCCACCAAAATCAGCGTGACCTGGAGTATCTACAATATTAATTTTTGTATCTCCAACTCGAACCGAAGTATTTTTAGCAAGGATCGTAATTCCTCGCTCTCGCTCTAAATCCATCGAGTCCATGACTCGCTCTTCCATGACTTGATGTTGTTTAAAGGTACCCGCCTGCCGAAGTAAAAAATCAACCAAAGTCGTTTTCCCATGATCGACGTGAGCAATAATACAAACATTTCTTAAATAATTAGAAAATTCCATAATAAATTACCTATAGACGATTATTCGCCCTTAACAGCCCCAATCAGAGCTTGACACGTCGCTTTTGCATCTCCAAAAACGAGCGAACAGTTTGGATAATAAAAAAGAGCATTATCGACTCCTGAATAACCTGCTTTCATCGATCGTTTACTTACAAAAATGTGCTTTGCTTTGTAAACATCTAAAATAGGCATTCCATAAAGCGGACTTGTTTTATCGCTTTTTGCAGCAGGATTAACAACATCATTGGCTCCAATGACCAACGCCACATCCGTTGTAGAAAACTCCCCATTGACTTCCTCCATTTCAAAAACGCAGTCATAGGGAATATCCGACTCCGCCAAAAGAACATTCATATGTCCAGGCATTCTCCCAGCTATTGGATGAATAGCAAACTTGACCTGCACCCCTTTTTCCGTCAGAACTTGATAAAGTTCTTTGACAGAATGTTGAGCTTGAGCCACCGCTAAGCCATATCCAGGAACAATGATCACCCGCGAAGAGTTTTCTAACAAAAAAGCAACGTCCTCAACTGAAGCAGATTTTACCTTTTGGGTTCCCGTTTGAGCTCCGGAGGTCTCTTGCTCAGACCCCAAACCACCAAAAATTACATTTAAAATAGAGCGATTCATCGCCTTGCACATAATATAAGAAAGGATTGCACCACTACTTCCCACTAAAGCACCCGTTGTAATGAGAAGTGGATTGCCTAAAATAAACCCAGTTGCGCAAGCAGCCCAACCCGAATAGGAGTTGAGCATCGAAACCACAACAGGCATATCGGCTCCACCAATGGGCAATACAAGAAGAACACCCAAAACTAAAGCCATTCCTGTCATGATCGCAAAAGCAATGAATTGAGGATAAATTGCAAACTGAATCCCTAAAGCCACCATCACTAAAGTCCATACTAAATTAAATACATGCTGTCCGGAAAAGCTCAGAGGAGCTGATTTGAGAAATTCCTGCAACTTACCAAAAGCAATGAGTGATCCCGTAAAAGTAATGGCTCCAATTACACTTCCAACAGCAAGCTCAATCAACCCTACCGTTCCAATCTCTCCACTGCCTTCCCGAGAAAGCAAAGTTCCTAGAGCCACGAGTACTGCTGAAAGTCCAACAAAACTATGAAGAACAGCTACCAATTGTGGCATTGCTGTCATACTAATTTTGAGAGCTAAAGCCACCCCGACAACAGCTCCTCCGACTAAACCTGCAATCACCCCTATCAAGCTTTTAATCTCAGGATGAAATAAAGTGACACCTACCGCAAGAGCCATCCCTAACATAGAAGAGAAGTTGCCTTTCAAAGCGGTCTTAGGAGAACTGAGAGCTTTCAGTCCATAGATGAAAAAAACTGTAGCAATTAAATAAGTAAAAGCAAAAAAATCTGGGCTCAATTCCATAGGTGTTTATCTCTATTTTTTTCGTTTAAACATGGCGAGCATTCGATTTGTCACAACAAATCCACCAAAAATATTGATCGACGCTAGAAAAACTGCAAAAAACCCGATCAAACTCACCCCATTAAATTCATCACTCCATCCTGCAACCAACATAGCACCCACGACTACAATTGCACTAATCGCATTCGTGACCGCCATCAAGGGAGTATGTAATGCAGGTGTTACACCCCAAATGACGTGATAACCTACAAAACAAGATAGGGTAAACACATAAATTGCTATCAAAGTGGGAGACATTTTTTAACCTCAAACCTTCTTCAATCGGATATTTCCTTGATAAGTCACCAATGAAGCAGCGATAATCTCATCTTTCAAGTCCAAATTGAGACTCAACTTCTTATCCTGGGCTTGGCTATCCTGAACTTGAATGACAAGATCTAAAATTGCAATACAGTTATTAGCATAGAATGAACTTGCATCAGCAGGCATGAAAGCCGCATAATTGGTCCATCCAATCAATGTCACTCCATTTTTTACTACAACCTGATCGGCTTGACTTAAGGGGCAATTCCCACCCTGACCTGCTGCCAAATCTACAATGACTGAACCCGCCCTCATCCCCTTCACCGCTTCTTCCGTGATTAAAACAGGTGCTTTCCTCCCAGGAATATTAGCCGTTGAAATGACAATATCACATTTTTTTAAACGCTCAGTCAATGCAAGCTGCTGCCTTCGCTTTGCCTCTTCCGAAAGTTCCTTGGCATATCCGCCCTTTCCAGCCCCTTCTTCACCGACATTCAGCTCTACAAACTTAGCTCCTAAAGATTGAATCTGTTCTTTGACTTCGGAACGAACATCATAAGCTTCGACTTGAGCTCCAAGCCGTTTAGCGGTTGCAATGGCCTGTAGGCCTGCTACACCAGCTCCCAAAACCATAACCTGAGCAGCCTTAGAAGAACCTGCTGAAGTCATCATCAATGGGAAAAAACGTCCATAGTAACTCGCTGCTTCAATGACAGCCCGATACCCTGCAATACCTGCCTGAGAAGATAAAACATCCATAGACTGCGCCCGAGAAATCCTTGGGATCAGTTCCATCCCAATGGCCTCAATCTGAGCTTGGGCTAAGAGAGAGATCGTTCCATCGTCTTCAAAAGGCTCAATCATTGAAATCAAAAGAGTTCCTTTTTTCATCCAGGCAATTTGGTGAGAGACGGGTTTATGAAGTTTTACAATAACTTCAGAACCAAAAACAGCTTGTGCGTCTCCCATTTTGGCTCCGGCAGACTGGTATTCAACGTCCAAAAACCCAGAATTGGCACCACACAAGTGCTCAACACAAACTTGATAACCTTTTTTTGTTAATTTTTTAATAGCATCAGGGGTAAGTCCAACTCGAGTTTCTCCTGAACGGGTTTCTTTAGGAACGCCAATGATCATTTTTATTGCTCTTCTTAAGTTTACTTTTTAAGTTTTGCTCTTTTTTTATTTTTTTACTGAATTTTCAGTATGGCCTAAACTTATAACCGAGCCAAGCAGTTTCTCCTACTGCTTTTATGAGAACTACGGATGGGATTGTAACATCTGAGTGTACCAAGTTGGGGGAGTAAACTTTTCCTTGGGAAAGGGAAGACGATTGAGCTCAATCTCATCCATAAAACTTGGAACATAACCCGTAGGAATAAACTCTCCTACAATTTTACCATCTGCAGTCTTTCCTCGTTGAACAAATTTAAATATGTCCTGAATTTGATAGCGACCTGAATCATCAATCTCAGGAATGACTTCTGTGATATGCGTCACTTTTCTTGTTCCATCATGCATACGCTTAATTTGAACAACAAGATGAATGGCTGAAGCAATTTGACGTCGAATTGCACCAATTGGAACTTGAGTATCTCCCATCATTGCCAAAGTTTCCAAACGAACGAGTCCATCATAAGGGGTATTGGCATGCGTTGTTCCCATGGACCCTCCATGCCCTGTGTTCATTGCAGTGATTAAATCAAGTGCCTCAGGACCTCGAACTTCCCCAACCACGATCCTATCCGGCCTTAATCTTAAGGCTGACTTGATCAAATCTCGAATGGAAACCTGACCTCGCCCCGATTCATCTGCATGCTTTGTTTCAAAGAACACGACGTGCTCCGTATGAATTTTAAGCTCTGAGGAATCTTCAATAATCAAAAGTCGCTGAGTATTAGGAATTCTTGACCCCAAGACATTTAAAAGAGTCGTTTTTCCAGATCCTGTTCCCCCAGAAATAATAATGTTTTTAGCTAAATAGATACAAACATCTAAAAATCTAGCCCCATCCTTAGAAATGGATCCCCGATTCAATAAATCTACAAATGTAGGATTCCCTTTAGAAAATTTCCGAATAGATACAGTTGTCCCTTTTCTAGAGCAAGGAGGCAAAACAGCTGCCACACGACTTCCATCAGGTAACCTAGCATCTAAGATAGGATGCTCATCATCGATTTTTCGACCCACAAATTGAGCAATGTTCCTAACAGCAGCTTGCAAAGCCTGCTCATCCATAAACTTAGCCGAAGTTCGCTCTAAAAGACCTTTTCTTTCAACAAACACCTCATTAGGACCGTTAATTAAGACTTCAGATACAGCATCTTCTTCCAGAAATTCTTTTACAGGAGCAAGAAAGGTTCCAACTGAATCTTCAAAAACACCCAAAGCTAATTCCCCTTCATCCCAGTATAAGAATCTTTCACATGAAGGATCCCTTCCATTCCATGAATGGGGCAGTAAAATCGAAACTCACCTGAAGTAGTGGGTTTAAATTCAATTTCCTCAATTCTTTGTGTTCGAATTTGCCTTCTCACCTGAAAAGCATCAAGAACAATACACAAAGATTTTTTTGAAGATCCTGTAACAAAAAGTTTTACAGGAATATCTCGAGTGACAAAAAGAACCCTAGGGAAATATCCAAGATCTCCAGCAATCAGCGCAATTTCTTGCACTGCTGTATTAGCTCCTGTGTGATCTAGTGAAGTCCTAGCTTCAACTTCAGCAGGCTTTCTATTTTCAATCTGAATGGGTTGAGGCGGTTGACCAAATCGAGACTCAGAAAATGAGCGACCTCTGGGAACAAAAGACGAAGTCCATAACTCTGCAAAAGCTAAATTTATCGACAGGAATTGAAACACGAATCCTAAGAGCACCCAAAATCCTGAAGTCGACCGAGTCATCTATTCTTCTCCTTCCACCTGAAGGGGTGTGACTCTCTCTCTTCGACAAAACCCCAATGCATCTAAAGATTGGAATCAGGATAACTGTCATTTTGTCAGTCAACCTGGTAATAATTAGTCAGTCTCATTCTGGCTCCAGTTCACTCAAACCTAAAAAAGGTATTATTTTCAAGAAATTAAATATTATCCAAACCCCTCGACCATCTCTCATCTTTGGCACTACAATTGCTACCGGGTTCCTGCCAGTATGGAGTATGGTATCTATGAACAATGTCATTTCGCTCAATGCCTTACGTGAAATCAGAAGAACTCAAAAGGCAGATCCTTCTTATCAAGCTTATAAAGCGAAAATCCAAAAGATGAATAAGCTAGAGCTTCTGGATGAAATGATGAACTTTCAAGAAGAACGATCTAAAATTGGCCACTTAACCCCGAGTATGATGATTCTAGGACAAATCCTCTTCCAAGCTCTTGAAACCCAGGCTGAAACTCAAGAACTGCAAACCCTAACTCGGTCCTACCGTCGTCATTTGAAATATGAACTTGAAGAATATTTAAAATTCCAAAATCCATTGCCTAAAAAAATCCAAGCCATTCAAGATAGCCCATAAATCATTATAATAAATTGCTAGCCAGTTCAGAAAGTTTAGATCTTTCACCTTTAGTTAAAGTGATATGAGCAGAAATTTGCTCTTCCTTAAATCGGTCCACCAAGTACACCAATCCATTATTCGCAGAATCTACATAAGGATTATCAATTTGATAACTATCTCCTGTTAAGACAATCTTCGTATCATCCCCTGCACGAGTCACAATCGTCTTGATCTCATGGGGGGTTAAATTTTGAGATTCATCCACAATCAAGTACTGTTGAGGAATGGAACGGCCTCGAATATAAGTTAAAGGTTCAATCTGGAGTAATCCCTGATTCATAAGCTCTTGGCAACCCTTCCCCGCCCCTCTTCTTCCTTTGGCACTAGTAGTACCAAAAAGAAAATCAATATTATCGTAGATAGGCTGCATCCAAGGATTTAATTTCTCTTCGATATCCCCAGGTAAAAAACCAATATCTTTACCCAAGGGAAATACAGGACGAGAAACTAATAGTCGATGGTAAATACCTTCATCGACAGTCTTTGCTAAACCCGCTGCAATAGCTAATAAAGTTTTTCCAGTACCTGCCTTACCCACAAGACTAACCAGCTTAATATCGTCATTTAAAAGAGCATCAATGGCAAAAGCTTGTTCAGCATTCTTAGGAAAAATTCCCCATAAACCCTCTGAAGGCTTAAAAATTGGAACAATACAATCGAGTTCTTTAGAGTATCGACCCATAGCCGTATGAGTTGGATTTGAAACATCCTTCATAATGATATATTGATTCGGTCTAAACGGCTGAGTTGCATCTTTATATGCTAATTTCTTATTCTGATAAAATTCATCAACCCGATGAGAATCGATAGAAAGTGTTAAAGTCCCTGCATAAAGTTGTTCCGGCTCTACACTAGAAGGCTCGTAATCCTCAGCTGTAATTCCTAGTGCATCAGCTTTAATTCGAAGATTCACATCTTTTGTTACAAACACCACCGGACGCTTAGGATATTCTTTCTTAAGAGAAATCGCTAATGCTAGAATACGATTATCCGCTTTATCCATTTGTAGTTCAACTGGTAGAGGTTGATCTCCACCCAGTTCTACTGTTAAAATACCACCATTATCAATTTTAACGCCCTTTGAAAGCTCTCCATCTGAACGCATTTCATCAATCAAACGCGAAAAAAGACGAGCGTGTCGTCCATTCTCACTCATTTCCCGTTTGAAACGGTCGATTTCCTCAACAACCACCATTGGAATAACAATATCATTACTCCCAAATTTAAAAAGAGCCTGTGGATCAAACAAGAGAACATTAGTATCTAAGATGAATGCTTTGCGCAAACTTGCCTCCTTTGTGACCTAGTCAATCTTCACGCCCCAAAAGACATTTTCTTGAGCACTTACTACCGAACAACTCTATTTCAAATCTGAGATCCTTCGCAACAGGAAAGAAAACTGTAAATTTTTAGCCTTTTTAAGGCCATTTACGTTTACTAGATCTCTAGCTTAAGCGTAATATGAAGTAAGTGTCGGCGTTCAGGATCCTGATTGACCAAAGTTGCTTGCTCTTCAGCATAGGAAAGATACATGACCTTGATAAACCAAAGATCAACTCCAGCTCCATAGGTGAGATACACCTGATTCACACCACCATAAAGACTAAGTAATGGAAATTTGAGCTCTAAACCAAAGTGATTTTTTTTTCTCCAATCAGCGTAATCTAAAATGTGACTGTAATCATAGGCCAGAGTAGCAACCATATCATCACTTTGATAGCTACTGGCCAAACCAAAAACGAGGTCACTTTTAATCGGACTTGAAGTTCCAGAAAAGCTAGTATCTCCAATATTTTTAAAAGCTAAAGCTGACTTGAGAGATAATTTTTTTTTGATCTGATAAACAAATTGAACACCAGAATCTAACCCATATCCACTTCCTAAGGATGAGTTCAATTGATTGATCATTGATTTTGAATCAATCGTTAAAAGCTCCATTAAACTTACTTTTTGATAACCCCCACTTCGAAAAAGATATTTTCCTGCCAATCCAAACCGAAGCTGACCTTTTTTTTTACGAAGTGTGAGAACAGGCACCCCAAAAGCAGCTTGAACACCATATGTGTTCTGCCTTTGAATCGAAAGAACGGGTAACGCCTTATTTTTTAGACTCACTCCCAGTTGTTGATCATACAATACTGAAACTCCAAAACCTGGGAAAACAAAATCAGAAGAAGCTTGAGCTCTTGCGTAAATATTCTTTCCCATAAAATTATTTAAAACGGAAAAACCAGAATTTGAGAGAGCATTGGATAAATCAGAATAGGAGTTAACCGCGTCATTTGACACCTCAATATTTGCACTTAAACCATGAAATAATATTTTCGAAACACCTGCAAGACCTGCTGGATTATAATAAATAGCACTTTCATCGTCAGCTACAGCTGTAAATGCTCCTCCCATAGCTTGAGCTCTTGGACTTTTATATAACAATTGAAATTCTTCAGCATGCCCTACAATACAAAACAAGAGCAACATCAAACTGATAGAGGCATACCAATACCTCATGGAGGACCTTGCCAACTTGAATTAACAAACAAACTAATTCCAGCTGCCGCACAGGAATTCACATCCGTGGTAAGACCACTACAGCTGTCTCGATTTCTCAGGGTAATAGGACAACTCGTACAAGTGACAGCACCTGCGCAAGTTGTTGCACACCCAAAAGCACAAGCAGCATTGATAGCAGGCTTTAGAAATGAAAGAATTTTTTCATAATTATCATTACTAACTAACGCAACTGCAAGAACAGAATCAATTCCATCAATCATATTTAACAGAGCAGCAGAAAAAGCACATCCATCACCCTGAGTGTTTGCTGGAAGATCCCAAGGAAGGTTAACACTTTTATGATTGTTTGCAGTAGGACTTCCATATCGAGATTGCAAAGAACCCATTAATGCCATTCCTAAAAAAATAATGTAAGCATTTGCATCATCCCTTCTATCAGAAGAAAGAAGTGTTCTAGGATTGTTAACATCCAAATTAAGAATATTACTAGGAATAGTAATAGTATCTGGATTAATTATAGACATTACTGCATCCATCCCATTCATGGCAGACTGAGGAATCCTGTCGTCAGGACTGGCTGTTGAATAAAATTCTTGAGCTAAAAACTCCCAAAACCCAGAACCTCCCAAACTAGCAGGGAAATTAATAATATCTGAAAAAATATTAAAAATATTTATTTTAGAATAGCACCCATAAGTAGACGCCATTGCTAAACGAATTTCATTATTTGTATTTGAAGAGTTATACAGAGGGTGAATCTTTAGATACGCTGCTGAGCAATTTTGATATGAAAGCTCAATATTGACTTGATCGATAACTGAACTAATTAAAAGATTATTTGCAGCTGGATTTACAGAGTCATAACCTGGAGCAGCACAATTCGTAGAAAAAAATAAGACCAGGGAAAACCCACATAATTGATTTAATTTTATCTCTAAAATACCAAACCATCCTTGGTTTAGGGAGCTTTAACCCCACGTTTTCAATGACTCCAAATACTGAACAATCCTTTGACATCCCTCTAAGATTGTTTTTTCATCTGTCGAAAAACTAACTCTCACAAACTTAGGCTCACCAAATACTACACCTGGCACTACAGCTACTTTAGCCTTCTCTAAAAGATTTTTACAAAAACTAATAGAATCCTCTCCTGATTTTAAATAAGCCTGAACTCCAATAAAAAAATAAAAAGCTCCATCAGGAACACTCAATTCTAGTTTGGAGGCTTTTTTAAGATTTTCCAACATGAGATTACGTCTTTTTGTAAAATTCTTTGCTTGACTTAAAAAGTACTGATCTGGAAGCCCTAAAGCGGCAAGACTTGCCCACTGAGCTAAAGCATTAATCCCTGAAGTACTTTGACCTTGCAGAATTGCCATCCCTTCGGTAACAATCTTCGGGGCTACTGACCAGCCTATTCTCCAACCCGTCATCGCAGCACCCTTTGACATACCATTGACCGTAATTGTTCTATGAGCAAGCTCGGGTGCAGCTTCTAAGAATGAACAAAATGGAGTGTTATCTAAAGTAATGCGATCATAAATCTCGTCTGAAACAACCCAAACCCCCTGAGCTTGAGGAGCATGAATCAAAATATCGGCTAATGCAGCAAATTCATCCCGAGTATACATTGCTCCTGTTGGATTATTGGGAGAATTAAGAATGAGAATTTTCACTTTAGGACCTAAAGCTGACTTCAACTGAGAAGGATTAATTTTAAACCCTTGAGAATATGAAGATTTAATTAATTTAGGAATTCCTCCAGCAATTTTTACCATATCTGGATAACTCAACCAATAGGGAGAAGGAATTAATACTTCATCTCCTGAGTCCAAAAGAGCTAAAAAAGAATTAAAAAGCGCTTGCTTTGCCCCATTAGTGACAACGACATCTGAAGCCTTCCATGGATGAGTCTGACCGATCCAAGACTGCTGCTGATTCGTTTTTTGGGTGATAGCCTCTCTGAGTTCTAAAATCCCAGTGACTGGAGTATATTTGGAGCAATTAGCCTGAACTGCTTTTATTGCTGCCTCTTTAGCAACATCAGGAACCCAAAAATCAGGTTCTCCAGCAGTTAAATTAATAACATCAAGTCCTTTGGCCTTCATTGACTGAACTGCAGCATTGAGCTGCAGCGTTGTACTTTCAGATACCCCAGATAGCCTCTGAGATAGATGCAGTAGATTTTCTTGTTTTAAAGTCATAAAGCCTTTCTTAATTTTTTTTAGACACCTTGACCTTAAGCCGAGCAACAACCCCAGCTGGAACATAAGGTGAAATATCACCATCATAGTAAAATAATTCTTTAACAATTGTAGAACTTACAAAATAAAGATTCTGAGCTGTCATCATAAATAAAGTTTCAACCTGAGGATTGAGTTCTTTATTCATACTGGCCATCATAAATTCATATTCAAAATCACTTGCAGCTCTTAGTCCTCGAATTACAGCAGAAATCTGATGGACTCGAGCATAATCCATAATTAATCCAGACCATCGATCGACTTTCACTCCTTTTCGATCAGATACGACTTCCCGAATCAATTCAACTCTTTCCTGAGGACTCAGGAGCGGCTTTTTGTGCCCTGTACCAGCAACAACGATAATCACTTCAGAAAACAAGGATAAACTGCGATCTAAAATATCAAGATGCCCATTGGTAATGGGATCGAAACTTCCTGGATAAATCGCTTTTCTGACAGTATCATTCATAATTTTAGCATCTTAGATAAGTTGTCAGTACGCTGTCACCATATTTTTTTTCTCGCACTTTTTGTAAGCCTGCAACTTCATCAGGAAGCTCATTCTTAGAATTTATTTTCTGAACTCTCCATTCCAAGCAGAAATACGCACCCATGGTGAGTAGTTGAGACCAAGGTAAATGAGAAAGAAGAAACATCCCCCAGTCTTTGTCATACGGCGGATCTGCTAAAACCAAATCAAACGGTCCATAAGCGATTAGTCGCGGGATCACCTTGGGAAGTGCTTCATTCAAGAGTTTTATCTGATTCATCACTTTTAAATGTTGAGCATTTCTCAAAATGCACTGAGCAACTCCTGGAGAAGACTCGACGAAAACAACCTGACTAGCCCCTCGTGAAAGAGATTCAAAACCCAAAGCTCCAGATCCTGCAAAAAGATCTAAAACATAAGCTTCAGGAGTAACGGATTGCAAAGAGTTAAAAAGTGCTTGCCGTAACTTAGATTGAGTTGGCCGAGTTTGACTCTGGTTAGGAGTCTGAATGGATTGACCTCGAAAAATACCGCCGGTGAGACGTAACATGAAAATCCCTCTTCATCAGAGGTCATCGCATTTTATATGTTTTTTTTGGAGTGCTTTGTGAACTGTGGTATTTTCAATTCAACCCCACCTGAAAGTCGAATTTGGAGAAATGGACCATTGAAGTCGACTAAGACAAATTGATCTGCATCATAATTCAGCTGCACAGCCATTTTCCCTTGAATTTTCATGGATAATAAATTTTCAAGATGAACCTCTTTTTGAGAAATACTGGATGAGTCATGGACTGGCTTTTCCGCTTCCCAAACATCCTCTCTGGTTTTAGTGAGTTCTCGAAGCAATTCTTCTTCGGACTGACTTTCATCAAAAACTTCAGTTAAAGGCTCATTCACTTCAGGTTGAGAACCTTCAGAAGAAAGGTTTTCCTCCCCCTGCAACTGAAGATCTGATTCTGCTTCCATTTTTTGCTGCAATTCATTAATTTCATTGACAATATGGTCAAAATCTTCTTCTTTGTTCTCTTGAGACTGTTCCAAGCTTCCTTTGAACTCAGGTTTTTCCTTATTTGGAGCAGTCATGCCTGATTGACCTGTCTTTCTCTCATCTCTTGAGATGGGATCGGCTCAAATTAAAAAGAAGTTAAGATTAAAAATTATCCGAGTCACTCATTGATTTTTTTCTCGCCAGAATCAAACAACCCCGGTATTTGATTAAAGTTCAGTCTTAAAAACTAAAATAGGTATTTACTGACGTGTCAGATACTCCGATGCTATTAGATCACTTGATCGATCCTGATCGTCTTGAAGGGACTATCAGCAATGAAACTCGCACACGAATGGAGGATATGTTAGAATGTATTTCTCCATCCAAACTTCCTCCTACTCAGGATGTGAAATTAGTATCCCCAAAGCTCGTACCTCCTTCTGATTGGACAACCCGGCCAATTACCCCTTCATTTTCTTCGGTTTTACCTTCACTGGTCACCCTCTCTGGAAGGATACTCCATGAACTCGAAACTGATCTTCCCCGGCTCCTCTCACTCAATCCTAGCCGCCGTGAAGCCATTGCTCACCATTTAGACAAGCTTGCGGGGAGTTCTCCATCCTCTTCTTCCTATGGAAACTCAGATACCATTCATCGTTTACGCCACTGGATTGAAGGGCCTAGGCAGGCCCACCAAAGTACAGCGCTACGAACTTATTTTGAAGAAGTGGCCACCATCGCTCTGGGACAAGCCCTTCTATTAAAAAGTTGGTCTGATCGCGGAATTAGGCACTGGAGTGAATCGGATTTAGGTCGACTCAACTGGGCATTGAGTAGTGCTTTAAAGCCTCAAATTCCTCTAGATCGAGAGGGTTGGCAAATTACAAGACCTAATCTTTACTCCTGGTTTAATCCAAGCCCAATTCTCCAACATGAAATCTGGGTTGCTCTAGAATCATGGAAAGTGACCCTTGAAGGACCTAGCTTTTTGCTGACACTCCTCAGCACTGTTCGAAAATCTCAACCTGAAAATGCCGATCCCTGTGGCTACGATCCTAAATTTTTCAAAGCCTTATGGGATCACATGGATCTCCTAGGATTAAGCTCCACACCAAATTCTCAGCTCTTAAAACGTAAAAAAATCATTTTTTCACCTACTCTTAGGGATGGATCCATTGTCCGAGCAGGACCTTCTGATGTAAATTGGATCGGTTTAGAATCCTCCCCATTTCAGCTCATGCTCGCAGAACTCATGCAAATCTGGTGGGGCCCATGTCCTCCTCCCTTTTGGTCGATTGGAACAGGCTTAGAAGTTCATTCTAAGGATCAACTCGCTTTAGCACTTTGCTCTGCCAAACCCTCTATTTTATCTCGAATTGCTGAAATGGAAGCTTGTGATGCAGCTTTCGTTTTTGAAGAACAGACTGTTCGAGCTCAAAGCCGAAATATTCATTCCACTCGATTTAAAGAGCAAGTAGAGAGTTTACCTTATTTTAAACGACTCCGAAGTGCTGGAACAAGCCTGGGTGACCTGCAAGCTTGTGTTGCTATCTCTAAATTGAGACCTGGGGGTATTTTGATCTGGTCTAGACAAGAAGCACTCAGTGCCAAAGAGGGTGCTGAAATGCTCAACTTCATTCTCAATCGTGCCAAATTAACCTGCGAATGGGATTTTTCTGAGCTGCAACATTCTTTACCCTCCTCTTCCCCTCTCTACCCAAAACATCTGTATTTATTCCAAAAAGAAAGTCACATTGAAGCTCGCCTCTCACATCGGCCCATCAGACATTCGATTCAAGGCCAAATGAGGAGTCATATTGAGCTAGAACTGGTTCTAGAAGACGCTCTTCAATCCATCTGCCAAACCATCCAACCTCGAGGCCAATGGACCATTTTGTCTCACTCCAGCCCTTCCTCTCAAAAAGATTGGATTGAAAAGTGGCCAGATCCTACTTCTCACTCTGTCATTCGAAAACTTGATCAGCTCAGAATTGAATCTCTGCCTTTAGCAAATTTAACTACGATTCGACCCACTCCTGATGAAGATCCAAAACAAGGCGGCAAATGGTCAGTTGGTTCTTCACTCAAGGGCTTATGGGTCTTTTCAGAATGCGACTCAGAAGGGAGAAAACTGATTTCAAGACCACTGCCTCGCGTCGGACAAGAAGCAGAAGGGAATGGATTTCTCATTCTTGTTCCAGACGAAGGCTGGGTTGCTCCACTTTCTTTTTATCTCATGTCTGAACTCGTTCAAAAGTGGTTGGATCACCATGCTGAACGACGAGGAGAACGCTGGATTCTGAATGAGCAGATCATCAAATGGATCCCTGTTCCAAAACCCCTCTTAGCCGTACTTGGAGTTCCTAGTGCTCTTGAAGAACCCCCTCCTTCTTTTACACTCCCTCTTCCTGAAGACTGGGAGAAACTTGTCTCCGAAGTCGCCTATCAACCCCAAGCCATTAAAGCTGCACTCACCGAGTTGAATCCCAATCACCCTTCCAATCTCCGAATTCATGCAACGATCTTTGTGAGAGCTGCTCGAGCACTAGACTACGTTCGATATGGACAAAAGAGACTATTCTCTTTAGTCAAACCTGATGGAAGTATCCGTTGGAGAGAGCTTTTAGATATCTTACCTAAAGGCGAATGCGTGACTCTCTCTCTTCACCCTAAAATTCGGCTCTCAGGTAGTTTACCTCCACATCTTCCCATTGGAAAAATGGATCGTGTCAAATCACCTAGACCAGGCATTCTTCTGGCTACTGAAAGTGGATTTAGTCTTCATATATGTGCAGAAAACTCAGCTTTCATTCATATTCTTTGGGAACAGCTTGAGGGTTTGACTCACCCCACCTGGAATGAATTGCTTCAATATCTTAGAGTTCCTAGAAAAATTGAGATGGCCGAATCCACAGCTTTAGATGTCTTGCAATCTCATTCGGAGCAAACCCTTTTACTTCAAGACCTGCGAGATTTGTTAGCCATGTGTCAGCTTTTTTAGCACTCAGAGAACCCTAAATCCTATCCAAGACGGGTTACTCTCCTTGGGTACTGTTGGCACTGTAGATGCATAAGATTATTCTTGCCTGATATTCGGTATGATCTGACGAAGTTTAAGACCTAACGTTACGAACTTCGATGCTTTTCCTTCGAATCGAAATGGCCCTCAAATCTGTTTCCTTGACAGATTTTGTTTCGATTCAGAAAAGCGCTACCTCAATCTCCCTTCCCCAGTGTCTCCCATTCGGGACCTCGAACTTAGATCCGAGGTCCCCTCCCCTCCTATTGATCAATCTTGAGATGGATTGAAAGCTCAGTCTCAGATAAAATCCAGGTATGACATCTAATCCTTGGCATCTCAGACTTCCCACTACCAAACACTACCAATGGTATCAAAACCTAGTAGATCGTCACCGCTTAACAGAATCCTGGCTCAAGGAGATTCAATCTGAACGCCCCTCGCATTTACTCACCCGAGGGTTACGGCCTGAGATTCAAAATAGCCTTTGGTTCTTAGAATCTTTACCTCAAATTGAACTCACAGAAATCACGGATGATACTTCGGTTGAACAGCAACTCAGTCGGTTGGAGCATACTATTTGGTCTGCTCAAGCATGGACTTTGAATGCACTGATGACACGAACTCCTTCAATCAACCAAGAAGCTCTCCACACTCTTTTAGAGCAGATCTCCTGGAAAATGGGCAAAGCTTCTTTTGAATCCCGATGGAAACTTTTTAAAAACAAGAATGACTCTGACCTTCGAAAAATTATATCCTTCTTAAAAGATAGCCCTCTTTCTGGGTATCCCAAAAAAAATGGATTTTTAATTCAAAGAGCAATTTCTACTGAGGTTCAAATTCAACTCCATTATTGTCCTCATCAAATTCGCCATATTGAAACAAAACCTATAGCTGATCGGCTTTGCCAACTCCACAGTCATTGGATGAGAGGATTTATTTATGAAATTAATAGTCAAGCAAGTGTTGAGCTTTCTATCCAAGCCCCTCGGTGTACTCAAAGATGGTTTTTTATCTAAATGAAATCTCATTCTTCAACCTATCAAAAGGCGCTTAGACTCCAGAAGAAAATTTTTCAGTCACTAAAAACTGAAGCAGACCGTCTCCTGGGGCCTTTACCTGAATCCATTTCTCGGTATCGCCGAGAAACCAGGATGGACTTCCAAGATTCCCAATGCCATTTCAATAAAGTAGATAAAATCGATCTTATCGCCTCTGTGAGATCAGCCGATGTCACTTTTATTGCTGACTTTCATACTTTCAAACAGTCTCAAAAAACAGCTCTCCGAATCATGAAGGAATCCATACAAGAACCTGATCATTGGTCTATTGGCTTAGAAATGATCTCAAGCCATTACCAGTCTGAACTCGATCAGTTTCAAAGAGGAGAACTTTCAGTGGAAGATTTCCACCAAAGGATCTCCTACTTGGAAGAATGGGGCTTTCCATGGTCTCATTACTCTCTGATTTTTGAATGGGCTAAAGAAAATAAAATTAAACTGATTGCTTTAAATCGGCCCAAGCCCATTTTTCGTGGATCTGAAAATCAAGAACTAGAGCACCGAGATGAATGGGCTGCAGGTATCATCACAGATTTTTTCCATGATCAAATTCAGAAATCAATCCCTGCTCAAATGATTGTCTTATACGGAGAACTTCATGTTGGAACCCAACATCTTCCTGCTCAACTCACTCAGATTTCCAAAAATTTCTTAAAATCACCTTTGAATTGGGTCACGATTCATCAAAATGATGACCTACTTTTCTGGAAGATCGCTCGGCATAACCATGTACTTCAGACTGAAATCATCAAGCTTAAAAACAATACCTACTGTGTCTTCTCGAGCACGCCTTGGGCTAAACTCCAATCTTTAATGAGCTGGTTGGAAGGATGCTCTCCTGATGAATCTGATCCCGCTGAAAACGACTACCTCTCACTTCTTCAATCGTTTGGGAATACAATCACTGATTTCTTAGGGGAACCCCCTCCCTCTTATGAAAGCATGAGCATTTGCACTCTGGAGCAAACTGAAATCATCAACCGACTGAGGCCGCAAGATGGCTTCACTCGAAATGAACTGAAGCTGATTAAATTCCATGCTACGGCTAATCAGCGTCTTTATATTCCCAAAGTATCCATTGCTTACTTAGGCTCCCCTTCCTTAAACGGAGTAGCAGAACTTGCTGCAATTCATCTCCTAAAATCAAAGACCGGGGTGAAGCACCTCTTTCATTATACGATGGATGATTTTTCAAGATTAGCTTTAGAAGCAGCATTTGGTTTCTTTGGCAGTCTTATTCTCAACCCCCGCCGAAAGTATGATTTACCTAAAGACCACTTAAAACGAGTCAAAGAACTCAAAAAAACAAATCGGCCTTTATTCCGATTTGAAAAAGAAGCCCGATTGCTTGGCGTTCAGGCTCTCAAAAAAGACATTTCTTCGATTAAAAACCTTAAAATCAATATTAAAAACAAAAGACAAGGCCCCACTATTTTGATGGGAGCAAAATATCTAGGACGAATTCTGGGTGCTAGACTTCATCAAGCCGTTCTTTCTGAAGTGGTTCAACTTGAGTGGATCCGAAAGCTCTTCTTTCTCCCCCCAGATTCAAATCCTTCCTTCTTCGAAGAAAGATTAAGGGAACTCAAGACTGCCACTGCCTCCATTCAAACTCACTTAAGTAAAACAGATCAACTGTAAAATACTCTAAAGTTCAGTCAACCTGAACCACAAAACCACTCCAAGTTAAACCCGATCCGACCAAAGCCACCGTAATTTGATCTCCCGATTGGAATCGATCCCAGTTTTGAGAAAGCACGCTGGGTGCACCTGCTGCACCACAGTTTCCAAAATCCTCAACATTGTGCAAGTGCATCTGCTTTGAAATTCGAGCTTTCTCACATACTTGATTGAGCATCCTTAAATTAGCTTGATGACCTATAAAATAGTTCTGCTTAAACCCTGAGTGTGCTTGTTTTTGTAAAATTTCGAGAGTGGCTAAAGTTTTTCGAATCGCAAATGACTGGACTTGAGCCCCAGATTGACTGAAATGCCCTCCTGCCGGAATCTTAACCTTCATCCATCCTGAAGGATCCGAGCTCAGTGTACTCAATGTCACTCTCATCTTCGAAGGAACCTTCTTTGAGACGATTGTTGCTGCTGAGCAATCCCCCCAAAGAATAGCAGTACCCCGATCCCGATAATCCACAGACCGAGTATTATTCTCACAACTCATGAGTAAAATAAAGTCAGGGAGACTTTCAGTCCGCATCCCTCTTAAAAAATGAATCTGCGCCGCAAAACTCGAGCATGCCGAACTTAAATCAAAGGCAGTTGCCTCGAGATTCAGTTCCGAAGCTAAAATACAAGCTTCTGCAGGAATTAAATACTCCGGAGAACATCCACCTGAAATCACCATCCCGATCTGATTGGGACTAATCCCTGCTCTTTTCATGGCAAGATTTGCAGCCTGAGCTCCTGTCTGAGCATTTGTATAAAGCGATACCTGGGAAGCAAGACTTGGATTTTCATTTTTCGTTTGAACAATATAATCCAGCGGTAAAACTGTTCTTCGTGAGCGAATCCCTACTCTCTCCAAAATCCAAGCAGGATCAGTTCCAATTCCAAGATCTTGAAAAAATAAATTATCAATCTGATTCTCTGGATGAAAATGTCCAATCCCATGAATAAAAAGCATTCGAAAACATAACCTCAAATTTTACAAATCTTAGCCAGAAGTATCCAAGACGTCAACAACCTTAGAAGTCATCTCTCATGATCTGAATCCTTCTCACTTCGCTTATCCAGCTTCCGATAAATCGTTCTGGAGTTAATCCCCAGCAATCGGGCAGTCATATTCTTATCTCCTGCCGTTGCCTCCAAAGTTTTTCGAATCAAAAGATCTTCAACATCCCGAAGTGAAGTGCCTAATGGCACAGAGATCATAGAAGGAGACTGAAGCCTCAGACTGGAACTCAGCTTAGACCCAAGACAAGAAAGCAAATGGGAGGGAAGTTCTGAAGGAGAAATAGAATTTTTTGGAGCCAAGACCACTGCTCTTTCAATGACATTGGAAAGCTCCCGAACATTGCCTGGCCAAGAGTGCTCTAAAAGAATTTTAAAAGTTTCTTCATCGATGCTCTGAACGCTCTTTTGGTGCCTTTGTGCTGCATTTTTAATAAAATGATCCACTAAACTTGGAATATCTTCTAATCTTTCACGTAGCGGAGCAATATGAATTCCTACGACCTCTAAGCGATAAAGAAGATCATGACGAAAAACACCTTCTTGAACACAGTTTTTTAAATTTCTGTGAGTAGCAGCAATCACTCTCACATCTACTTTTTTAGGAAGAGTTGCTCCTACTCTCCTGACTTCATTTTCCTGAAGACACCTTAAAAGCTTGGCCTGCACAGCTAAAGGCATATCTCCAATTTCATCTAGAAGTAAGGTTCCACCATGAGCCGTTTCAAATAAACCTTCCTTTGCGCTTGTAGCTCCAGTAAAAGCTCCTCTTTCAAATCCAAAAAGTTCAGACTCAATGAGCTGCTCAGGAACTGCTGCACAGTTAATAGCGACAAATTTGAGATTCTTGCGGGTACTGTGCTCATGAATAAACCTTGCAATCAGCTCCTTACCTGTACCACTCTCTCCTGTAAGCAAGATGGATGCTTGCGTCGGTGCCACTCGTAACGCTAGATCCTGAAGTTCACGCATTGCAGAAGACCTTCCAAAAATCAATCGGCCAGGAGAAACTCCCCCAGTAGAACCTCGAAGCCCTTGAGCAATCCCCCTCTTTAAGGCTATTTCTACTGAAGAAAGAAGAGTCTGTCTCTTAAACGGTTTAGTCAAAAAATCCACTGCTCCTGACTTCATTGCCCAAACAGCATCCTCGACCCGACCAAATGCTGTCATCAAAATCACGGGAACTGCCTCACCCCCTAATGAAAGTGCCCTCAAAAAATCAAGCCCTCCTAAACGTGGCATTCGTACATCCGTAATGACTAAATCAAAAGATTTTTGAGTACCACCTGCTCGGATCTCTTCTAAAGCTTTCTGCCCATCCACAGCTGTCAACACTTCAAAGCCTTCAAACTCTAAAATCTTGCGAGTAGAATCTAAAGCTTGAGAGTCATCATCAACTAATAAAATTCTAGGCATTAAAAACCTCTTGTTCAATCTGGCGTTTCTCTGAAATACCCTCACTCAGAAAAGGTAAAGTCAACTCAAAACACGCCCCATAGCCCATAGCCCGGTCCCGATGCCGAATCATCCCACAATGCTCTTCAATCACTTGCTTCACAAAGGAAAGACCCAAACCTGTTCCCTGGGCCCGAGTTGTTACAAAAGGATTAAAGAGTCGATCTTTGACTTCTGGAGAGATTCCTGGACCGTTATCTTCAATTCGAAGCCAAACTTTGTCTGTTTCTGTGTTTCCAAGACTGATCCAAATTTGAGGACCCTGAAAATCCTGTCGAACAAAACCCTCTAGAGCTTGCAAAGAATTTTTCAATAAATTTCCTAATACTTGCTCCAATAAATCTTTGTCTGCCCAAACCTGTAAAAGAGCAGTTTTTTCACTTTTACAATAAACTTGAACTCCTTGAACCTCACAAACTGGAGCATAGGTACTGAGAACAGATTCAAGAAGCTGCCCAAGATCTACCCTTGATTTTTGGCCATCCGATAAACGAGACAGCTTGAGATAGTTTTCAGTAATTTTTTGCAATCGATCCACAGAAATCAAAATTGAATGAAAAGACTGCTTTAAGCTTGAACTCCCCAGTCGAGTGGCTAGTTCTGCTGCCATCTCAGCCTCTAATCCAATTGAATGCAAAGGGTTTCTCACTTCATGAGCTACTTGTGCAGACATTCGCCCCACTGCCGCTAAATTTTCAGCTCGTCTCAGTCTTTCCTCTAAATCATGCTCTTCAGTCAAATCATCTAAAACGATGATTGCTCCGTGAATAAAACCCTGATCCTGCCGAAGAGGCATCATGTTTCCACCATAAACCCGTTCCTCAATCTTTAAAGGACCGAGTCGCCAGGTTTCTTTCGTCTCTTTAAACCGCTCTAGCCATGTTTTTTCATCAGAAGTACTTGGGAAAAAAGCCTGAAGCTTTTCTAAGGTGAGCAAATCTGACCCCATCATTTCTTCCTCAGATTTACCTAACCATACAACAGCTTGAGGATTACACTGAGTCATTCGTCCACTAAAATCCGTGACAATGAGAATCGATTTAATGCTATTTAAAATATTTTGATTGAGCTGCCCCATCTCGAGCAGAAGACTGTTTTGCTCTTGTAATCGGCTCTTTTGAGTTTCAACAGTCTTTTCACGTTCCAAAAGAGCTGTTGCCATATGATGAAACTCTCTTGAGAGCTGACTCACCTCATCTGATCTCGAAATAGGAATTTCTGGTAAAAGAATTTTATCTTCTTTTCTTAATCCTCTTCGAGTAATTTCTCGTGCAAGCAAAGTCAGTTCCCCTAAAGGACGAAGTGCTTGTTCTCCTAACCAAAGGAGTAACAATGACAAAAGTACTACGATAATAAGAATGACTTCTAGCGAAGTTCTGAGCTCAATCACTTGATTTTCAGCCACTGCAAAATTTTGTCTCAAAGATTTCTCAAGTTCAGCACTTCCCCACTGAAGCTTTCTTTTCCACTCTTCAATCCCTGTCATCCACTGTGGATAAAGTTCAACCGCTGTTTTTTCATCCTTATGAACAAGAGCAGAATAAAGTTGATTCGACTTTAAAAGTAAAACGTCTAATTCAGCAGAAAAACGTTGAATCCAATGGATCCAATATCTTTTCGAATCAGGTTCAGCCCATGAAAAATCTCGCTGCACCAAATCACGAATTCTGGATACTTCTGTTTTTAAAATTCCCTCAACCCATCGAGGAGTAGGTCTTGGCTTCCAGTAAGGGTCAGTCCAGTGAGAATACCCTAAACAGCGTTCCAGTTCCCGATGAAAAATTTCTGCATCCGATTGAATCTGGGTAAAGGCCCGGCCCAATGGAACAGACACATGATTAATTGCTTTGAGCAATCGACTCACTTCAGTCATTCGGTACAAACAAATGCTCGAACTCAATAAAGAGAGAAGAACCATCGCACCGACTGAGGCCATGATTCTTTGTCGAAGAGAAGTTTTTTTGAAACTTACAAAACTCATCCTGGCCATGAAACCTGATTGTGCCTCAAGTCCTAGCGTAGAGCCTAGTCTTTTCGTACTTCTGATTCTTGATTTTGAATTTCTAAACGAGGATAGATTGGCTTAGGTTCATTGGGCCGAAACGAAATTTCTCCCCATTTTAAAGACTGAAAAGCACCCTGCTCAGCAGGACAATCTAATCCCAACTGCCTAAAAACATCGGGCATTCCCACGGGTAAAATAGGACGCCAGAACACAGCCAACCACCGAATTCCTTCTAAGAGAGTATAAAGAACCTCCTGCAGCTCTTTGAAGGCCTCAGGAGTTCCTTTTTTAGCAAGAACCCAAGGCTTGGTCTGGTCAATATAAAGATTCAAAAGGCGTGATCGAGCACAGCAAGCTGCAGCGTAAGCCGAAGGATTAATTTGATCCAAAGTATGGGCTAGCTCTTTTAAAAGCTCTTCAAATGAAGCTTGAATCTGAGCAGAGTGAGTCACTCGACCGGTCCAAGATAAAGACTGATCAGGAAAGTACTTTCGAGTCATGCTAATAGAACGATTGACCAAGTTCCCCCAGTCATTCGCCAAATCTGCATTAGACTTAAAAATCAAAGCCTCCCAATCAAAGTTTCCATCTTGAGCAAATTGATTTTCTGCTAGAAGATAATAGCGAAAAGGGTCCACTCCAGTCACTGCTGTGACCTCATCAGGGGTAATCCCATTCCCTAAACTCTTGGAAAGCTTCTGTCCCTTAATCGTAATATAACCATGAGCAAAAACTCGATGAGGAAGGGGTAGATCTAACGCCATGAGCATAGCAGGCCAATAAATACAGTGAAATCTTGTAATATCTTTTCCAATGATATGAACATGGGGAGGCCATCGTTCATCAAAAACCTGAGAATCAAATTGACCTGAAGCATTGAGTTTTAAATCTAAACCCGCTGCCGTTAAATAGTGAACTAAAGCATCAAACCAAACATAAACAACATGGTTAGAATCAAAGGGAAGAGGAATCCCCCAGTCAAACGTAGATCGAGAGATTGAAAAATCTTTTAACCCAGATTGGATAAAATTGATGACTTCTGATCGTCTGAATTCGGGCTGAAGAAAATCAGGATGATCTTGAAAAAGCTGGAGTAATCGATCTTGGTATTGAGAAAGTCGAAAAAAATAGTTTTCTTCTGAAATCCATTGAGGAGGTTTTCCATGAGAAGGACAAAGCCCTTCTTTTAAGTCCTTCTGAGTATAATAAGCTTCACAGCTTTCACAGTAAAGACCTTCATACTTAGCCTGATAAATATCTCCTTTTTGATAAGCTTTTTTCACCACAGCTTCAACCACTCTTTGATGGTCTAAGTCAGAAGTTCGAGCAAAACGATCATAGCTAATATGAAGGTTCCTCAGGACTTTTTCAATATCCTGAGCCATACGATCGCAATACTCTTTTGGAGATAATCCTTGACTCTGTGCAGCTTTTTGAACATTGATCGAGTGTTCATCAGTTCCAGTTGAAAAAAAAGTCCTTCGCCCCAGACCCTTTAACCCTCTCACTAACCAGTCTGCCCCAAGACATTCCCAAGCCCAACCCACGTGAATCCTAGAATTAGGATAAACAATAGCTGTCGAAACATAATCCACTTGAGGCTTAGATTTCATTTTAAAACCCATATCCTTAATCTCTTTGGGTCGCAAGCCGATAAGTAGAAAAAAGGGGAAACACTCACAGCGGTTATAAAAATTAAAGCTATGAAATCTCATCAAAATCGTTCAAAAATTCAAATTGCATGGATCTCTAACGACCCACTTTCAGACGAGAGACTTTCAAATGATCAGTCCAAAATTTTAAACCCCAAACTAGAAAAGCTAGCTCAGCACTTTGAGATCCAATTTCTAAAAATGAAAGAAACCTCTGAACAAGACCTCATCCAACGCTTTGTTAATCGAGAGATAGGTCTTGCCTTTCTCCCGTTCAACACTTACCAGAACTGGCAACTCATCGAAAAATTTCTGAGTCTTCATTTTGGATCAGGACCTATCATCGCAGGGTATTTTTGTGAACCTATGGACGGATTCAAGATTTCGATGCCATCCCAACGCTATCGAAATATTATTTTTGACTTCGCCTCACTCAATGCAGATGAACTCATCATCCTCACAAACTGCCTTCTCCACAGCGAGAATCGTTCTGGCTTAAAGCCTTTACTCAATCCCAAATCCTTCATCTATACAGAAAACTGGCATCCTGCAGTTGGATCAGGAACCCAACGAGGGACTTCAATCAACTCCCTCTTAGGTTTAGAAGAGATTAGCAAAACCTCTTGGAAAAACCGATCCAGCTCGATTCAAATCCTTTTAGAAGCATTATTGAGTCTAGTTTATGAAAAAAACTTGGGGTCCAAGAAAGAAAATCCAAATGCTTATTTCCAAGTAGCAGCGGATGATCATTTCTTGATATTCCGTCTCATTTATTGTCCGAACCCTCCTCTTTCTGCACAGGAAACTGTTCAAAAATTTTGGCCTCAGATTTCAGATCAATCACAAGCGTCCCAAAAACTCTTGAAGTTTTCAGATTTTATCAGGGTTCACCCCTTCTCCAGTATCCCTGAAGTTGAAATCGTCGTAGGCCTTTGCCAATCTGCACCTGCAGAAACATCAGCTCAAAGGATTCATACCCTTTGGGTTGAGCCACTTGAAACTCGCCTTTTGATGGAAGCCCCATCTGAAGGAGTTGGAGTTGAATCTCCCAATCTCAGACTCCTGCCTACTCCTTTTGCTGAACGTTTTTCTGAGGCAGAAGCTTTGCTTGAAGGGTTTCAGCAACGGTATCTTGAAGCCCGCTTCCAAATCAGGCAATTTGAACTCCAAATTGAAGACATGAAAAAAAAAGGAGTGAGCTTAAAAAAAATTAAAACCCTTCAACTTAAGATGGAAGCTCTTGCAAATCGAGAAAAATCCTGGATTAAAAAGATCACCTCTACTTTAAAAATTTACAAGCAAACCCATCAGCGAACTAAAAAATGGCGTTAGCCCTCCAAAAACAGTTTGGAACCCTAAGCCTCTGTGTGCGAATAAGAAGAGATGATCTTTGAGATCCATACGGAGACTAAAACTCCTGAAAAACCTTTCACCTGGATCTGGGTCATCACTGCAACTCTTCTTCTTCATTTACTCTTACTTTCCTTTCGATGGAGAAACCATCAAACACCACTCCCCCAACGGATGGAAGTACAAGAAATCAGCCCCAAAAAATTAAAGAATATTCGAGAAAAATGGGGAAAAAAGTCTTTTATCTTTACTCCTGCCTCCCCCCATGACCCATCGCGCATGAACGTTTCTGATGAAGATGTCTCCGATGCACGGTACTTCTCCAACCAAAACTTTCGTGTCTTAAAAGAGCAAAAAGCACGAAAAACCGATATTTTACCCCATCAATCGAACCACCCAAAGGCATCTCTGAAAGAAAGCCTAGATCTTAAGAGCCCTCAAAAAGCAACTCCTCTGAGCAAATTTGCTCTTCCTTTTCATCTGAATGAAAAACCCCAAGAAGAAACACTCCCAGACTCCCAAGAAACCCATAGCGAAACTGCCGTCCTAGACAAGAATCTCCCCGAGGGAAGTCAAACCTTACTGAATACACAAAGATCGATTCACTATTCTTTTTTTGCTCGAATCCATGAAGCCATTGCACCTCCATGGAAAAGTCAAATTCAAACAGCCTTTCTTTCTTTAAAAAAAAAAATTTATCCTGGAGAATACATAACGGTCATCGATGCCATCTTAGATGAGACAGGCCATATTCTACAAATCCATCGACTCCACGAATCTGGAATTGAAGAATTTGATGAAGTAGCCATAAATGTTTTTAAAAAAGCACAGCAGTTTCGCAACCCTCCACCAGCACTTTTAGATGGAAATGGAGAAATTCATTTAGTTTATCAATTCGTTTTTGAACTAAACGACAAGCTCAATCCTTTCTATTTTTCACCTCAAAGAGTTTTTTAAAAAAATTTTTCTTAGAATGAGATACGGTGCAATGACTTTAAAAAAACAAAAATCACTAAAAATAAAAGTAACCAAGGAATATCTGGCTGCCTCCAAAGAGCCTTCAAGCTTCCTCTAAAGCTTTGTTGAGCCAGTGGAACTTGATCAGGGATCTGATCCCAGATCCTCTTGAGTCCTTGAGAAAAATCAGGACCCTCCACAATCTTCATTAACTCTCGGTCAACCTTAAAATAAAGATCACGGCAACGATTCAATAACTTAAGACAGGATTCACATTCGACCAGGTGACGTTGTAGCCTAATGAGTTCTCCTTTGGATGAAAGCTCATCATCCAAAAACCTCTGTGTCCAAGGCTTTCTCATATCATAGCTTAGACAATTTACACCTCGAGTAGATGGACCCGTAGGATAAGTTTGGGAAAGACTGAGCTGTAAACGAGCTGCCCAAACCAACTCTTGCAAAGAATCTTCATCTGTATTTAAGACACGAGTCAATCGTTGATAGGACCAACGAGCAACGTGAAGAGCTGCTAACGAAAGCCTTTCCTCAGGAGTCAACCTAAAAAAACACTGAAGCAAACTTGTTTGATTTTTTCGGCTATTCCCAGCCATTCCCTCAAGATTTGCTCGCTCTAAAAGAGCTTGAATAGCCTTATCTAAGGTTCGTTCAGGTGTTAAATTCATGAGACCTGCAACTGCAAGTGCCTCAGAAGAACCTTTCTCACAATCATTTAAATCTACCCATAACGAACGACTTAATTTTGAGAACAAGACAAGATCCTGCTGATCTATTTCTTTATTCATAAATGAAATTTTATTATGTCACTGACTTAATAAAACTGTCTAGCTTTTGGACACAAAGACATAAAATAGAGAAAATAAGGTATCGATTTTATTTTTTAAATAATTCCAATTTTTTTAAATAATTGGAATTATTGATTTTTTTAGTATTTAAATTCAAGCTGACTTAGTTTTTCGCTCAATCCTGGTTTGGTCTTTATTTTGCATTGTGTCAAGCAGAAGACCAGGTACGAGAAAACCAGGGCTCAAAAGGTTTATTTGGATATTAATATGAATAAAAATTTAAGGTTATATTTATTAAATTGGATTTTCCTGAGTTTATTTTTAAATTCATGTGGCTCAAGCTCTAGCCAAAAAAACCCTGCCCCCCTTTATGTCCCAGGAGTAAATCCAAATAGCACGACTCAACCCAGTCCTAACTCAACAACTCCACAAAATCCGCCATCAAATCCTTCTAAAAATCCTCAGCAAAGTCCTTTCACCAAAAATTACTCTTTTTCAGGGAGTCGTGGAATAATACCACCTCTTGACACTTCAAAATTCAATACTGAAAATTTTAGCACTGACAGTATTCTCAGTGTTTCATTGACTGCAAACAGCACAGGAACAATTAACGCTAATGGACATGGATTTATTCCCCCATATAACTGCATTCGTATGGATGTATCTCTTTATAGATCTGATACACATACGCAAATAGGAAACTCTAGACAAGCTTATATTAATACAAATGATGATGATTACTGCAACGGACACCTAGTGAATAAAGATTTAGATTTTAGCGACTTACTAAGATCAGGATCGCCTACTGGATACTATATCCAACTCTCAAATGCTTTTTCAGATCTTTATGACAGCACTAGATTTTCACTTACCTTATTGTATCAAGTTTATCCAACCTGGCTAATTTCAGGAGAACTTTCAATTATGATCAATCAAATCAATTAATCATTCCTGCAATATTTGCTGCTCACTCAAACCATCTGTTACTCAAGTCTTAGTTCTTAAAAACCGATCTTAGAATAGGAATGAATAAAAATTCCTTTTCTTCCAAGAAATTATTTAGATGGATCATGAGCTTAGGATTAATTGGAATCTTAGGGCTCAATATCTATCCTGTTTTGACGAAAAGATGGAATCCTCAAGCCATGCTTAACATCGCTTTTCATGGTTGGACCGATTTATCCATGACTTACATTCACGCCTGGAAAAGCTTTCAAGAAAAAGCTATAGCAATTAAAAAATTAGACGAGAATAATAACAAATTAATAACTGAAAACACCATTCTTAAACATAAACTAGAAACACTTGAGTTTCAGCATAGTACAAAAAAAGCTCAAATCAGGACTCAAAACAAAGAAAAACAACTCCTGAAAGAAACAGGTGCTGAAACGGGTCGAAGTATGACTAGCCTAAAGTACACCCCTCCGCCCCAACTCTCTGCAGCCCAACTTTACACCCTTGGAGTTTCTTACTTTAAAGCTCATGAGGACGAAAAAGCAGCAGTCATTTTTTCATCCTTAATCAACTCATCCAATTCATTTGAATATCATTCGGCATTCCACTTTTTAGCCACTGGAGTTGCCTGGTATCGACTTGAAAACTACTTTCTTGCAGACCTTTACTTTACAGAAGTTTTGAGAAAACCAGAAAAAGAAGAGTTCCTTCCCTACCAAGCCAAAGCAAGAACATGGAAAGCTTTAGTCGCAAAAAAACTAGGGAAAAAAGTTAAAACTCAATATTGGCTCAAAGAGCTCATGGATCACCACCCCAAAGCACCTGAAACAGCTTTAATCCACTCCAATCGAGCAAACCCATGAGAAAAATCATTTTTTTTATTTTCATTTTTTTTAGAATTGAAATAGCTCAAGCTCATGCACCCAAACCCGATCCTTCAAACATTCCAACCCAAACCCCTTGCGGATCAGTTGAAGAGATAGTTGGAGAAGTCCAAGTCATTCATTCTGATCAGTCGGTTTCTTTAGAAATTCAACCCAAAATGGTACTTCCTTGTAATACGTGGATCTCCACAATGTCTGGCTGGATTAAGGTCCTGCACATAAGCGGCGCTAAAATTCAAGTAGGAGAACAATCATTTGTTCAGCTTTCTGATCAAAAAAAATTTCAGGGAGATTCTATTGTTTTATATCAAGGTCAAGTTTATGCAGAAGTTGTAAACGGAACTCCAGAACTCAAACTGATTTCTTCAACAGCCAGAGCACGACTCAGTCTAGGAAGTTTACTCATGATTTCCGGGGACCTTCGCTCTCGTGGGTCTGATCAAGATCAGGATAAAACTCAACTCATTGCTTTGAAGCACTCCGCTTCACTTGAAAATCGATTTGAAACCAAACGGAAAGTCACTGTTCACGCAGGAGAAATGACCTCCCTAGATTTTAATCTCCACAGGGTTATTCCAACTCAACCTCAGGCTATTGCCGTCTCCCAACTTAAGGCTAAACTCTATGGTTTCAAATTTACAAATCAAGATCAGGCAGAAATACTGAAACTTGCACATAAAAGACAAATCAGAACTTTTGCATCTGATTTAAGTACACCTCAAACTCCAGCAAAACGAGAAATTGCAAGTTCCTCAACCTCTCCACTTCAATATCATCGACCTGAACCTGATGTAGAAATCTTTGAGCACCTTGTCAATAAAATGGTTGGGGGTGAAACAACAGGAGAGAAAATCCTTTTCCCTCAAGCCCTCAGTAAAAAATCTGAGAAATTTTATCTCGAAATTGAGGACTCTGATAAAATCCAAAGATCTACTCAGAAAGAAGAAATTGAAGAAAAAAATAGAATTATTCAAGAACTCTCACAAATTCGAATGGATTGAACTCAAACTTATAGTTCACTTACAACAGTGCTTAGTGTAAGTAATTGAAAATGGAAAGGTTTGCTAAAATTGCCTTAGAGTCTCTGAACTCAGCTTTAAAGGTCCCGATTCAGTTGACAGATCTTGAAATCCCTCCCGACCCTCAGCTCGGAGATTTTGCTCTACCCTGCTTTAAGCTGGCTCAATCTTTTCAAAAATCTCCCAATCAAGTGGCTCAACTGCTTTGTTCAAAGATCCAAGACCAAGTGACTGATGAAATCCTAGTTTCTACTCAGGGGCCCTACTTAAATTTTACAGTCCGACCCCAAAAAGTCTTAAGTTCATTGCTCAAAGACATTCTCTTGGGCCCCGAACGAGGACACTACGGATCTCTTCCTAAAAATTCACGAGGTAAATGGGTTATTGAATATGGATCTCCCAATGTTGCAAAACCACTGAACATCTATCATTTAAGAACCACCGTTCTAGGAGCTTCTCTAGACCGAGTTGCCCGATACCGAGGATACGAAGTATCCTCGATTAATCATCTGGGAGACTGGGGTAAACAGTACGGAATGTTAGCGGTTGCATTTGAGCGGTATCATAAAACCGTAGAGGATTCTCTCAGCCTAACAGATCTAGTTGAGCTCTATGTCAAAATCAATTCTGATGCTGAAAAAGACCCCACTATAGAAATTCAAGCAAAACAAGCATTCCTCGATTTAGAAAAAGAAGAACCTAAAATTACTCAAATTTGGAAAAAATGTATTGAAATTTCTCTCCAGGGATTTAGGCACAGTTATCAAAGGCTCAATATTCATTTTGATTACATTTGGGGTGAAAGTCACTATAAGAATCAGCTCATCCCTTTAATTGAAAACTTAAAAACTCAAGGAATTCTAGTTCAAAGCGAAGGAGCATGGATTGTTCCCTTAGTCGACGAAAACAACAAAGAACTCACACCTTGTATTCTTCAAAAAAATGATGGCGGTACCCTTTATGCAACTCGAGACATTGCAGCAGCACTCTACAGGCATAAACAATTCGCTTTTGATCGTATGACTTATGTTGTAGGAGCTGATCAAAAATTGCATTTTAAGCAAATTTTTGGAGTTCTGAAAAAAATGGGTGTCCCCTGGGTTAAAGACTGTGAGCATATCCCTACTGGATTGTATCGATTTAAAGATGCAAAAATGTCAACCCGAAAGGGAAATTTTGTCACCTTAGAAGAAGTCTTGGCTCTGGCTAAACAAAAAGTCATCACACTGATGCAAGACCGAGGCCATACTTCCCCCCCAGCTCAATCTCAAAGCTCGTTTGAAGAAATTGCTGAAAAAATCGCGATAGGAGCCATTGTTTTTCATGATCTGCACAATGACCCAGCTCGAGATGTTGAGTTTGACATAGAACGAGTTGTTGATTTTGAAGGAGAAACAGGTCCTTATCTTCAATATGCACACACTCGATGTTTAAGTATTTTAAGAAAAGCAAGCACAACAAGTCAGTCTCAAGAGAGTATTGAATTTTCCTTGTCTTTGATTTCCCTTCTCAATTCTCCATCAGAACTTCAACTGATAAAAACACTGGGACAGTTTCCACTCCACCTCGAACGAACTCTCCGGTTTTCAAAGGCCAGTCAACTCGCACACTTTCTCATCGAAGTGACTCGATCTTTTGGTGTTTTCTATAGACAATGTCAAGTCCTAGGCCATTCAACCCAACTCACTCAGGCAAGACTCATGCTTGTTGAAGCAACTCGTCGAGTTTTAGCTCAAGGCCTAACACTATTAGGAGTTCCTCTACCAGAATGGATGTGACTTTTACTGCTTTTAAACCCTACTCGAAGGTCATAGACAACGAAATCCTCGTTTTTCCTCTGTTGAATCTCCCTGAGAGAATCAACACTCAGATTTTTTTCAAATAAATCACTTAAAAACCAAGACTCATCATCACCATTCAAATGATTTTTTACTTCTTCTCGTATTGTTCGAGTTTCTATTATCGGTTTAAGAAATAGCTCTGTAGAAAGATACATAGCACCTGCACCTAAAAAAAATCCAATAACTCCAGTTATACTTTGACTTTTAAGAACTTGCACCATAATCGCAGATTATTTTAATTATAAAATTTTTTTTGTCAATAAATAATTTATTACTCAGTAAACCAGGACATAAACTTTTTCTTAACTTTCTCCATTTTTTCAAGACAAACATTTTTAGCAATCGGTGCAAAAACTAAGTCTAATGCATACCAGGGCCGACTTACCTTGACCTGGTTTCGAAACTCAATATCAATCCTGGAAGAAGACTTTTTTTGAATCACCATTTTAAATAAAACTGAATTTAAATAGCTAGCCATACCAGAGGCCTTGACCTCTTTGGATTGAGTTTCATAAAAAAGTTCATTTTTTGAAGGAGTATTTAGGATAATTTCCTCTCGAATTTGAATAGAATTACCACCTTCTTTAAAATGATGAGAAACCTCCCACTTAAGACTAGGTGGGAAACTGACTGTTAAAGCAATGGGTCCTTCATGAATAATAGAATCTTTTTCGATTTTTTGAATGATCTTTTCTCTAAAACCTTCTAAAGTTTCAATTTCCCTCGAATAGACACTCCAGCAATGATTGGCAAGATCACCTGTAAAAGTGCCATTATGAGATTCAGCAGGAGACATCCAATAAGGTTCATCACATTGAAAAACCGAAGAAGACTGAGCAAACTCTAATTGAACTGACAAAAAAAACCCGCTCAAACTCATCCAGTGTAGAAGAAATTTCATTCTTAAAAAAATGATATAAATTTTAAAGTTTCACTTACCCCAGGGTATCCTGCTTCAAACCATATCCACCATGAAAGAATCATAATAGAATGACCTAAAAAAATAAAAAAATGACTCCACATCTCAATTCGATCTGAATTTCCCTTCATATAACGATTCCAATGCATCCATTCATCAATAATACTGTAAAAAATAGATAAGGCAATCAAAGCAATGGCAGGCACTCTAAAAAAAACAGGCCATCGATAAGCTAAGCAAAGAATAATACAACTCGTAACTCCTGCAAAAATGGTGATCAGGTGTACGAGTCTTTCTCCGTTTTTAAGAGCTTCTTTATAAGCAGTCTGATGACCAATCGTATCAAAAGCGATAGCTCCAATAAAAATCAAAGTTCCCAAGGGGACATTCCAAACATAATCAGGAAAACTCACCCCATGAAACCACCCCACCAAAACAAACCCCCCTGTACAAATGAAAAGACCTGCCATGAGACCTAGCCATTGCGCATAGTAAACCCAATCAGCGCGTTTAAACTCAAAGATCCTCTTGGCATAAATAATTGTATCCTCAAGAAAACTACGATTTTTCACAAATATCTCCTAAATATCTCCATGAACGATCGATAGAAGTCGTCAATCGAGATTGAAAAAACCGCTGACGCAAAGTTTTAATAAAAAACCATAACCCTTTGAAAAGCGCAATCACTTGGCCTGCTTTTGAAACAAAAACCCGACTTTGCCAAGCCTGAAATCCTCGTTTTAAAACTTGAACTCCTATGCTTCGGTAAACAAACGCAGCCATTCCAACAGCCAAAGCACAACGCCAAGGAAGAAATACCAACCCACGAAGCCCAGACTTATAATAATTATCCGCTTCTTTGAGAAGTTGTTGACATAATGCTTCAAGATTCTGACTCTGAGCAGGATTCAGCAAATAATCACGATCCACCCCAAATTCGATCATCCAATCTATCGGTAAATAATTTTTCCCAACTCGGTTATCATCACCTAAGTCTCTAGCAATATTGGTGAGCTGCAGAGCAATCCCTAAATCAACCGCGTTGCCGAGAGCCTGTGAGTTTTTTAGACCAAGCAGGTAGCACATCATGACTCCCACCGTCCCAGCAACACGGTAGCAATAAATTTTCAAATCATCAAAGGTTTGAAAGGTTGTATTTTGTACATCCTGACTCATTCCCTTGAGTAAGTCCTGAGCATAAACCCAGGGGATGTCATACTTTCTCATTACTCTTCCAAAGACCACAAAGGGTAAATCAACATCAGCTTCTGGATCGTGAATTGCAAGTTGTGTCTTATACTCAAGGACTTCAACTCGATCCCTTGAAAGCCCGTTGAGGTTCTGGTGCCACCCTAAAGTAGAGCCGTCAGTCACATCATCACACTCTCGGCACCAAGAATAAAGATGAGCCACATCTTCCCGCAGCTCTTTAGGGAAAAACCAACTGGCCCAGGCAAAGCTTTTAGATCCTTTTTTTAAACGGGCTTTGGATTGCTTGCTTAATTCCAATGGATTCATAGGACTCCTCGCAACAAATCAGACTCGATGACTTTTAAGGTTGCTTTTGCCGAATTCACTACGCCAGGAACCCCAGCACCCGGATGAGTACCTGCTCCCACAAAATAAAGACCTGAAATTTGGGAATCTCGATTATGAGTTCGAAAATAAGCACTTTGAGTTAAAATAGGTTCTAATGAAAAAGCTGAACCCCAATGGGAGTTCAGCTCAGTATGAAAATCCTCTGGAGTAAAAATCCGCTGAGTCACAATCTCTTGACGCAAGTTTGGAATCAAAGTGGATTCTAATCGCTCTAAAACTCTCTCAGCATACCTAGGTCCTTCCTCTTTCCAATCAATCCCTCCAAAACGTTTTGAAAGACCTAAATGGGGTACAGGAGAAAGCACATAAAAGGCCTCATGCCCTGGGGGAGCTAAAGAAGGATCCGTTCTTGTTGGAGCATGCAGATAAAGAGACATATCTGATGATATTTTCCCTCGATGAAAAATATCATCTAAAAGACCTCGGTAACGAGGACCAAACAAAACTGAATGATGAGCAATTTCTGGATATTTGCGTTGAGTCCCAAAATAAATTAAAAAAAGAGACATACTCCAACGCTTCTTTAAAAGGGTTTTACTTACCTTTACGCCACGAGTGGTTTTTCTTAAGAGTTGCGAATAAGTATGCATCACATCTGCATTGCTGACGATTAAATCAAAACTCAACTCTCTTCCGTTTGCAATGACACTCTGAACTCGGTTATTTTTTACTTCAATTGTTTCAACAGGCATATTCAAATAGATCTCACCTCCAAGCTCCTGGAAAAGTTTTACAAGACTTCCAACTAATACCCCTGTTCCTCCCCGAGGAAAATAAACTCCCCACTTTCTCTCTAAAAAATGAATCAGAGTATAAATAGAGGAAGCTTCAAACGGATTACCTCCCACCAAGAGTGAATGAAAACTAAAGGCTTCTCTTAATTTCTCATTTTTAATAAATCGACTGACCATTGAATAAACAGAACGGTAAGCCTTCAGCCTAAACAAAGCAGGAGTTGCTCGAATCAAAGTTTTAAAATCTAAAAATGGAACATCGACAAACTGATAGTATCCTGCTTCAAAAACTTTTTTAGAATAATCCAAGAATTTAAGATAACCTTGAACATCTGAGGGAGATCTTTTCTCAATTTGTTTTAAGAGAGAGTCCAGATTACCGTTATAACTAAAATGATCTCCATCCCCCCAGCAAAGGTCATAAAAAGGATCTACAGGCAGAAGCTCAACATAATCTGAAAGCCTTCGCCCGGATAACTCAAAAAGCTCTTCTAAACAAGGAGGTGCAGTAATCACAGTAGGCCCAGCATCAAAAGTAAAACCCTGATCGTGATAAACATAGGCTCTTCCTCCAGGCTGATCTCGTTTTTCAAAAATTGTTGTTTGAAATCCGAGGGACTGAAGACGAATCGCTGCAGCTAATCCTCCAAAACCACTTCCAATGACCGCTGCTCGACGCTGTTTAGACATACGCACCTTCCAGTTTATGAAAAAGAGATTGAATTTTTTGATTTAAATCTTCGTTGACTTGAAAAAAATCAAGACTTCTCCAAAGATACTGAGAAGCAACCTTCTTAGACTCTTGGATGAGATTAAAAGATAAAGACCAAGCATTCAAAAATGAATCATCAGGTAACTTTTGAGTTGCCTCAATAAAAGATAAATAATCATTTTGAGAGGAAATTTTCGATGCAATCAACCATATAAAAGACGGACGACCATTTTTAATATCTTCCTTTCCTTTGGGTGGAGAAGCCAAAAAGTTTCCGATATCATCAAACATCTGAAGAGCCATTCCAAATCTTTTAGCAAATCCCCTTCCGTTTGAACTGGGTAAAATGCAGGGCTGAGCCATAAACCATCCTAAATCAAAGGCAAGAGACATTAAAGCTCCTGTCTTAAGCTCCATGACAGTTAAACATGTAGAAGCTACCTTCTCCTGAGGAAGGGAAGGAATAGACACTCCAACATCAATGGCTTGCCCCATATGAGCCTTAATTAAGACTTTATGAATGTAATGCTGCAGCTCAATCTCTTGTTCAGGAATCAAGCGTAACTTACGGATTTTATCAAGCGACTGAAAATAAAGCCAATTACCCGCATTTAAGGCAACTCCCAAACCATACTGACAATGAAATGCGCTTCTTCCACGCCGAATTTCACTTTGATCCTGAATATCATCAATAATCATTGATCCGGCATGCAGTCCTTCAACAAACTGTGAACACAAATCTAGGCGCTCCTGAGCATGAGGATCCAACGTTCCCCCAGCTGCAAGGAAAGCAATTTCAATCATTTCGGTTCTTAACCTTTTACCCTCGAAAGAAAGAAACTCTTTTAGAGGATGAAGCAAAACACCTGTTAAGAGATCATAACTCGGTTCGCAAGAATCTACTTCTAAGAGATCACGCAATTCGTCTAACTGAGGAACTAAACTCTGAGAACTCAACCTCTGCTTTTCAAGCTCAATGGCTTCCATCCGTTCTTCTCCTCACTTCACTTCTTTTGAATGACTGTAAAAGCACTTAATAATGCAGGCCCGATGGGAACTGGCGGTTTTCCAATGAGGATCCTTGCTTGGTCTTTCAACTTTAAATTCCCCTGATAAAAGCGAAAAATCAAGTCCTCTGGTAACTGATAAAATCGATGGAAAATTTTCCATCTTTCAGTCGCTGGAGCTGCTAAAAAAAGCATCCGATTCAGAAGAGCTAAAAAACGGGATTGTTTATACACACTCCTTTGAATCGGCTTGAGTCGATCCTGCAAAGATTGAACTGTCCAGGAGGGATTCTCGATAAACTCACAGGCTAGAGCTTGAGCCACCTGTACCGCATAAGGAAAAGAATATCCTGTTGTCCAATGGAAATACCCACCACGAACTCCGATTGGAATTAAGCTTTGTAAATTCTTTGAAAACTTTTTCTTATAATATGGAATCGGTAAAGATCCTTTTTCTTTGCGATGAATTTGATGAATTTTCCAATGAGCTCTTTTACAATAGGCTCTTATTTCATTCTCAAACTCAATCACATCCACTTCAGGCTCTGTACTATACCGAGTATCCTCAATCAATAAATCATGACTGGACCAAGGAAGAAGGTAAAAAAAACGATACCCTCTCTTCTGTTCACACACAGCATCCATAATCACCGGATGACTCAGTCCATGCGGCTTTTCTAGCTGAAGATCAAGACCCAGGAATTTTTGATAGCCACACTGGATTGAAAGACTAGAATCCATCCCTCGCGCATCGAAAACAACTTTTGCATTGAGCTTGAGTCCACTTTTTAACTCGATTTGATTTGACTGAAAAGACACCACTTCATCATGGATGAGCCATGGCTCTCTCACTGGTTCTTGCAGTTTTTTTCTTAGATGAGAAGAAGTCACAGAATGATAACCTTGCTTCCAATCCCTCGTGTAACCCTGAAAACGAACCTCTTGTTGCTCCCAACTCCGAAAGATCAAAGGTCTAACCCATTCCCAGGAATCTGTAGGAATATCCGATGAGTGAAAAGACCAAGTATGGTTTCCACATAGATTTTCCTGAGGCTCTACAACGACAAACTTCGGTGGATTTTGAAGCTCCAAAATCCGATAAGCTAGCAAACTCCCAGAAAGACCTCCTCCTAAAATAACAATAACCGGTGAATCATTCTTCTGAGTCCAACTCATACCAAACCCTTGATGATCTGGTCAGATCGATAGGAAAAAATTTTTGCGATATCTTTTCTCACAAAAGGACCTGCAATCACTCTTCCTAACCAAGCCATTGGAATTTTGTAAAACACTTGATCTTCAATCAAAGTTCCACCCTTTAAATTAGAAAATCGATGGGTATGTTCCCAAACTTGATAAGGACCTTTGCTTTGAATATCTACAAAAGAATAGGGAGGACTCCATTCACGAATTTCTGTGTACCAATGAACTGAAATACCATGAATTTTAATTCTATAATGAATTTTAGTTCCCTTTTCAATCTTGGGAGTTGACTGAAACAGTATTTTGAAATTCAACCAAGGAGGAGTCATTTTTTCTAAATTTCGAGCTTCTGAGAAAAATCTAAAAACTTCATCCAATGGCTGAGGCGTCCAACACTGAGAGATAAACTCAGAATAACCCAAAGCTACGCTCTGACCTAGAATCTGATCTAGAGCTGAATCTAAATCTGGATATTGAAAGTGAAACTGAGTTTTTTTAAGCTTGGATGAAAATCCTCTTTGACTAGAAACCAAAACCTGTGAAACTTCCCCAAGCGCCACTCTTAAACAAGATTTAGGAACTCTAAAAAACCCAAAGCTATGAAATTTTTGAGCCAAAGTTCGACTCAGTACCATCTGAGTCACAGGTTTAGGGGCACAAGCAAGAACAGGACCTGATAAAGCTTGATTTTCTAAACACTCTAGAATCAGTCCAACACAATCATCCAGATGAATCCAACTCACCCACTGCTTACCACTACCCAAAGCTGCTCCAAAACCCAAAGAGAAGGAAGGAACCATTTTCTCCAAAACCCCTCCCCCCTTGCCTAAAACTACACCCATTCGAAGCACAATTTTTCGAGTTTCTGGTAGATCTGATTCAAACAAAGCCTTTTCCCAATCTTGACAAAGATGGGCTAAAAACCCTGTTCCAAGCAAAGAAGACTCATCTAAAACTTCATTCAAACGATCACCATAAATTCCAATTGCCGAAGTACTGATGAAAACTTTTGGCTTAGAACTGGAAGTCTTTTGAAGCCATTCACATAGTTTTTGAGTGGATTGAATGCGAGACTCATAAAGCTTCTGTTTAAAAGTAGGGCTCCATCTTTTTCCCACTAAAGACTCTCCAGCTAAATGGATCACTGCGTCAATAGAGCTGAATGGAGAACTTAATTTTGAAATAGGATTGGATTGATGAACTTTTAGAAACTCCCAATCCATGGCTAAGTGTGGAGCTGGAATTTCTCGTCTTGCTTTCTCAGAATCTCGAGTGACTACAATCAACTCATGTCCTTTTAAAGCGAGAGCTTTGCAAAGAGGTTTTCCAATAAAGCCAGTTGCACCTGTGATTAAGACTCTCATTGCTTTGCTCTCTTCCCAAATGCTTTTAAGCCGAGGTTCAAGTGCAGTATACCTGAATTTCAACTTCTGATACAGTTCTGATCATGCGATCATCGAAGAAAGTCCCTAAGACTGTCAGAGAAAGAACTACCCGTCTTTTAAAAATGGCAGGATCTCTTGCCTCTCAAGAGATTTTAAAACGATTTCAAAAAACTCAATCAAGCATCACACCCCTGCTCAACCTTCCACAAATTCACCTTCTGGTCAAAGAATTAGGCCATCTCAAAGGCGCTGCTATGAAGCTTGGACAGATGCTAGCTCTAGAAGCAAGAGACTATTTCCCAGAGGAAGTTTGTGTCATCTTAGACCAACTTCAATCCAATGCTAGTTTTCTTGAATTTCCTGTGATCGAATCGATTTTAAAAACAGAGCTTCAAGAAAAGTACCAAGACTTTTCTGAAATCTCTGAAGAACCCATCGCTGCGGCAAGCATTGGTCAGGTCCATTTCTCAAAACTCCAATCAGGTGAAGAATTAGCCATTAAAATTCAATACCCAGGCATTGCTGATTCTATTGACTCAGATATCAAAATTTTATCAAAAATACTTAAAGCTGCTTCCTTTCTCATGCGAAAACAGGTTGATTTAACTCCTCTGATACAAGAATTCTCTCAAATCCTAATTCAAGAATCTAATTATTTAAAGGAAGCAAATTATTCAGAAAATTATCGAGAAAAAGCTAAAGTACTTCCAGAAATTATTATCCCAGCCATTTACAATCAATACAGCACTCAAAAAATATTGACTATGGAATTTAAAAGAGGTCAGAAATTTTCTCAATGGATCTCCACCCAAGAAGCAACTTTAGAGAATCGATCTTTTTATGGAAAACTCATTTTAGATCTATACACTCGTGAGTTTTGTGATTGGGGACTTGTTCAAACTGATCCAAACCTTGGAAATTTTCTATTTTGTTCTAAAAATCGCACCTTAGTTCTTCTGGATTTTGGAGCCACCAAAGAGTACGATCTTGATTTTAGAAGAAACTACTCAAAACTGATCACTGCAACCTTAGAGAAAAATTCTAAAAAAATATTAAAATTAGGAGAACAAATGCGACTGATTCATCCCCAAGAATCAGTCGAAACCAAGAACATTTTTAAAGAGCTTCTTCTGGAAAGCATGAAGCCCATTGCCCAGAAAGAATATGACTTCTCTGAAAGTTCTTATCCTGAGAAAATGCGAACGATTACTCGAAATTTAGTGAAATCTCTACGCTTTTCAGCCCCTCCTGAAAATCTAATTTTTTTACACCGAAAACTTTCTGGGGTATTTTACATCCTCAGAGGACTTAAAATTAAATTACAACTGAAGTCTTATACAGAAAGATTTGAAGCGCTTGACTCATTGAAAAGTTTCTGAAAAAACAAAATTTATGCAACCTTATGGAATTCATTGGTTTAGAAGAGATTTAAGAATTGCTGGCAACTCAGCACTCAAGTGGAATTGGAGAAAAACCCAAGGAAAAACTTTGGGCATTTTTTTCTTAGACTCAAAATTTCTAGCTCGACCTGATTTTTCACATCATCGATTTGGATTTTTCTTACAAACACTGAAGACTCTAAAAAATGAGCTCAAAGAAATGGGAGGAGACTTGATCGTTTTAGATCGCCCCCCCAAAGAGGGTTTTGAATGGCTTTTTTCAAAACTAAGACCTAAACTTCCAGCCTATCTCAGTTTTAATCGAGACTATGAACCTTTTGCTCGAGAAAGAGATGCGCTTATCCAGCAAAGTTTGAGTGACCAAGTCCAGATCCACACTGAACGAGATCACTTGGTGATTGAACCTCATGAATTGCGCAAAGAAATCAGCGACAACAGCTTTTATCAAGTTTATACACCTTTTTCTAAAAAATGGTTTTCTTTACTTCAAAGCGAAATCATCCAGGAACGAATTCAAATTCAACAAGAAGCAATCCAGTATCTAGAAAAAAGAGCTCAAGGCCAAATCATACCCCCTTTCTTTCAAATCACTTGGAGTCAACTCCTACCCAACGACCTCCTCCAAGACTCACTGGACGCTTATATCCATCAAAACAAATACGATCTTACCTTTGAGATACCCCAAGCAGGAAGTCTTGCCGCTTATCAAAAAGCTAAATCTTTTTTACTGAAAGTGGATCGATATTTAGAAACAAGAGACTATCCTTACGCCCAAGGAAATTCTCAACTTAGTGTTTATTTAAAAAATGGATCGATGACTCCAGCTATCCTGATCAAACTTTTTGAACTGAGCTCAGTCGATTTCAAACAAAAAACAGGAAGGTCTCAATTTCTAAAAGAACTGATTTGGAGGGAGTTTTACTATCATATCATCTACAATCGCCCCCGAGTTGAAAATGAATCATTTCTCCCGCAATACAAGAATCTTCGCTGGGAAAATAGAGAAGACTGGTTTCAGGCTTGGCAGGAAGGAAAGACAGGCTATCCCATTGTCGATGCTGGAATGCGTGAACTTAAGACCACTGGACTCATGCATAATCGAGTCCGGATGATTGTTGCATCTTTTCTCACAAAAGACCTACTCATTGATTGGCGATGGGGAGAAAAGCATTTCATGAACCATCTTCTGGATGGAGATCTAGCGGCTAATAACGGAGGATGGCAGTGGGCTGCTTCAACAGGGAGTGATCCTCAACCTTATTTTCGAATCTTTAATCCTACTCTCCAAGCAGAAAAATTTGATCCCCAAGGTCACTACATCCGACAATTTTTGCCTGAACTTGAGACTGTTTCTACTGAAGGGATTCATAGCCTGACGAATTACCTTCCTCCCATTGTAGATCATTCCACTCAAAAGCAAAAAGCAATCGCCCTTTATCAATCTCATAAAAAGAGATAAGCTATGATCTAAGTCATTTTTGCAGGTCGACTATTTGGAGGTTCACTTCATGATAAAACTAAAAAAGAGATTTCTTCTTTTTGGAATAGGACTGCTTGAACTGTCGTTTTCCCATCTGAGCTTGGCCAAAGAAGAAAAGCTTGGCTCCCACGGGGGACAAGTCATCTCCAATGGCGTTAGAAGTGCAGAAGTGATCATCTCTGAGAAAAACTCAAAAGTTCGTGTCTACCTACTTCGAGAGGAAAAAGAGAACCCTACTGGAGTGCTCCTCACTCTTTTTGATCAAGAAAATCACACTCTGTCTTTTGAGCTTAAAGCTATACCCCAAAACAACTCTCCATTACTCACTTATCAAGGGTCTCTGAACTCAAACCAAGGGCAAACTCCATGGTCTCTTCCTGCCAGCTCTTATTTTGGAATTGAACTCAAAATTCCTTTATCCAAAGGAAAACCTGAGATCTTAAGATTTCAAGCTCCTAACCCATAAGATGATTCCTCTGAGGAGTTCCCATTGAATAGAAAAAAAAGAATTGTTGTTACCGGGATGTCAATTTCTACGCCTCTTGGAAATACGTTAAATGAAGTTCTTGAAAATCTTTTCCTAGGAAAATCTGCTATCACAAAGCTTGATCCTCATTTATCCTCTGAAATTGACTGTAAAATTACTGGAAATTTATTAAGCTATGACTTTGATTCTGAAATAAAATGTTTAGAAAAAAACATTCCAGAACAAACTTATTTAAAAATGAATAAGTTTCTTAAAATAGCTCCATGGTCCACCTGCATTTCTTCTTTACTGGGAGTAAAAGCCTGGAATGATGCTGGATTATTTGACTACTGTATTCCACCTGAAAAGATAGGCTCTATTGCAGCAGGCCATAACATCAATATGGGCTATATCTTTAAAAACGATGCTCAATTTAAGACGACTCCTCATTTTATTGATCCTTTTTATAGTCTACATGTACTAGATACGGATCATGCAGCCACGATCTCTGAGCTCATACAAGCTCGGGGGGCTACATACACTTCAGGAAGTGCTTGTGCAAGCGGTAATACGGCTCTCAGAAGTGCCATTGACGAAATTCGCTACCATAATCTAAAAGTTGCAATAGTAACAGGCCCAGTTTTTGACTACTCACAAGTTGTACTTCATAGCCTTGCTTTAATGGGAGCCATCAGTACTAAAAAATTTAATGATACACCCTCAAAAGCAAGCCGTCCATTTGACAGAGACCGAGAAGGATTTGTTCCATCACATGGAGGTGGAGCTTTAGTAATTGAGAGTCTTGATTGCGCACTGAATCGAGGCGCACGAATTTATGCTGAAATTATTGGAGTTGAAGTCACTTCTGATGCTAGCCATCTTCCTCAACCTTCAGAAAATGGGCAAATCGCTGTACTGAAAAAAATTTTTAAAAAAACAAAAGTTTACCCTGAACAAATAGACTTCATTTCTGCACATGCAACCTCCACACCTCTGGGGGACCTCACTGAGGTTCGAGCAATACAGAAATTCTTTGGGACTCATACAAAAAAAATAAAAATAAATGCACCGAAGTCTTTACTCGGACATACTCTCTGGTCTTCTGCCATTGTAGAAACCATAGTCGCTATTCTACAAATGAAAGCTGGAAAACTCCACCCCAGCATCAATATTGAAAACTTAGATCCTAAAATAGATCTAGATATCTGCACCCACACAGAAACTCATCATCCTATCAATTACTTATTAAAGAATTCTTTTGGATTTGGAGGTATCAATTCTGCATGTATCATTCGATCTGAATTGGCGATCTGAATTGGCGATCTGAATTGGCGATCTTAAGATACCGGCAACCTGTATCAGTATCATTTTTTTTCTTTGAGCTTAGAAGCCAGAGAATCAATGAGTTCATTAATACTGTTTCCATTGAGTTGATGGAGTTGAACAACTTTAATTCCGAGATCTTTCAAAGTACTTAAAAGAACATGAATAGAATCTAGGCTATCTAATCCCACCTCTTTTAATGAATGATCTGGATCAAATGCATCTTCATCCCATCCTATAATAATTTTTTTTATGTTTTTTTTAAATATTTTAATGATTTCCTCACGATTAATAGATAACATATATTACATATTTTATAATATATTTATCAATTTTTTAACTATTTTATTGGTTCCAGTTTGAAAAATTCAACTACTCTAGACATCCAAGGTCAGACAATACTATCCGCTCTTTTCGCAATGGGAGTTTCTTCCACTCTTGTTTTGACTATATTAGCCATTAACAATATTTCAATGAAAATTTCAAAAACTCAAGACATTCGACAAGAAGTAAATGATTTTAGAAATTCAATGAATTCTATTACAAACGACAAAATTCTTTGCAATCTGTTCTTTAAAGACATTCCACTTAACCCAATGAATTCTGTAGAAGCGATTAACTCAATACCATCAGGAGGAAGCATTTCTCCTAGCATGGAGTTTCCAGAAGCAGGCACAAGCTTACTGCAAGTCGGTACACCTATCTCACGATCATTACAGATATCTTCAATTTCATGGTCAAACGTAGCATATCTTTTGACAGGAAAATTATATTATTACCAGAACGGTAAAGTAACTTTTCCAGTTTCTGTTACTCTGAATATAGACTTAAAAATAAGAGATGATGTAAATGCAAAATTATTTGGTTCCTCATCTTTTAGTGTCTCAATTCCAAATTTAAATTTTTCAACATCTTTTGATCTTTTATCAGATGAAGTTACCCGAATTATTCAATGCAACTCTAATTCTTCTTTAAATAGTTCCATTGTTTTTAACACGGGGTGGGGAAATTTAAATGATCCACAATGCACTTCTTACAATACTTCCCCGATGGACCCCAATATTCACTGCCCTCAAGGTCAATACCCTGTCAGCATGACTTATTCTGATATTACAAGCATCCAAAGACTTAAAGTCAAATCATATGTTTGCTGCGGTGTTTCAAATTTTTAAAATTTTATTGCACTAAATTGTTCAATCATTAAAAAGTTGATAAAAAATAATTTTAAATTATGATTAAAATCTACTTACTCATTAAAATGAAAAAAATAATATTTTTTAAAAATCACTGGAATCATGGAATGACTCTCATTGAAACCATGATTTCCGGAGCGTTAATTTCTGTTGTAATTTTAGCTACGTCGAATGTTGTTGGAATTGCTGCAAAATTAAGAAAATCCTCAGTGAGTAAACAAGCTTTATTTGATTTTAAATCTAAAGTAAGAAATGCAATCAATGATCTTTCAAGCTGTGTCCTGATCACATCTCCTACAGCAATTGATCCATCCAATTTCTCAGTTCAAGCACTACCTCAATTATCTATTCCAGGCTACACTTATGATACTAGTTCAAACAATAAAATCCAAGACAATGTAACTATTAAGACAATTTCATTTCAAAAAAATCTTGATTTAAATTCAAAGTTTGGATCAACCAACTTCACAATTAATTCTGTTAACTATTGGCCAACTTTAGGTACTATCAATATTGGAATTGAAATCATTGGATTTGGGATCGGATCAGGAAGTACAAGCACAATCAATTACGCTTTTCCTATCACTATTACTTTTCAATCATCTTCAAGTACTGGATTCAAATGGACTATTGGACAATGCTCAGCAAAACTTCCTGAATCTTTTACAAATTTAGGCTGGAGTTCAGAAAATCAATCTGACCCACACCTTTGCAAAAATTTTGAAATCTCTGCAAACACTGCGATGACTTGTCCAGCCGGAATGTACTTGATAGGACCCAGTCAGACACTTATTAAAGTCCCTATTACAATTTATTCTCCATCTTGCAGTTGCAATGGAAGCTGTAAAGGATGTGCCTGTATTGCTGGGTCTTCATGTAGTGCTTCTTGTGATTCAAATGGAAATGTATCCGTACCTTTCAACCATTGCATGGGAACTTGTAATGCTTCCCCACAATGCAATGGTACTAATACAACTATAGATGTAGAAAAAATTTCAATTACTTGTTGCAAAGTATTAAAATAAATACTTAAATAGTATATAAGTAGTTTCACATTTTTTTAAAACTGTGCTGGTAAAAAATAATTTATTTAAATATTAATAATATGGAAAAATTAAACAAAAAAAAGAATAAACAAAAATTTAGTTGATTTTTTTTTATTCTTTTTTTTGTTTTATTTATTTATTTTAAAAACAAAACAAAAGACTTAATTAATCCAATAAGTTCTGAAAAAACTACTGAGATTGAAAAAAAACTAGATGAGTCAAATTATTTAGAAATTAAGCTCCCAAATGAAATTGTAGCAGGAGAGTGCAATCAAATACAAGTAACGCTAAAAGATCAAACAAATAAAGAAATTTACTCTAATTATGATCTTTTTTTAAAAATATTAGACTCTAAAAATAATGCAATCACTTTATTTGAAAAAAATACTTGCGGTGTAACAGACTCTCCTACTCTTAAATTTAAAATTTTAAAAAAAACAAATTCTTCTTATTTTTACACTATATTTTATGCAGTTGGTCCTATTAAAACTGAAGCAGTTGACTCCACAGGTTCTTCTATAAAAACACAGTTTGAAAACACTCCATTAGTTCAACCAAATTTTAAAAAAACAAAAATAATATTTTCTAAACTACCAAAATATTTTATTGAAGGCGAACCTTTTTCTGTAGATATCATTATTTCTGATATTCTTGGAATTCCATTAAATTCAACTCTAGAACCAGTTAAACTTTCTTTAAAAGTTGATGAAAAAAATACCTCTTTACCACTAGGAGAAGCTAAGGTAGTTAATGGAGTTGCAGAATTTAAGAACCTTTTAATTGATGAATTAGATGGAAATAAAGCTCAACTTGTTGCATCTATTGGAGATAATGTCTTAACCAGTGATTCAATTATTAAAGGCACATTCAAGAGCCGAACAATTCAAGTTGAAGTCGTAGGAATGCAAACTTTCTCTGGTCATCTAATTACACCTTCTAGTATTGAAGTCATTAATAAAATTTGGAAGATTGAAAAAGTAAACTCAAAAAAAACAGTTAACATTAACGGAGTCAACTATTCTATTGAATTTAAAAACTTTAATAGTGTCATTCTTAAACCAATGTAATTATAAAATGATTAATATTTTATATTTTAATAAAAATTTTAAGATATTTTTCTTAAAATTATGGGTATCTCAAAAAGGTTATAGCCTCATTGAGTTAATGGTTGCACTATCTATCGGAAGTATGATGGCACTTGGACTTTCGAAGTCTCTTGAATATACCTCCAAGTCATTAAATACAAATACAATCAATCAGGATCAAACTGAATTTCAAAGAAAAATAAATAATGCTTTGAGCAACCCAACTTATTGCACTCAGCTGATTGCAAGTTCATTAGATCCTAGCTCAACCAGTAATCAACCTATATCTCTGCAAGCCGGAAACAATTTGTATAACGGAAATAGCTCCCCGTCTATCAGTAAAGATCTTAGAATTAATTCATTATATTTTTTAAAAACTAACGACTCATTTTTAAATGGAGGTTCAAATTTTTACACATCACAAAACACCAACTATTGGCCTTTGAGTGGAAACATTGTTGTTAATATAGATAATCTATCAGTTTCTAGCAATCGATCTTACGGAAAAAGATCTATTAGTTATACTTTTTCGATTAATTTGACTTTGCAAAGACCCGCATCTGGAGGTTCATGGACTATCAGAAGTTGCTCTACAGAAATCCCTGAAAATATAATAAACTCTGGCTGGAACACGGCGGACACTTTAGATCCGAATTACTGCACTACCCTTACTACAACTTCAGGTGATAACATTATTTGCCCCAGTGGCATGTACCTAATATCACAAGTGCAATCAACTCAATACATTTCTAGAATATCTTATACCCCACAATGCGATTGTGTCGGTAGTTGTAAAGGCTGTGCTTGTGTCGCAGGTTCAGCTTGCAGCTCTATGTGTGATTCTTCAGGAAATCCAAACGTAACAGCTAATAGCTGTATGGGAACTTGCAATGCTAGTGCAAGTTGTAACGGTTTTCCTGTTATAGATTCAGTTCATAAGCTAACTGTAAAATGCTGTTATGCTAAAAAATAAAACACAAGAAATAGAAGAATTATCTATCCATAAAGGAATATCAATATGCTCTATGATTGGACTTCACACCATTATTTGGTGGATGTCTAAAGGAAATGACGGATTTATTATAAAAAATTGGGATAAATATGAGTTTATTCTAACTCCTTATGTTCTTTTTTTTGGATGGTTATCTTTATCATTTGCATTTACTTCAGGATTTTCTTTCCATCTTTGGATTTTTAATAAATCCAATTTCCCTAACCTATTCTCAATTATAAAAAGAGTTCTTTTTTTGTTTATTGTAGGTTGGTTTTTAAATCCAAAAAGTTGGTATATTTTTCAATTTTTATCAGTTTCGATGGCATTATCATACTTATTGATCAAATATTTTTGTATAGAGTTTATTTGGATTTTTACATTTTTATCCCCTTTTGGAGCAAACATTTTAAGATACTTTCATCTGCCCTGGGAGGGCTCTTACTTGGAAGCAATACTAATTGGAGATAAGAATGGTCTCTATTTCTGGCCTTTTTTCCCATGGTATTTTCTTTTTGGATGCGGAATATTGTTTAGAGATATAAAGTTAAAGGTATCAAAAAAATCTAGAAACTTAATGATCAAAATTTTTTTAATTTTATCATTATCTTTTTTAAATATTGGTGAATTTTTTAAAATAATAATGCCAACCATAGATCTTACTCATTTTTGGGGCACAGGTATTTTTCAACCTAATCTTTTTCAGTTTTTTTCTTGGTCAGCATTAATCATTAATAGTTTTATCGCAGTAGAGTTTGTCTCTAAGTTCAACTTTAAAAAAATATTTTACGCATTTAAAAAAATTGGAGAATACAGTTTAATTATTTACATTATCCACTATAAATTTTTCGTGAGTTATGTTTTTTTATATAAGAACGATGATTTTTCCAGACTATTTATTTTAATTTTACTTCAAATTTTATTTTCAATTTTTATTGGAGTTATTTTAGATTTTTTTATAAAAAAAGTTTATATGGAAAAACAAATAGAGAAAAAAAAGAATGCATGGCAAACTAGCAATATTTAATCCAATTTTTTCAAAAAAAATAGACCTGCTTATTTTTATAACTCCAACGATTATAGCTTCTATATTAATACTTGCTTGCTTCAGATTGAGTTTTTATTTCCCAGTATCTTTCTCTTATGAGAATATTCAAATTTATTTCTATAGCGTATACACTGTTTTTTTAATGGTTCCACATTCTTACGCTACTTTTTATAAAGTTCATGACGATAGAACTATGTTTGATGGAGCTTATCAGATTGAGTTCAAGTATTTTTTTTTGTTGGTGTTTTTTTCAGGTATTGTTTTTTTTAAATTACCAAGAATTTTTTCTGTTGTTTTAAGTTACGCTGATATTTTTCACCATGTCAGACAACAATATGGGTGGATGGTTCTTTCTCAGCGAAGGCAATTGACTCTGTCTACTCATGAATCCATCCTGGATAAATTAATGATTTATAATGTCATGATTACTCCTTTGCTTTGGTGGCATTTCAACCCAACGAATTTTGGATGGATTCAAAAAAATGATCTTTTATTTTTTAATTCCCCTTTGTGTGGAGCAATTACTATTGGGATTCATTGGATTTTTAATTTATATTTTTTCTCAATATATTTATATTGGTATTTAAAAGGAAAGCAGTTCAACTTAGGGAAAATTTTAATTATTTTAAGCACATGGTTTTCATTTTACTTTGGAATTTTGAATTTTGAGGACGGAGTTAAAAGTTTACTAGTGACTTTTAATCATACTATTCCTTATCTTTTTCTAGTGTATAGATACATCGGCAGTCCTAACAGGCTAGGCCACAAGAGTCCCAGAGTTTCCAATAAAAGCTGGATGTCGTTTTATCTCCCTCTAGTTTTTATTGGACTTTTAATTAGTTCTTTGCAATTTTTAAAAATTAAAAAACTGCCTCTTTTAGATGGTGGAATCGCATTTGCTGCAGTAACTGGAGGAATATTTCACTACTTTTTTGACACTTTTATTTGGAGATTCCATAGAAAAGAAACAAGATTAACAGAGTTTTTAGATATACAGGGTCAGAGATTTAAAAAATTAGGTCATCAGTGAATTTGAGATTTATCAAAAATTTTAGGATGAGATAAATTTTCTAGATTCAAAAGCTTCTTTTTTAAGTCTTCAGGTAAAAAAGTTCCTCCACTTCCTGTAAAACCTTCATACACGCTTTGTTCAAAATGCCGATAGCAGACCTCAGAAGTTGGAGTATATGGAACTTTCTTAATACACGCCTCATAATAAACCTCATGCAGTTCATCTAAAATAAGAGGTCTAATAACTTCGTAGCACATCCCAGCCATCAGCAGTGCTTCTCCAGCATACCGGCCCTCAGGATATTTTTGAAGAAGTTCATGAATCACCGCTGTTGCTCTTAAATATAAAACATCAGCAGCTCGATCCCTACTATACTTCTGAAGATCCTTAGCCTGCATAGTCAATTGAATTGCTTCCTGCCGCAGTCCTTCCTCACTCAAAGCCCTCTTTGAAAGCTCATCTTTCCATTGAATAATAGACTCCTTCCACTTCAATGCATCTTGCTTTAAGAAGAATGGGGCGTGAGGAGAGCCAATCACCCTCTCCACCAAAGATCGAGCTTGAGCGGGATCCTTCTTAACCCGAACAGCAATGGACAAACCAAACCGGACTGCTTGCTCCCATTCCAATGGCCTTTCAATTGGAGCTAAAGCATCATTGATAATTTCTTGGAACCCATCCAAAGCACGGTCATACTGCCGAGTAGCGGCATAAAAGCGGCCTTTCTCAAGTGGAGACAGATTCTTGGTCATAGGTTCTACCCGAGGCTCTAAGGGAAGAGATGAAAAGTTAATGCCTGAGCTATTTCGAGTATGACAGGCAATACAATAACTCGAAACATGATTCAGAATCCCACGAGCATAGGATCGATTCCCTGACTTGAGTGCAAGCTCAGCTCGTTTTGTTTCATCGTGGAAAAGCTGAGAGAGCATTTTCACGGTAGGATCTTCATCGGTTGATAATACTTTATTTCCTAAATCATGAGCTCGATCAACCAATTTTTTTGTATTTTTATCAATTCGTTTTCGATTTTCTGGAGCATTAAACCTCTGATCACTGCTTGTATCTGTCGTCATTTCAGCTAAGATTTTGTAAAGCTCCTGCATTGTTTTTCGCCATGCAGCCCCTTTATTGGGAGCATTAACCAGTTCTGCCTGAATGCTCGACAAGGGGAATAAATAAAATAAAATTAAAAGTAAATGAGAAGAAAATCGATTTTGTATCACTTTGTTCCACTCCCTCCACTCGACTGTACCTGAGTCAATCTATTTTTACTTAAGCAATCTTAGGGAGCAACTCCTAAGATTTGCTTTTTTAAATTCTGGCTAGGGGGGTCAGATCCCAACCAAATGGAAAGTAAGATTTTTCCAAAATCAGGATTTTTCACTTCAAAATCAATCCCTAAGCTAGATCGTAGAATCACTTTATTTTCAAAAAACTCAAATTCAAGTTGATCATTTTCTCTGAGGTCAGGGACTTTTGAATTCATCTGATCCAGATAGCCTCTCAAGTGATCACACAATGAAGGAGGACAGTTTTCTTGAAAAGCATCTAAAAATGCAATTCTTAGTTGCTCTGCCTCAACCTGTCTCAAAAATTTGAGAACAATCATTTTTTGCTGGCTTGAGCTTAAAATACTCTCCGCATCATCCGATGGGTTTTCCAAGAAAAGAGAAATTTCATAAATTTTCACTTTAAAAATAGAAGCCTTATGGATCCCTCTTCCATTTAAAAGAAGAATATGACCTGCCCTCTCCATAAAGGGAGGATAGAGATGACGATCCTTCAGCTCGGGTAAGCGACCCCAAACATAACCCTCCAGCATTCCAAGAATCAAAAGACTTCTTAAAAAAACATTCCTAGGCACGAGAAGGAATATCCTCCATTTGCTCTAAAGCGAGATGATCCCATTGTTTTTCAAAAACTTCTTGGGAAGTCTCTAGAACCCTTTGAAAGCCATGGCCTCCCCTTAAATCAGGTCGTTTTAAATCCGGGTAGGCTTGTAAAATGCCTCGAAGAGCTCTTCCGTATCCCAAAGTTTTTGGCAATCGCGCCCAACCTTGACTCAGTGCTTCTACTACTTCAAGTCTTTTTAGACTATGAGCCACCTGAACTCCCCAATCATCAAAAAAAGGCCCAATCGGAATCCGAAATGCAGGGCTTTGTCGTAAACACTTAGGCTTTCGAAGGGCAAAGTGTCGATGATTTTCTCCAGCCATTGAGCTACCCTCGAAATTTGCCTTATAAAGCTCTCCAGCCACCCAGAGTCGACCCTGATAACGTAGCTTATCATGAGAGTCAAAGGGCTTTATTCCAAGTTTATAAAATAACCTGAGCGGATCATCCACCGAAAGCTCCCAAAGATCCATCACCCGGTCTAAGTCCCCAAAATTGTGAGCTATACTCACAGAGGCTTTAAGACAATCTAAGCCTTTCTGAGCCCTCCAAAGGGAACCAAAGACTTCTGAATGGCGCTCAACTTCATCTTCAATTTCACAGAAAATTTCTTCTCTTTTCAATTGAGCTGCAGGAGAATTAGAGTAGCGCTTCAAAGCACAATAAGCAGCACAAGAGATTGAAAACCATTCCCCTAAATGTCCTGTCACCCAAAAACGCTTCCACCTTCCCCCATCCAATCCATCCGTATATCGAGCAGAAACCTGAGAAAAATCCCAGTGCCGACTTTCCAAAGCAAATTGGGCCATTTGAATCGCTATTTCAAGAGAAAGCTCCTTGGGCCAAAGCTTACCCCGAATCTGGCGATCCACATCTGTAGGAACAGGCGTAGCACAGGTCAAATAATGACACGAAACACAGAGCTTAAAATAATCAAGATGAGTCAAAGAGTGAGATAAAGACTTTTGATAATCCTCTAAGATCACCCTCGGAGGAAACCCTTTCATCAAAGACTCTTTGGAAGGTGACTCAAAAATATACGGCATGGTATTTTTGACCTGAGAAACAAGAAGCTCAGGAGAAATTCCACGAGGTAAATACATTTGTACTTTTGTATAAATGACAATCGCATGAATATCAATACCGGATCAATACTGACCTCTTTTGATTCCATGCTTCATCTGATAGGGTGAGGAGTCTATATGACTCAATCGACTTATACTCGTTCGTCGTTTGCACCGGTAAAACCGGATATTCAATTTCCTCAACAAGAAGAATCCATTCTTTCTTTATGGGATGAAAAAGATATTTTTAAAAAAAGCCTTAACCCTGACCGTCCCACTTACAGTTTTTATGACGGCCCCCCATTTGCGACGGGTTTACCTCACTATGGACACCTTTTAACGGGAGTTTTAAAGGATATTGTTCCTCGCTATTGGACCATGCAAGGTTACACTGTACCTCGACGCTTCGGCTGGGACTGCCACGGTCTTCCAGTCGAGTATGAAATCAATAAAACCCATCAGATTCAAAGCCGAAAAGACATCCTAAAAATGGGGGTTGCCCAATACAACTCAGCTTGTCGTTCCATCGTAAAACGATATTCCCAGGAATGGAAAAAAACAGTCCGCCGTGTGGGTCGGTGGATTGATATGGAAAAACCGTATTTCACGATGGACCTAAGCTTTATGGAAAGTGTGTGGTGGGTCTTTCAAAAGCTCTATGAAAAAGGACTCATTTATGAAGGTTATAAAGTTGTTCCTTACTCAGTGGGGATTTCAACCCCTCTGTCTCACTTTGAAGCTAACCTCAACTATAAAATGGTCCAAGATCCATCCATTACGGTCAGCTTTCCTCTCCTCGATACTTCTGCCGAACTCTTAGCCTGGACAACCACTCCTTGGACTTTACCCAGTAATCTAGGCTTAGCTATAGGTCAGGACTTAAACTATGCCAAGATCAAAGATCCTACTTCAGGTAGGACTTATATCGTGGCAGAAGCCCGCCTTTCTGATGTTTTCTCTGGGACTTTTAAGAATACAAAAGCTCCTATTGAAATCCTAGAAACCTTCAAAGGCAAAAAACTCATTGGGATGAGATATCAACCTTTGTTTTCCTATTTTGAGAGTCAGGCAAAGGAAGGTGCTTTTCGAGTTATCCATTCTGATCACGTCACGACTGAGAGTGGAACTGGAATTGTACATCTGGCCCCTGCCTTTGGAGAAGAAGACTATTCTGTTTGTTGTCGAGAAGGCATTCCTCTTGTTAATCCCGTAGATGATGACGGAATGTTCACTTCAGAGGTTCCCGAATTTCAAGGCAAGAGGGTCAAGGAAACAGACAAGGACATCATTACTTTACTCAAGAACAAAAATAGACTTTTTAAGCAAGAAACGATCCAACACAGCTATCCTTACTGCTACCGATCGGATACCCCTTTAATTTACCGCGCGGTATCCAGTTGGTTTGTTCGGGTTGAGAAAATAAAGGAAAAACTCATTGCCCTCAATCAAACCACGACCTGGGTCCCAGATCACTTAAGGGATGGAAGATTTGGAAATTGGCTAGAAAATGCAAGAGATTGGGCCATCTCAAGAAATCGATTTTGGGGAACTCCTCTACCCATTTGGAGAAACACAGAGGGAGAACTTCTATGCCTAGGCTCTCGTAATGAATTAGAAAAACTTTCAGGGCAAAAAATCACGGATCTCCATATGGATGTAATTGACTCAATCACAATTCCATCTCCCACTGGAAAATCTCCATTAAAGCGAGTCGAAGGGGTTTTGGATTGTTGGTTTGAATCGGGGTCAATGCCTTATGCTCAGTGGGGATACCCAAACTTCAATCAAGAAGCCTTTGAGAAAAGCTTTCCTGCTGATTTCATTGCAGAAGGCTTAGATCAAACCCGAGGTTGGTTCTATACCCTCATGGTCATCGGAACAGCTCTTTTTGAAAAAGCCCCTTTTAAAAACGTGATTGTAAACGGCCTAGTCCTGGCTGAAGACGGACGAAAAATGTCCAAAAGCCTGAGAAACTATCCTGATCCCCAAGAAATTTTAAACACTCATGGTGCTGATGCTTTACGACTTTACTTAATGGACTCTCCTGTCGTTAAAGCTCAAGAACTCAAGTTCTCAGAATCTGGAGTTCGAGATATTGTTCGAAAGATTCTTCTTCGGTGGTGGAACTCTTATTCATTTTTTGTGAACTATGCCAATATTGATCAATTTTGGCCCACTCAAAATTCAAAAAAGTCCCCAAACCTCCTGGATCAGTGGATTCTCTCCAGACTTCACTCCCTCATTACCAAAACTCAGACTGAAATGTCAGGTTATCGTCTTTACAATGTTGTTCCTGAACTATTGCAATTTATTGAACAACTAACCAATACCTATATCCGATTTAACCGTGAGCACTTTTGGCAAGAAGGCATGCCTGAGGATAAGCAACTTGCTTATGAAACTTTCTATGAAGTACTCATCTCTCTTTCAAAGATCATGGCTCCCTTCACCCCTTTTCTTGCAGAAGCCATTTATCAAAATTTAGCTCAAGCTCTCAGTCATCCTAAAGAAAGTGTTCACTTAGAATCCTTTCCTCAACCGGATTCGACCTTGATTCGTCCTGAGCTTGAAGAAGCTGTCAGAATCATGGAAACCCTGGTCACTCTGGGTCGAAATTATCGTGAAAAAATCTCTGTCAAAGCTAAAATCCCACTTCAGCAAATGAAAGTCATTCATCGAGATCCAAATGTACTAAAAACTTTAAAGCAATTTGAACCCTACTTTCGAGAAGAACTCAATATTCGAAAAGTTATTTATGATCAAAATGAAGATCGATACATCCAAATCAGTGTAAAACCGAATTTTCCAATCCTAGGCAAGCGGTTTGGCCCAAAGATGAAGATCATGGCTACTCAGATTCAAAACATGGACCTTAAAACCATTGTTCAGCTTGAAAACGGGAAAACTGTACTCATCCATGAAGAAATCATTCACCTTTCAGAAGTGGAAATTCGACGCTCTGTGAAAGGTGAAAACCCCAATCTAAGTACTCACCAGCTCATCTCGATTGAGATTGACCCCACAGTCACTGCTGAACAAATTCAAGAAGGACTAGCCCGAGAAATAACACGTAAAATCCAAACTGCTCGAAAAAATGCAGATCTTAATTTGGATGACCGAATTGAACTGCAACTCCACTGCACCGGAAAGCTTTACGACGCCGCTCATGCGCACCAGTCATTGATTTGCAAAGAAACCTTAGCCATCCAGCTGAACTTTCATCCAAACCCTCAAGGCCAACATCAAGAAAGCACAGAAATTGAAGGGGAACCTCTCTGCCTGAGCCTCACTCCAATCCCCCGTCTCACCCTCAAAAACTCCCCATGATTTATGAGTTTGAACCCATTGGATATTTAGAGTCCTGCTTTCAAGAAAAATTTGGAGTTCCAAGACAATCCGGTCTGGTCTCCCACGCTACCGGAATCATTCGACTTCGCCCTGATCCCCATCTGAAAATAGCCCTTCGCTCTCTTGAAACTTTTAGTCATCTTTGGCTCATCTTTGTCTTTCATCAACCCGGAAGCCGTCACTGGAAACCCAGCGTTCGCCCTCCCCGACTCGGAGGTGCTCGAAAGGTAGGAGTCTTAGCTTCTCGCTCACCTCATCGACCTAATCCTATTGGGATTTCAGCAGTCAGTCTCGATCGAATTGAGTTGAATTCTCCTTTAGGCCCTGAGATCCACGTTCATGGAATCGATCTTCTCAATGGAACTCCGATTTTAGATCTTAAGCCTTATCTCCCCTATGCAGACTCCATTCCAACAGCTCAATCAGGATGGGCTCAGGAACCCATCCTAAGAATTGGAGTCCAGTTTTCTAAAAAAGCTTTAGAAGATCTTCAAGTCCACACTCCTCAGTACCCAAGCCTAAAAGAACTCATCACGGAAATTCTAGAGCTTGATCCACGACCTGCTTTTCAAAAAAAACGATTCCCTCCTGAAGCTCAACAATCTCAAGGAACTTCTTATGGGTTTAAACTCTTTGAGTTTGATATCCAATGGAAAATTCAAAACGGTATATTTTTAGTGATATCAATTCCTTGAAAGAAAGGTAGAAACTGCTATCTTAAAATCTCATCAAGGCTCATCAAAGCATCTTGAATTGGAAGAATCTGAATATTTCCGTCACTCATCTTTTTGCTACCGCCATAGAAAAGATATCCCTTTGTCATGGGATAGTCACTTAGAAATTCCTTGAGCGCATCAACGTCACCTGGTCTTATTCGATCGCTTGCTTTGACCTCAAATGCTTTCATTCCTCTCTCCCCATATAAAATAAAATCCACTTCGTCTCCGTTGGATGTTCGCCAATAGTAAATCATGTAACCTAAAGACAAATAAGCATTAATAGCCCTCATTTCTTGAAAAACAAGAGTTTCCAATGCACTTCCTAAAATTTCCCCGCTTCCATCCAATGGACCTACAGGACGAAGCGCTCGATAAACCCCTGCATCAAAAAAATAGAACTTAGGATGAGCGATTACTCTTCTCTTTGCTTTTTTTGTGAAGACAGGAACTCGAATGGCAAGCAGTAAATCCTCTAAAATAGAAAAATAATTTTCGACCACTTTTCTTTCGACAGAACAATCCCGCGCCACCGTTGAAATATTTAGAACGCTCCCCTGGGAAAAACTTGCTGCTTCCAAAAACCGAGAAAAAGCACCTAAATTTCGCGTAAGTCCTTCTTGCTGTACTTCTTCCTTTAAATAAGTAACCACATAGCTTTGCAAATAACGTTTTGGATCCTCTTCGCTAGGAATACTTGGAAGTTGACCAAACTCCAAAGCCCTTTTCAAATCAAAGTCTTGATTCAACTCAAGTGCAGTCAGAGGATACATAGAGAGGCTCAAAGCCCGACCTGCCAAGAGATTAACTCCCTTTTTTTTGAGCTTTCTCGCACTAGAGCCTGTCAAAATAAATTTCAATTTGCGTTTCTCAATCAACCGATGAACTTCATCCAAAATGTCAGGAATTTTTTGGACTTCATCCAGTATGATCCAGTTTTTCTCATGCGCCTCAGATATGAGCCGATCTAATCGCTGAGGCGATGCAGATAAGGAATAAAAAGTATCTGATTCTAAAAAATCCAAATAAAGAGCATTTGGGAATTGGCTTCGTACCCAACTTGACTTTCCTGTCCCGCGTGGACCGAAAAGAAAAAAACTTTTGTTTTCAGGATATTGAAGCATGCGAGAATACATAACTTCATTTTATGTATATTTTTGGAATTTTCAACTCCATTTTTCTTAAAATTTGGAATTCATCACTCTAAATTTTAAGAAAATTCGATTAACAATGCCTACTAGAGCTCAGTAAGGCTTGAAAAAAAATCATTGCCTTGATCATCCATGACAACAAAGGCTGGGAAGTTTTCGACCTCAATCTTCCAAACCGCTTCCATCCCCAACTCTGGATACTCTAAAACTTCAACTTTTTTGATACAATCTTGCGCTAACCGAGCACCCGGTCCACCAATGGATCCTAGATAAAATCCACCATATTTCTTACAAGCTTCAGCTACTGCTTTACTCCGGTTGCCCTTGGCCAACATGACCAAACTGCCTCCTAGTGACTGAAACAAATCAACATAGGAATCCATCCTGCCTGCAGTCGTAGGACCAAAGGATCCTGAAGCATAGCCCTTGGGAGTCTTAGCAGGACCGGCATAGTAAACCATAAAATCCTTCATATAAGAGGGCATCCCAAGCCCCTTCTCAATCCTTTCCTTGATCTTAGCATGGGCAATATCCCGAGCAACAATCATGGGACCTGACAAAGAAAGCCGCGTTCGAACAGGACACCCTGAAAGCACTTGCCGAATCTGAGACATGGGTTGCTTGAGGTCAATGGCAACCTCATCTCCCTTAAAATCTTGATCTTTTACTTCCGGCAAATACTGTGCAGGATTCGTCTCCAACTGTTCTAAAAAAATCCCCTGACGAGTTATTTTCCCTAAAGCCTGTCGATCAGCTGAACAAGAAACTGCAATGGCAACAGGACAAGATGCGCCATGCCGAGGAAGCCGAATGACACGAACATCATGACAAAAATACTTCCCACCAAATTGAGCCCCAATCCCTGACTTTTGAGTTAAAAGATGAACTTTTGCTTCCAACTCCCGATCCCGAAATCCATGCCCGAGTCGGTTCCCCAGTGAAGGTAACGCGTCTAAGTACCGAGCCGATGCAAGTTTAGCCACTTTCAAGCAATACTCTGCTGAAGTTCCACCCACTACCACCGCTAAATGATAAGGAGGACAAGCAGCTGTTCCTAAAGTTTTAATCTTTTTCTCTAAAAACCCTAAGAGAGATTGAGGATTCAATAGAGCTTTGGTCTCTTGGAAAAGATAGCTTTTATTGGCTGATCCACCTCCCTTAGCCATAAACAAAAACTTGTACTCATCCCCTTGAGTGGCAAAAATCTCAATCTGTGCAGGAAGATTGGATCCTGTATTCACTTCCTCATACATAGTGAGCGGAGCTAACTGAGAATACCGTAAGTTAGAATTCTGATAAGTTTCATAGACCCCTTGAGCCAGAGCAGACTCATCATGGACTCCTGTAAAAACATTTTGCCCCTTTTTTCCTAAAATAATCGCTGTCCCCGTATCCTGACAGGAAGGAAGAACAAAACCTGCAGCAATATTAGCGTTCTTAAGAAGCTCAAGTGCTACAAACCGGTCATTTGAAGAGGCTTCGGGGTCGTGTAAAATACTTCGCAGCTGAGCCAAATGGCCTGGTCGAAGCAAATGAGCAATATCCCGCATCGCCTCACGCGCTAGAAGGGTCAAACCCTCTGCACTCACCTTTAAAAAAGTATCCTTCCCTGCACTCCACTCCGAAACAAAGTCTTGAGTCAGCAAACGATAAGAGGGTTGTTCAGATTCACTGAGGGATTCCACTGGCAAAATATCTTGAAATTGAAATTGGCTCATGTCTTTATCCCATAATATGTTCCCTGTAAGTAATCAAGGAATATTAATTTAAATCTATTAAGTTGATCCATCGTTCTCTTAGCTCTCAAATGGATACTGCCAAACGAGTTGCCTGGTCAATGGCTCGTTTAGCATCCAGCTCTGCAGCAGAATCTGCTCCCCCAATCCAATGCGTTGAAATCAAAGAGTGTTTTAAAGGTTCAAAAAGATCTCTCTGAGGTTGCTGACCTGCACAAATGACAACATGATCCACAGCTAAAAGTCTCTTCTTTCCATGGACTTCCAGGTGAATACCCTGATCGTCTATTTTCTCATAATGAACGCCATCTAACATCTCTACCTTTTTATGCTGAAGAGAAGCTCTATGAATCCATCCTGTTGTTTTACCCAGTTTCGATCCAAGCTTCCCTTGGGTTCGCTGCAAAAGATAAATCTGCCTCAAATCCTGAGACTTTCCCTGACTCTCAAAAAGACCACCCCTCCTGTCACTTTTAAGATCAATCCCCCATTCTTCGACAAAACTAACTCCCTCCTGAGGAGTACTTAAAAACTCAGCGACATCAAAACCAATTCCTCCAGCTCCCATAATAGCTACGGACTGCCCAATTTTTACCTTTTTTTGAATCACATCCCCATAAAAAGCAACCTTAGGATGATCGATCCCGGGTATAGAAGGCACCCTAGGAATCACACCGGTTGCTAGCACCACTTCATCAAATCCTCCCTCTAAAATCTCCTGAGATAAGACTCGATGATTTAAATGTAAAGTCACTTGATTTAAAACAAGCTGCCTTTGATAATAGCGAAGAGTTTCAGAAAATTCTGATTTCCCAGGAATTTTTTTAGCTAAGTTAAACTGCCCCCCAATCTCAGAATTTGCTTCAAAAAGAGTCACTTGATGACCCCGGCTTGCAGCTGCACAGGCAAAAGACAAACCTGCAGGACCCGCTCCAATCACTGCAATTTTCTTAAGTTTCAAAGCAGGTTTAAAAATAAGCTCGGTCTCATAGCAAGCCCTAGGATTGACTAAACAAGAAGCTCTTTTTCCTTGAAAAACATGATCTAAGCACGCTTGATTGCAAGCAATACAAGAATTGATTTCATCCTCTCTTCCTTCTCTCGCTTTTTTAACAAAATCAGGATCTGCTAAAAAAGGACGAGCCATTGAAATCATGTCGGCATCACCTCGGGCTAGAATTGCTTCTGCTAAACCCGGAGTATTGATCCGATTCGTTGCAATCACTGGAATCGTCAAATGCTTTCGCATCCTTCCTGTGACTAAAGCAAATACACCTCGAGGAACTCGAGTCACAATGGTCGGAACCCGTGATTCATGCCACCCAATTCCAGTATTGATCAGTGTAGCTCCAGCTTCTTGTATTTTTTGACCTAATTCAACAATTTCTTCCCATTCACTCCCCTCTTTCACTAAATCTAGCATCGATAAACGATAAATAATGATAAAATGAGATCCCACTTTTTCTCTCACCCGGCGAACCACTTCAACAGGAAATCGAATGCGGTTCTGATAGGAGCCACCCCATCGATCTTTTCGGTAATTCGTTCTTTGGGCAATAAATTCATGAATCAGATAGCCTTCTGATCCCATGATCTCCACACCATCATAATGAGCGGACTGAGCTAAATGAGCACAGTTCACAAAATCTTGAATTGTCCGTTCAATCCCCCGTTGTGTAAGCTCCTTAGGACGAAAGGGACTGATCGGGGATTGGATCGCAGAAGGGGCAACTGCCAAGGGATGAAACGCATAGCGACCCGAATGCAAAATCTGAAGAGCAATTTTGCCTCCCTCACGATGAACAGCTTCCGTTATTTTTCGATGCTTCCAAGCTTGCCAAAAATAACTGAGCTGAGCTGAAAAAGGAGAGACTCGACCTGCAAAGTTAGGAGAAACTCCTCCCGTAACCATCAAGCCCACGCCGCCTCGAGCTCGCTCTGCATAGTACGCAGCCATTTTTTCATACCCTCCCCACGCTTCTTCCAAACCCGTATGCATGGATCCCATCAAAACTCGATTTCTCAAAGTGGTAAATCCAAGATCTAAAGGCTTGAGCAGATAAGGATATCGATCAGAACTCTCTTCGTTTTTCATAAGAAACACCCCCTCACTTCGCTCATGAGCATTACTTTTATATCACTACCGTCTCTATTAAAAGACCAGAGAAGACTGCAAAAATAGAAAAGGCCCTTGCCCCACTCTAAAGAAAGGGGTTTGCGGGCCTAAATCCGATCAATGATTTTCTCAGGCTTGATATTCGTCCAAAACCTTTGGAGTCATTCCGAATTTTTCAAAAACCTCTCTAAACCCTTCAAGTTGGTACCATTTGTAACTTTTAGCATTTTTCCCATGAGGCCGCCAAGAAAATCCAATCACTCCCTTAGGAAGAATGATTCGAAAGTGCGATGATCCCTGACTTGCGTATCGAATCACTCCACCCAAAGACTTCACTAAAGTTTCAATATCAGAAAACTCCATGCCAGGTTTATTCTTTTCATCAAAAAGATCTTCTAAAAGCTTCCGTTTTCCCTTCTGAAACTGTTGGACAATCCCAGCAAACCACAGCTTTTCTTCTTGATTACTGTCTGTTTCTTGAATTGAATCAAATTCTTCTTGTTTTTTATATTTTTTTTGTTTTTTAAATTTTTTATAAACTAATAATTCATTTAGTAAGTCCTCCCCACAATCATCAATCCAATGACCTGCAGCCTGAAAATCCAATTCCTGGGACTGCTCATGCTTTTCTAGAAGCAAAGAAGCTTCGTCTATAATAGAATTTTCTATAATTTGATCAGGCTTATCCTGAATAGGTTGACCAACAATGAATTCATTTACTCGCTGTTCATGATCAGCCACGGCAGATGATTCACTCATAGAACCAGAAGATGAACCTAAATTCTTCATGAACTCTGAGTAATTTCTCGATATAATTTCTTTATTGGGTTTTTGTTTTGGCTCTATATCTTTAAGAGAATCATAAAAATTTTGAAATACAAACAAGATTAATTCATTTGAATTTAAATAATCAAGCATTTCTATTTTTTTTTCAACTAAATGTTGAAGTTTTTGAGAGTTTACTGTCTGGGTCATTTTATTTTTCAAAGCTTCCACTTTTTCAGCTACTTCATCTAGAAAATGTAAGAGCCGGGTCATTTCCCTGTAGTGATTAGTGAATTGATTTTGATCTTCATTAAAAATCAACAAAGTTAACTTATCATTCAAGGGTATTAATAAGTCACGAGTACTATAGCAAAATCCAGTTTCTGTTTTTTCGACTTGAACTTTTGAAACAAAATCACTCCAACCTTTTGTATATGGACTTAAAACTTTTAATAAATGTTTCAGAGATGAAATTTCATAGAATTCTTTCTGCCTAGACTTATCACAAGAACCAGAAATCAACCTACGATCTAACTCGTGCTTTTTAAACTCATGTTCTTCCATCTTAAGAAAAATCAGTAATTCATAATTGTAGTAGACCCCAATTGAACCGGACCACTTAGTTGTTTCCTAAGAGATAGGAGTACGACTAGAGATATGACTAGTGCTAAAGAGAAGATAGAGGTAGTT
>CAIZRG010000037.1 GCA_903935335.1 Oligoflexia bacterium
AGAAAATGTAAAAAATCCAATAAGAGGAACCTGAAGTAACCAAATTTTTTTCCACACTAGGTGTCTTATCGGTTGTTTTTTTCATGAAATAACGAATTCAATTTATGTTTCATAGTTTTGACGAGTGTCAAGTTCTTAGTCACTTAAACTTTGGTCTAATTATTTTTTTTAAGTAACTAAAAGTATCTATTTGATATTTATTGATAATATATTTTTACATTTTTTTAGTTTTGGTTCTTTTTTTGCTTATGAGTAGGTGAGAGTTTTTTAGATTGTGATCAGTAATTTGGAGAAGATATGTTTATTCCTTTATTTTTCTTTTTTTTATTCATAAGTTTTTCTGGATGTGGGAAAACAGCTTATAAGGTTTCTGAAACTCAAGAGATCACAGCAGCTCCAGGTATGTATCGTGTGCCTCCAAAAATTGATCTTTTAATGGTACAAGATGATACAGGATCGATGATGGATTCGTATAGTTCTACTTCAAAGAGTGTTAAAAATTTTTTATTAGCTTTAAGTCAATCAGGGTGGAATTTTCATTTTTCAAGTACTCCACTGACTACATTTCAATCAATTCAGCAGGTGGCTGGATCGAGTTATGATGGAAACTCAGATTCCTGGAAAGCTCCATTTCCTGGAGCACTGAGATTTGATCCTGATACTTTAAATCCAACTGTTTTTAGAACCATTCAAAATTTTACTGGATTTTTAAATCCTTCTCAGCTTTCTTCTAACTTGGGTGGAGCTGAACCAGGTTTAGAGACCATTCTACAAGTTTTAAAAAATGGAATTGGCAATTCTCGTTTTTTAAGATCTGATGCAATGCAGGTGATTTTAGTAGTTGGAAATGGAAATGATACCTCACATGTTAATTTTTGTTCCTTTTGGGGTGGCTACACAGTTCCTTGTAGTCGAGTGGGAGGTGCAGTTTGTGATCTGTCTCACTATGTGCCAGGGGTGTCTCAAACCCCTCAATGTGATACACAAAAGTCAAGCTTAGATGATTATAAGCTTCAGTTTAAGAGCGTGACCAATCATTTGAAGTTTTATGCTGCAGTTGCAGCATCAGACAGCACGCAGTGCCTAGGGGGGAGTTCAAAAATTGGATATCGCTACCAGGAAATGGCTCAGGCCTTCGGTGGAGCAAGTTTTGATGTCTGCACTGTTTCGATTCAAAATGTCTTAGATAATCTTGCAGTTACTTTGCAAGCTGAGCGCCGATCATTTTTAGAACATTATCTTTTTATTTCTCAAGATGCGAGTCCAGGGACGATCACAGTAACTCGGTACTTAGAAGGAGATCGATCTAGATCTGTTGTGATCCCTCAGGATCCAGTGAATGGATGGACTTACGAGGGTTATGTCACCAATGTTGATGCAGTCACGACCTCAGGGATGGATGGTGCTCTTGCCAGTCTAGGAAAAGCCTCTGGTTTTGCAATTCATTTACGAGGCACTGCAGTGATTTCAGGGAATGATACTTCTTCTGTGAGTTATAAGCCTGCAGGAGCTTCAGATTCAGTTTCTGAATAGCTTAGAAAGTTTTTTTATTTATTCTGCTTGAGCAGCACCTTCTCCACGAGGGTCAGCAGCGCCAGAGGTTCTTCCGTTGGGAAGTTTTTCTAAAGCATGAACTTTTCCTAAGCTAGGAACTTCGATAATGCTATAGCCTTTTTTTTGAAGAAGAGTCCGTGTTTCTAAAGAAAATCCAGATTGCTCCATGTAGATTTCAAGGGGGTTCCATTGCTGATGGAATCGAGGAAAGGAGACTGCATCAATGAGTGACATTCCAAATTTAAATCGGTTGACTATAGATAGGAATACAGAAGTAATAATTCTTGGACCTCCTGCAGCACCGATGATCAGTACGGAATTCCCTTTTTTGTCTCGGATGATGGTAGGAGACATAGAGCTTAAGGCCCGTTTATTAGGTTGGATTGAGTTAGCATCGTTGCCAATGAGTCCAAAAAGATTTGGGACTCCAGCTTCAATACTAAAGTCGTCCAGAGTATCATTCATCACAACTCCTGTTCCTGAGGGTACAAATCCAGATCCGTAGTTATTATTAATAGTTGTGGTGAGGGATACTGCATTACCATCGCTATCGATGACGGATAAATGAGTTGTATGTTGAGATTCATGAGAATTGATGTTTGATTTTTTTGGAATATTTGCTTTTTCTAGGTTAAAAGTTTTCCATTGTTCATCTAAATATTGGGTTGATAGCAAATGGCTTAGTGGGATGGTTAAAAAATCTGGATCCCCTAAAGCAGAAGCTCGATCAGCAAAGGTATGTGCCATACTGTGGACAAGAGCGTGAATCGTATTGACTGATCCATATCCATCTTGAAGAACTCCATTTTTTTCAGCACGTTCAGCATAGCCTAAAAGTTGAAGAATAGCTATACCTCCAGAAGAGGGTGGGGGCATTGAAATGATTTCAAAATCTTTAAACTCTCCCCTGAGCGGATCTCGTAGTCTAGGTTCGTACTGATGAAAATCCTCAAGACTGAGTATTCCTCCTGCTTTTTGAATTTGATCAACAATTTTTTTTGGAATAGCTCCTCGATAAAAACCAGGAACTCCTTGTTTAGAAATCGCTTCAAGAACTTGAGCTAAGTCCGATTGAATGATGAGTGTTCCAGGGAGACAAGGGGATTTAGGAGTGACCGATTCAATGCCACAGCCAAAAATCTTTTTAGCAGCATCATTCATAAAACTCCAGCGGTCCAGGGCAGCGCTTTCAGAATGAGTTGAAAATAGAAATCCTCTTTTGGCAAGTCGGATCGGTTCAGACAGAACCACACTTCTAGGCAAAGTCCCCCATTTTTCTAACGCCATGAGTAATCCTGCAGTGACCCCAGGAGTGCCAGAGGCTAAAGCTCCATTCTGAGAAAGGCTGGGTTCTATTTTTCCGTTTTGAAAGAACATGTCTTGGTTGACGTGAATAGGTGCTTTTTCACGGTAGTCCAAGGTCTGACAAGCTGCAGGTTGATTTTTCTTAGGATGAGGGCAATAAACGATAAATCCTCCTCCACCTAAGGAAGCATAATGCGGTCGGGTTACTGAAAGGGTAAAAGCAGTAGCCACTGCAGCATCTATTGCATTTCCTTTTTTTCTAAGGATTTCAGCCCCCCAAGCCGAAGCGACCGGGTCATCAGAAACGACCATTCCACGGGTTCCTTGAACAATCTGGTATCGACTTTGAGAAACAGATTCTGGTCCTCCGGGGGTTTGGGCTTTTTCATAAGCTGTGGCATCGTTAAATTGAAAAAAAATTAAAAATAATAAAATAAAAAGAATATTCTTAAAATTGATGAACATGCATATTTGAGTTTCAAAGAATATACTCTAGACGTCTATAAAAAAATTCTTATAAAATTATATTATGGGAAATTCTAAAAATTCTTTATTCAAAAATGACTGTTATAATTGGTATGTTGCATTAGAAGATCGAGTGGTAGGTCCAATAGATTCGATGTCAGTTTATGAAAAAATTATATCGAATGAAATTACCTGGGCTCATTATATTCAAAAAGAGGGAAGTTCTGAGTGGAGTAGAATCTGTGAAATCCCTGTGTTTCAAGAGGAAGCACCTCGTCAACCCTCTCAAGGAGCTGCAGTGAAGGTCAGGGTTTATAAAAAAGGTATTCGAATTTGGTATCTTCATTATGAGCACTCTCAATGGGGTCCTTTTTCTACTGAAGAAGTGAAAGATTTATTAAAAAAAGCCAAGAAAGTTCAGCAAATTTTCGGATGGAAAGTAGGGATGGAAAACTGGGAAATTCTTGATCAAATTGAAGAGTTTCGGTTGGAATTTCCTCAGATTGACTCATCTACTCAAAATGATAAAAGAAAATCCCCAAGAAGGCCCTTGGTCGCTAAGATTTTGATGACCAATAATCAGACAGTGATTGTTGGAGTTTGTCGTGATATTAGCATTGGAGGATTACAGGTCCTTTCAGAGACAGTGCCTGGAAAAGTAGGAGCAAGGCTTAAAATGAATATCAGTCCTTCAATGAGCAAGTTCGGGAGGCGATCAGGGATACAATCAGGAGGCATGGTTGAACCTATTGTTGCTGAGGGAGTGATTATTCGTATTTTAGAGGGTGGCTGTGGGTTTAGTTTCAGGTTTGAAAACCTCTCAGAACGAACTAAGCAAGTCATTGAAACTTATGTCCAGTCCTAAGGGGTTTCCCGGTATTCCAGATCATTGGAGTTCAATCTTTGAAACTTTTCCAAGCTCAGATCGAGCCATTCAGCTTTCTTGGATGATGCATTCTGTTAAAAAAGACCCAAGCTTCAAGGTGTTATTGGTAGTTCATGGTCTCGGAGAGCATGCAGGGAGATACCTTCATTTTCCTCACTATCTTCAAACAACCGTGGGATCTGTTTGTTGCCTGGATCATCGAGGGCATGGGAGGTCTGAAGGGCCTCGAGGACATGTGGACTCTTTTGATCAGTATACTAGCGATGTAGCTTTGGCTATCCAAAGGCTAGATGAAATCTTTCAAGTTCAATTTGGGCGTTCAGAGATCCATTTATTAGGTCATAGTTTAGGGGGGCTGATTGCACTTCGAACTTTGCATCTTTGGCCAGATCTACCTGTTTTTTCTGCGACTTTTTCTGCGCCATTATTAGGTGTGAAGCTTCCAGTACCTTGGGTGAAAAAAACCTTGGGTCAAATTCTATCCAAGTTTTGGGGTTCTTTTCAGATGTCCTCGGAGCTTGATGCTGCTCTTTTATCGCACGACCCAAACGTCACAAAAGCCTATAGGTCCGATTATTGGGTTCATCAGAAGATTACTCCACGGTTTTTTACAGAAATGACAGCGGCTATGGCAGATACTTTAAGTAGAAGTTCTGGGCTTAAGGTTCCTGCTCAATTTCTAGTTCCGATGCAGGATCAAATTGTTGATTCTGAGATGACGATTCAATATTTTGAAAAGCTCCAACTCAAAGATAAGCGGTTAAAAACTTATCCTGAGTTTTTTCATGAACCGTTCAATGAGGTCGGGAAAGATCAAGTTTTTGAGGATTTAAAACAATGGATCCAGATCCACACTATGAAGTCATAAGAATGATTCAAGCTCTGAGTTATCGCAAGGGTAATTTTACCCTTTCATCCGGGAAAAAAAGTTCGTTTTATATTGATCTTAAAGCAACGACTTTACATCCTGAGGGAGCCCATTGGATAGGTGAACTGGCTTTTAAAGTCTTATCCAATCAAAAAATGAAGATTGAGGGGGTGGGTGGATTAACACTGGGGGCTGATCCTTTAGCCACGGCTATTTCTTTGGCTGCGTGGTCTAGAAAAGTCGTATGGCCTGCCTTTATCGTTCGAAAAGAGCCAAAGAGTCATGGAACTACAGAGTATGTCGAAGGGAAATCTAATTTGAAGCCTGGGGCAAGTCTTATCGTTTTAGAGGATGTAGTGACTACAGGAGGATCGAGTTTAAAAGCGATAAGACGTCTTCGGGTAGAAGGGTTTCATCCTGTAGCTGTTCTGGCTATTGTTGATCGACAGGAGGGAGGGGAAGAAGTGATTCTAAAAGAAGGAGTTGGCTTTTTGGTTCTCACCACTTTGCGTGAGATTTCTCAAGCACACTAGACAGAAAAAATGAAAATCTTTTTACAATTTTGGGTATTTTCCGCCCTTTGGATAGGGAGTGCCGTCAGAGGTAACTCCTTAAGTTTACTGAAAGAAATTTATGCTGCAGAGCAGCCTCCTCAGCTGCAAGGTATAGGAATTGAAGAACATCTCGGTCAGCAGTTAACCCTGGATCATCTTAGATTTCATGACGAGAGCGGACAATCGGTTCATCTTTCTCAATACTTCTTTCAAGGCAAGCCGGTGATTCTGACACTCGTGTATTTTCAATGTCCGATGCTTTGCAATTTAGTTCTCAATGGGCTTTTAGATTCCATTAAAAAAATCGACTGGTCGTTAGGGGAGCAGTTTAAAATTGTCACGGTCAGTATTCATCCTCAGGAGACGCCGGAGCTAGCGTCTCAAAAAAAATTGACCTATCTTAAAAGCTATGATCGATCTCATTCTGAGTTAGGTTGGCATTTTTTGACAGGTGAAGAATCAGAAATTACTTCTCTTGCTTCACAGATTGGATTTCAATTCCGATTTGATCCTAAGGAAAAACAATATATCCATGCAGCCGCTATTTTTATTCTGACCCCCGAGGGGAAACTCTCCAGGTATTTTTATGGAACTTCCTTTGCTCCTCAAAATCTTAAGCTAGGTCTTTTGGAAGCTTCCCGGGGACAGGTTGCTCGTTCGACATTAGATCGAGTCCTATTGTTTTGCTTTCACTTTGATCCTTCAAAAAATAGCTATACTTTAAGGCTTTGGAGAATTATTCAAGTCGTTCTATGTATTCAAGTGTCTGTTTTGCTTGGGCTGATGTTTTACTTGTGGAAGAAAGAGCCAAAAAAGATTACAAAATAGTATCTTTGGAAAAGTGAAGATTATCAACTTCAGGATAATCAACTGTATAGTGGAGTCCTCGACTTTCCTTGCGAAGAATTGCGCATTGAACGATGAGTTCTGCAACAGTCAGGATATTTCTGAGTTCAATCAAATCTTTTGTAAGTAGGAAATCCCAGTAGTAGGTGTTGATTTCAGTTCTTAGGAGATTGAGTCTTTTTTGTGCTCGTTCAAGTCTTCGGTTACTTCGAACGATTCCGACATAGTTCCACATAAGATGTCGAATTTCTAACCAGTTAGCTGCAATATCAATTTTTTCTTCTAGTTCTACGGCATGTCCAGTGTCCCAGTTGGGGAGGAGTGTGAGTGAGAGGTCTTCCTGGAGAGGAGAGGGCTCTGAAGACTGTAGTTTTGGAAGGGCATTTTCTACTGCTCGATGCGCAAAAACAACGGCTTCTAATAGAGAGTTACTTGCGAGACGGTTTGCTCCGTGTAGTCCAGTACAAGCAACTTCACCAATTGCGTAGAGATTCTCAATATTTGTTTGGCTATTTTCATCGACGCAAACTCCACCACAGGTATAGTGTGCTGCAGGAACAACAGGGATGGGTTGCTGAGTGATATCCATTCCATGGTGGAGGCAGTTTTCATAAATATTGGGAAATCTATTTCTTATTTCATCCGGTGAGATTTTAGAACAATCGAGCCAAACATGTGGATCTCCGGTTCGTTTCATTTCAATATCGATCGTACGTGCAACAATATCTCGGGGTGCGAGTGAGCCCATGGGGTGATGGCGGTTCATGAATTCCACTCCTGAGAGGTTTCTTAGAACGGCACCTTCACCTCGAAGAGCTTCAGAAATGAGGAAAGTTCGATTATTTAGATGATAGAGGCAAGTCGGGTGAAATTGCATGAACTCTAGGTTAGATACTTTGGCTCCTGCCCGATGGGCGATGGCAATTCCATCTCCGGTTGTTGTATTTGGGTTTGAAGTATAAAGGTAGACCTTCCCTGCTCCTCCTGTGGCAAGCACAGTCACTTTTGCAGCTAGGGTAATGACTTGCCTTGTTTTGGAGTTGAGAACATAAGCTCCCAGACACCGGCCTGGTTTACGCCAACGCTTTAAAATTTTTCCTTCTGTGATGAGATCAATGGCAATATGGTGTTCTAAAATTTGAATATTGCGATTTTCTTCTGCCTTTTTTAAAAGCGCTTTTTCAATGGCCCAGCCTGTGAGGTCATCAGAATGAAGAATTCGGCGTTTGCCGTGTCCTCCTTCACGATTGAGATCAAAAACCTCAGTGGGATCGGTAGATAGGTTGATGGAATGAGAAACAGGGGTTTTTGTAAATTCAACTCCAAGATCAATGAGTTCTTTAACTCGTACAGGTCCTTCTCGAACACAAAGATTGACGATATTGGGATTGCAAAGTCCTGCTCCAGCCACTAAGGTGTCATTGAAGTGTTCTTCGAAGCTATCCTGCTTTGACCAAACCGAAGCAATTCCTCCTTGAGCATAACGTGTAGATCCTTCAGCTCGATCTGTTTTGCTAACCAGGATAACCTGACAGTGGTCTGCAAATTTTAGGGCTGCACTCAACCCTGCGATACCAGTGCCTAAAATGAGGACTTGAGATTGGAGTAAGGTCATGGGGCTCCTTAATATGTCAAATATATCAAAACAATTTGATTGCTCATCTGACTGAATTCCCGTTAGGAAGGGTAGAGAGTGATGGTAAAGTCTAACATAGTTTCATCAAAACAATTTGAATCTGTACGGCTTGAAAATGTTTCAAAAAGCTTTAGGGGGGGGCTTGATCCAGTTTTAAAAGGAGTGAGCATAGAATTTCCTGAGGGAAAACTGACCTATATTTTAGGGTCTTCAGGAGCAGGAAAATCAGTTTTGCTGAAGCATATTTTAGGTCTTTTACAACCGGATGAAGGCTCTGTTTGGGTGGCTGGTCGAAATCTTCAAGATTTGAATAGGGTTGAGCTGTCCCAGCTGCGACTCAAATTTGGGATGTTGTTTCAGAGTGCAGCATTGTTTGATGATTTAAGTGTTTATGACAATGTTGCGTTTCCATTGCGTGAGCATACAAGTCTCAGTGAAGATGAAATTTTACAAATTGTTCAAGAAAAGTTATCTATTTTAGGGATGAAAACAGGTTTGGATAAAATGCCAAATGAGCTTTCAGGGGGAATGAAAAAGAGAGTGGGTTTGGCTCGAGCCATTATTCGTGAGCCTTCGATTTTGTTATATGATGAGCCAACAACGGGTTTAGATCCAGTCACACGAACCACTGTGGATGAGTTGATTGCCACTTTGAAGCATGAGCTGAAGCTCACCTCGATTGTCATTAGTCATGATCTTGTTTCTGCTCTTTTGCTGGCCGATGCGATTGCTTTTCTCTATGCCGGAAAAATCATTTTTTTTGGGACACCGCATGAATTTAAGGTATCGAACGAAGAGGTGATTCAAAGTTTTATTTCTGCGGAGCGTCGAGCATTACGAGCATTTGAGGTTTAAAATTTTAAAAACTGACGTTAATCTAAAAATAGACAGATGAGTTTTTTATGGAGCAATGGTTAGTTCGTACTGAGCAAAATGTTATTCGAGGTCCTTATTCAAAGGAGCGTATTCGCCAGATGATTTTGAATTCTGAGCTTACGTTCCAAGATGAAATTTGTGTGGCCAATGGTTATTGGATTAATATTCATGAAGCCCAAGAAATTCGGGATCAGCTTGGGATTGAATTGCCTAGACCGACTCTTCCAGAAGTTGATAAAACCACTGAAACTGAACAGCCCGATTTATCTCAAGAAGAGGTGACTAATCCTGATCTTTCGGTGAATTCTCTTGAGCAGAAGAAAACAGTGTCTATTGAGCAAGGATTAGTAAAGGAAGGAGTGGATAAAGCGCCCTCTGTTGCAAAAATGTCATCTTTGGAGGTACTGGGAGCAGGTTCTCATTTTCAGAGTTTGAACTGGGTTAAAGTTCTAGGGATAGTTCTTGCTTTTTTGTTTGTGGGTTTTTATCTTCTTCATCGTTATCATCAGTTCAAGAGGGGTGGATAAGAAAAAGGATACAGGAAAAAACATTTTCTTGAGCACTTACTACGAAAAATTAATCTGAATGTCTCTATTGGTTGAGGCTTTTAATTCCGGAATAATGACTGCTGAACTTTATATTTAGGTTCATGATAAATGCATTATTTTTTAAGTAATCTTGGAATTGATTTTCTAGATCTTGCTGCTGTTCTTGGGTCATTAGATTCAAGTGCTTGACCCCTATTCTAGGATGAAAGTGTTCTCCGTAGCCGAATAAACCAGCTAATGCTCCTGTTAAAGGGAGTTGAATAAGAATTTTTGACTCAAAGGAGTCAGGGTTATAAAGTTGTTTTTTGGATATCTTAAGCATATACATAGGTCGATACCATCGTGCTTTTGCATAAGCGTAAGTACATGCAGAACCTTTTTCGGAGTCAGCTAGAAGAGCAGAATCATGAAATACTCCATCTAACAAATGGTATGAATAAGATAATCCTTCAAGAAGTTGAGAGCTGCCTTTAGTATTGATGATTCCATCAAGAGTTTTAGTCTCATCTTTTAGCTGGTATCCACCTGTGGAACGGAACAAAAGAAGTTCGTTGTTAAGATGAGCGATTGTTTCTTGTTTTACCTCCTGTATGATCAGATTAAAATCTTTAGATTCATCACATAAGGTATCATCAATCTTATAGCGCAAGATAAGAAAGGGGATGAGGTGTTTTTTCTTTTGAATATCGGAATATTTTTTTGATCTTTGGAAAAGTTCATAGAGCCTTTCCTCTGCTATTTCTCCATAGTCTTCGTTATTTTTTTTATTAAAATCAGTTTCTATGCAGAGCTGATTAATCTCATAACTGTACTTATTTTCTATGTATAATTTATTCTGAATTTTTTCAGATAAAGTAATAGTATTACTGAATTCGTTTTTATTTTCGATCTCATGAAGATTTGTGTTTTCAGTGTATTTTGTTCTAGTTGGATAGTATTTTTTTTGATCTTTTTCTGATTCAAGCTCACTCAAAGCTAAGTCATGGTATAAGATCTGATAAAGGGTGTCAGGAATGTATTTTATTTTAATATTTTGAAATTCTGAGCTTAGTTTTTTCACTAAAAAATCTTCTTCATTATTTTTTAATAATTCAAACTCTTTATTACTTAATTCTGTTTTTTCAATTACGTTAAAATAATTTGAATAAGGCATTTGATATTTAAATATGAACTTTCTAACTTTTTCATAATCTTTTTCAGACAGTTTTGAACCATCTTTATTGTATATTAAATACTCAGAAAATGCTGATTTTTGAAGTCCTATGATCAAAAAAGAAAATATCATTATTTTTTTTATTGATAAAAAACTCATCTAAACCATATACTATAAAAATACTCTTAATTCTATTTAAAAAATTTTTTACGTTTTTTAAATTTACCCCAAGGAGTGCTAAGTTTTGGTCCTGATTTTGGGTCAATGTATTGAATATCCTTGATGATATCCTTAAGTAGTTGATTTTCAGGAGTGAGGAAAGTGATTGGACCAGGAGCTTTTCCGTTTAAAATGTCTAGGATTTGTTTTTTACGATAGTGCAGTTCTGACCTCCAGATAGGGTGTTCCACTTCAACCCATAGGATAGAGTCGTAGACCCGAATGGCTTTAGAGTGTTTCGCAATCATCAAGCCAACAGCAGTCTCCCATCTTCCTAAAGCTTGAGCTTCGGCCATTCGGGTTGCAAATGAAGGATGTTTTTCTTGAACTTTTCTGATAATTTCAAAGAGGCTTTGGAGTTGCATAAGCTTTCATGAGTAAAAGTAGATGATCACTCGAACTTTGACAATTTATTTTAGACCCTTGAGCTTTCTCTTTTTTTTGGTTATGGGGTGTGGTTATGGATTTCAAAACTCCAAAAATCCACTTTATTTGAAAGAAGGAATTCAAAAAGTCTATGTTGAACCCGTGATCAACAATACTTATAAAGCAGGGGTTGAAAACATAGTTTATAACAATCTCATTCAGACTTTGATTTCTCATCGACGAATCACTTTGGTGCGAAGTCCAAATCATGCAGATGCTGTTCTTGGGGGGGTGGTACAGTCTGCGAGTTTCTCTGGAAGTTCTTCTTCTTCAGTAGGGGGTCTGAATCCTCAAGGGTTTGCGGGTGATCAAGGTCTTTTTGCGAAAGATTATATTATTTCAACTGAATACATGGCTGTTTTAAATTGTGAATTCACTTTGAATCGTGCGGTTGATCGACCTGGAAAAGTGAAGAAGGTGTGGTCATCGAAATTTTCAAGGACAAAACTTTTTCCAGCAGCTAATCAGCTCGATGTTCCTGGGACTACCTCTGCTTTGATTAATGAGAGTGAGTTTGAACGAGCATTGTATGACTTATCTCGAAGCATGATGGACGATGTTCATGAGGCCATGCTAGCGATGTTTTAGGAGAGTTTTTTTCATTATGCCAAAAATTGAATTAAAGGCAGCTCAACTGGAACTTGAAAAGGGTAAGCTATGGCCTCTTTATTGGCTTTATGGACCTGAAAAACTAAAAATCAGAGAATTTCTGAAAAGAATTCGAAAAGCGGCTTATGGAGAGGATGGTGCGCTTTCAAATTGGGCTGAGACTTCTTTGGAGGGAGATGAGGTTCATGCTTCAGAAGTTGTTGATTCTGTTTTAAGTCCTTCCTTAGTGAAGGGGATGAGGGTTGTTATTGTCAAAGAAGCTCATGCTCTCAAAAATTCTGAGCTTTTAGAGGCCCTATTAGGTCTACCCCAGGAAAACTCAGATCTTCATGCTATTTGTATTTGTATTGCTAAAGATTGGGATGGGAGAAAAAAATTTGCAAAGATTCTTTTAGAAAAAGCGGCAGTGATTCCTTGTGAGGAAGTTCCAGAAGACCAAAAAGCTTCTTGGATTAGATACTTGGCTCATCGCCTGGGGCTTTTAAATTCCTCAGTCAGTCTGGCAGAAGAATTTCCAAAAAGTTTACCAGCTAGCTTCATTGAAAAGCTCTGTGCTCAAGATCCATGGTCACTGGATTTGATGGAGCAAGAATTAAAAAAAATTTCTTTATCTTCTTTGTCCTTGGAGGTCCTTTCTGAAGCCAATGGAGCAACTGGAAAAAGTACTTTATTTTTGAATCATTTTTTTCAAAGAGAAATGAAGGGAGCTTTGTTCTGCGTTCGTTTTTTTGCCGATAGTCCAGAAGAAACACTTCCTCTTTTAGGTCTATTAGGTTGGAATTTAAGACAGCTCTTGATGTTAGTTGCAGATCGGGAGAATGGGACGCATTATGCAAAGTTAAATCCCTACCGTGGAGATCTATTGCGCAAATGGAGTATGCTCTGGAAAGTGAATGAACTCATCGACCTTCAAAAAGATCTTTGTCGAATCGATTTTAGCTCAAAGCAAAAAGCCCTTCTTCCTTTAGGCTTATGGACGGAGCTTGTTACTCGGTACTGCTACTCTCAGGATTAGTTTTCAGGGGATCTCATCACCCAAACTGGACACTCTGATTCTCGGACTACTTGTCGTGTTGTGCTGCCAATGAGAGCTGCAGAGAGTGGGCCGCTTTCAGCAGCCATGGCAATGAGGCTGACTCCTTCTTTTTTAGCGTTTTTGAGAATGAGAGAACTCGTGCTTGTAGGACCAGAATCAATTAAGACTTTAACTTGGACTCCCTTTTTTTTACCGAGTTGAATGTAACGATCTGCTAGTTTGCGTTTTTTTTCCTCTTCGGTGCTGATAAACTCTGGCCACTGGATCCATCCTCCGCCAAGCAAGTAAACTCCTGATTGCACGATGGGTTGAACCGGATGCGTCATTGCATGAAAAACAGTAATCTTGGAGCCCAATTGAGAAGCCAATTCTAAAACCTTACTAAATAGAGTGTCTGTTTTTTTACTTAAATCTGTGGCAAATAAGATCGTGTCAATTTTGTTTTGGTTTGAATGTGGACCTACAATGAGAAGAGGAATTTTGGAATGCAAAATAAGCGTTTCAGCAAAACTTCCTAAAAATACACGAAATAGGCCTTTCCTTGCATGAGTTCCTACCGTGATCCATTGACTTCCAGATTTTTTGGCATAGTTTAGAAGGGTTCGAACGGATCTTCCTAAAGAGGGCTGTCTTTCAATTAAAATCTTGGGAGGAAGTAATCCAGGAAGATTGACGCTACTTAAGTAGTTGAACAAGATTTTTTGAGATGTTTCCTTGTATTCATTCGACCAAGGTGACGTAAAGGTGAGATTGAGGTCAAATTCATTTGGACTTAGGACATATACGGGCTCTATAGAAACTGAACGCCCTTTTGATATTTTCTTAAGAGCTTCAACGACATGGGCACGTGTTTCACTTTCAGTTTCAAAAGGGTCAATAGGCCATAGGATTCGAAGAGATCTTTGTTTAGACATTTTTAGACATGGGTTGTGTCTTTTTCAATAAAAGAGTGAGTCGACTCATTTTACGGGCCGCTCGCCTTTTAGGGATAGCTCCTTTGCTAGCTGCTTTACTTAAAGCTTTGACCGCATGACTGTAGGCTTCTTGGCTTTGAGTGGTATTTTTGGTTTTGATGGAGTCTTTAATGCTATCTAGAGCATTTTTAAGTGCAGACCGAGTTTTGCTTCGGATACTTTGGTTTTGAGTTTGTCTTTTAAGAGCTTGTCTAGCTCGCTTAGTGGCTGTTTTTGTATTTGCCATGAGGGCACCTTTCGTCACGGGTCATCACTGGAAAGAAGATCGTTTTTAATTTAAACTAACACTTAATGTATCCAGTTCAAGATCTGAAGTATCGCAAAAGGGTCTCTCTTTCAACTTTTTTTTAAGGGGCACTGGTCTTCTCATTTTAACTAACATAACCTCAGTTGTATGCTGAATCAGTCAAAAAAAGTATATCTGGTCACAGGAGCTGCTGGGTTTATTGGTGCTCGGTTTGTAGAGTCTTGTCATGAAAAGGGGATTCATATCATTTCAGTTGATAAAAAAGCCCATTTTAGTATGAGGCCCGAAAAGAGTCACATTGATTACGGTCAGATTGTGGATCGAGCTCATCTTTTTGCTTGGTTAGACCTAGAACATCCTGTTGTCGATGCTGTAGTTCACCTGGGTGCCGTGACTGATACGCGTGCAAGTGATCTCAGTTTGTTAAGTGAGTTGAATACAGAATATTCTAAAAAATTATGGAATTATGCAAAAAAAATTGAAATTCCATTTATTTATGCAAGTAGTGCTGCCACTTATGGAAGTGGGGCGTATGGATATCAGGATGATGAGCGCTTCATTCCTTGTCTTCAGCCACTGAATGCCTACGGAGATTCGAAGCAAAAATTTGATCTTTGGGCTTTAGAGCAAGAGAAGTTAGGTCAGGTGCCTTCGTCTTGGGTAGGGTTCAAATTTTTCAATGTTTATGGTTTTGGTGAAAGGCATAAGGGGTTTATGTCGAGTGTTGTGCTACATGCTTTTGAAGAGATTCAATCTCAGGGGAAGGTTACTCTTTTTAAGAGTCATCGACCTGATGTAGCTCACGGAGATCAAAAACGAGATTTTGTTTTTGTAGATGATGTTGTGAAGGTTCTTCATTTTGCAATTGAAAAGCCAATTCGTCGTGGGATTTTTAATTTAGGTACCGGAAAGGCTCGTGCATTTTTAGATCTTGCTAAAGCCGTATTTAAAGCCTTAGATCTTCCAGAAAAGATTCAGTTTCAGGATACTCCCTTAGAGATTCGGCAACAGTACCAGTATTTTACTCAAGCAACAATGGACAGGCTGAGAGAAGAGGGATTTATAGATCCTTTTACGACTCTGGAATCAGGAGTTGAACAAAGTGTTCAACGCTTTCTTCTGTTCGTTTAGAAGTAAAATTGTTGTACTATCGTTTACTAAGAATGAGAACACCCAGTATAAAAGTCTTCCGATACTATGACCTGATTATGTCGGCCTTTGTCACTCTTTTGCTCTGCTCAAACCTGATTGGAGCAACGAAGGTATGTCAAGTTTGGGGAGTTTCTTTTGGTGGAACTCTCCTGTTTTTTCCTATTACTTATCTTTTTGGTGACATCCTCACTGAGGTTTACGGCTATAAACGCTCTAGAAAAGTAGTCTGGGTAGGTTTTTGTGCCATGGCTTTTGCAAGTCTTGTGTGTTGGATCATTTTGGCGCTGCCTGCTGCCCCATCCTGGAATCATCAATCCGAACTCCAGCAGGTCTTTGGTCAAACCCCCCGAATTGTTGCAGCATCGCTTGGAGCTTATTTTATTGGTGAATTGAGCAATTCTTATGTTCTTGCAAAGCTCAAAGTTTTTACCCAGGGAAAGTGGCTTTGGACACGTGTTGTAGGTTCCACAATCATTGGGGAAGGTATTGACTCTATGATTTTCTACCCTTGTGCTTTCTTAGGCCAGTGGTCTACAGCCCTGCTTATTGAGGTCATGCTGACGAGCTACATTTTTAAGGTGATCTGGGAAACCTTGATGATGCCGTTTACTTACCGCATTGTTTACCAGCTTAAAAAAATTGAGCAAGAAGACTATTACGACTACAATACAGATTTTTCACCTTTTTCTTTTAAAGCCTAGGAACTGTAAGGATCCAGTATGGTTAGAAAAGTTATTTCACGCCGATTTGCCCTTCCTGATTTATTGATTGTTCTTTTAGTGGCGACTGCTATTTATGGAGTTGTTTCTATTGCTAAGGAATGGAGTGCTGAATTTCAACCTGTTACTGAGATTGATTTATCAGTATCGGCTCTTCCCTATTATACTCTTTTGTCTGCTATTCGGGGTTTTGTTGCTTATTTTATTTCATTAGTGTTTACAATCATTATAGGGTATTTAGCTGCCAAGTCTCGTGCAGCCGAACAAATGATTATTCCTGCACTAGATATTCTTCAAAGTATCCCGGTTCTTGGATTTTTGCCAGGTTTAGTATTAGGTCTGGTTTCTCTTTTTCCAAAAACAAATATAGGTCTAGAGTTAGCTGCCATTCTCATGATCTTTACAGGGCAAGTATGGAATATGACTTTTAGCTTTTACTCTTCACTTAAGTCAATTCCATCGGATTTTCGTGAGGCTTCAACTATTGTGGGTTTGAATTGGTCTGAGCGTTTAAAGCGAGTAGAACTTCCTTTCGCAGCTGTCAATCTTGCTTGGAATAGTCTTCTTTCGATGGCAGGAGGTTGGTTTTTTTTAATTCCTTGTGAAGCTATGACTTTAGGGAGCAAGGAGTATCGGTTGCCAGGAATTGGTTCTTATATGGGCGTTGCGATCCAGCAGGGTAACCGAAATGCAATGGTATTAGCTGTAGTAGCAATGATCTTATTGATTATTTCGATGGATTTTGTCATTTGGCGTCCAGTTTTGGCTTGGGTTCAGAGGTTTAGACTGGATGACGCAGGAGAAACGGCTTTCGTAGAACCCCTGATGCAGGTTTGGATTCGGGAGTCCAAGATTGTTCGTTGGTTTAAAGTTTTTGTTCGTTCAACAAGAGGGGTAAGGCGGTTATTACAAAGGAAAAAGATGGGTTCTTGGTCAAATAGAAAAAGGGTGTGGCAGAACTGGGATTTGAGATTTTTTTCAAATTTTAAGCGATGGATATTGAATCATCAAGATTTTATTTACAGTCTCCGATTGTTTCAAATTCTGGGTGCAGGCCTTTTATTTCTTTTGATTGGCTATGGTACTTTTCAATTACTGACCATCTTATTAAAGGTTCCCCCCAGAACTTGGTTGACTTTAATTGAGGATATGCTGTGGACTCTTGGTCGTGTGATGGGAGCTGTTTTGATGAGTTCAATCTGGGCAGTTCCTGTTGGAATATGGATTGGAACTTCTTCAAAAAGGATTCGAATTGCTCAACCCATCATTCAAGTTTTCGCTTCTTTCCCTGCTCCAATGCTCTATCCGATCGTTTTAAGTGCTTTTTTTTTCGTGGGAATGAAGTTTGAGTGGGCATCTATGTTTTTGATTCTACTTGGAATTCAGTGGTATATTCTTTTTAATGTTTTAGTTGGATCTTTAAGGATTCCTCAAGAATTAAAATATGCCATGTCTTTGATGAAGGCTTCTCGGTGGGATCGCTGGAGAGTTCTTTATCTTCCTAGTATTTTCCCCGCTTTGGCCACTGGATGGATTAGTGCTGCTGGAGGAGCTTGGAATGCGAGTGTGGTTGCTGAATATATTTATTATCAAGGGAGTGTTTTAAAAGCACGGGGTTTAGGGTCTGCTTTGATTGAGGCAACAGAAAAAGAAGATTTTGTTCTTTTTGCAGCTACTCTGACCTTAATGGTTTCTGTTGTTATTTTGTTAAATCGATTAGTTTGGTCAAAAATTTATCATGTTGCTCAAACTCGCTATCGAATGGAGTAGTAAAGACTTCTTAAGAAAAAATTTGTTTTGGAGAAGATGATGTTAGATAAAAAAATCTTAATAGAATTAAAAGATGTCTCAAAAAATTTTACATTAGAATCAGGGACAGATCTTAAAGTTCTAGAAGGGGTAAACCTTTCGATTTTTGAAGATGAAGTGGTTGCTCTTTTGGGTCCATCGGGGTCGGGAAAGTCAACCTGTTTACGGATTATGTGTGGTCTGATCAAGGCTTCAAAAGGGGCTGTGCTTGGACGTCAACAGCATTTGTCTGGAACAAATTTGGATGTTTCACTGGTTTTTCAGTCTTTTGCTCTTTTCCCCTGGGAAACAGTTTATCAAAATATTGCTTTAGCTTTAAAGCCTCTTCATCTTTCTCCTTCTGATGTGAAGGCCAAGGTTAAAAGAGCTATTGATTTGGTGGGATTGGAGGGGTTTGAGGAAGCTTATCCACGAGAGCTTTCTGGAGGAATGAAGCAGCGAGTGGGGATTGCAAGAGCTTTGGTGATGGAGCGACCCATCTTATTTTTAGATGAGCCATTTAGTGCGCTAGATGTATTAACTGCAGATACTTTAAGAGCCGAAATGGTGAAAATTTTTATGGATAAAAAGACAGGCACTCGCTCTATGGTGCTAGTGACTCATAATATTCAAGAGGCAGTCTTTATGGCAAAGCGGATCATGGTCATGGGAACGAATCCTGGGCATATTCGCAAAGAGATATTGAATGACTTGCCTTATCCACGGGACGATCAGTCTCCAGCATTTAGGCGGATGGTTTTACAAATTCATGCGCTTATTACAGAGACTCTTATGCCAGATGCTCCGGTAGCATCTTCTTTTGGGAGTTCCTTTCTTCCTAAGCTTCAACCGAAGGAACCCCCTGTTGAACCCTTGCCCAATGTTCAGATTACTGAGCTGATCGGCTTGTTAGAGGTGATTGCAGATCATGGAGGAACCGAAGACATTTTTGAACTAGCACAGGATACAGGAAGAGATTTTGGTCGGACACTTTATCTCGTTAAAGGAGCTGAGTTATTGGAGCTTGTAGATACTCCTAAGCAAAGTGTTGTTTTGACTGATTTGGGTCGTCACTTTGTTGAGGGAGATATTAACGTTCGCAAGAGAATGCTTCATGAGCTTTTTGGTGCTCTGAAGATTGTTCAGATGACCTCAAATCTTCTACGAAAAAACGATAATTTAAGATTACCTGTAGAAGAGCTCACGAGCCGAGTGGGGGAGTGGTTGCCCAATGAAAACCCTCATCAGATTGTAGAGGTTTTAGTTTCTTGGGGACGGTTTTCTGAGTACTTTGGCTACAACGATGATGCCAAGGAAGTTTATCTGGATATAGGTCAGGAGACGATATAGTAGTAGAGCAATTTTTGCTTAGATTGAGTTGAGGAGAAGCTCGAGGTCCATTTCTCCCTGTGCAACTCGAGTGACGGGTCCTGTCATTAAAATGGAGCCTTTTGGATTTTGGTCAATCTGAATCACACCACCAGGCATTTGGACTGATACAGAAGAGTCAATGAGCCCTAATCGGTAAGCAGCAGCAGCAGCTGCACAACTACTACTTCCTGAGGCAAGTGTATATCCTGCACCCCTTTCCCAGATTTCGATTTGAATTTTTTTTCGATTGAGTATCTTAAGGAGTTGAATATTAATGCGGTGAGGGAAGAGGGGGTGTGTTTCCAGTTGAGGCCCTAACTCTTTAGCTAGGGCCTCAGAGATTTCTGTTAAAGGAATGACACAGTGGGGATTCCCTACTGAAAGGCATGTGATTTGAAAAACTTGGTTTTGAAGGGTGATGGGTTCTTGAATAACTTGTCGAGGAGGACCGCTTACTGGGATTTTCGTGCTTTCAAAAGTTGCTTTGCCCATATCTACTCGAATCATCTGAGCAGTCGAATCTAAGAACTCAACCTGGACAACTCCACCTAAAGTTTGAAGAAGGAAGTTTTCATGAACGTAACCCATTTCCTTCATAAATCTTGAGAAAATGCGGACACCATTCCCACTTTTTTCTGCTTCACTTCCATCAGGATTAAAAATTTGGACTCGAGGAATCTCGCCCGTTTTGAGGATCGGTCCATAGAGAATTCCATCAGAACCGATTCCGTAATGACGATGACAAATTTTTTGAATTGTGGGGACTGAAAGCTCAAAAAGGATTGAAAAACGATTTGGGTCGATCACTAGATAATCATTGCCAAGCGCATGATACTTAAAAAATGGGATGGTCGTCATATTTAGGTTTAAGCTTGTTTGGAGTTTTTCAGCAAGGGGAAAAAGCAGGTGATGACCCTGGTGTAGGAGGAGGCAATGAGCTATAAGAAGCTATGACTTCTGCTGTAGTGGAATCAAAAAAGCGAAGAGCGATTCTTTTATTAAATTTAGGAACTCCTGATTCTTTGAAAATTCGAGATATTCGGAAGTACCTAAAAGAATTTCTCATGGATCCCTATGTGATTGATATTCCTTTTTTTGCGAGATGGTTTCTAGTCCATGGATTGATTTTGCCGACTCGCCCTAAGAAGGCTGCGCAGGCCTATCATAAAATTTGGACTTCGCAGGGCTCTCCACTTTTAGTTCATTTAAATGATTTAACTGAGAAGTTGCAGGATAGGTTGGCAGGAGAGGGTTGGTTTGTGAGAGGCGTGATGAGGTATGGTCATCCATCCATTCAAGCAGCTTTTCAAGAATTCCAGAATATGAAAATTCAGGAGTTGATCGTGCTTCCTCTTTATCCGCAGTATTCTTTAGCTGCCACTGAGTCTTCGATTCAGGCTTGCCACCGTTTGGCTCAAGCTTATCTTCCCCAGGCTCATTTGCGTTTTATTCAGCCTTTTTATGAACATCCTGCTTTTATTCGGTCTTTTTTGAAGATCGCACAGGAAAGTCTCAAGAGTTTTTCTTTTGATCATCTTTTGCTGAGTTATCACGGATTACCCGAGCGTCAAATTCGTAAGACTGATGAAACTGGGAAGTATTGTTTTTCTTCATTGGGTTGTTGTGAGAGGGAGACGGAAGAAAATAGAAATTGCTATAGGGCTCATTGTTTTGCTACATCTCGTCGATTGATTGAGGGCTTGGGGCTGGTTAACCATCAATATACGGTTACATTTCAGTCTCGGCTAGGTCGGACACCTTGGATTCAGCCCTTTACAGATGAAGTGATTCGACGGTTGCCTTCTCAAGGAGTCAGGCGTTTAGCTGTTCTGTGTCCCGCCTTTGTTGCTGATTGTTTGGAGACACTCGAGGAAATTGAAATCAGGGGAAAAACTGATTTTATCAATGCAGGGGGTGAAGACCTTAAGCTAGTTCCTTCGCTCAATTCTTCGGATATCTGGGTAGAAGGGGTGCAAGAGTTAATTTTAGGTACCTCAACTCAGTCCAGTGGTAGTGCCAGTGGTAGTATATGTTAACTGAGATTTCAATTCTCCTAGTCGAAGATGTAGAAGAAATGATGAGTCTTTTAGTTCATGTGATTCAGACGATCCAGGGGGTGCGGGTTTCAGGTCAAGCTAAAAACACTTTTGAGGCAAGGCTTGAACTGTCTAGGCGTCGCCCTGATTTAATGTTTTTAGATGAAGTTCTTCCTGGCGATTCAAGTGATGATTTGCTTCAGGAAATGAGGCTTGAAGGAATTCCAGTCGTCTTGATGACGAGCATGCAGGAGCCTAATACTCATGATTTGAGAGGAGCAGTGGCTCGAGTCGGTAAACCCGGGTGGAAATCCATAGATACTGATCGAATGAAGCTAGAAAAAGTAATTTTTAATGGATTGAAAAGATCTCATGCTTGACGATATCAGTTCAAATTTGCTAAGAAGGATCGAAAGGAAACTATGAAATGGCTGTTACTATTCGTCTCTCAAGGCAGGGAGCTAAAAAAAACCCTCAATATCTCATTGTTGCAGTTGATTCGGCAAAAAAGAGAGATGGGGCATATCTTCAGAATTTAGGCCGCTATTACCCCAAAGCAAAGGAACCCAAAGATAAAATTCAAGTCAATCAAGAGGCTGTTCAATCCTGGGTGGCTAAAGGAGCTCAACTTTCACAAACTGTGGGGCAGCTTTTAAAAAATTTGGCAAGTTCGGCTTAAGCATTCAAGGGAGTTTGGGATGTTTGACTCTGTGGAGAAAGTGAAACCTTCAAAAGCATTAACAGAGCTTTCACTCATGGTCGAGTCAGTTGCGCGGATGTTAGTTGATTTTCCTGAAAAAGTTCATGTGAGTGAAGTTGTCGGGGAAAATACTACGGTGATTGAATTAAAGGTAGCCAAGGAAGATTTGGGTAAAATTATTGGAAAGCAAGGTAAAACAGCTCGTGCTGTTCGGACAGTATTGAATGGTGCTTCGACAAAGCTTAGAAAAAGAACCGTTCTTGAAATTATCGAATGAACCTCTTGATCAGGGTTTAGTCTCGCTTCGTGAATTACATTTTATTACTTTATTTCCTGAGGTTTTTCCAGCTTTTCTCCAGTCTAGTCTTTTAGGAAAAGCTCAGACAAAAGGTCTAATCTCTTATTTTTGTACACAACTTAGGGATTTTTCAAACGATGAACACAGGACGGTGGATGATCGCCCCTTTGGGGGTGGGGCAGGAATGCTCATGAAGCCAGACGTTTTGTATCGAGCTTGGGAATCAGTGATGCAGAGGTGTCGTTCAAGTGATCCATTTGCTCAAATTCATACAGTGCTTCTTTCTCCTCAAGGTTTTTTATTGAATCAAAAGAGGGCTCAGAAGATTGCCAGTTACTCTCATTTAATTTTAGTCTGTGGGCATTACGAAGGGGTAGATGAAAGGTTTATTGAGCTTTGTGTTGATTCCGAAGTTTCAATAGGTAATTATGTGCTGACGGGAGGAGAGCTTCCAGCTTTGGTGCTTGCTGATGTACTGACTCGTTTGATTCCTGGAGTTCTTGGAAATCCGAAATCTCTTTCGGAGGAGAGCCTGGAAAAAAATCTGATTAAATATCCTCAGTATACTCGTCCTAGACAGTTTCAGGGTCTTTCAGTTCCTGAGGTTCTCTTGGGGGGAGATCATCAGGCCATTCAAGCTTGGAGGGAGGGTCAGATGAAAGAGAGAACTCAGAGAAAAAGACCGGATCTTTATCAACAGAGAGATAAAAAGGATCTTGGATGAATCCTCAGTTGAACTTGAGAAGGAAAAGTGTTAATCACGAACAACTTGAGTCGATTCCGGTCTATCTGGTATTGCTTCATACCCCAGTGGTTAATCGCCGTGGAGAAACGGTTACTACTTCGGTAACCAATATGGATATTCATGATATTGCTCGATCCGCTAAAACTTTTGGAGTTAAAAAGTATTTCTTAGTGACTCCGATTGAGGATCAGCACGAGTTAGTGAGTCGGATTCTGTCGCATTGGCAGTCTCCACAATCTCGTCAATACCATCCTGATCGAGTGGAGGCTCTTTCACTGGTTCAGATGGCAAGATCTTTCGAGGAAGTGAAAGGGATCATTCACACTGAGCAAGGAGAAGATCCAGAAGTGGTTTTAACGGATGCTCAGCCTTTTGCAAACTCTATGAGCTATTTGGATTATCGAAGTGAGCTCGTGAGTTCGTGTCGATCTAACAGACCTGTTGCTCTAGTTTTTGGGACAGGTTGGGGAGTTTCAAAAGCCTTCTATCCCGAGGTACACCGGATCCTGACTCCGGTTTACGGGCCAGAAGGAGAGGGAGGGTATAATCACCTCTCAGTTCGCTCAGCTGTTGCCATTATTTTGGATCGGCTGTTTGGACTATAGCCGGCCCATTTGTTTTGGGTGTCACACTGTCAGGCAAAAAATGAAGATGGATTTTAAGGAAGTTGTAAGTAGGAGTTGATTCCATGGCAACAACAAAGACTAAGTATCGAAGAACTTCAAAAGGGGTTTATGTGAGCCAAAAAGGCTTGATGGACCGTGTAGATCTGATTGAGAAGCCTTTCATTCGAAAGGATCTCCCCCAATATGATGCGGGTGATTCTGTTAAGGTTCATGTTCGAATTAAAGAAGGGGAAAAGGAGCGAATTCAGATTTATGAAGGGATTGTCATTGCTTGCTCAAATCGCGGTTCAGGGCGCTCCTTGACAGTTCGTAAAATTTCGCATGGAGTAGGCGTTGAAAGAGTTTTTTTAGAGTCTTCGCCTAAAGTTGCTAAAATTGAAGTGGTTCAAACCGGTCGCGTACGTCGAGCTAAGCTTTATTATTTAAGAGCTTTAGAAGGGAAAGCAGCTCGAATTGAAAGAGAAGTTGAAACTCAAGCCTCCTCTCGGTAGGCCTAGTACTCAGTTTGAAGAAGCTGCTGGCTATCCTGATGGGAGGGTGGCTGGCTCAGATGAAGTAGGACGAGGCTGTTTGGCTGGTCCTGTTGTGGCTGCTACTGTTATTTTGCCGTTGAGGATTGATTTGAGTAAAAATCCTTGGCTCAGTGAAATTCGAGATAGCAAGCAGATTCGTCATGAAGTTCGAGAGCGTCTGGCTCCTTTGATTTGTGAGTGGGCTTTATCCTTCGCACTTGGGGTTGCCAGTGTTGAGGAAATTGATTCTTTAAATATTTTTCATGCTTCTCATTTAGCTATGACCAGGTCAATTCAAGCTTTAAGGGTAAAGCCTCAGCACGTCTTAGTGGATGGGAAGTTTTTACCTAAAGATCTTTTGATACCATCAACTGCTGTGATTCAGGGGGATCAGAAGTGTCTGAGTATTGCTGCAGCGTCCATTGTGGCAAAGGTCTGGAGAGATCGGTTGATGATAGACTTGGAGAAGAATTTTCCTGGTTACGGCTTTGCTCAGCATAAGGGTTATCCAACTTCAGCTCACACAGAAGCATTAAAAAAATTAGGAGTTTCCCCTCTTCATCGTCGCTCGTTTGGTGGTGTTGCGCGGCTTTTACGGGGTGAGCTTCTTACTGATTAAAGCTTTTTCGTGCTCGGTCTTCGGTGTCATAGATCTCAAAAAGATCTGCTTCATCAAAGGCTTTAATGATTTTTTTAAATTCACTTTTTACATGACAGTATCGCGGTTTAGTTGGGGAATTGGCATTGAATTCTTTTAAAGTTTGTACAAACGAAGAAATTCCACTAGAACCTACAAATTCTAGTTTTTCTAGATTAAATATGATTTTAGCTGGGGAGATTGTATCAGGTGTGTGTTGAACGAGTTTTGAAAGATTTTCTCTCAATGGAAGATACGTTTCAAAATCGAGTCTCCCGTTCATTTTAACAATGATTGTATCTCCATTTTTTTTAATTTCAGTTTTCATGGAATCTCTCCCCCTCAATAACAGTATCTAGGAAAAAAAGACTGAGGCCAATAGGAAAAATTTTCTAATTCTATGATCAAAAGGAATACTTCCTGCATCCTAAAAAATATAAAAAAAAGGTCAATTCAAACCCTCGTGGATATTCAATGAAAAGAGATAAAAAAAAGACCTATTGGAATTCATATCAAATTGGAAAATGGGCTGAATGGGAAGCCGAACGGTGGTTTTTAGGTCAGAGAGCAGCCACTCTCTTATATCGGAATTATCGATTTTGGGGAGGGGAGATTGATCTTATTTTTGAAGAGCGTCTTGATCCAGTGGAGAAGGAAGGTTTAGAAATCGTTTTTTTAGAGGTCCGAGTGCGTTCTCAAACAGGATGGGTAGGAGCCCTTGAGTCCATCAGCGATAAAAAAAAACGTTGTTTAAAACGAACTATTCATCATTTTTTACGTCAATATGAAGGAAAAGCCCAAAGTCTGAGAGTTGATCTGTTGGGTTGGGATGGAAGTCGATGGGAGCATTATCAAAATCTTTGGATTCTTGACTAAAATATACATACCCAGATTTAACCTTTTGTGAGAAGTTTTTGAGAAAAAATGAATCATTCTGAAGTAGATCCGTCGTATAATGCTCAAGCTAACTCTCAAATTTTGTCGTCTGGGCTTTGGGTAGTTGCCACTCCCATTGGAAATCTTGGGGATTTGACTCCTCGGGCTAAGCTCGCTCTTCAAAATGCAGATATCATTTTGTGTGAGGATACGCGGCGTACGGCTATTCTTATGTCGGCTTTAGGGATGAGTTATTTTCGCAAAAAATTACTACGAATGGATGCTTATACTCCGGTTCAGCGTCTGAAGGGCTGGATTGAAGAGCTTCAAAAGGGAAGAAATTTTGCACTTGTTACTGATGCTGGAACTCCTGGTATTAGTGATCCGGGGTCTCTGCTTGTGGCTCAAGCTAGAGAGGCAGGAGTACGTGTGACGCCGTTTCCAGGAGTATCAGCGGTTTTAACTCTTCTTTCAGTGGCAGGATTCCAAGAGACAGAGTTTATTTTTTGTGGATTTTTCCCAAGAAAAGAAAAAGATCAGCAAAAGCAGATCAGAAGATTTTTATCAAGAACTATGCCTTCGGTTGTGGTTTGGTTCGAAAGTCCAAATAGAATTTTAAATTCAATTCGAATCATTCAAAAAATAGTTCCACAAGCTCAGATAGTGGTTGGTAAAGAGCTCACGAAAATTCATGAAAATTTTTTTAGTGGGTTTGCTGATCAGGTTCTAGTTCAGGTTGAACAGGTGATCTTATCCAAAGGGGCTATCGGAGAATGGTGTTTTGTTGTGAATTTTCCTAGGTTACAAGAGTCCGAGAGTGATCTTTTGCTGCAAAAGTCAGAAGTAGATTCTTGGGTTTTTGTTTTGGAGTGTTTATTAGATGGGGGGGTCTCACTGCCAGTTGCTGTGAAGCAAGTGAGCCAAAAATTTGTCGTATCCAAGAACAGCGTGTATCGTGAGGCTCTTGCCATTTCTGCTAAAAAAAACAAAGAAGGGGGTTGACCCGTTTTGGAATCGTCTTACACTTAGAAGTGTGGTTGTGGAAAGAATCCATGGATGGATTCCTGGAGATCAATGTGGGCCTCAGAGAAGTTAGGATGACTTAACTCTGGGGCATTTTCAATCTTTGATTTAGCTGCTTGCCTCAAAGTCAATACCCTGTTAAGTTTTTGGCTTCATGTCTTGGTTTGATGATTTAAAGACTCCAAAAATAAAGACTCAAGTTTCTCAGAGGACTTCGAAGGTACCTGAGGGGCTGTGGGTGAAGTGTGTTCAGTGTGGAGAGATTCTTCAGACTAAAGTTCTGAAAGATCACTTCCAAGTTTGTCCGGAGTGTTCTCATCACTTTCGAATGACAGCGGCAGAGAGGATTACTAGTTTAACAGACGAGGGGGGGTTTGATGAGTACTCAGAAGATTTGGCTTCGACAGATCCTCTAGAATTTGATGATCTTAAGCCTTATAAAGCTCGTTTAAGATCTGCTGCAACTGTCACAGGATTGAAAGATGCTTTTGTTGCCGGTCGAGCTCGACTTGGGGGGTTGCCCTATCATCTGGGTGTGTTTGAATTTAAGTTTATGGGTGGAAGTATGGGGGTCGTAGTAGGTGAAAAAATTACAAGAATTTTTCAGTGCGCGATAGAAGATCGGCTTCCTGCTGTTGTGGTTTCTGCTTCAGGGGGTGCTCGGATGCAAGAGGGGATTTTATCTCTCATGCAAATGGCAAAAACGACAGCTTTAATTAGCCGACTCAGGGATGAAGGAATTCCTTATATTTCAGTATTATCGGATCCAACAACAGGAGGGGTGGCAGCATCGTTTGCGATGCTAGGAGATGTTATTCTGGCTGAGCCAGATGCTTTAATTGGGTTTGCTGGGCCTCGAGTGATTGAGCAGACAATTCGGCAATCTTTACCTCCTGGATTTCAGAGGAGTGAATTTCTATTTAAGCATGGCTTTGTTGATCGCATTGTTCCACGCAAAGATCTTGCTCAGGAACTTCGCCACTGGATGTGGCGTTTGGGGCGACAGACATGCCGTTTCCCAGGTCAACTCTAAGTTTTATAAAAAAAGAATGGGCTGTTTTCTTGGGGGCATTTTTAGGTCTTTTTTGCTCTCATTTTATTCAGGCTGGGACTCAAAACCAGTCCATTCATTTTTCAGGGGATAAACAAGTCTGGGATCGTAAAGCGAATCGAGTTGAGCTTTTTGGTCATGCAGCGGTCAATCAAATGGGCGAAACACTCAAAGCAGACTATATTTTGCTCGATTTAAATTCAAGAACTCTTCATGCTCAAGGCCACTGTATCTACATTTTGTCAGAATTGGCTGTTTGGGGAGAAGAGATGGATTTTAATCTCGATACTCGAACTGGAACTGTTTTTCGGGGTCGGGTTTCAAATGACTTATTTACCCTTAGAAGTGAAAAACTTCATAAAGTCGGACCTGGAAGGTTTCTGAGTCATTGGGTAGAATATACGACTTGTCGTGATTGTTCTGCCAGTTGGACTTTTCAGGCAGAAGACGTGGATATGACGGTCGATGGATATGCTTATTTCTCAAATGTTTTTACACGGATTAAGGATGCACCCGCTTTTTGGTTACCTTATTTAGTTCTTCCTATTAAAACTCACCGGCAAACAGGGTTTCTTTTCCCTTCTTTTTCTTCAAATACTTTAAATGGTGCTACTTTTCTTTTTCCTTTCTTTTGGGCGATGAATCGAAGTGCTGACATGACATTGGGTTTAGGGGAGTATACTTTGAAAGGTCACCGCTTTGAATGGGAAGGAAGATATGCTCTTTCTGATCAGAATTCTGCTAAGGCGAACGCTTTTTATCTGACTGATAGAACATTTTACCAAAATAGGTGGGCTTTTGATCTTACTCAGAGGCAGATTCTGCCATTTGGAGTAGAGGAGAAGCTTCAGTTAGGGGAACTCAGTGATAATTTTTATCCTTTTCATTTTAGCAACGATTTGAAAAGAGCAAAAGGTGAACCTTATTTAATGTCTCACTTAAGTTTCTCTAAAAGTGACTCTGAAGTGAGTGCTTTTGTTAATTTTCAAAGAAATCGGAATTTGTTGAACTCTACCCCGAGTGACCCTCAAGCCAGGGAAACTCAATTTGATCCCCGTACTGTACAGGCTTTTCCAACAGTTATGGTGACTACCCGTGATAAATTTTTTGGAGATACTCCTTTTCTTATGGGGATGACTTTAGGGCTTACAAATTTTACTAGAACTGCAGGAGTTTTTGATTATGATGCTTCCAGTGTGAGTTTGGGCCAGATGCCTCCTCCAGGATTACCTTATCGAGCGGGGATTGATCCGTTGCGTGAAGCCACTCGAGTATCATTAACACCTAACTTATATACGACCCTACGGCCTTTCGATGTGATGTCTGTTGTTCCTTCGCTTCAGTATCGGCAGTATTTTTATAATTTTAGTCAGCAAGTCCCTAATTTGAATCGTGGATATCTTTTAATGCAAGTTGATCTCAGTACTCAAATAGAGAAAATTTACGAATTCCCTGAGGATCGGTCTATTTCTAAAGCTAAGCATCTGATTCGGCCTTTGTTTACTTATTCTTATATTCCAAAAGCAACTCTTCGGGAAGAGTCACAGCACCCCTTTGTACAGCAAATTAAACAAACAGGGAGACCGACTTTTACGCCTGGTTATAATTTTGATAATCATGATATAGTTCCATACACTTATCAGCAGTCCAGTGCTAACTATTTTATTCCTTTAGGACATTCCTTGGCTTATGGATTTTCAACTCAATGGATTCAGCGTTTAGGAGATCCTACCCTCGAATTTCCTGTTTATCGTCATTCTCTCGAATTTAATGCAGGACAGGCTGTCAATTTTTTAGAATTGACTGATCCAGTAGAGCCTACAAATTCACATGTTTTTACGCGTTTATTTTCAAATTTAAATTTAAACTATGATCACTTAATTTCAGGTTCGACTTATTATTATTATCCAGACATTTACCCTAGTACTTCAAGACATTCTTTTTCTACTTATATTACTTATTTGATTGAGCGGTCTTTACGTCAGAGGATATTGAGTTATGAACGAAGTGTTACGTTGGGTTACTCTTTTAGTAAAATCAATAGTTCTACATCTAATTTGAGAGGATCTTTTAACTTCTCGTTATCCGATTACTTCTTGCCAACAGGGTTTGTTTCATATGGTTTTGAGCCTAAACCCAGCCGTCTTTTTGAAGCAGGGCTTGGACTTTCTGTTCAAAGTCCTGCAAGATGTTGGAAAATGACAGTGGGAGAAAAATATAATTCTGCAACAGGGATGACTTTTGAATTTGATCTTGCTCTCAATCTTACGGGGGGGGGATTTGGTGGAATTACTGACTTAACTCATCAAACTATAGCAACTCCTTAACTTAAATCTCATGATTGTGTGGTAGAGTCAAATGAGGACTATAACAATCTACTGAAATTAAAGAAGAGAGTTTATGCGAATTTTACTTTCAAATGATGACGGTGTACATGCCATGGGACTTCGAGCTATGCACAAAGAGCTCAAGAAATTTGGAGATGTATGGGTGGTGGCCCCTTTAGAGGAAAAGAGTACAACAGGCCATTCTCTAACGATTCATAAACCTTTGAGGATTATTACGATTAAGTCCCAATTCTACGGGGTTAGTGGAAGTCCTGCTGATTGTGTTTATATAGGAATTCGACAGGTACTGGGTAAATTGCCGGACTTGGTGATTTCAGGAATTAACCGTGGAGCTAATTTGGGTCAAGATATCTATTATTCGGGTACAGTTTCTGCTGCTAGAGAAGCTTGTATTTTGGGGATTCCTTCAATGGCCGTCAGTCTTTCGGTCGATTTTAAGAAATCTAAGCCGGAAAATGAATTACATTATGCAACTGCTGCAAAGATTGCAGTTCAGGTGTTGAAAAAATATAAGAAGTTTTCATTTCCATTGCATACTTTGCTGAATTTGAATGTTCCTGATAGTCCACTTGCGCAGGTGAAGGGGATTCAATTAGTTCGACAAGGGTTTCGATTTTATAGTGGGGGTATTCTTCGGCGGAAAGATCATCGAGGAAAAGATTATTATTGGGTAGGTGGGCGATACAAAGGGTTTAAAAATGAAGCAGAGACAGATTGTGTTGCTGTGGAAAAAGGATTTGCTTCTTTAACTCCTTTGAAGCTTGATACCACCGATTTAGACTGTCTTCACAAGATGATGGAAAAGGGGTAGTAGAAGATAAGAGAACTCAATGACTCGTTGTTTACTTTCTTTTCTTTTCATGATCACAGCTTTAGGTTGTGCTACTAGCCGGCCGGTTTCCAATAATCGGAGGGGTTTCTTTGATCGTAAAAAATCGTGGGTAGTACAAAGTCAAAGGGAAAAATCAGTTTTGCCTTGGGGTGGTTCTAAAAACAGAAAAGATCAAAAAATTGAGCAATCACGAGGAGAACTTTCTCAGGAAACAGTCTCAGACCTAAATGAATTAGGTTTAAAGTGGCCGCTTCATTCCGTTTTTATCACTTCGTCTTTTGGAAAGAGGGGTAAAGATTTTCATGAAGGGATTGATTTGAGAGCGCCTCATGGAACTCCTGTTTTTGCTGCTCAAACGGGTGAAGTGCTTTATGCAGGGACTAGAATTCGAGGTTATGGCAAGCTCATTGTGTTGAGACATCCTTCCAAAATTGCAACCATTTATGCTCATAATTCTTCTCTTTTGGTCCGTCGAGGGCAGCGGGTTCATCGTGGACAACAAATAGCGATTTCAGGTAATACCGGACGTTCCAGTGGCCCTCATCTCCATTTTGAGGTTCGCCGTGGATTGAGTCCTCTAGATCCAACTCCTTACCTGCCTAAGTTAGTTCAAACCCTAAAGCCTCAATATGGTTTTAATAAGAGGTGGAGTTTTTCTGAAAAGAAAAGGTTAGCTAAACAGTAGGTTGTCTTTTTCGTGACGAGCTCTCTCTAGATTCAGTAAATTTCAGTCCAGAGTTGTCCTCCCCTAAAAATTGCTGTATTATCCAACTTTTACTTTCTTCTGATTTGGAGCCGTAGTTAAATGGATATAACGGCTGTTTCCTAAACAGCTATTACAGGTTCGATTCCTGTCGGTTCCACCATTAGAGCGGGCAATCGCTGAAGAATCCCTCCATGAAGAGACCCAAGTCCATGAGTTTTCAAACTCATCCTAGTGCCGGTGTGGGACTGATTGGAGAAAATGATCTTTCAGATTCATTCCATTCTTCAACTTCAGTTTCACCGATGTCGTAGTACCATGCATGAATTCGAAGATGGCCTTGCAAGAGCTTTTCACGAACTATTGGGTAGCTTTTTAAATTTTCAATTTGCTGAATCACATTGACTTCAACGGCTTCACGGACTGAGCATCCAGATGAAAGTTTAGGGCGAAGTTCCTCTAGCTGTTTTAACCAAGTAACTATATGAGGCACCTTTTCCATTTCAGAGGGCATCATGGGTTCACCAGAAAGAAACCCTTTGATTGCACCACATTCTGAATGTCCACAGATAACTACTTCCTTAACCCCTAAGACAGCAATTGCAAACTCAATCGCTGCTCCCTCAGCAGGAGTACAATCTCCATTTGCCTGAGGAATCAAATTTCCAATATTTCGGAGCACAAAGAGTTCACCTGGGTCGGTACTGGTAATGAGGTTAGGATCAATTCGGCTATCACAGCATGTGATGAATAAAGTATGAGGATACTGAGTTTGAGCTAGTTGAATAAAAAGGGTCCCATATTCGCTACCTATAATATGCTTAAATCGCTCAACTCCATAGCGAAGTCGGTTGAGATTTTTTTCTTCAGGAGAATGATCCAGAATTTTAAAGACTTCGTTATCATTTGAAGCAATAAGTCCAGCTAAATTCACTTTATAATTAAGCTTTAGAAAAATAGACTTATTTTTTGAACTCAGCCCTACAAACGCTACTTTTCTTTTTTGAATATTGGGATCTAAAACTTCAAGAAATTGGATTGCTCCTGATGAATCCATTTCTTTGACTCGTGACATATCTACAATAAGTCCCTTTTGAATGGATTCACTCTCTAATTTTCTTCTAATCCCTTCAATTGTAGCAGCTGACATAAAGGTTAATGATCCATTGATTGAAAGATGAGATAAACCAGAGAATCCGAAGATGTCTATCTTTGCACTAGTATTTCCAAGACGAAAAGCCGTAATAACCAGTGCAGCTGCCAGTCCTGCTTGAATGCCTGAAATCAATCCTATAAAAGTGATAGCAATGAAGGTGAGCATTCCTACAAAACTTTCACTTCTTGAAACCTTCCAGAGTTTGATAAACTCCTTGGGATGAAGCATCCTCAAAGCTACGGAAAGTATGAGTCCTGCTAAGACAGCTACTGGGATCTGGCTCATCCAAGGTGATAAAAATAATATGGAAAAAACAAGAAAAAGGGAGTGAAAGACAGAAGAGCGTCTTGTTTTCGCTCCTGCTTCGACATTGAGTACAGATCTAGCTAAAACTGATGTAATAGGAAGTCCTCCAAAAAGACCTGATCCTAAGTTTGCAATTCCTTGAGCGATTAATTCTTTATCGGGATTAGAACGCTCATGAGTGACTTTTTCTACACCTACAGAAGATAAAAGAGTTTCAATGGACATGAGACTGAAAGCGACAAATATTAAGCTTACAAAGTCTCCGAGGTTGTTTGTAGGCAGGTGTGGCCAATTCCATAAAGGTAGCGTGGATGGTAGGTGACCGATAATTGGAGTTTTTATGTGAAGAATCGTCACTAAAAAAGATGGAATCAGAACTGCTAGCAGGGGTGAGGGCACTTTTTTTGATAATTTAGGGAATAGAAAAAAAACTAGAATAGTTAATATGGCAATCAGTAAAGATTGGGTTTGAATTGTTCTGATGGACCCAAATACGTGCATCAGTATATTGATGGTATAGCTCTGATCAGGGGGAGGTAGTCCTAGTGCTCGAGGGAGCTGATTTACAAAGAGAAGAGATCCAATCCCTGCAGTAAATCCATAAATAACAGGCAATGGAGTAAATCGTATAAAACGTCCAAATCCAAAACTTCCTGAAGTAATTTGCAGGGCTCCACAGACAAGAATCAAGACAGCAAGTCCTCCTACTCCATATTGATGGATAACTGTGGCAGTAAGAATAGGCATTGCGTTTGCTGGCCCACTAATGGATAGTTTTGATCCACCTAGCAGGCCACAAATAATTCCTCCTATTACGGAAGTAATGACTCCAGACATAGGATCCATCCCGCTTGCTAAAGCGAGGGCCAATGAAAGCGGAAGTGCAACACAAATGACTGTTGCAGCTGCTATTAAATCATCTGCTAGAAAACGGGTTTTAAAAATCTCATTTTTTAAATAGGGTGAATCAGTGAATTTAGTTTTTTTCATAAAACAATTCCTTGTAAATTTTAATTATTTTTTATAAAAAAAATAGATAGTTCTAATATTAAAATTTAAAAAAATTAAATAATATTTTACTATTTCTATAAT
>CAIZRG010000038.1 GCA_903935335.1 Oligoflexia bacterium
GAAGAAAGGGGAGTGGAAAAACCCCCATGCCTCGGTGTTGGAGTATGCAGCGCAAGGATACGATGGGGATCTGCAAGCCTACCGGATGGAGCAGAGGGATTATGATCCGAAGCTCAAGCGCTTCATGACGCCCGATCCTCTGTTTTTGGAGAGCGCAGAGAAGTGCTTAGAAAGCCCCTTGGAGTGCAGTCTGTATGGCTATGCTGATGGGAATCCCGTCAGTTTTGTGGATCCGAGTGGAAAATCAGCAGCCGAATTTGAAAGTATGCTGAGTACTGTTTCTCATAATTGGGATCAGGTAGTGGACAATGCAATTACGGGCTGGCAGAACTGGACTGGGGTAGGGCTAGCTGTCATGAGTGGTGGCGGGTTACTAGCTGAAATTGGCCCAGCAGCTCTCGTTTCTACTGCGGGGATGGACATGAGTGTACTAACAGAACTTGGTTTGTCAGTCGCGAGTACCGCAGGGACTTTGGTAACTAACGATTTTGTGCCATTCGAGGGAGCCGGGACACCGGCTGCAATGGCCATACAATCGATTCCTACATTATTTGTAGATTTGCCAGCCGCGCTAAATAAAGTATTTGATTATGTGTCTGCAGGGGTAAATTCATTTCATATTAATCATGATAATGAATCACACCAAGCAAACCATCATGATGAATCACATATGAATGGCAGTTCAAGGAGCAATAAACTTCCATAATGAATAAACTATTAAAAGATAATAAAAATAGGGAACAGCGCTTGCTTTCCATAGTTGTCGGAACAGCGTTTGTAGGTGGAGTTTTTTTCACAGAATTGAAGTATCTGGTGACAGGCTGTTTAGGTATTAGGATTGTGGTTTGTGGGCCAAGTGTTCATTATACAGCCTTCCTTTTTTCCTGTATTGCAATCCTAATTGGAGTATTAATCTTAAAAAAAGCCATATTTTGGAAAAATTAAAAAATTCGAGCTCGACTTAAAAAAACTGAACTTAGATAAAAATAGAACCTCAGGACTTGGGAAGTACACTGAAGATCTATCGGATTTGATCCTTGTGATGAAGGTGAATTATCGAGTGATGAGTAAAAACTCGATTGAGATGAGGAGGTAAGTTCCTATGTTAAGAAACAGGATGAATTTAAGAGAATGGATCTGTTTTGGGGCATTTGGATTTTTATTAAGTTTTGAGTTGCACGCAGGAGATCCCTCTGAGCTTTTTGAGTACTTGCATCAACCTGGGACGCTTGAAGTACCTCAGAGGGGGTCTTTAGTGGGAGAGTATGGAGGGACGGCTTGGAAGGCAAAGGACATGACTCGAGGTACGTTTTCTTTGCCCTTGGGCATTTCTTTTCCAGAGGACCGAGGGGCGATGGTGTATTCAGTAAGCCCTATGTATTCACCTGGGCAAGGCCTATCGGAGTGGGGGATGGGGATTCGGGTCGAGCTTTCGATCTATCGGTTTCGATCCCAGGGGTTTTTGGATTTTAAAACAGATGATCTGATGTCTCCTTGGGGTCAGTTGGTTTTGGGAGGGGATGGGGATTATTATCCTTCAGGGTTTAAATCTAAAGTTCGAGTCAAGATGCACTCAGAGACAGAGGTTCAAGCTTTTTTAGAGGATGGATCGGTACTTACGTTTGGCAAAACAGCCGTGGTTCAGGTGCCTCGAGGGGTTTACGCCTGGTATTTGGTAGAAGCAAAGAACTCAAAGCAGGAAGTAACGACGTATGAGTATGGGCCGATTCAACAGCGCTTCTTATACTTAACACAGATCCTTTATGGAGGAGTAGGTGGGGATCCTC
>CAIZRG010000039.1 GCA_903935335.1 Oligoflexia bacterium
ACTGGTGTCATATATCCAATTGAAGAATGAATTCGGTTCCTGTTGTGCCAAATCTCAATGTATTCAAAAATAGCTTTTTTAGCTTCCTCCTTATTTTTATATTTTGAACGGTAGATTAACTCCTTTTTGAGCGTTGCAAAAAAAGTCTCTGCAAAAGCGTTATCATAGCAATTTCCTTTTCTAGACATACTTGCCGTAATTCCAATGCTGACTCAATGCTCTCGGTAGGCTTCAGAAGCATATTGAGAACCTCTATCAGAGGTGCCCCAAGAGCTGGGTGCCCTGCTTCAGTGGTTGTCTTCCTAGAGCCATTTCTAATGCTGATAGAATAAGGGCAGTTCCCATATGATCAGCTGTAGAAAATCCTACTACCTTACGAGTAAAAAGATCCAAATAAACTGCTAAAAATACAAATCCATCTTCAGTTGGAATGTAGCTGATGTCACTCGCCCAGACCTGATTGACTCTTGTCGGGTGTGTGTTGAGTTCCTCCGTTTTAAACAACCTAGGAGCTATCGGTAGATCGTGCCTTGAATCAGTCGTCTTTACTTTAAAAAGCTTTCGAAGCAATCCACAGATCCCCCCTTTTTTCATTAAATTTTGAATCCTATTTTTTCCACAGGATGTCCCAAGTTGCTTGAGCTTTGCTTGGATCCTTGGCAATCCATACGTACCCCTGCTTTCAGTATGAATCCTCTTTACCTCTACTAGCAATTGTTCATTTGCTTGAGCCGCTTTGGATATAGGCCTATTGATCCAGTCATAGTACCCACTACGACTTATACCCATTATTTTACAGCTGAGGCTCACTTCAATATTTTCTGAAGCCATTGCACTGGCCATTTCATACCTCACTTGAACTGGCCCTGACAAAAAACTGCTGCAGCTGCTTTTACAATAAAATTCACTTTTTTAAGCTCTGCATTTTCTTTACGAAGACGCTGGAATTCTTCCATAGATCCCCCAGGACTGAGGGCTTTGAGTTCATCATCCTGCTCCCTTTGCTGAATCCACTTCCTAATATTTGATTCACTCATCCCAAGTTTTTTTCGAGCTCTTGTTGAAGATTGAAATTCCTTGGCTAGCTCAATCGCATGATTTTTAAACTCCTGAGTATACTGATTCTTCTTATTACGTTCCATTTCTAAATCCTTATTAATAGACACCCTTTTATCACATGCATCGCATTCCGTCGTGTCTGTTAAATCGAGGGAGCTTCAAACACCCTTGTTATTAAAGCAGCGTCTATAGGCTAATTCAAGAATGTCTCGTCGATATATCTTATCCCAAAGGCTATAGAATCGGTAATTGGATTCAGTCTTAGCTTTCACATGAAGTGCATTCTGTAACTTCTCAGCACTATCGAGAGGACTTAATAGACTCATCGTCAATATCCTTGTTGTTGCCACTTGTTTCACTGATTCTAAATCAGGGTCCCTTTCCTCTGCCCGCATTACCAGGCTTCACAGGTCATACGGACCCATCCGTCATCTGCTTTTGCCAGTACTGTTCCTCACGGATTTACTGTTGCTCAGTTTCACCAACCACCGAGCACAATTGCAGACTTCCCCTGTTGCGCATTCACTCTTTCAGCCGCGCGTGCTATTGCCACTACCCTGGTGGAACCCCTAGGTGCATCGTCGTTCATCTTCCCTAGAGATGGCAGCCTTCCCCTGCAATTATGGAGGGTCGGCTTCCACGTTGACATTTTCGGGGCCTGCTAGGCATTGACTGTACTTTATGGCCCGCATGGCGCGTTGAGCCCCTATTTCAGAGCCCGTTTCTTGAAGTGCTTCAATCCATTTGTTACCTCCTGAATTGCTCCAAGTACTTTCGGCTGGAGCGACAGTTTGCAGGGTGGGATTCCTACCCACTGAGGGAATGCACCTTATCAGGACACACATAACGCTTTTGCAGAGACTTTTTTTGCAACGCTCAAAAAGGAGTTAATCTACCGTTCAAAATATAAAAATAAGGAGGAAGCTAAAAAAGCTATTTTTG
>CAIZRG010000040.1 GCA_903935335.1 Oligoflexia bacterium
AAAAGGTAATTGTGTTAAGGGTGGAGAGAAAGTAGCCCAAGTGATAGAAACTTCAGAAATTCGCGATTAGGTGGTCCGGTTTAATAGGGGCAACTCCAATAATAAAGTCTTCGAATCTTATGTTGAGATGAGAAAGGATCTATCGTGACTGAACTATAAAAATGAGAAACCCCTAAAAAGGTTTTAAAATTTGAATATAGCTTCCCAAAGTAAGCTTCTGTAAAATCAAAATCAACGACTTTCATCACTCTTTCATATCGTTGATTAGTAACTCTAAGACCTTCTTTTAGTTGATTCAAAAAAATTTCTTGGTAATTCTTTTGAATTTTTTTTGTTGATTTAAATTTAAATCCAGAAATAAAGACAAGCTCTGAATACCGATCTGAAAGAGGAATGGATTCATTTTCAATTAAATTGATGATTTCATTATTTAGCTTCACTCTACTTTCAACAAAACTCAAAGCATAAGAGAGGCTATCTTCTACATTAACTCTAGCTTCTATTCGATTTACACTAAAAATAACTAAAATAGAAATTACCCATAAAAATTTAACCATTATTTATAAGATATATATCGTATTTTTTATTTAAGTCAAATAAACAGCCTTCAAACTCTTTTAGGTGGACTTTTTCTTATCGTTTAATGAGTTCAATAAGCAATGAAATGAATAAATCACGAACACTATGTCATGAATTATAAAATTTAAATATCATTTTACGATACATATCGTGTTTTGTATTTAAGTCAATTTTAAAAATTTTTGCTCTAATATACTTTTTTCTACTTTAAAAACTAAATAAGTTGCGATATGAAATTTCAAGAGAGGAAACAATACATATGAACCAAAATCGAATGTATATTAAAATTTTTTTATTGACCTTAGCTATGATAATTCCCTCACAGAACTCCTTTGCAGTGATTAGAGATCATGACACTGTAAATCCTAACAACAATCCCCAGGTAGTCGAGGAATCGCCCATAACAACAGATGATCCGACGACCCTAACGGATTCTGCCACAAATGAAAAATTAGACACACCATTTCAAACACCTGTTGAACTGACTTTAGTCTGTCGAGATGAAATCTGTAGCTGACTCAGAAATGATAGAGGTTGCCTAGGAAACTGCAAAAATGCAGGAGTGAGTTCTCTCCAAGTAATTCAATCATCTGACGGAAACCTTAGCCTGCAAGGCACAATCTGGACAAATACCCATCAACAAGTCAACCTTCCATTTGTGGGAGTAACCGATCTTTACGGAGGACAAATCCCAAGTGATCCAGAGTCTGGAACTGGAGCAGGGTTTTTAAAGCTTGAATTTAATCATCCTCTAATTTTTTCTGAATCAACCTGGAAATTGGATCCAAGCTCTGAGATTCCTCAAATCGAAAAAACATTTATAACACTCGGAGTACCAAAAACTGTAAAAATTGACATTGGTGAAATATTCAACGAGCATATTGCACCTCACTTAAATTCAATTCAGCAATAAACTTGAATTTTCATGAATTTGAACGGAACTCAGCCACAATCTTATCCATTTATGGGGAGGATTGTGACTGAGTTTCTCAGTTCGATTCCAACGAGAAAAGATAAGTTTTCAGCTCAAATCATTCAAAACCCAAGGAAACGATTTTTTCCCTAATATCACTTCGTCCATAAGGAAGAGTCCAAAGCCATTCCTTTTTCAAGTGCATCTTGAAATGCCTTCAATCGAAGGACCTGTTTCTCTCGTACATTGACCAATTGAGCACTTTGATCTTCCTTTTTTTTATTTTTTTCCTGGATCAAGAGATTTTTTAAATTCTCCCTGCGGACTATAAAGTCCTGAATATAGGATCTTCGTTCAGGCCCGTGAGTATGAGTCTTAAAGAACTGATGCCGAGCTTTATCTTCATTTTTTTTCCATTCTTTTTCATGAGATTCCTGAGAAATCTTAAGCTCTTTTAACTCTATTTTATGCCGATTTTCCACAGCTTTGATCTCAGCTCTTTGTACCTGAATCAAGTCACGTATGAGAATATTCTTGTTCACAGTAGAACCCAAGGACTCCATTTTTTTTGTAAGCTGTGGATTCACTTGAGCTCCATCTCTCAAGTGAGAGTCGACCTCAAGAGCTGAAGCTAGAAAAGAGAAACTTGCCCCCAGTAAAATAAACAAGCTCACTCCTATTTTCATTTCATCCCACCTCAATCGATCTCCAATCCCTGACCCTCAAAGTCGGAGTCATTTGACCTCGAAACCGGTTCAATTCAGGAACCGCTGCCCACTCTCTTCCTCCTGCCATGAGTTCACCGGAAAGAATATCTTCTCTCTCAGCCGCATGAAACCAGATGGCTTCAATCTCAGATCCCTGCTTCAAAGAAGCTCCCCCCTCAAAAGCCGCTAAACTCAACTTGAGATGGCGTCCCTTTAAAACTCGGTGGTGTTTTACTTTTGCTGTTACCGTAAAAACAGGTTCAGGATTTCCAGGACCAAACGGCCCTAGCCGCTCCAGTTCCTGTAGATTTTGAACACTGAACTCCTCTAAAGAACAGGCCCCTTCAACAAATAAGGCGCCTCCCTGACTATCAAACTCAATCTTCTCAAGGGCTTGATCAAAAGCTTTTACAAATTCCTCCACTCGATCCAAACTTAGGGATAAACCCGCAGCATGTCGATGCCCACCAAACCCAATTAACGTAGAAGAACACGCTCGCAAAGCAGCTAGCACATCTTTTCCACCAAAAGACCTCACACTTCCCTTGCCTAAGTCCTCTCGAAGAGCAATGACGGCTGCAGGCTTACGAAACGTCTCAGTCACCCGAGAAGCAACAATCCCTACGACTCCCTCATGCCATTTAGAATCAGCCACTACAATTCCATTTCGATACTTCCCTTGAGCTAAACCTTGCTCAACTCGAATCCGAATCTCATCCCAAATTTGATTTTGAATGATCGCTCTTTCTTCATTCAAACGTTCCAACTCAAAAGCTAAATCAGCAGCACGCAAGGAATCCATCGTTGTTAAAAGCTCCAAAGCAAGACTCGCCGATTGCATCCTTCCGGAAGCATTAATCCTAGGACCTAAGACAAATCCCAAATGAGAAGGACTGAGGTCCTTTGATCCTAGACCTGCAGCATCCATTAAAGCCTTGACCCCAGGCTTCTGAGAGTGCTTTAAAACCTCTAACCCGTATCTCACTAAGATCCGATTGTCTCCAATGAGTGGAACCATATCTGCTGCTGTAGCGATCACTACCAAATCTAAATGCTTTTTCAGATTCGGTTCCCCTCCCTGTAAGAACCAACCCTCTTGCCGCCCCCGAGACCTTAAAGCCATTGCTAGGTAAAAAGCTAAACCACACCCACAAAGCTGCTTGAGACCACTCTCGCAATCTGCTCTTTGAGGATTAATGACAGAATGAGCAGGAGGAAGACCCTTCCCTAAATCAAGTTGATGATGATCTACAATAATGAGCTCAAGACCTAGTTCCTGAGCTCGACTGGCCGCCTCAAAACTGGTAATCCCACAATCCACCGTCACTAAAACATGAACCCCCTCTTGAACGGCCGCTTCTACGGCCCCAATGTTTAACCCATAACCGTCTTTAAAACGATCTGGCTGTCTGACATCAATGTTTTTTAATTCAAATCCGAATTCATGAAACATCCAAAATAAAAGTGCAGCCCCTGTGGTTCCATCCACATCATAGTCGCCAAAAATTCGAATTCTCTCAGATTTGTTTCGGGACTGGACCAATCGATCCACTGCCCGATCCATATCTCGGATCTGAAAAGGATGGGTCAGATTTTCAAAGCGAGGACACAAATAAGCTTCAATCGCAGCAGCCGTCTCCAACCCCCTTAAAACACAAACTCGAAGAGTCAGAGTGGATAATCCTGTCTGCCTCTTTAAATCCTGAATTAAAATACCCCACTCCGCCTCCGTTCTGCCTGTCTGATCCCTTAGATTCCACTGCCTTGGCTGCGAATGGTTCTTCATCTCATTCCTTTCAATCCTTTCAACCCCTTCCCCCGACTCAAAGTTTTTTATTGAAACTTGGGCTCAGGTCGAACTACTCTCTTTTTCTTGCTAGGCTTAGACTTCAGCTTTTTAGTCTGATTCTCATGGTAATGAGCAATAATAATCACCATTGAACTTGCAATAAAGATGGAAGAATAAGTTCCAACTAAAATCCCAACCATCAAAGTAAAGGCAAAATCTTCAATCACCTTTCCACCCAAAAGCCATAGGGCAAAAACAGTGATAAAAGTGGAAAGCGATGTCAAAAGAGTTCGACCTAGTGTTTCGTTGATGGCTCGATTCACTGCCTTTTCAATTGAAAGCTCTGGATGTTGATGAATGGTCTCTCTCACTCGATCATACACAATAATAGTATCGTTATTAGAATACCCAATCAAAGCCAATAAAGCTGCTAAAATTTGAAGATCAAACTGTTTTTGAGTCAAAATAAAAATACCCAAAGTGAGCATCGTATCGTGAAAAAGGGCAACTACAGCCCCCGGCGAATACCGATAATCAAATCGAATCGTTACATAGATTAAGATGCACACGAGTGCATAAAACATGGATAAGAAACCACTCATTCGTAAAGAACTACCCGCTGCAGGCCCAACCACATCGACCCTCTGAATCTCAAACTCAGTTGTCTTCAACGATTTCCCTAAAATCCCTTCCACCTGTTTAGCAACCAAGTTAAGAGACTTCTCCTCACCTTGAGCTTTAATCAAATATTGACTAGCAACAGGAAGACCGATCTGCTGGACCTTCAGCCCTTTCATTCCTCCTTTTTCAAGCTCATCTCTTAACTTTCCAATGTCCCATTTTTCAGGAACATGGAGTTGAACTTCAGCTCCACCTGTAAAATCAATGCCGTAATTCAAACCTTTGGTGAGTAAAAGAAGGAAAGTACCCAGAATGGCTACGACCGAAAGTCCCATCCAAATTCTACGCTTTCCCACAAAGTCAATTTGGATCCCTGGTCGAATCAGTTCCAACATGTCTTAAGTTCCTTTCATTAGATGCTTAAAGTCTGAGCTCCACGATCTTCAAGTCGCTTTAAATAAAGATCGAAAATCAGTCTGCATACAAAGACAGCCGTAAAAACAGTGGTGACAATTCCAATGAGCAATGTCACTGCAAATCCCTTAATCGGACCTGTCCCGTATAGGAGAAGAACAATCGCAGCAAATGCATTGGTCACGTTGGCATCTAAAATAGTACGAAACGCCTTTTGAAAACCTGCTTCTACAGCCCCCGAAGGACGTTTTCCTAAACGAAGCTCCTCACGAATTCGTTCGTAAATCACTACGTTCGAATCTACAGCAATTCCAACGGTAAGAGCAATCCCAGCAATTCCAGGAAGAGTCAATGTCGCCTCTAATCCCACTAAAGACGCTAAAACAAAAAGCACATTCAGCAAGAGAGAAAACACGGCAATCAAACCACTGACTTGGTAGTAAATCGCAACAAAAATAAAGACGACTAAACTCCCAATCAAGCTAGCCATTGCGCCTTTATGAATCGAATCCTGTCCAAGAGAAGGACCCACTACGCGCTGCTCTAAAAACTCAAGCTGAGCGGGAAGAGCGCCCGCACGAAGAACAATGGCTAGATCTTTCGCTTCCTTCATCATCGACTCAGAGTCTCCTCGACCCAACGTAATCTGCCCTCGACCTCCTCCAATTCGACTTTGAATCACAGGAGCAGAATGAATCAAATTATCTAGGACAATGGCCAAACGATGACCGATATTCTCACCCGTTAGTCTTTCAAATTGAGCAGCTCCTCGTGGATTGAGTGTAAAACTCACATTAGGATTGCGATTCTCAGGATCCAACTGAACTGTAGCATCCTGAAGATCGTCACCTGTGACATCGACTTTTGAATGCAAAAGATAAGGAATCCGAACCCCTTCAGACCCAGATCCTACCCTCGATCTTTCAAACGCAATTTCATGATTCTCTGGAATCTTGCTTCGAGCTAACTCGTTGAGCTTACGAACATAATCTGAAAATTTTTGACCTTCCTTAAAGGAAAGCTTTTGATCTTTTTCAATCTCAGTAATCAGAGTCGACAATTGAGCCGAAGTCATCGATTGATCATCTACCATTTTGAACTCAAGCTTTGCCGTTCTTCCAATCAGGTCTTTAGCTCGATCAATCTCTTTCACACCAGGAAGCTCTACAACTACTCGATCTGTTCCCTGACTGACAATAGAAGGTTCGGATACTCCAAATTCATCAATCCGGTTGCGAATCACCTCGATACTTTGATTCAATGTCTTTTCTCGGACTTCGTTCCGATAGTCATGCGATAACCCCAGTTCAAAATGACCTGGGCTCTCTCCAGCCAAGCGAAGAGTCCAGTACTCCTTTTTTAAGATCTGATAAAAATCCTGCCTCTGAGCCGCATTAAAATTCACTGTAATTCGTGGATCATCTGCAGGAACCCCTTCCCTTAAGGGTTTTACATCAGAAACTGTAATCCCCTTTTCCTTAAGCCGATCCTTCAAGCTAGAAGACTGTCTCTCAACCACATCTCGGTAGACTTTATCAAAATCTACACCGAGCACTAAATACAGGCCTCCTTGAAGATCCAATCCTAAGTTCATTTTTTGTTTAAAAGGAAACTTTGATTTCTCTGGATCCAGATTAGAAATCGTTGGATAGATGTATCCTAAGGATAGGATCACCATCAATGCAAGAAAGAGAAACTTCCCCCACCAAGATCGAGACATATTCTACCTCTGATTCATATTCAAACGAGTGGACTGACTAAGATCTCTAGGCGAGATCTTTCAGTGAGCCCTTGACCACCTGAGAAACTTGACTTTTCATCATTTTCACTCGAACATTGTCAGCAACCTCAAGAGTCACGACCTTATCCGTAATCCCTGTGACAGTCCCTAAAATCCCAGAAGCTGTCACAATTTCATCTCCATGTTTCAATGCAGAGACCATGGCTTGCTGTTCCTTGAGCTTCTTTTGTTGGGGCCTTAAAATGAGAAAATAAAGAACAGCAAACATTAAAATCAAAGGAGCAAAGGACATCACTCCTCCTGGTTGCTGCGAATTTAACCCACTCACAGATCCAACTGCAGAAGCAGAACCTGAGGCAGTCTCTCCTGCAGATCCCGCTGGAAGAACAGGTCCGTCTGCCCAGACTAAACTCAATGAACCCAAAAATACATTCAAAAAGATAAAAAATTTTGCCACATTCATTCTAACACACGTATTCATGCTTAAAGTCATCGCACATCATTCCTTCGATTTCGATAAAAAGTTTTTATCCATTCATCAAATCGATTTTCTAAAATGGCTTCCCGCATTTTTTTCATGAGAGTGAGGTAATACGTCAAGTTATGAATCGTATTGAGACGAGCGGAAAGAAGTTCTCGACTCACAAAAAGATGCCTGAGGTAAGCACGACTGTAATACCTACAAGCTTCACAAGAGCATTCAGGATCCAATGACTCAGATGATTCTGAATACCGGGAGTTCTTAATATTGACTCGACCCTGACTGGTAAACAACTGACCGTTCCTGGCATTTCGAGTGGGCATCACACAATCAAATAAGTCAATCCCAGCTCGAACTCCTTCCACTAAATCCTCAGGGCGACCGACTCCCATCAAATACCGAGGCTTGTCTGAAGGCAAAAGCGGAGCAGTAAAACGAGCCATCTCCTGCATGAGTTCAGGCGACTCCCCAATGGAAAGCCCTCCAATGGCAAACCCATCAAAAGGAAGTTGACTCATTTGCTGAGCGGATCGAATCCTCAAATCCTCATATAGTCCCCCTTGAACAATCCCAAAGCGCACTTGATGGCTCTTAAGTTCTACCTTGAACCCTCTTTTTGCCCATTGCAGTGTTCTTTGCATTGCAGCCTCCACAGTACTCGCAGATGCTGGATAGGGAGGGCACTGATCAAAAGCCATCACGATATCACTCCCCAGTGCCCTTTGAATTTCCATCGAAAGTTCAGACGTAAACCGATGGGTACTTCCATCAATATGAGATTGAAAAGTCACTCCTTCATCATCAATTCGATTCAGCCCCGCGAGTGAAAAAACTTGAAATCCTCCACTATCCGTCAAAATTGGCCCATCCCAGGCCATAAACTGATGAAGCCCCCCCAAACGTTCCACTCGCAAATGCCCAGGCCTCAGATAAAGATGATAAGTGTTTCCTAAAATGACCTGAGCATCCAATTTCTTTAAATCTTCAAAGGTCAATCCTTTCACTGTACCGGCAGTCCCTACCGGCATAAAGGTAGGCGTCTGGACTACATAAGGCTTTCCTAAAACTCCAGGTAATTGAAATCGACCCGCCCGAGCCCGACCCACCCCCCTTTCATCAAAAATTTGAGTTTCTATCTGAAAACCCAACCCTAAACCTACCTTCACCGGATAGACCTAAGAAACGGGTTTTGAAATTTTTCAATTCCAATTGAAGTACTGACCCCATGTCCTGGACAAACCCGTGTCTCATCATCCAAAACTAAAAGCCTTTCTCGAATACTTTTAAACATTTGGTCGGTATCTGCTCCCCAAAGATCCGTACGCCCCACACTTCCCTGAAACAAAGTATCTCCTGTGAGCACAGTCTCTGAAATACCCGCTTGAGAATCTTCATGCAGCCTCAAACAAACACTCCCCGGGCTATGACCTGGAGTATGAAGAACCGTAAACTTGAGATCCCCCACCTGGATCTGCTCTTCATCTTGAAGATAGTGCTGGACCGGCAGGGGAGTTTCAAAATGAAGTCCAAACAAACTTCCTTGGGTTTTTAAGTTTAAATAAAGGGGCTCATCGTCCCGGTGCAAAGCAATCTGAGGAGCCTCTTGATCAAAAGACTCAAACAAAGATCGTGTCGCTCCAACATGGTCCAAATGACCGTGGGTATGGATCAGATATTTCACTTGAATACAAACACCACTTTGAGTCTTCACAGACTGCAAGGCTTGTAAAATACGGTCTTTTTCATCTCCCGGATCCACCAAAACTGCATGTCCTGTCCGAGAGCAAACAAGAAGACGACAGTTGCACTGGAAAGGCCCAACAATAATCGATTTTTCAATCATGCTTGAAGCTATAACATAGAATGAACTAAAGGGAATACAAGGGGTAGCCTATCAAAAAATTCCAATAATCCACTTTTGAAGGTTTATTAGTAAAACCCGTTGAATATCCACTAAAAGAATCAAAAACTCCTGAAATGGGAGTAATCGGAAAATACTGATCCCAAACCTGAAAATCATGCACCGAATCATGCACCAAATCTTGACAGTTCAGAGGATTTGGAGGGCTAGGAATCGCACTCGCAATTCCCTGAACAGCACAAGCATTTATGTTCACCTGATAGATTTTGGGCAAACTGGGTGGTGAAATCGACCAAGAGCTCTCTGCATCCCAAGACCGAACGAGGAGTCGAATCCGAGCTTTCACTTCCATCGCATGATCATAACACGTATATTGATAAAAAGGATTTGCATCAATGGTGAGATACTGAGGTTGAGATGCACTCGTCGGAAAAAACCCGATAGGATAAGTCGTTGTTGCTGGTAAAACCAAAGGAGTAGACGTATTGTTCGATAATCGAAAACTATTGGGATAAGTCGTTGGATCATCATAGTTAGGTGAAGAAAAATAATTAGAAGCATAAAGGTTTCCTGTCAGTCCTTTTGAGTGCGGAGATGCAATTGTGTAAGTACTATTAATTCCAGTCCCCACTACAAAAAACAAATCCTCCATTGGAAAACCTTGAGTATCAGCCTTCTGTAAATCAACACCTGGACCTGCAATACAACTACTCACCGTTCCTCCCCAAGATCCAGTAGAAACTGTCATCAGTGATGAAGTTCCAATCGTGTTGACAAATTGTTGATAATTCCCTAGGCAGCAGTTGGGTGCGTGATCATAAGGAGGAACTGGAGTTGATACAACGGGAGAAGGAGAAGGCCAAGGAGAGGGAGAAGGAGAAGGATTTGCATAATTGGGCCCAGAATAAGTAATATTGTTTTTTGAAAAGTCATAGGGACAAAAAGGAACTCCATGATATGCATTCACTTGATCAGTAATTGCCGCAGTAGCCGAATTAACTGTCCAGTAAGAGACATTAGGACCAGCGCCTACTGGGTACCGATAAAACCATGGCAACTTTACCCCTAAATAAGAACACATATTCGAAGGCAAATTATGTTGAAGGGTTACTCCATTAAAAAAAAGATCAAGCTCATCGGCCTCGATATAACACAAAATATCTGCTTTTGAAGTTTTAGCATCCGCTGGATCAACTCTGCATTCAGCTCCAACAGAATAGCTCCAGCCCACTGAATGCCGAACCAATGAAGTACTTGTTGCTATGTAAGCTACAGGGTTATCTCGATGAACTAAATAAGAATAATTAGGATCGGTCACAGCCCTCACATAAAATCCAGCAGTGTCGTCTACTAACCCAACCGGAGGATTTAATTGAGACAAAGGCTGAACATTCGCCAATCCTGACACTGTCGGTAGTTTTTTTCCACAACCCATATGAAACAAGAAAACAAAGCAAACAGCTAAACATCGAATCGTTCCATTTTTAATACACCATGTTTGTTTATAATCGACTATCATGAACATAGGAGCCCATTTCAATAAATTTAATAGAAAGGTTCCTCTCTAGTTTCAAATAATGCTTAAAACTTGTCTAGTTGTGTCAAAAAAAACACCCTTACTCAAGAATAAGCATTGCATCCCCATAGCTAAAAAATCGATATTTTTTTTGTATCGCTTCTCGATAAGCACTGAGGATAAGTTCTTCTCCTGCAAAGGCACTCACTAACATTAAAAGAGTGGATTTTGGGAGATGAAAATTAGTCAATAATCGATCTACCACTTGAAACTGAAAACCTTCTGGCTGACATCCAGGCCAAATAAAAAGGGAAGTTTGACCTTGTCCTGCCTTTAAAAAAGGGCCCTCAGTAAAAGATCCTTCACGAATTTTCTTAGGGTGCCAGGCACTTTCTAACGTCCGAACCGTAGTTGTTCCCACCCCTAAAATACGATGACCTGAGTTTTTCCAGTGGGTAATTTTATGAGCAACTTTTTCAGAAATTTCATAATGCTCTTCATGCATACGATGCTGACTGATATCGCTTTCCTTAACGGGCCTGAAAGTTCCCAATCCAACATGAAGAGTAATCTCTTCCCAAGAAACACCTTTCTTTTTCAAATGTTCTATGACACGAGCTGAAAAATGAAGACCTGCTGTTGGAGCTGCAACTGAACCCAGTTTTTTAGCATAAACGGTTTGATAATCGACCTCATCCTGAAAAACTGGAGCTCTCTCAATATAGGGAGGAAGAGGAGTTTCACCAGCTCCACTTAAAATTGGGTCTTGATCAAACTCTGCGACTACTATTCCTGTTGGAGATTCATCAGAGCCACTCAGTAAAACACCGTTCAGGCCTTTTCCATCCGGAGTAGAAAAATAGAACTGAAACCCTCTCTTGGATTTAGCACTGGCTCGAAATAACCCCTCCCAGACTCGGGGACGAAGCTCTCGAAGCAAAACAAACTCCACTTTTCCTCCAGGTAAGACTTCTCCTTCGCAGAATTTCAGGCGAAACCCTAATAGCCTTGCTTTCAAAACTCGTGTATTATTCACTACTAATAAATCATTTTGATCGAAGTATTCTGAAAAATCCAAAAAACTTCGATGCTCCCAAATTCCTTTTTTTCGATGAATCACCAAAAGCCTAGCTGAGTCTCGAGGCTCTACAGGTTTTTGAGCAATCAATTCTTGAGGCAAAGAATAATCATATCGATCTAAATTATTTCTAGGGTGTATCATCAAACTCTCCAGTAAATTCTAAATAGAATATTTAAGGGTGCTACCACAACTTCCGAAGAACCGCGTCTGGATAATAGAACCTTAAAATTCTATCTGACTTTAATCCTTTCTCACCCATGACTTTAGCTCCCCACTGGCATAATCCAACCCCATGACCACTTCCTTTTCCTTCAAAACGCCAGCCTTTTTCTCCCAAGGAGCGGACCTGAAAAGCCGTACTTCTGAGCTGAGAAACTCCAATCCACTCCCGAAATTGAGTCCCTGATATAAAAAGCTTATGGCCGTCTCCCCAATGAGTGATGACTCTTTGAACCCGTCCTTGTGGATTTTTTGACTCAATCTGTAAATCTTTCAGTACCCCTTGCTGAAGAACTTCCAAGCTTTCGGATGGCCAACCTACGGGGAATCCATTTTTCTCAACTCCCTTATGAATCGCTGTTAACAGTTGAGTGCGATTCATTTCTAAACTCCATTGATAACGAGGAGACTGCATACAATAAGAACAAGATACAGATCTCTTAAAACCCGGATAAGAAACTCCCCAGACCTCCTTAGGAAGCTCAGTCACCCCTCCACAGGTTGAATGATAAAAAGCTTTGATCGGCTGAGGCAGCTCATGAGTTCCAGTGGTCAGGACCCATCCTCGAGTGGCCTCTACCACTTGAGAAGCATGAAAATCTTCTTTCATGGATCCATTATAGACTTGATCTTGAGTCGTCGCATCTAAATCAAAATAAGATAACTTCTGGGTTTGAGCAGCTTGGATTTGATAAAAAGCATAAGTTCTAGCTGCAATCACCTGAGCAGCAACTGCCTCTTTGCTCCACTTGGAAGAAAACTCTGAGTTCACAAGCCCATCCAAATATTTTTCTAATTCAATTGAGTTGATCACATCGCATTGACTTTTTATTGATTTTTTTAAAGCATAAATCTTCAGTTCATTTCGATAAGGTTGGTTTTCCAAATTTAAAAAACCGGTTGGAGTTCGAATCACGGCAGAATCTCCCAAATCAACACCAAGCTCATTGTTAGAAGTTAATTTTCGAGCCTGAACCTTCCCACTTTGACAATCAAACTCCCACTCACTCATTCGATCTGAAAAAACTGATTTTTGAAAAATGCCAGACTGACGAGACTCAATCTTCAAATCAAAACCTCGAATCCTCAAGCGAGGAACCGACTCTGCAACTCTCACCCGTACCTCTACAATTGAAGGTTGAGAGCCTCCAAAGGAAAACCTCCCAAATAAAACCAACAAAATAAGAAGCAATCCAATGAGCAAATGCATAGGAAAAGGCTACTTAATCCGAACACCCTGTCTTACTTTTAAATAGAGAACCTAAAACTTCAATTGGAAAAGGAATAATGGTATTCGTTCCCTGCTCGCTTGACATTTCCTGAAGAGTTTGGAGGTATCTGAGTTGAAGAGAGATGGGACGTTTTTCCATGATTTCAGCTGCTTCAGCTAGTTTTTGAGAGGACTGTAATTCACCTTCTGCAGCAATAATTTTAGCTCGACGTTCTCTTTCTGCCTCAGCTTGTCTAGCCATAGCTCTTTGCATCTCTGTTGGTAAATCAATCTGTTTTAACTCAACATTTGAGATTTTTACACCCCAGGGTTTGGTTTGAGCTTCTAGGATGCTTTGAAGGCGATGATTGATCGTTTCCCTGGAGGCTAATAGTTCATCAAGCTCAACCTCACCTAGAACTGAACGGAGCGTGGTTTGAGCCAGCTTTGAGGTTGCTAGAAGGTAGTTTTCAACCTCAATGACAGCCTGGATGGGTTCAATCACTTTAAAGTAAACAACAGCGTTGACCTTGATAGTCACATTATCACGACTGATGGCATCCTGGGGTGGAACATCTAAAGTCACTGTCCTAAGATCTACCCGAACCATGCTATCCACCCAGGGGATGAGGATGACTAAACCAGGACCTTTAGGTCCCAATACCCGACCGAGACGAAAAATCACACCTCGCTCATATTCATTGAGAACCTTTAAGCTCAGAACCAAAAAAAGGACGATGAAAACTCCGATAAAAACAAAACTTCCAGATATCCATTCCATAGAAATCTTTTCTATCACGAAATAGAGCGTTTAGGAATTTCGATTCCAAGCTCTTGAGCAACCTGCTGAAGATCGGACCAAGCTTCACGCTTGGAGGCTGGATTACGCAAGAGGTAGGCCGGGTGAAACGTAGGCATCAGCTTGGATGATCGATAAGGGTAGAACTTTCCCCGAAGGTTTGAAATCCTTTCATCCGTCTTCAGCAATGTTTGGGCTGCAAACTTTCCCAAGGCAACAATCACTTTGGGTTGAATGAGATCGATTTGGCGATTTAAAAACTGGCTACAAGCTTGAATTTCATCTGGCTCTGGATTGCGATTACCGGGAGGACGACATTTCACGACATTGGCAATATAGACTTGGGTTCGGTCTAACTGGATGGCAGCCATCATTCGATCTAGCAGTTGACCTGCTTTTCCAACAAAGGGTTTGCCCTGAAGATCCTCTTGCTCACCTGGACCTTCCCCGATAAAAACAATAGAAGATTGAGGATGACCATCCCCAATCACAATCGAATTTCGGGTACAACAAAGTTTACACCTCTGACAGCCGTATAAATCAGAAGCGATCTTTTCTAGAGAGTCACAGCCTAGAAAGTTGTTGATGGGTTGACGCGACATAATAATCGCTCGTTGAGGAAGAAATCCTTTCCAGACAGAAGGGAATGGTTTGGGCATGGATTGAAGTATTACTGAAGTCGATGAAGAAGTCTACGGGCTTTGATACCACACTCGGGGCATCGCGCTGTTTCTTGAGTCAAGTTTTTACTAAAATCCGTGAGATGGGTAAAATGGAGGTTGGCCCCACACAAAGCACAGTGCGTATATCTTGCAACGGCTTCTTGTGTAGAGCCAAAAAGTTGAGAAAATATTTCTGCATCGTCATTGCCTTCATCAGAGGGAAAATCGTTTCTCTCACCCATCTTGACAACCTCCATCTTGTTTCACCTCAAATCGTGTGGGCCCTGTGGTTGTGGCTGATTGAGAGGTGATTTCTTCCTAACAAAGATTGTTTCGGTATCTTGGGAGAAGCACTCAATAGGAAATGTTTGCCTTTTTGGATCTCAACACCCGATGGTAGTGAATGGCAAATCGATGTGCTTCATCTCGAATATGGGTTAAAAGATTAAAAGCTTTTGTGTGGGGTAACAACGGCTTAGGATCCTTTACCCCGGAAATAAAAATTCTCTCCTGAGAAGATCGGATCTCCTTGGCCTGAAAATCTTTCTCAACCCGAGCCTTGGCCAAACCTACAACATCCACTCCTTGAATTGAAAGCTCCTCGAAAATAGCCACCGCCTGAGCAAGCTGACCTTTCCCACCGTCTACAACAACAAGGTCAGGCAACCTCTCCTCAGATCGAGAAAACCTACGGCCTAGGACTTCTCGCATCATGGCAAAATCATTAGCTCCTTCAACTGTCTTGATCTTATAACGCCGGTAAAGGCTTTTCTCAGGAGCTCCATCGATAAAAACCACTCGAGAAGCAACAGCATCTTTTCCTTGAATATTGGAAATATCAAAACACTCAATCCGATGAGGTAGCCCCTGTAATTGTAACTTCTCTTGAACTTCCTCTAAAGCTTCCAATCCATGCCCTTGGGTCTTTGTCTTTTTTTGCTCAAGCGCATACTCAGCGTTAGCATGAGCGACTGAAAGAAGCTGGCGACTCATTTCTTTATCAGTCTCAGTCTCAGCTATCTTGATCACCACCCCAATGGCCTGCTCTAAGACTTCGATCTCATGAGGAGCCTCAGGTACTAGAATTTCTAAAGGACTCCCTTCGAAGTCCTCAGATAAGGGCTTAAATAATAAATAATACTGTGAAATCAAATCAGAAAGAAGCTTTGAAACAGGGAAAGATGAATCAAAGTTCTGAAGGTCATAGTGCTCAACAGCAACCATCTTTCCTAAACGAATTCGAAGAATCGCCCCATGAGCTTGGCTTTCGTGGAAAGCAATACCTATAACATCACGGTTTCTCTGAGATCCCGGATCAACGGCTCCCTGAGTCTGGGTAACAATTTCTAAATTTTGAATCTGATCCCGATAAGAGCCAGCTCGTTCATACTCTTCCAGGGAGGAGGCCTCTTGCATTGACTTTTTTAAAATCTGAATGACCTCATCAGACCGACCTTCTAAAACTTGGATGACTCTACGAATCGCCTCATGGTACTGTTTTTGACTGACAAGACCTACGCAAGAACCACTGCATCGCCCCATTTGATGAAGAATACAAGCTCGGCTTCGATATCGAAATACGTTATCCGAGCAATCTCGGAGTTGAAAGACCTCAGTGAGTAGCTGTAAAACCTGTCGAGCAGACCAGGAAGAGGGGAAAGGCCCGAAATACTCAGCTCCATCTAAAAGAACCTTTCGAGTCCATTCTAACCTGGGAAATGGCTCTTGGGTCCGAATCTTTAAATAAGGGTAGGCTTTATCGTCTTTCAACCGAATGTTAAATTTAGGTTGATACTTCTTAACCAGAGTGGCTTCTAAGATCAAAGCTTCTGCTTCGGTCAGAGTAAGAATGACCTCAAATCGTTCTACCCGCCTGATCATCATCTCAATCCTAGGAATCTCATGGACCGTAGACTGAAAATAGGAAATGAGTCGATTTTTTAAGATCTTGGCTTTGCCTATGTAGAGGATTTCATCCCCCGAATCCTTCATGAGATAGACTCCAGGAGCCATCTTTGAAGCACGAGCTTGCTCCAACAAAAATAATCTCTGTTCATCCCAAAGTTTCGGGGCTTGATTTTTCATTGGACTCTACTATAACCACAAAAAGGCTTATTCACTTAAGGAGAATATCCATATGGCTAGTTCTGTTTCGGTAGCCACTGAAATGTTGGCATATTGTACCAGTTGCAAAATCGACCTCAATCATGTGGTGGTCGCCATGAAGGGCGCTAAAGTTGCTAAGGTGCAGTGCCTGACCTGCAAAAAAGAACATGTGTACCGAGCCCCTAAAGGCGTGACTACACCGCCAGCTAAGACGTCCAAAGCTCGAAAACCCGCTGAGACCGAAGAGACTCATCACTCCATTGAAGTCGAGTGGGAAAAACTCATGTCAGCCCATAAAGAGCTTCCCCTAAAGCCTTACACGACCCAAGGACGATTCGGACTGGGTGACAAGCTGCACCATCCGAGCTTTGGAGATGGAATTGTCGGAAAATTGATCTATCCGAATAAGCTTGAGGTTATTTTCCGGACAGATATCAAAGTTCTCATCTGCAGTAGCTCTCAAGAGTAGTTTAAGCTAAAAGGCTTATCTTACATCATGAAAATCTCTGACTTAAGCATTTCTAAGAAAATGAGTTTGATCCTACCTTGGACTTTACTGCTCATGGCTTGCTCAAGCAGTCCTAAAAAACTGTTCAATCAGCCCATTCTCAGTGAGCTTCAGGGAAAAAAAATAGCACTTGTGTCTATTGAAGGAGAACCTACAGCCCAAAAAATCATTGAGGTTGCGTTGGTCAATCAACTCATCCAACGAGGAAGCTTTATCCTGGTCGCTAAGCCTGAGATTGAAGCTGCACGAAGTGCTCCTGAACAAAATCCGTTAGATTGGAAAGGCATCGCTAAAAAAGTAGGGGCAGATTATGCACTCCAAATTCAGGTTCTTCAGTTCAATTCATCGATTCACTCAGGTTACTCTTCCCGTGAGATGATTGATACTCAACTTGCAGATGAGCAAGGAACCGATGGAAAAACAGATCAAGTATTTCAAGTCAAAACCCTCGAAGGACAAGTTCGATTTTCTCTGAATTTCACGAATCTCATCAACAACGATTTTCGAATAGCCCTTGCTCAAGCCCAAAACAAAGTGCTTCAAAGCGCAGAAACCTCTTCTATTCACCTCCCCCCGAAGCTTCGATTTTTAGAGGATCTGTCCAATCAAGCATTTAAACAATTTTTTGATGCTGACTCCTAGACTCTTACTTAAATATGCATACCCCCCAAAAATGGTTAAAAAATTTGGAACGACATCTATCTTGGCTAGCCATACCCAATATTTCAATCCTCTGGGTGACTCTTCAAGGACTAGGATTTTTTATGGTCCAGTCCGATCCTGTTTGGATGGAACGGCTAGCTCTCATCCCAGACCGAGTCATTCTCGGAGAAGGGTGGCGCCTAATCACTTTTTTAGCCCTTCCCTTGTCTTTAAGCCCAATTTGGGTCTTATTCGTTCTTTGGTTTATTTACTATATTCTGAATGAGATTGAGTCAGAATGGGGTTCTTTTCAAACAACACTCTATTTTTTGATTGCTTATCTTTTGTCAATCACATTCTCAATGCTCTTTAATTATCCTATTTTTGATATTCGAGACATTGAAGCCAGTCTTTTTTTAGCTGCTGCGACTCTTTTCCCTCATTTTCAAGTCAGACTCTTCATGATCATTCCTGTGAAGATGAAGTGGCTAGGAGCTATTTCAGGATTTTTTCTTATTCTAAGACTTTTCCAAGTAAGCTGGACTGGAAAACTTTATTTATTTTTTATTTATTTTAACTACCTGCTCTTTTTTGGTCCTATCCTTCTCAACACAATCAAGCAAATGTTTCGAAAGTGGAATTATCAGAGAAAACTCAGATAATTTTTTCTTCTATAGAATGCCCAAACTCAAAACTTTCAAACGTTTCATCCGATCTCTCAAATCAGCGGCTTTTTCAAATTGCATCGACTGAGCTGCTTCACGCATATCGTCTGACATTTTTTCAAGAACCTGAGATAACTCTTCAAACTTCGTAAAATAACTTCCAGCACAGTCTTTGATCTCTTTAAGTTGAGAGTCTGGGGAGCTCCACAAACTTTGTCCATGCCCAGAACCTGCGCCCGTGTGAAGAACTCTCTGAGCAAGCTGTGCTTTTTCCCTTGCTCGATTCTTCCGACCCGAACCTAAACTCCCCTGATCCGAAGGAGCCAATGGAGCTGGGACTGTCTTTTGAATCGTCTGAGGAATAATTCCATGAATCTGATTATAACGGTCTTGAAGAACGCGTCGTCTCTCAGTTTCATCCATTGCTTTTTTCATACTCTGCGTCACCTGGTCAGCATACAAAATCACAAATCCATCAGCATTTCGGGCTGCCCGCCCAATTGTTTGAATGAGTGACCGATAGCTTCTCAAAAACCCTTCTTTATCAGCATCCAAAATGGCTACCAGTGAGACCTCCGGTAAGTCCAACCCCTCCCTCAAAAGGTTAATTCCAATTAAGACATCAAACCCCCCGAGTCTTAAATCTCTTAAAATCTCAATCCTCTCTAAGGTATCGATATCAGAATGCAAGTATTTGACTCGAACATTTTGTTCCTGGTAATAACGAGCAAGATCTTCAGCTAACCGCTTAGTAAGAGTCGTCACTAAAACTCGTTCTTTCCGATCTGTTCGTTTCCGAATTTCTAATAATAAATCATTGACTTGAGAAGAGGCTTTTCTGACTTCAACAACAGGATCTAAAAGACCTGTGGGTCGAATGACTTGCTCAACAATCTCTCCCCCAGATCGACTGAGTTCATAATCTCCTGGTGTTGCTGAAACATAGATGGTTTTGACGATGGATTTTTCCCATTCTTGGAAATTGAGTGGCCGATTATCTAAGGCCGAAGGAAGCCTAAATCCATGATCCACCAATGTCATTTTCCGAGCTCGATCTCCCCGATACATCCCTCCAATTTGAGGAACGGTGACATGACTTTCATCGACCATCAGGAGCCAATCCTTGGGGAAGTATTCAAGTAAAGTGGGTGGAGCACAACCCATTGACCTACCAGTTAAGTGCCTTGAATAGTTCTCAACCCCCTGACAATAGCCTAGCTCCTCCATCATCTCTAAATCATACAAAGTTCTTTGGGAAAGTCTTTGGGCTTCTAAGACCTTTCCCAAAGAGTTGAGCTGCTGTAAACGTTCTCGGAGCTCCACTCGAATGGTCTCAATCGCTCTTTTTCGATTTTCAAGGGTTGAAACATAATGACTCGCAGGATAGACAGTCACACGAGAGAGATTCTGAATTCGAACTCCTCTCAGAGGATCCATTTCTGCGAGAGATTCAATCTCATCTCCAAAAAACTCAACTCGAATGACTCGTTCTTCTTCATAAGAAGGAAAGATCTCTACCACATCCCCTCGAACTCGGAATGTTCCCCGATGAAAATCTACATCGTTTCGTTTATATTGAATTTCTACTAGCTTTCTTAAAATATCCTGTCTCTTGATTTCTCGACCTGTCTCTAGATATAAAAGCATCCCTTCATAGGCCTCTGGGGAGCCTAAACCATAAATACAAGAAATCGATGACACGATAATCACATCACTTCTCTCCAAGAGAGAACGGGTTGCTGAGTGGCGCAATTTATCAATCTCATCGTTAATCTGAGAATCTTTTTCAATATAAGTATCCGTTTGAGGAAGATAAGCCTCCGGTTGATAGTAATCATAATAACTCACGAAATACTCAACCGCATTATTAGGGAAAAACTCACGAAACTCCATAAAAAGCTGAGCAGCCAAAGTCTTATTATGACTTAAAATCAAGGTAGGTAAACCTATATGAGCAATCACGTTGGCCATCGTAAAAGTCTTTCCAGATCCCGTCACCCCTAAAAGAACCTGCGATTGTTTTTGATCTTTTAAGCCTTGAGTCAATCGCTCAATAGCTTGGGGCTGATCCCCAGTCGGACTAAACGAAGTTTTCAATTCAAATTTACGATTAGAAAAAATTGCCATATATCCCTATTTAGCCTAAATTAACCTCCTGTGACAAACCTGAACTATAAGCTCCATGATCTCGAGTCTGTTCACATAGATTTCAAGATTGTTCTTCAATTCATCGAATCAAGCCATTCATTCCAAGAAGAGGAAAGACGAGTGGTTCTCTCTCAATTAAAAAAATCACTCAAGATTTTGAAAGAACACATTGATTTTCTTCAAATACAGGAAAACTATTCTAAATAATCTCAGAAATTTTCTCGGTTTCCCCATCCTTTGATGCTTTAATCAGAAGTCGCTTGATTTAAAAACTGAGCAATTCTTTCTTTATTGTGCCCATCAAAAAAATCTTTCGTACTCTGATCCTCTAAAATAGATCCGTGATCCAGAAATAAAACCCTCGTAGCTACTTCACGAACAAAGTTCATTTCGTGGGTGACAATCAAGATTGTAATCCCAGTCGAAGCTAAGCCTTTAATCACTCTCAATACTTCCTGAACCATCTCTGGATCCAAAGCTGAAGTGGGCTCATCAAATAAGATCACTTCCGGATCCATCATTAAAGTTCTGGCAATTGCAATTCTTTGCTTTTCACCCCCAGAAAGAGTATGGGGATAAGCTTTTATTTTTTTTTCTAATCCCACCTGCCTGAGAAGTTGCTGGGCTTTTTCAAAAGCTTGAGATTCAGGCATTTTTTTCACTTTTTGAGGAGCATAGACGAGATTCTGAATGACACTCATATTGGAAAATAAGTGAAAATTTTGAAACACCATCCCCACCTTTGTTCTGAGCTGCTGAACATTCGAATGAGTCACTTCAACTCCATCAATCCATACTTGCCCAGCTGTCGGCTCTTCTAACCGATTAATACATCGCAAGAAAGTCGATTTCCCACTTCCCGAGGAACCTAAAATAGCAACAATCTCAGCTTTATGAAGTTCAACAGATAAATGATTCAAAACTACATGATGGCCATAATTTTTATTTAAATTCTTAATAACAATCATAACTTAAACGTTTCTCAAGTAGCTTTGCAATCCCACTGAGCAGCAGGACTAAAAAATAATAACAAACAGCAGCCATCATCAGAGGCTCAAAATAAGAATAGGTCTCAGCTGCCACAAGCTGAGCTCTTCTCATGATATCAGCCTCTCCCAAAGTAGAAATCAAAGCAGTTTCCTTAAGCAAGTTAATAGCTTCGTTCACCAAGGCTGGTAAAATACCACGAAGAGCTTGAGGTAAAATAATATGAGCCATCATCAAAGAATAAGGAATACCCAAAGCCTTAGCCGCTTCAAACTGTCCTTGATCAATTGTTTTAATGCCTGATCGAATAATTTCAGAAACATAAGCACCTGAATTCAATGAAAAAGCAAATACGCCTGCCATTAAAGGAGAGATCTTATAGGAAACAAGGCTCGGTGCACCAAAATAAATAATACTGAGTTGAACAAGCATGGGAGTTCCCCGAAATACTGACGTATAAAACTGAGCAGCTCTCCTTGCAATCGTATATTCTCCCACCTTCATAAGAGCCAAACAAAGGCCCAAAACAACCCCCCCCAATAAGGAAAGCAGGGTATACTCAAGCGTGAGAAAAACTCCTTCCGAAACATAGCTCAACGTGGATAAAAAATGGTGTAATGAATCCATTTATTTTTTACCCAACCACTTCAGTCGAAGCTCTCGCATCTTTCCGTTCTTCCTTAAATTTTTAAGTTCAGCATTAAACTTCTCTTTCAAAAATTCAACTCTACCCACCACAGGATCTTTTGGAAATACAATCGCATAGCCATCACCCCTACTTCCTAAAACGAAAGATTTTAGAGAAGAATTCGCTTTCACAAATTCAGTAGCTTGTGACTCTTCCACTAAAACTCCAAAAAGACGTTCTGATTTAAGTTCTTGAATCAAAATAGAGTTCTTCCCCAGAGCTACAACTTTTAAGTCAGGGTAGATCTGAGCCTTCAATTGAGCGAACTTTTCCATGGTGGTACCCAGCTGAACTCCAATTTTTTTTCCTTTGAAGTCTTCCTCTTTAGAAAACTGAGATTCTTTTTTTAAGATAAGAGCAAAACCGCTTTTAAAATAAACATCACTAAAATCAACATTTTTCTTCCTGATCTCAGTGATCGTCATTCCAGACATAGCAAAATCAATTCGTCCATTTTGAATGGAAGGGATTAAAACACTAAAATCCATATCCTGAATGGACAAATCATAACCCAGTCGTCTAGCCACTTCTTGAGCTAAATCCACATCGAAACCCACAATTTTTCCGTCTTGCTTAAATTCGAATGGAGGATAATCAGCCGACAGCCCCAGGGTAAGAATAGGCCTGCTTTCAGATAAAGAACCATTGGAGGAAGTACAAGCAACTTCTCCTAAGAAATTCATCCCTAGAATTAAAAAAAAGGCAATCTGACCCATTACTTTTTCAGTCATTTTTATCGTTTTCATGTGAACCTTAAGAAGGTCATAACTGGATACTTCCTGTACTTCAAGAAAAATAGCCGCGTCCATTTTCTAGATATGCATAAATATGCAATATTTTGCATATTTCAAGAAAATGATTTCCTCTCGCCTCTTTTTGAAAGTCTGATTATAATAAATGAACATGTCGATCCTAAAAAAAACTCGAACACCCTTGATTGTAGATCCCGACCAAAAATTCCTGGACAGCCTACAAATTGCGGATCATCCGACCAAGATTCAACCCAAAGTAGCAATCAATGGAAGCGAAGCTCAACTCCTGCTCTCAGATGCCAATCAGAGTTTTTCTGCAGTCTTTCTGAACCCTAGGATTTCCTATCCGGGAGGAATCTCTGTCATTCGCTGCTCAAAACTCAATAAACCAGGAACCCCTATTTATCTCATCTACGATGAAACACCTATTTTTAAGGACAGTGAACTCAAATCCCTAGGCATTCAAAAGCAAATTCCAAAGCCTTTGACGTTTGACGAAATTTTATCTTACATTGCTCCTGCAGCTCTGTATTTTAACTCTGATATGCTTGTAACCCATGTCAAGAAAGAAACGCTTCACCAGCTCGATACCTCAGTCACAGTGGAGGACTCAAAATTTGTATCCATCCGAGCTACTGATTTTCTCAGTGGTACAATCTGTTATTTTGACCTCTACGTTCGTCTGAACTCAAATAAATACGTCAAAATTGTTCAAGCTGGAGACCGATTCCAAACCGAACGAGTGACAGCTTACCTTGAAAAAGGAGTTCACTTCTTTTACATCAGCAAAGAGTCCCAAGAGTACTACCTTGGCTTTTGTGATCGCCTTTCGACATCTCTTCTCAAACGATCGGACATCCCTACAGAAATCAAAATGTCTCAAGTCATGAACCATGGGGAAGAAACTCTCAAGTTTCTTAAAACTCAAGGAATGAATGAAACAAATGTCAAATATGCAGCTCAATTTCTAGAGAATGTTCATAGCCTAGTCAAAACAATCAACCCAGGGAAAAGCCCTGTTTTAAAGAAATTTCTCACGGATATTACTTCTTATGACCACGCTGTGGGTGTAACCACCATTGCTGCTATGCTCATCCCAGGACTCGACATCACCTCAGCCAGTCCTGTTGAAACCATTGGACTGGGGGCTTTTTTCCATGACATTGGTCTTACCAAGTTAGGAATTTCATCTGAAGACACTACAAAAATGAGCCCCGATGAATGGGAAAAATTTAAAACTCACCCCATTTTAGGCTCAGAAATCGTAAGCCACCTCGATGGCTTTAAACCGAGCGTCATTCAATCGGTTCTCCAACACCACGAAAGAAGAAACAAAAAAGGATTTCCTTTTCAACTAGGACCAGGAAGTATTAGTCTTATTTCTGAAATCATTGGCATTAGTGATGAATTTTTTAAAATTTTAATCAAACTCAAGGCGGGTGAAAAATTCGACTTACCACAGGAAATGAAGCAAAATATTTTTGACTGTTTTTCTCACAAACTTCTGATTGAGTTTAAAAATGTATTTTTCTTTACCGGATCGGGGAAAAAATGAAAAAAAAACTGATCCTCTTTATTTCTGGACTGAGCTTGATTGGGATCACACAAAACCCTCTCTACGCAGATGATGTTTACACGGTGATCGTAAAAAAGCAGGAAACCAAAAAAAAGACTCGCTGGACACTTTCAGATTGGCTAGAAACTCGAGATCGCATTCAACTCATGGACCTTTGGTTAGCCCTGCACTCTCCTACTCCCTATGAATTTTACTTAGGAGGTAACTATCAAATCAATCAAACCTCCTCAGGCACCTCTTTTAATGCTTGGGAAGTCGATTTCACAGCCTTTGTAACGATCTTTGGACTCGAGGCTAAGTACGAGTCTTACACTGAGCCCAGATGGTATGGAATCTTTGATCTCAGAGTTTTTGGACTTCATGACCAGGGAACCAACATCACTTTGCAGGGTGGAGTTCGTGGGCAAAACACCACGACTGGAGAATCTTTCCGAAATCCTTTATTAGGGATCAGCATCACTCTCTATTTAGCCAAACACTTTGGAATGGAAGGCCTCTACCGCCACTTCTTTGAATCAACACCCCATTCGTTCTCCAATACAAACACAAACCCAGGACAACCCAGTAACCGCTATCAGGCGGGGGCATTTCTGGATTTCAACTTTCTGCGCCTTTACGGAGATTACTATCAGGAATTCAATAGCACCACTTCTGACTCAGGGACATTGCTAGGAACAAAACTGTATTTTTAGTGAGTCAAGATGGGGCCTACTTCTTTCAAAAATCAGGGAGGCTGAGTACAACCAATCTGACTTTGATTCGAAATGCACGTTTGGTTACCAATAGGCGTTGGATTAACATGAGGGCCCAATGCCTCTCCCAATGTATATGCTGCATAAGAACACTGTTCAGGGGCAACGTTTCTCCAGTCATGAGATCCCGTGGTGCAACATGAAGAAGAAACAATCCTGTCACAACAAGTATTGACACTGGTAGTACTCCAATTTGCAACCTGCTGAGTGCCTGACGGACAGGTACTCCCAGAAAACTGACAAAACTTAATCCCAGAACTGTCAGTCACAGTTACCCCGCCAATACTTTCACATGTAATAGGGGGTGAGGTAGGAGTTGAGGTAGGAGTTGAGGTAGGAGTTGAAGTAGGAGTTGAAGTAGGAATTGGCGTAGAGGTACCTGATCCTGATGAACTTGCTAGCTGATAACCTCCATGAATACAAATCAAAGCACCACCTGCAAGGTCAGAATATTGTATCAACCCGTCATTGCTGCATGGAGAACTCACAGAAAGGGTATTGTTAATCGGCAATGTCATCATACACCGCCCAGCTAGATTCACTCCTCCTAACTGACTACATACAGCATTGGTATCAATGGATGCAAAACAGCTATAAATGATATTTGAAGAATCAACACCCAGAATAAAACTTGCAGTCCTAGACAATACTTGACTCCGCCCTAAAAGATTGCTGGTAGAAATAGAAATCTGCAAGTTTGCCAAGTGTGAGGTTAAAGTTTTAGGTGTACCCCCAACCATCAAAGAACTCGTCCCCAAAGAGGTATCCGGACCTACCCACTGCAATGAGTTAATCGTAACACTGCCCTTCTTTGTTCCTGGAGAGAGGGCAATTCCAATCACTGAAATACCTCCAGGTATCTCTTGAGGTAAAGCATTTGAATCATATGTCATTCTAGTACTAGTAAAAGCACTGGTACATATCGATTGATTACTCAGGAGGCTATAAATTGAATTGACTATGTTTTGCAAATCGTTTCTTGAGTTTTGCTGAAGGTTTTGCCTCGCCATAAAATTAGTCGTACTTGCAACCCCACCCAAAAAAACACCTACTATCCCCATAGAAACCATAACCTCGATCAGACTAAATCCAGATTTTTTTAATTTAATAAAAATAAAAATTTTTTTCATCAGTATCAATAAATTATAGTTTTAAATTTATAATTTTAAAACTACTTATTCTATATAGTTTTTTAGTGCGCATACATCCCTATAACAACATTTCTAGACTCAACTCCATTATAGGAACAGTAGCTACAGTGTGCATCCAATTTCTATTGTCGTAGAAGGACATGAATAAGTACTCCAAACTCCTCTAATATATACTTGATAGTTACAGCTATCAGTTGATTTAGAAACATTACCCCAGCTATGACTACTCGTGGTGCAACAACTAGTATGTATACGTGCGTCACAGCACTTCTGAGGTTGTGTATTAGTCCAATTTTGATAAGGTGAAGTCCCAGCAGGACAAGAATAAGCACCCACCCTACAGAACTGTACCCCATTGCTAGAATCAGTTACAGAAGCAGCCCCTATACTCGAACAATTCTTCGTGGGCGTGGGTGTTGGCGAGGGTGTAGGTGTTAATGCCGGGTTAAAAAGCTTATAGACTGCTCCACTGCACACCCAGACATCTCCAGCTGCTGACGATACAATCAATCCTTCGGGACTACAGCTTTGACCCTGAGAAGCAGCTTGTATAGGCAATGTCAAGCCACAACGACCAGACAGATTCACTCCTCCTAGCTGAGTACAGACGTCATTAGGGTCAATTGTGGATAAACAGTTTTGAATAATGTTGGAAGAATCTACACCTACTATAAACTGGATTGTTGCGTCTAATTTCTGATTGACACTATTTGACAAACGCACAAAAGCAGAAATTTCCATACTTAAAAGATGTGAAGTTAAAGTGACAGGAACTGATCCAACCATAGCAGAACTATTACCAATGAACGCATCTGGAGTAACCCAATTTAAAGAATCAATAGTCATGTTCCCAAACTTTTTCCCAGGAAGAATTTGAAACCCACTCACCAAAATACCACCAAAAACTGCCTGAGGTAAGACACTAGGATTATAATACTTTCCTTTAAATGTATTCGTACATACTGACTGGTTGTTCGTCATGCTGTATAAATTGTTCACTAAAGTTTGAAAAGAATTCTTAGCACTTTGCTGAAAGCTCTGCCTAGCCATTGAAACCGTCAAACTAGTGACGGCAATAGAAACAACACTCATCAAGCCCACTGAGATCATTAGCTCAACTAAAGTCAACCCTAATGTATTAAAATAAAAATATTTTTTTTTAATTTTATTCATTTATCGTCTTTATTTTTTAATTATATATTAAATTAATATTTTAATAAAATTTATGCTTATTTTTTGTGAAAACGGTTTATAGCGCTTACTAAAAAAGGCTTTTCAATAAGAAAGTAAGAAATTAAAGAAATTCCTAATAAAATTAATAAATTCCAAGGCATAGATCGAACCTGACCCCAGTTAGGTTCTTGAGTAACAAAAAAAAGTTGCTGCCAAAGGTAGCAAGAATAAGATAACTTTCCAAGACTCTGAAACAAAACTAAATTAAAAAGTCTAGAAATCCCTTTTGACTGGTTTAAGATCAAAGACCCAACAACTCCTATGACTAAAAAAGTCTGAATAGTAAGATAACAAAACCTTAAATTTATGTTTAAATACCCAAACCAAGTCCAAAGCATCAACGAAAAAAGAAGACCAAAACCCCAAAGAGAAGATGGATTGCTTAGTTTTTTCTTAAATTTTCTAAAAAATAAAGCAAGTAAGCATCCTGCTAAAAGAGAATCCATTCGAAAATCACTTCTAAAATAAAACTTCCCGCTTTCGTAAGGGTAAATTTGAAAATAAATCCCACACATTCTCCAAAAAATAATAGTTAGAAAAATCCCTAATGTCACCTTCATTAAGTTAAATTTATAAAACCAAGAAAAAACAAAAGGCCATATTAAATAAAATTGCTCTTCCAAAGCTAATGACCAAAGATGAGCATCACTGATCCCACGTCCAAAAATATTTCTAAGAAACAACAAATGGATGATAACATTATACCAAGCAACATCTGTTACTTTTCCAAAAAATACGAGAAAAGATAAAAAGATTAAAAAACAAAGAAGTGCTGGAAGAATTCTAAAAACTCTTCTTAAATAAAAAGCATAAAAATTAATTTTTCTGAACTGCTCATACTCTCGACACAAAAGCTCAGTAATGAGATACCCACTTAAAACAAAAAAAAAGAGAACTCCAACCCCTCCAAAATCATTTTGAATTTGAAATTCTGGATTAAACTGCAAGAAATGCCCTATTAAAACAAGGAAGATTGAAAATCCTCTGAGTCCATCTAAAACCGCAATTCGTTGATGATGATTCATTTGTGTCTTTTGCTGTTTTTCTATTGATAGACCCAGGAGGTTCCCACAGGGCCATCCTGAATCAACACCCCTTTGCGCTCTAAATCTTTTCGAATAGCATCGGCAGCAGCATAATCCTTCAACTTTCGAGCAACTGCTCGAGCTTCAATAGCTGCCAAAATTTCCTCTTCAGTCAGCAGATTTTTAACTTCTGTCTCTGAAGTCTCCCCTCCTGATAAACTCACCTTCATTCGAGCTAGATCTTCAAGTGCGTGCTTGGCTTCAAGCCTACCCACTCCCAGAATCCCACCTAGATCTTCCTCAATGACTCCAATCAGTTCTGAAGCCCCTAGGATTGCAGATGGAGTCGCCTGAGCTAAGGGCTCAGCTAAAGTCCGATTAAACTCTCGAATCAAAGTAAAAAGTTCCCCTAAGACTGCAGGTGTATTGAAGTCATTGGCAAAATGCTCATCCATGACAGACCTTGCCTTCTCACAAGAAGCTGCAAACTCTCCCCAAATTCCCTCTGCTCTCAAATCCGATCGAGATTTTCCTAAAGAACAAAGCAAATCTTGAGCTCGTGCCTTGGCTTCATAAATTCTTTGAAGATTGGAAACCGCCTGAGCAATTAAATCCGAACTAAAATTAATGATTGATCGATAATGAATAGAAAGAAGGAGATAACGAGCCACCTCCCCAGAAAAACGACTCAAAAAATCACGAGCTGTTAATCCATTCCCTAAACTTTTAGACATTTTTTTCTCAGAGAGTGTCAAAAAAGCATGATGCAACCAAACTTTAACAAAAGGAGCTTTCCCTAAAGCCCCTTCGCTCTGAGCAATTTCGTTCTCATGATGGGGGAAAATCAAGTCTTCTCCTCCATGATGCACATCGATACAATCCCCTAACCACTTCCTTGCCATCGCTGAACACTCAATATGCCAGCCGGGACGGCCAGGTCCCCAAGGACTTTCCCAGTAAGGCTCTTCTGGCTTTGCAGGCTTCCACAAAATGAAGTCTAAAGGATTTCTTTTCTTCGAATTCACTTCAACTCGAATTCCAGAAATTAAATCATCCAGCTTCTTATGAGATAACTTTCCGTAAAGAGGGAACTGATCGATTGCATAAAGAACTTCCCCACCTTCAACAACATAGGCATTCCCACGATGAATCATCTGCTCAATCATTAAGATTATTTCAGGAATATGTTCAGTGGCTTTCGTCTTATGAGTTGGCTCTAACATCCCTACCCAAGCATAGTCTTTTTCTACTTCTTGAGTATATTTTTTAGCAATTTCTTCCGACTGAATGTTCTCATCCCTAGCACGCTGAATGATTTTATCATCAATATCCGTATAATTTCTGACATAGATGACTTCATATCCCACTCGCTGAAAATATCGGAAAAACATATCTGCAACCAAGCCGCCTCTTAGATTTCCAATATGGATCAAACCGTAAACCGTTGGCCCACAAGAATAAAAAGACAGCTTGCCTGGCTGCAAAGTCTCTAATAACTCTTTCTTCCCAGAAAGAGTGTTTGTAAGTCGAATCTGACGGATTGACTGAAAACTTCGAGCTGGATTCATCGTTAGTAAAATAAATTCAAGAAACGAAAATAGTCTGGATCTCTTGCTCAACAACCTCTTCCTTGGTTTTCTTGGCCAAAGAAATTTCCTTCACTAAAAGGTGCTTTGCTTGATCCAGCATCTTTCGCTCACCAAACGAGAGATCTTTGCTATGCCTCAATAAAAATAAATTACGAAGAACTTCAGCAATTTCAAAGATCGAACCTGTTTTAATCTTTTCCATATATTCTCGGTAGCGGCGATTCCAGGTGGTCTGATCAATTTTGACGTTCCTCTCCTTCAAAATATCGTAGACCATTTTGACGTCTTTATTAGAAATAATCTGACGAAGTCCTACCGAACCTACATTATCGGTTGGAACCATAATGGTCATTTGATTATCAACCACTTGAAGAACGTAAAACTTCTTCTTCTTACCACCTACATCCTTCTCTTCAATCCGCTTAATCACGGCTAGACCATGAGCAGGATAAACTGCACTATCACCGACTTTAAACATGTTGTATAACCTCCGAAAAGCGCTTCAACCCTAAAAGAGCAACTGAATAACTCATATCGATAACGAAATTAGTTGAGCCAGTCTTTTGAAGATGGCAAATTTTTGACCAAGCTGACACTACCACGATATTTAATCCAAAGTCAATTTAAATAAATTTTCTCGATCCTTCCCTCCCTTTCCAAGGATATGGGTAAGCAAGGATCTCAGATACAACATCCTTGCAAAGACATAAAGGTTCATCCTCACTTTGGGCCATTTTTTCTTGAGTCATAAACAACTTCCCTCCCTTTTCAGGCAAAACTTAAAGCAAAGACCTGTTTTTAATCTATGACATTTTGTCTGCACAAATGACCAAAGACTCAGGAATATGACAATTTGTCAAATGCACATTTTTATTTCTTTTTGTTTCAAAGAGAATTCACCCCCATCTCAAGCTTAGATAAATAACTCAAGCCACTGATAATCCGTTTGAAAACAGAATCTTCATACTTCCTTCAAAAAAAACAATAGGAGGAGTCTAATTTGGCCGATTTGGCACCACTTTTGCCTCTCCTAAACTCAAACATGACTGACTCCGAATCTCCATCCAATCTGCCTCCTTCCCAGGAGGCACCCAACTCGCCTGCCCCCTCTTCTTTCTTCAGCTCTCAAAGGCTTTGGCTTAAAAAGCTTTGGAATCCAAAAAATCTATACAAAAAACTCGAAAAGTTTGATCCGCAAGCTTTTTTATCATGGGCATCCACCACCGTTCAAAAACGAGGAATCGCCTTCTATGGAACCTTAGTCACAGTCGTAGCATCTACTTATTTTGTCAGTGATCTAACGGCTCTGATCTTAGCCGAATCTATTCCAGACCCCCCCCCAAAAAAAACAACTCGAAACTTAAGCGGAGGCCTTCAAAACAAGGGGCTTTTGGACTATTCAACCGTTTTTTCAAGAAATCTTTTCAATAGCCAAGGCTTAATCCCTGGAGAAGATCAAGCTCCACGTGATTTAGGAGGAGCCCCCGTCAAAAGCACTCTGCCTTTATCGCTCATCGGAACTCTGATCATGACTAACGAAAGACGATCTATTGGAACGATTGAAGACAAATCCACTTCGTTGATCCACCCCGTACGAGTTGAAGATGAAATTCCAGGCAAAATTGTAGTCACTCAAATTGAGGTTAAAAAAGTTATTTTTATCAATAAATCCTCTGGGAAAAAAGAATTTATTGAGCTAGCTGGAGAGGCAGCCCCCCAAAATGTCAGACTGACTCCTGGAAAACCAGGTCCAACAGTAGGATCTTCCATTGAAAAGCTATCTGCCACACAATTTAACATCTCCCGATCAGAAGTGGATCGGGCCCTTGCTGATTTTAATAATATTCTCACTCAAGCAAGAGCTGTTCCTAACTTTGAAAATGGTATGCCTTCTGGTTATAAGCTTTTTCAAATTGTACCAGGAAGCATTTACGATAAATTAGGTCTACAAAATGGAGATATTATTTCAGGACTGAATGGACAACCCATTAATGATCCCGGAAAAGCATTTGAAATGCTTTCTGAATTAAAAACTGCAAATCATTTAGAACTTCAGGTTAAAAAAGATGGCAAACAATCAAACTATACTTATGACATTCGCTAGTGGGAGCTCCCAATGAACTCAAATCCAAATCCGTTACCTAATCCTTCAGATTCTTTCGATTCTCAGGATTTCAAAGAGTCTCTTTGGATTGAAATTCCTACCCATTTTGCTTACTGGATCGGCATCTTTGGGCTTATTCTCTTAATTTCTAAAGGTGGATGGGCAGAGACTCCTAATCCAGTCAAAGAAGGACGCCCCCAAGAAGCTAAGACCTTGAACCCCTTTTCCAACACTCCTGCCAATGACAGCCGAACTCGAGCAGGCTTTGGGAAAGGAAGTTTCTTCGGAGACGATGAGGATGATGAGGATGATGATTTTGATCTCAATGAAATGCCTCACCGTAGAAAAAATGGAGCTTCTTCTTTTTCATCTGCGGCTGCATCTACTCCTTCACCTGCTTCAACCCGTTCTTATTCAGCTGGAGGAACAAGCTCCAATAATGGCCCTGATCCGGTCTTTACGGATCAAGGAATTTCTGTTGGAGGAAACAACGCCAATGGAGTGATTTCAAAAAATAATGTCCCCTTCGTCAAAATTGATGATGAAACAGCTGAAGGCAGTCAGGACATCATTACAGACTTCAACTTTCCTGACGCTGACATCATGGATATTGCTAAAACACTGGGCAAGCTGACTGGGAAAAATTTCATCCTGGATAAAGATGTCAAAGGGAGAATTACAATCATTTCTAATTCTCCTATCACCGTGGGTGAAGCATGGAAAGTCTTTCTCACTGCGTTAGACATTAATGGTTTTGCTCTCATTCCATCTGGAAAATACCTTCGTATTGCTAGGCAACGCGATGCTCGCGACAAGCAGCTTAAAACCTATACAGGGGAGTTTTCACCCGACACGGATGCTCTCATTACTCGGGTATTTCCTCTGAAATACATTAGTGCTGAAGAGGTTGCCCGAACTTTTCGTAGCTTCATGCCCGCTAACGCAAGAATTATGCCCTATGAGCAAACTAATACTGTCATTGTCACAGATACGGGTTCTAATATTTCTAAGCTCTCTAAAATGCTCGATATCTTAGACATTGAAGGCTATGACGCTGGAATTGAAGTCGTCCCAGTAAAATATGCCTCGGCTGCTGAACTTTCAAAATTAATTGATGCTCTCATTCCGGGAACAGGCTCTCCAGGCGCCAGTGCAGGAGGTACTCCAGGAGTCCCACGCTTTGGGGGAGGTGGCGGAAGATTTAATGCTCGAAGGACTAAAGAAGGTGGAATCATCAATACCATCATTGCGGACGAAAGAACCAATACCCTCATTGTCCATGCCAACACGAGGGGAGGAGATCAAGTCCGTGAACTCGTTGCTAAACTTGACCAAAGACTTCCTCAATCCACAGGTGGAGGCAAAGTTCATGTTGTTTACCTTCAATTTGCAGATGCCGAGCAAATTTCTAACACCTTAAACAATTTTTCTTCTCAAACCGGAAGACCTTCTTCCCCACCTCCAGGAGGACCTGGAGGTGGAACTGGCGTCAATCCGATTGCAGCTAACTTATTTGAAGGATCGATTAAGATTTCTCCTGATAAAGCCACGAATGCGCTTGTTATCACAGCATCTCCTTCAGATTTTGTCACCGTCCAAAGAGTCATTAATCGATTAGATATTCCACGTGAGCAAGTTTATGTCGAAGTCGTCATTCTTGAGGTCCAGCTGGGACGTGATTTCACATTTTCTTCCAATATCGCCAGTGCTCCTTCATTATTAGGATCAGTCACAAATCCCGGTGATCTAGCCACTATGTTTAATCCTGCAACTGCCTTTTCTAATAAAGGCGGCTTGATCGGTTATGCTCTAGGAAATCCCTATAACTTCAATGTAGGAGGCCAAAACATCACTGTCTCCAGTGTACAAGGACTCATCAAGGCCATCCAAACCAATAACGTAGGCAATATTTTAGCCACTCCTCAAGTCATTGCTCTGGATAATTCAGAAGCTAATTTTGAATCTGCTGAAAAAATCCCTTACCCCGTCTCTAATGCAGTTCAAGGAGCGGGTGTCACTAATTCAATCCAAAAAGAATCTGTAGCTCTTTCAATTAAGATCAAGCCACAGATCAATAAAATTACAAACTTTGTAAAACTTGAAGTCACTGCAAAAATGGGTTCCCTTCAAACAGTAGGAGTGCCTAAAGCCTTACAAGATACAGCTTTTGCAACTTTAGATCGAACCACTCAAACCACAGTCGTTATTGGAGATTCAGACACGATCGTCCTGGGAGGACTGATCCGAGATAAAACCGAAGAGGTCGTCAATAAAATCCCACTCCTAGGAGACATCCCTCTTCTAGGCTGGCTTTTCAAAAGTAAAACAACCTCCACTTCCAAGAACAATCTCTTGATCTTTATGACCCCTCACATCATCCGCCAGTATGAGAAGGTTCGAGGGATTTTGGACCGTAAACTGAAAGAACGAGATGAATTCATTGAATCCAATGCAGGCGGTGAAGACCCTCTCAGAAAGCAAAGAGATGCAATCATCCGATCCTTACCTGACATTCATCAGCTCAATGAAGCCCGACCTGCTACAACCATCACAATCGATGAGGAAACAACTCAAACAAAAGATTCACCGGCACCGGCTGTACAACCTAGCCCTAGTGCACAACCTAGCCCTGTTTATTCTGCACCACCGACTGCAACACCGGCTTCACCACCTGCTGAATCGGCTATTACAGCTCCCCTCACGGAACCTAGCCCTGAAGCACAGAGCAAGAAGGGGGGAACCTAAAGATGATGAGTCCAAACGAATCCAGACCGTCTCAAACAGAAAACTGGGTGGACTCTTCGACTTTATTAGGCGAGATTTTGCTCAAACATACCTCTTTGACTCAAGAGCAATTGGAAGAAGCTCTTAGAGTCCAAGAGGAAGAAGGAGGAATTCTAGGAGAGATCTTAGCTCGAAAGAATATGCTCAGTGCTCATGAAATCATGCGAGCTTTGTGCATTCAGCTCAATCTTCCGTTCTTAGAAGAACTGAGACCCAATGAAATCGATCCTGCTCTGATTGCACAAATTCCCATTAACTATGCCAAAGCCAAAGAAGTTCTTCCGATTGCCAAAGAGCAAGATGCTAAAGGAGAAACCTTAGTCGTTGTCGTATCAGATCCTTTCAACCCTACCTTGGCAGAAGACCTTCGTGTTTTAATAGGAATCCCAATTAAACTGAAGGTCAGCACCAGTATGCGTATCCAAGATGCTATCAATCGGGTCTACGAACGAAACACATCGAGTCTGGTCGATAATATTGGCGGAGAATTTGAAGACACCTACGACCTTGAAGGACCTATTGATATCCTCGAGGCCACTGAAGATGACGCGCCCGTTATCAAATTCGTGAACTCTTTGTTATTTCGAGCCGTGAAGGAAAAAGCCTCCGATATCCATATTGAACCCTTTGAAAAGGAATTCGTCGTTCGATTTAGAATCGATGGGATTTTATATGATATCATCAGACAGCCTAAAAAAGCCCATGCTGCAATTTCTTCAAGAGTGAAAGTCATGGGAACTTTGGATATTGCTGAAAAACGTCTCCCTCAAGATGGAAGGATCAAGATTAAAATTGCTGGGAAAGATGTTGATATCCGGCTTTCAACCGTACCTACCAGTTTTGGAGAGCGGTTGGTGATGAGAATTCTTGAGCAAACGGGCACTGTCTTACAACTGGAACAGCTTGGATTTTCAGAAAAAAGCGCTAAAGCAGTTGAAAAACTCATCTTCCGTAAATATGGCATTATCCTCGTTACCGGGCCTACTGGAAGTGGTAAATCGACAACTCTTTCTGCCTGTCTCGTAAAACTCAATAGCCCTACTCGAAATATCATGACTGTTGAAGATCCCATTGAATACCAAATTCCTGGGATTAATCAGGTTCAAGTGAACGCCAAAATTGACCTGACCTTTGCTCGAGCCTTAAGAGCTTTTCTGAGACAAAATCCAGATATTATCATGGTTGGAGAAATTCGAGATAAGGAAACCGCTGAAATTGCTATTAATGCATCTCTCACAGGTCACTTGGTTTTATCCACCTTACACACGAACGATGCTTCTGGATCTCCCACTCGTCTCATCGACATGGGGGTTGAACCGTTTTTAGTGGCAAGCTCCCTGCTAGGAATCATTGCGCAAAGACTGATCCGACGTATTTGCCAAAAGTGTAAGGTTCCTCACACCCCGAGTCCTTTTGAAATGCAAGAACTTGGAATCACAGTCCTACCTGAAGATGCCCAAGTTTTTAAAGCCGTAGGTTGCCCCAGTTGCTCCCAAAGTGGATATTCAGGACGTACAGTGATTCATGAACTCTTAGTGGTTGAGGATTCCATTCGATCTTTAATTGTGAGAAACTCAGACGCTGCAACTCTCAAAAAAGCTGCGATTCAAAATGGGATGCATACCTTAAGAGAAGACGGGGTTTCAAAAGTCCTTCAAGGTTTAACCACAATTGATGAACTTATGAGAGCAACCCATGCAGAAGCGTAAAAAGCTTGATCTGACTGGAGTACCCTAAATGGCCCCTTTTTTTGACTATAAAGCATTAAGTTCGACTGGAAAAACTCAGCGAGGCATTCTTGAGGCAGAAAGCCAAAAAGCAGCTCGACTCAAGCTGAAAAAACAAGGGCTCATTGTAACTCAGATCACAGAAAAATTAGTCGCCAAGCCTGGACAATCGAGCAGTCTGCCTTTTCTGGGGGGACGAGTCAGTACTCGAGAAGTGGCTATGCTCACACGACAACTGGCAAGTTTAATCAAAGCCAATGTTCCTCTCGTGGAAGGCTTAAATGCTCTGGTCGAACAAACTGAAAATGAAAAGTTAAAAGTCATTTTATCGCAAGTGAGACAGGATGTGAATGAAGGATCCAGCCTAGCTAAAGCCACAGGAGCCCATCCTAAGGTTTTTGATAATATTTTCATCAATATGATCGAAGCAGGTGAAAGCTCTGGAACTTTAAGTTTAGTCTTACTTCGCCTAGCTGATCTCAAAGAAGCCCAAATGCGGCTTCGCAGTAAAGTCATCAGCGGAATGACTTACCCGGGACTGATGATGATCGTATCAGGTGGACTGATGATTGCCATCTTCACGTTTGTCATTCCAAAGCTTACTAAAATTTTTGATTCCATGAATAAACCGATCCCTGCCTTGACAAAATTCCTGATGAATATCAGTGATCTGCTTGTGAATTGGTGGTTTGTATTCATAGCTTTAGGTTTTTTATTCACTTGGATCTTTAAAAAATATATTTCAACCCCAACGGGACGAGGCAAGTGGGATGCTTTTATCCTGAAAGCTCCGCTCATGGGACCCTTAATTCGAATGATCGCGGTTACTCGCTTTGCTAGTACGATGTCTACACTCTTAGGAAGCGGCGTTCCGATTCTAACCAGTATGACCATTGCTAAAAACCTCGTTGATAATATCCCCATTGCCAACGCCGTGTTAGAGGCTCGTGAAAACATTACAGAAGGTCAATCCATTGCAGAACCCCTCAGAAGAAGTGGAGAATTTCCTCCTATGATGATTCATATGATTTCAATTGGAGAAAAAACAGGGGAACTTCCTGAAATGCTAAGAAACATTGCTGAGACTTACGAAGAACAAATTAACACTAAAATTGATTCGCTCACTAGCCTCATGGAACCCCTCATGATTGTGGGTATGGGCGGAGCTGTAGGCTTTATCGTCATGTCGGTCTTTATGCCACTGATGGAGATGATGAACATCAACAAACGATAAAAATAAGAATGAACTCAAGTTCATTCAAACAACCGGAGGAAAGAAATGAAACGCAAATTCAACAAAACCTTTATCAATATCCATGAAAGTGGATTTAGCTTAATTGAGCTCATGATCGTGATTGCCATTATGGCGCTTCTCGCAGGATTTGTCGGAACAAATGTGATTAAAAAATTCGATGAAGCCAAGGTCTCTTCTACGAAAATTCAGATGAAACAACTTTTAGTCATCTTAGATGATTTTCGTCGTGTCTGTGGATTTTATCCCAGCACCGAACAAGGGTTAGATGCTTTAGTCAAAGCACCCACCGGGGGGCGCTCATGTAAGAACTATGATCCCGAGGGATTTATCAAGAAATTGCCACAAGATGCTTGGAATCATGACTTTATTTACACATCGGATTCAAACAAAGTTCTTCTGAAATCACTCGGTGCAGACGGGAAAGAAGGGGGCACGGGTATTGACAAAGACATTTCTTCAGATGATCTTGATTAATCGATTCAGACTATTACTCAGGACACCTAAGGCCAGTGGATTTACATTGATTGAGCTTTTGGTTGTCCTGGGTATTATTGCCTTGATTGCAGTGATGCTCATCCCGAGCGTTTCTAGCTATTTTCAAGTTTCACTCAATTCAGCGACTCGAGACCTAGCCAGCACCATTCGGGAAGCATATAATTCTACCATCATTACTGGAAAAATGCATCGTGTCGTTTATGATTTTAAAGATCGTGCGTTTTGGGTCGAATCCAGTGCTAAAATGGTTCCCTTAGATACGAAAGAATCTAAAGAAAAGCGAGAAACTCGAGCCAAGTTCTCGAAATCTCCTGATACCTCATCGTCTTCTTTTTCACTGGAGAAAAACGTAACTCGCAAGAAGATCTCCTTACCTTTAGGAGTCGAATTTGAAGATGTTTTTACTCAACAAAGTCCCAACCCTTTAACCGAAGGGAAAGCCTATACTCATTTTTTCCCAAATGGACTCTCTGAGCAAACCCTCATTCATCTCAAAGATGGAAGCCAACACCATGCTTCACTTGTTATTACTGCGATCTTGGGTTTAACCGATGTTTATGACCGCTACATTCAAGGAGCCGAAGTTTTTGGAGGAAAATAAAAAATTCTTTTCAGAATCAGGATTTACACTTTTAGAAGTCATTATTGCGATGGCAATCATGGTTCTTTCATTTACCTCAATCCTAGCCGTTGAACAAGGCAGCATCAACGCTTCAGCTCGAGCCAAACAAATGAATATTGTCGGCATGCTAGCCAGAAACCAAATGGTTGAAACCGAGTATAAAATTGAGGGAAAATCTTTTGATGAGGTTCAAAAAGAGGAATCAGGAACCTTTCCAGAGCCTTATACCGATTATCGATGGAAGACTAAAATCATAGAATTGAAGTTCCCGCCACTCAACCTAGGAAATCCTGGGAATAAAGGAGAGACTCAAGAAACTGAAACTTTAAGTAAATTGGTATCGAATTTTTTATCAAAAGCAATTCGAGAAGTTTCAGTCACAATTTCTTGGAACCGAGGAGCAGGTGAGCAGAGCTTCACGTTAGCAACTTATTGGGTAAACCTAAATTATGAATTTAATCCGTTACAATCCCTCTAAGACTCAGGATCAGGCTAATCACGAGCCCAAAAAACAGGGATTTACCCTCCTTGAAATTTTAATTGCGATGTCTATTTTGATGTTTATCAGCTTTGCAACTTATCAAGCTACGATTGAAACCTACAAACTCAGGGATATCCTAGGACAAGAAGGGGATTTTTATAACGGAATTAGGCTTTCCACAGCGATTGTCCAAAAAGATATTGCCCTGCTTTACTCCCCTCACCTTCAGAAGTGGTTTGATACTCCTCCTCCCCCAGAAGAGCTCACCGATGATCTTGGGCGCTCCTTTGATTTTTGGTCTCAAGCCATTCAAACGAATGGCTTGAGACCCTCCCGCTTCATTGGAACGGATAGCAAAATGTCGTTCATCTCTTTGTCACATATGCGCATCTACCGAGATGCTCCAGAGTCTGAGTTTGCAAAAATTACTTATGACTTAAAAAAAGACGATCAAGACTCAGAAAATAAAGGAACTTTAGTCCTCGTCCGTACAGAAAGCCCAAATGCGTTTAACATGAATGAACACAAAGACCCGATGAAAAAATCTTATGAAATTCTAAGAGGAATCAGAAAAATTAATTATACTTATCTGACTCGAGATGGGAACACTTGGAAAACTTCAAGATCTTGGGATAGCGACAAAGAAGAGAATAAAAACAAGTTCCCCGAAATCATTGAAATGAAAATCGAAGTCCTTGGACCCAAAAGACTTACGTTTGAAGGTGACTTCAAATTCAGACCGGAGATCCCACTCAATGGCCTTAACCCCAATATCTAAGCAAAACTTCAGAAATCAGAATTCAAGTGGAATTGCTCTTTTTATGGTCCTGGCTTCCGTAGCCCTTCTCTCTGTCTTAGTGACAGAGTTTACCTATCTCGCTCAAATAAGCCAATCCATTGCTTATGGGGGACTGGATCAAACTAAAGCTCATTATCTAGCCAAAAGTGCTCTCAAGCTCTCCCTCCTTCGACTGAAAATGTATAAGCAGGTCAAGGAGTCTGATCTAAAAAAAACAATTCCAAAAGGGATTATGGAAAAAATTTGGAGCTTTCCCATTCCCATTCCACTGCCTAACAAAATACCAGGAATGCTTCCTTCTGCTCAAGAATCGATTGAAAAATTTAATAAAGAATCTAACTTGGAGGGAAATTCCAACTCCATCATCTCCTCAGAATCCTGCAAGTACAACTTAAACCAAATTCTACCTGGGGCTATCCCTTCAACTTTGCCTTCACCTGGACCTTCTGCTGGGCCTTCTCCCACTCCTTTTAATGCAGAAGACGCCAGGAAAAACCTTCAAAGTTTTATAGGTGAAATTCTAGATCAAAAATTCAAAACAGATTTGGACTTTGCTTCGAACTACCGAGACTTCAGAATAGAAGACCTCATCGATCAAATTGAAGCCTGGACTAAGCGTGGTTATGACCGACGAACCTCCTCAAGCCATGATCAGGTTCCTATGAAGCAAGCTCCTTTTTACTCTCTTTCAGAACTTCACTTCTTACCTTCCATGGACGACGAACTTTATGATCTACTTGCTCCTCAACTCACAACCAGTGTCACTACCGGGTTTAATGTCAATACCATTGACGCCCAAACTCTCAAAGCCCTGGTCCCTCAAATGACTCAAGACGAAGTCTCTGAGTTCATTAAATACAGGGACTCAGACGAAAATCACTTATTTCCAACGGATCAGGAGTTTTTTGACTACTTGCAAAAAAAAGTAGGATCTTTTCAAAGCAACCCCCAAAATCTCAATGATTTTAAGAACAATTTAAAAACTCAAAACATGCTCATCCTCACCGAGGAAAACAGTTTTAAAATTACTGTACAAGCTCAGGTGAATCAATCGATTCGGACCCTTCAAGCTTGGGTGCTACTAGATCCTCAAAAATCAAATGATAATAACCAAGCTAAAGATGATTCTAAAACAACTTTAAAAACTGACTCAAAACCTAACTCGGGTTTAAAGATTACTTTCATGAATATTCTATAGGAGCAAAATCCATGCGAATCTTAGGAATTGATATAGGAAGTTCAAAGATCAAAGCCGTTGAAATGGAAAGTGCCTTTGGTCGATATGAAATTCATAATTACCATGAAATTCCCCTAAATTCTGAAGTCAAAGAAGAAAAGGTAATTTCTAGTTTTATCCGAAAACTCCAAAAAATTCCTGATAGGATTATTGTAGCTCTTCCTTCGGGTCGCTCAACATTTCGAAACTTAAAATTACCTACTCGCGATAAAAAATCAATTCAAGCAAGTGTAGGTTTTGAACTCGAAGATGAACTGCCTTTTCCATCAGAAGAATGTGTCTACGATTATTCGACTCTCTCTCAAAACAAGCAAGGAAGCTTCGTTCATGTAGCAGCGAGCCTGAAACGGCACATTGTCACCTCTCTTCTGGAATGGCAATCTTATGGGCTTGACCCTGATGTGGTTTGTACAGATACATGGGCTTACAGAACTTTATTGAATCGAATCCTAGGACCGATGGGCCAAAAGGATCCTGTTTTTTTAGTACAAATTGGACGAGAAAAAACGACTTTCTACTTACATTGGCAGAATGCTCCTGTTTTAGTCAGACAGATCCATTGGGGTGGAGAGGATCTCACTTCTGCCATTTCTCAAAAACAGGGTATCTCACGGGATGAGGCTGAGTCCTTAAAAATAGATCGTGGATTTGTCAATGATGCCGCCCATCATGCTCAAGACAATTCGAATCTACCCCCTGAGCAAATCGAGCTATCTCGATGCTTAGAAGGAGCTCTGCAACCATTCATTTTTGAAATGCGCCAGATCCTTCTCGCATCAAAGAGTTTGACCCATCTTGATATAACCCAAATTTATCTCACCGGAGGAAGCTCTCTTTTGCCTGGACTTGGACCTTGGATTCAGAATTATTTAAAGATAGAAGCTCAACCCCTACATGCTTTAAGTTTAATTACTTCTTCAGGGGTTACTTATTCTAATCAAACTGAAGCTCACTTTCTCTTAGCTACTGCTCTGACTTTAACTTGGGTAGGATCAGAACGGTCGAGCTGCATTAATTTAAGAAAGGGAGATTTTGAAAAAGAAGTCCGCTCTAAGGAAATGAACTTTTCAGCAATCCGAAAGCCAATGATCACAGCAAGCTTAATCACGATCTGTCTTTTTGTGAGCTTAATGTTTCAATCAAAATTCTACCAAGCAAAGCTCGCCTTAACCGATGCCCTTTTGGAACGCAGTGTGAGTACTTTTTTTGGATCTCTTTCTTCGAGTGCTCTAAAAACTTATATGTCCAATACCAGCACTCTGCGAACTTCAATTACGAAAGAGCTGACCAAACAACGTGAACTCAGTCAGCTTTACGGACCCAATCCTCACTCACCCTTGAATTTCTTAAATCGACTCTCTGTTTCAATTCCCAAAGATATTGTGGTGGATCTTGTTCAATTTCAATCAGGAACTCCACCTGGAGATCCTTTTTCAGCTTCGGATAAGAAAAATTCTGCTCAACTCGTCTTTAAATTTGCTCAACCCCAATTAGCTGACAAATTAACAGATTTAGTCAATCATCGGCTTTCAGATTTAGAAAAAAGTGAGTTGGAGGAAGCCTCTCCTGGGACAGACGGCTTAAAAAAGTGGAAAATCACTTACAAAGGAACCCCACTGGAGGACTCTCATGCTCAATAGTGAAAAGATCAAAGAATGGGTCAGCTCAGTTACGGACTCCATGAGCGAACAGCTCTGGTATCAAGAGCTGAAGGGCAAATGGGAAGAACTTGATGCTCAAAGTCGAACCTATCTCAAATTTTCAGGGGTGGGTCTAGGGATACTGACAGTCTTATTTGTGTTCATCTCTTCGATTTGGAATGTCTATCGCTTAAAAAATGAGCTTTCAGAAAAAAGAGCGCTCCTAGGTATGCTTCAATCAGCCAACGATGAGCTCCGACGCCTGAAAGACCTAACCCCATCCTCTAGAAACCCAGAAAAAGACTCCTTGTCTTGGCAAGCTTATTTTGAATCAGTTGCAGGAGGCTCAGGCATCGATAAGGCCAGTGTCTCTCTTTTACCTGAAAAGGCAGGTCCTTCAGGAGAGCAATCCAAAGAAACATTGATGGATGTATCTCTGAATCACATCAATATTAAGCAAATCCTTCGATTTATGTTAGCCCTTGAAAGTGGTCAACGCCCAGTGAAAGTAAGAAACCTTCTCATTGACACAAAAAATGATCCGACCGGTTACCTGGATGCAACACTTGCAGTCTCAGGCTTTACCTTGATGGAGCCTAAAGAATGAATCAATCTTCTATTCACGATAAACTCGAAGCAACTGAAACTCCGCCTGAAGAACTCCTTGAAGCCTCAAACTCCGTTCCCATTTGGAAAAAAGTTTTAAAGCAGGTGGGGTGGATCGTTTTTACGGGCTTTTGTTTGATTTTTTTCTCACTGATGAAGCTACCCGAAGACCGCCTGAAGAACTATCTGGACGGACAGATTTCTTCTTTACTCTCTCAGCAAGAAATCAGCTTTTTCTCTAAAGAGAGTCATCTTTCCTTTCTCTGGGGAGTTTCTTATACCCTCAAGGGAGTTACACTCCACTTTCCTCCTCCCACTCCATCCGTCGAAATAGACCAGATCACAGTTTCTCCGTCATTGATTTCTCTGATCTTGGGTCGAATTTCCGGAAAATTTGAACTTAAAAAAGAGGAAGGATTCCTTTCAGGAGGGATCTCTGTTCGAGGAAATCAAATTTCTCTCTCCTGCGAAGCCAAAAAATTTGACCTTGGGAAATCAGGACTTCTTTCTGCCCTTTCTGCTGCTTCAGTAACAGGAATTGTAGATGGGAAGGGTTCAGCTTCTGGAGACCTCAACGTCCCTAGCTCATGGGAAAGTGAAGCTCAACTTCAAGTCTCAGCAATCACAGTTGGCCCCCAGCTCATTGCAGGCTTTTCTCTGCCCAAAATATCAATTTCAGAAGGAATGATCGATTTCAGTTTGAATCGAGGAAAAGCCAAGATTCAAACCCTTAGGTTGGGACGCTCAGGAAACACAACTTCAAAGCCTGTTCCCGTGGATGATATCCAGGGAACTCTTTCTGGAGAAATTCTTCTCAATCAACAATGGACATCAAGCACTTTAAATTTGCAAACCCGATTTTCTCTTTCAGAAACAATCCTAAAATCTCTCGTTCTTTTAGAAATGATTCTAAGCCCTGGAAAACAAGAGGATGGAAGTTTTGGTTATCGGCTGACAGGAACCCTTGAATCTCCCATACCGAGTCCATTGAGTCCAAAGGACTCTTGAACTTTATTCAATCTAAAAGTATTTTCTGGAGTACTCTTTATGAATTTAGATAATACCGAGTTTGAAAGTCAGCTCAAAAAAACATTAGCCCGTTTTTTATTTCACGATGAAAACCAAACCCCCAAGAACCTTGCAGAATCGATCCAGTACAGCCTTTTATCCCCTGGAAAGAGGATTAGACCCAGAGTCACATTTGCCTGCGCTGAAATGCTAGGACTTCCCTCAAAAACAGTCCTTTCAGCAGCGCTAGCCTTAGAAATGACTCATTGTTTTACTCTCATCCATGATGATCTTCCTTGCATGGATAACGATGACTATCGACGAGGACTACTCTCGAATCACAAAAAATTTGGAGAAGGTCTAGCTTTACTGGCTGGCAATGGCCTGATGGCCCTAGCAGTCGATGTGCTCCTAGATTCACCCGTTGAACCTACTTCCTTGCTCCTAGGAATCAAGCAACTCATCCAGGCTATGGGTCCTCGAGGAGTGGTAGGAGGACAAGCGGCAGAAGCCCTTTTAACTCCAAGCTCAACTCTTGAAGATCTCAGAAAAATGCATCACCAAAAAACAGGGGCTCTTTTTAAAGCAGCCCTACTGATTCCCAAAGAGTTTGCAGGAATTTCTGACTTCACTCCTTTAGGTCAAGCGATCTTATCTTTTTCAGATGCTTTAGGGTTTGCTTTTCAAATTGCAGATGACCTAGAAGACGCACAGGAAAAAAATCAGCAAACATCCCCCACCAGCATTTTATCGTATCTCTCTCCTCAAAAATCAGCCCAACTCGCTTCGGATGAACTCACCTCCACAAGTCACCTTCTCATGGAACACTGGGGATCCAAAGCTCACTCTTTGAAAGAAATTTCTACAGAAGTTTTGATCAAGATCACTCATGCTCTTGGGGACTTCACTGGATGAAACGAAAGCCCCATTTTCTATGGATCACAGACCCTTGGGAAACTCTCGACCTAACCCATGATACGACTTTACGGTTAGCCCAAGAAGCTTTTGAAATGGGAATTCAGCAGTCTTGGTGTAATGTTAAATCGATTGGACTCCATGACTCCCAAGTGTATTTGAATGCGTCTGCTTTTATTTCTCTACCTAAAGATCGGATCCAGCTCAGGCTAGCTCCTTCTCAAACTCGATCTCCTCAAGAATTTAGCCATATTCTCTACCGAACTGACCCGCCTGTGGATCTAGACTACCTCCACCCTCTCCAGCTCCTGGCTCTGAGCTTAAGGGACGTAAAAAATGTGAAAGATCGGAAGAGCGTCGTGTAGG
>CAIZRG010000041.1 GCA_903935335.1 Oligoflexia bacterium
TCAAATATTTATTGTGCTGACGCATAGTGTGCGATATGAAACTCAGCAATGACCAATGGAAAATTCTCGAGCCGCTCTTTCCAGTACAGCAAAAGTCTCCAAAAGGTGGCAGGCCGCCTCATTCTATGCGAGAGATACTTCAGGGGGTTTTGTGGGTAATGAGAGTCGGTGCCCGATGGGGTGACCTTCCAGCCCCCAAAGGATATCCATCAGGATCAACCTGCTATAGACATTTTCGCAAGTGGGTTGAACTCGGTATTTTCGATAAGATCATTCGAACTCTAGTTGAAGACCTGAAGAACCGTGGAAAGATTGATCTCACTGAAACTTTCATCGACACCACATTTGTTAAAGCAAAAAAAGGGGTCAAAAAGTGGGTAAAATCAAGAGTGGTAAAGGCTCCAAGATCATGGCAATCGTTGACAATCGATCTCTTCCTATCGCCTTGCTTGTTGAGAGTGCTGCACCACATGAGAGTGGCCTTGCTATCCCAACGCTTCGGTCCCGATATACTCGGCACGTACCTGACCGACTTATCGGAGACAAAGCTTACGATTCTGATCCTCTTAGGAAAGAACTTCGACGACGATTCGGATGGGAGCTCATTGCTCCCCACAAGTGCAATCGACGAAAACCACCCACTCAAGATGGCCGATCTCTTAGACGCTACAGACGAAGATGGGGGGTTGAACGATTCTTTTCTTGGGTCCAGTCGTTTCGGAGAGTAGAAACTAGATACGACTATTATCCAGAAAATTATTTTGGATTTGTTCAACTCGCCTCAATTATTATCCTTTTACGCAGGTTTTGAAATGAGCTCTAGTATGAAGTCGAAGCAAAGAAGTTTTTATTTAGGCGACCATACCGCTGGCCACTTAATTGCAAGTTTTGATTCTTTTGTCAATAACTTCAGGCAAGCAGTAGACTATTAGGCCAAAGTGTTGAAGCCAGAAAAAAAAGAAAAAGTTTTTTTCGACTTATAATTTTTCAAATATTGTTAGATACATTTTTCCACCGGCTGGGCGATTAGAACCAGGAATTGTTATAATCATTTTTAATTGGTTAGAGAAAGTTGAAACTTCCCTTAATAAACAAGAGACTGACCAGTTAATTGCAAGTCCAAATAGGTTGCCGTACGGCATAGCCTGATAGAACATCTCGTTTTCTTTATTTGCAGGATGCACACGAAAGCCGATGATGAGAATACCTTTTTTCATTAAAAGAGACGCAGCATTTTTAATAATTTTTCGTCTTTCTATTACCCTTGGATTCATGCCAATTAAATTTTCTATCATAATAACAGATGAAAACTGGTTTTTTTTGTTTAATGGTTGAGAGAAATCAGTACACAAAAGTCTCATTTTTTTTATCAGTTTCTTTGGAATCTTCCTTGAAAGAGCTTCAAAAGTATCTTTTTCTCGATCAAGTGCCGTTACACTGCGTGCTGCATTTAATAAAGGAACAGTGAAACGACCAGAGCCGCAGCCAACCTCTAAGACATGAAAGCCATAAGGGGTTCCGTCGATCCACTCTTTGATGGCCAAGGTTTCTTCTTTTGACAAGGTTTGATTGTCTGCATCATCGGATGTGCCCCAGACTTGTCGCTCATAAAAAGAATTTAATTGTTTCGCAGCAAGTCTTTGCTCTTCGGAAATCTGAACTCTATAGCCATATTTTAAGGGTACTTGCTTAGAGTAGTTTGTGAACTGTTGTTTTTTGAGATTTTTGACTAAATGGATAACTGATGAAGGGATTTGAACTGCTGAAATCATCTTAAAATTGCCTTTTTCTGTTTTATAGTTATTTTTGTGTAAATTAACCGGTTTAGTGTTTCATATCCTCCTATTTTGAATGGGGTCAAAAAAGAAGATTTTCAATTGCAAGAAGATCATTGGCCAATCTTTTTTATTACGAAAACTCCTCTTCATGTCAAAAGTTTCCGGTAATGTCATGAATATAAGTGAAAATAAAATCTCGATACGAGTTTGAATCAAGTAAATAGCTAAGTTTCACGATATGCGAATATTAGCAAAAAGCTGTAAGTCGTCAAGCTTCTTAAGAATTTTTTGAGAAAAGTACAGGAAGCTGATAGATGGCCTATCTGGATTTTTTAGATGCTTTGGGTTAAAGCATTCCTGATATTTCATTAACTTCCTATAGCAGAATTTAAAGCGATTATTTTTCTTGATGTTTAGACAAGAAGTGAATATGTGCATCCTTGCGATGAAAAATTTTAATTTTTTTTTAATTTTTTTATTTTTGAATGGATTTCCTATTTTATCCCAAGCAGCCACCGATGAAGATTTCGATAAGATTATAAAAAATACAGTTGAGTTTTTAGATCAAAAATCTTGGGTTGTTCTTTTGCAAGTGAATCAAAGATTCAATGCACTCACCATCCAATGGGTGAAGTCTCTTAAAATAAAAGGAGATTCTGCAGCTGATATTAAAGTCAAATTAACGACTCTGCTATTGAAAGATGGAGCTGAGGGTCAAGTTCACATAGCACTTGAATCATTGGATTTCTCTAGATCAAACATAACTGCTGAAGTTTTAAGAGATTTAGTGGCGTTTATTCAAGAGCATTTTCCAAATATTAAAGAACTGAATTTGAGTTGGAACAAAATCGGAGCAGCTGGTGCTGCTTACCTGGCAGGGTTCACCCAGCTAGAAACGCTGGATCTTTTTGGAAACGAAATAGGAGATGCTGGTGCCGTTTATCTTGCAGGACTGACTCGGTTAAAGTGGCTGGATCTGTGTGAAAATAGTCTAAGCGATGTTGGTGCCATTTATCTTTCAGGACTCACTGAGTTAGAAACTCTAGATCTAGCAGGGAACAAAATCGGAGCAGCTGGTGCTGCTTGTCTTACAGGATTAGCCCGGTTAAATTTTTTGGATTTCGGCGGGAATGACATGAGCCCTTCATTGATCAGTCTCCACAGTCTTGGGAGCTCTGTGACTATTTCTTATTGACAGAGATATCCAGATGAATCTCAATTCGAGGCTTTTAATTTCTCATCACTAAATACTTTCACGCCCTTGATCTTACGGCTGTTTTGAGAAGCTTTTTATAATTGTATTTAAAAAATTATTTTTTATTCTAATCAAGTGCCTCAATAAATGGTCTAGAATTTTTTTTAGATTTTTCTATACAACGATAAATTAAAGTCTGCATATCTATTTGAATCGCTCTCTTGATCATTCTAGCTTCGGGGGTCTCTTGACTGCCTAGATGTAGAGCTTTGTGGGTTGCTAGAAAATGTCTTTCTTCTTGTGACGACTTTGAATCAATTGTAGCAATACTAGCTTTGGTTGGAGGGGTAATATTAACTAAAGTAAAATCACCCAGATTCAAACGAGCTGTAATTTCAACTTCAATTATTTCAGGCGATGAAAACCCAAAAGCATTCAAAAACTCTATCTTTTTGGTTGGATCATTTGGGTATTGAATCGCAAATGCATGATCGATATCTTCTCTTCGTAATAAATCCAAAATTAGTTCTTTATCATTCGTTCTTTTTTTATATAAACGAGCAAATTGCATCAAAGGGAAGCTAATTCTTTTGTTGCTTACTAGATCTGACTCATCGACCTCTTGATTTCTTTTTTGTATTCGGCGTGAAAGTTCATTTGAAGATTCGTTTTTAAGGTAATTTTTAATTCCTTCATAATAGGTTTGTGCGACTTTTACTGCCCAATCCTCTGAACTCAATTCAGTTTCTAATAGAGCTAATTCTATGTTTGGGAAAAGATAAATGACTGAGTTTGCGTAGACTTCAGTAAAAGCGAGATTTCGTACACCAATTCCAGGAATGTATCCATCTTTTGTTTGAAGATTCAGTTTTCGGCATGTGCTCATTAATTCATCACAGGCTTGAACCCCAGCAGTTGTGTCGCTAAAAGAAGACTCTCTGACATCCATGAGATTGGCCTTCATAATATCACTGCATGCTTTATTTATGTACATTCCAAGCTTAACAGAATGGATGGGTTTACCTGTGGCGATTGAATGCATGAAACGATAGCGAAAGCGTACGCCGTATTCATCTTCAGGATTTGAAGTTTTGAGTTCATCTTTTCTAAAACAGCCTGGGCAAAGGCTTACCATTGAATTCTGAGAGGCACTACATTCAGGAAGATTGATTTCAATCAAAGGTTTCCCTGGCAAAAAGTCGCCCTCGTCTTTTTGGATGTTAAAATCTGTTACTATGGCAATATGAGGTTTAAATTCATTGGTTCTTTGTACAATCTGTGGCCAATCGTAATGACCGTTCAAATCTGCTCGAGAGAGGTAAACTTCTGCTCCATTTTCTTCAAGCAAGGATTTAAGTTTGTTAGAAATTTGATGGGTTAAAGTTGGATAATGGATATCTTTAATGGAGCCATCTTTTTTATTGAAACGAAGCGTATTCCATTGGTTATTATTGGAATCTATTGCTATCTTTAGACCGTCGAAATTTTTTCCATTATATACAAAGTCTCCATCCTGTTTTGGTAACGGATGGTTTCCAAATCGCAGTTCAAATTCTGGTTTTCTTTGAGGGTTCTGACTTGAGGTTTCTGAAAATATTTGAATACTATGATTCCCTACAGTCACATAAGATGAGATATACTCTTTTACAATAGGGTCATCTTTCACTAAGATTGACAAAATAGTGTTAACGTAGTTGAGACTTCGCGTTCCCTGATACGGCTCTAAAGCTGACCAATCCATTGCGAGTGCTGAAAGACTATAAAGAAATGCTACGAAGCAGACTTTTATTTTCCAAGCTTTTGATTGGGTAATGAACATGGATACATCTCCTGTTAATTTATCTGCTTTGAATGACGAGCTTAGCAGCTATTGAATGCAATCACACTTTACCCAATTTATCCTAACAAGGTACGAGAATCAAGGAATCCTGACTGCTGGCCCTTGAAGAGGGGCTGGTGCGAAAGCTAGATTATTTTGTATGATTTTTAGAAGTTGAAAGTCATTGGGGTTAAAATCTGGACTATAACCAGGAAAACTCATTGCTGGGGCTTCTAATTTCTTCTGAAATACAATAATTCACCACTTTGGCTAGTGGCAACAAGGGTGTACTTTGCCAGAACGAGTTGGCTGAGTTGAATGCCTTTCTCGTTTGACTGAGATTCGACCCAATAAGAGGGTTCCAAAAATAAGTCTTCTGGAGGAGACTGAGTTATTTGATCGTGAATCGATTGAACGTCAGATTTCAGTAAAAGTTCATTCAAACCTGGACCGGTAATGGATGAGGCAAGTTGGTTTTCAGCAAAGTACACTGCCTGATGAGGAGAGAAAATGGCACACTCCTTTTTTCCATTTAGACTAGATGAAATGAACTTTGCATTTTCGGCAATGCTTGATTTAGGGAAATTCAGTCTGTAGAAATGATCTTGAGTGAGTGAAATGAGGATAGGTAGACCTTTCCAAATTCGCTCGATTGATAGGGTTCCTGAAGATGCGAGGATGGTCAGAAATAAGAATCCTGGCATCCTTCCTAGACGTTGCTCCTTGAGGAGATCGAGGGCTTTCTGACCTAATAAAAAAAGAATGAGGATTGCAGGCCAGGTTACGGATGTTAAGCAATAGTCATGGGACCGGCCTTGATAATAAGAGAACAATCCAATCCCTAATATTGAAATAAAAAAAATGAGGTAGAACCTTCTGTCGATGAGTTTACCTTTGAGCCATCCAATGCCTAGAACAAGTCCTGCAATATAAATACAGATTAGAAGCATCCAGGGATGAAATTGAGTAGGAATCGGCAGCATATTGAAACCAGCATAATAGAATATCCATTGAGAGCGGGTGATTTCATTCCAATTTATCCAGTGGCCTGAAGTGAGATAAATATTTAATTGAAAAAATAAAATAACTAAAGCAATTCCAGCGATCGAGATCAAGAGCTGAAGCAAAGCTTTTTTTCGATCGAGAATAAAAAATTCAAATATTTGTAAAGCTAACCAAGAACCCGCAACTGCTACTCCCGAATCAAGATTCCAAAGCAAGGAAAATCCACAAAAAAAAGAAACTCCTATTGTGAAAACTCGACTTTTTTTCTGTTGCCAGAGATCAAATAAAATGATGGCCAGGGCCGGACAGAGCAAGCGAATAGGCCAGTACTGAAAGTAAGGCTCAAACGGATGGAGAATATTGAACCAAACAGAAATAATCAAGACTAGAACGGCTCCACAAAAGCAAAAGAGAATAAAATTTTTAATATGTCTGGATAAAAAAAAGAGAATCGATGCGATAGACAGCGCTTGTAAAGCGCTCATGGTCGAAGTGAAAGTTAATACGGATAATCCAATCCATTTAAACCAAGGAGCTAGGAATTCTACATAATAACCGTACTGAGATGGAAAATCATAAAGCACGATCTTCCCTGTCGCTGCCTGACTTTGAGCATAAAGGGCTGCATTAAAATGATCGACAAAAGGGCCCTCCATTGTAATAGAGCCTATGCTGAACACTCTCCAAATTGAACCGATGATAATCAATAAAACCGCAGCTAAGAAAAAGGAAGCTTGCTTGAGAAGAGTCTGGGTTGTCATGCTCGGCTGGATGAGGAAGAGGGAAATGCCAACGCCAAGAGCTAGATTTATCAATTTAAAAACTGAGTCATTGAAAGAAAAACCTAAAACTTCCGTTACAATTGGAAAATTAAGAAATCTCAAAAAAAGCAAAACTATAAACAAGGAAAAGAGACACTGACAAAAAGGAGCTAAAATTTTGAGATAAATTCTTAAATTTTTTTCAATGAGCAATATGGAGAGACTAATGATGAGGGGAGAAAGAACTGTGGATAAAATATAGATTCTTCTTTCCGTAGGTTCAGGTTTGACCAGGTGGAGGAGTTTAGGCAGAATTTTGGACTTAACTTCATCGGGTATCCATCCCGTGTCTTGGGGGAAAAGGGCGCTGAGACTCCAAATTAATATTCCAATTAAAAAAAGTGAAAGGAGGAGATAAAGAAAATACAGCTCAACTTTTTCGTCTTCCTTAAAAAATTGAACTTTCGATGGAATTTTCAAGGAAAAGATGGGTTTCATTTTTTTGACCACGATAGCTGTTAACATTGTTTAGAGATTTTTAATCGAGTCCCTGTCGTTGTTTTTAGTGTAGACTTTTTTAAAGTTGCTGGTACTTTGACTTTCATCGTCTCTTGATTTGCAGTGATCATGATTTGAGCGCATGCCAGTGCATCAGACAGAGCCTCGTGATGTTTGAGTTGAATGTCTAAATAGCGGCAGACATCGGGTAGTTTTGTTGGATAGACTTTCCACTGGTTACGAGCGATTTGAACCGTACATTTGAACGGTAGTGTTGGCATCGGAATACGATACCTGGCACAGCACGCTTTTAACACGCTTGCATCAAACTTGGCGTTATGAGCAGCAATGAAGTCAATCCCATCAAAGTGATCTTTGATGTCTTTCCAAAGGTCCTTAAAAGTCGGCTTGGAAGCAACATCCTTCCAATGAATGCCATGAATGTAAGTGAAAATGAAATCTCGATACGGGGGTTGAATTAAGTGAACAGCTTTGTGAATAATCTTGTTTTTTTTAACTCTGACAAGTCCAATTGAACAGGCGCTATCGCGACTTGGGTTGGCTGTTTCAAAATCAATAGCAAGAAAATTTCCACTCATTTCTACCTCTATAGATATCCAAAAGACATTTTTTGAGCACTCTAGTGAATAGCTTAAATTCTACGATATGTGAAGATCAAATAAAAATACAGTCGTTAAGATTTAAAATAATGTTTTTTCTTGATGTTTAGACAAGAAGTGAATATGCATCTTTCCGGTGAAAAATTTTCATTCGCTTTTTTATTTCTTTTCGTTTTTTTTCTTTTTGAATGGATTGCTTGTTTTATTTCAATCAGGTATCTCAAAAGCAGGTATTCATGAAGCTCCCGATGAAATTATAAAAAATACAATTGGATTTTTAGATCAAAAATCTTGGACTGCTCTTTTTCAAGTGAATCGAAGATTCAATGGATTAATTCCTCAAAGTGTAAAAGCGATTCAAATAAAAGGGGATTCTGTAGCTGAAATTAAAGCTCAATTAACTGCTTTTTTATTTCAATCTGAATCTGAAGGTCAAGTGCACACAGCTCTTGCAGCACTCAATGTATCTAGATCAAACATAACAGATGAAGGGCTAAAAGCTTTAGTAGAGTTTGTTCAGGCACATTTTCCAAATATAAGATCGCTCAATCTGAGTGGTAACAAAATTGGAGCAGTGGGTGCTGCGTATCTGAAAAGACTCACTCAGTTAGAAATTCTAGATCTGAGTCAGAACGAAATTGGAGATGAGGGGGTCGCTCATCTTGTAGGACTGACTCAGTTAAAATTGCTGAATTTGATGGGCAACAATATCGGATCAGTTGGAGTTGCTCATCTCGCAGCACTCACTGAGCTTAAAGAGCTGATTTTGTATGGGAACAATATTGGATCAGCCGGAGCAGCTTACCTGGAAGGATTGACTCAGTTAAAAGTGTTAGATCTGGGTGAGAATCATATCGAATCAGCCGGAGCAGCTCACTTAGCAAGACTGACTCAGTTAAAATTCCTAGATCTGCGCTGGAACAATATCGGTTCATCGGGTGCTGCACATTGTGTAGGGCTGACTCAGTTAGAAGTCCTGTATCTGATGGACAATCACATTGACTCATCGGGTGCTGCTCATCTCGCAGCACTCACTGAGCTTAAAGTCCTGATTTTATATGGGAACAATATTGAATCAGCCGGAGCAGCTTATCTGGCAGGACTCACTCGATTAGAGGTGCTGATTTTGTATGGGAACAACATCGGTTCAACTGGAGCAGTTCATCTTGCAGGATTGACTCGATTAAAATTGCTGGATCTGAATTGGAACAATATTGGATCAGCCGGAGCAGCTTACCTGGAAGGATTGACTCAGTTAGAAATTTTGAATTTGGATAGGAACAATATTGGTGATCAAGGAGTAGCTCATCTTGTAGGAATGACTCAGCTAAAATCTCTCAATCTCAGTCATAACAATATTGGATCAGCCGGAGCAGCTTATCTGACAAGGTTGATTCAGTTGAAATCGCTCAATCTGCCTTTTAATAATATCGGTTCAGCCGGAGCTTTGCATCTGACAGGACTGACTCAGTTAAAATGGCTGAATCTATTTAAGAATAACATCAGTGATGCATCGCTCTATGTTTTAGAGGAAGCTCTTAGGGGTTCTTTGGCTATTTTTTTTTGGTAGTCATTCAACTTAATACCCGAAGCTCAAACCTTTGAGTAGGATAGCTCCAGAAATTGCGATTTTTTCTCCTTCTTTCAACCCTTTTAAGACAATGCCTTCAGTTGAATGGGAGTGCATCAGGAAAATAGGTCGTCTTTCAAATTCTATTTTTCCAAGCTCTGCTTTTGGTTGAGCAACAAACACATAGCTTTGTTCCTCGACGGTTACGACAGCTGAGAGGGGAATAGCCAACACAGCATTTTGAGGAGCTCCAAAGTCAGCTCGGCCATACATTCCAGGCTTAATTTTTTCATCAAGATTGGGGATAGATACTCGGACTTTAACAGTTCGGGTGGCAGGATCAATCATATCGCCAATCGCATCTGCTTTACCAATAAAGATGCGATCTGGAAAAGACGTTAAAGTGACTCGAACTTCCTCTCCTTTTTCAACTTCCTGAAGCTCTCCTTCGGGGACATCAGCAATCATCCAAGCAGTTTTTGAGCTCAAATTTTCCATTTCAGATGGGGTAAAGCCTTCCGCTCTGAGCTTCACTGCAAATTCAACCTGAGCTGCTTGGCTTGTCATAAATTCAGCTTCTGCATCATTGAGTTCTTTGGCAGTGGCAAGCTCATTGTCAAACATATGTTTGACTCGGATATGGTTTCGGGAAGCCCGTTCAAAGTTTGCTCGAGATTGAAGATACTGAGAGTAAAGAGCCGTAGAGTCCGTGGATTCAAAAAGCACAACTGGAGCTGAGCCTTTCTTTTGATGCAGGAGCGTTGCAGTGATTCGAGCGGGGGCAACCACTCGGAGAGTGGTCGGTGCTTTTTGGGTTTGAAGTGTCTCAATCAGTTTTAAGCTTGGGCTTCTTTCGTCAAATTGAATCACCACTCCTTCTTGCAGAACTTGAGGTTTTGAAATCAAAAGTTCTTCTGGATGATTCCTGAAACGGTCTGTCCATTGGATGAGGCCAAGTGTTAGTCCAATAAAAATAATTCCAATAATCCCAATTAAAATGGGAAGATGGTCCCGACGAATTCGGCCATGGCGAAAGAAAAATTGAAGCCAGGTGCTACTTTTTAATTTGGATAAGATCAGTTCCAACCGCATAGTTCAGTTCCTCAAACGCAATCAGCCGATTCATTTGAAATTGATTAAGCTGATTAACACTGTTTCGATAGCTTTCTAAAAAATCAGCAAAAGCAATCGTTCCAAGATCCCGTTTTTCATAAGCTTGAAACATTTTATAGGCAAGACTTTCATAGTCTCGAGCTAAGTTTTGATCCATTTCCTGAAATTGACGATCTATGTTTCGGGCCTTATAAAAAGCAAGCCCTACATCCTTTTCAAGTCCAAGAATCGCTTTGTCTTTGAGTTGAGTGAGCTTGAGAAGGGATCGACTGGATTGGAAAATGTTTCCTTGATTTCGTTGAAAGACTGGCAGATCAAATGCAATAGTTAATCCATAATATTCAGAAATATAGCTTCCAGCTCTAGAGTAATGAAGTCCTACAGTAAAATCAGGTAAAGCTAAAGCTTTTTGAAGAGAAAGATTGGTTTCTTCGAGTATCACATTTGCTTGAGCTATCTTAAGATCGGGCCGGTGGGAACGTGCTGCTTCAATCGCTTGATTCAAATTAAAGTCGAGTTGGATAGCCCCCACTTTTTCCCGATTGAGTGTAGGGTGAAAATCTTTTTCAAAATTGGGAGACTCAGCAAGCAGAATTCTTAAATCACTTTGGAGATCTTGGTACTGAAAAAATGTGGCTTGGCGATCACTTTGAAGAGACAGCAAGAGCGATTTAAGTCGCAAAACTTCAGAAGGAAGAATAGATCGGGCACTGGCTAGTTTTTCACTGGATTCAATTGTTTTTTTTAAGGCAGGAATCTGAGTTTCAAAAAAAGAAAGCGTTTGTTTTAAGAAAAATAAACTATAAAATGTGCTTCTCAGTTTAAGCTTGAGGCAACGGAGCGTGTCAAAGTACTCAAGACGTGCCACTTCTTGATTCATTTCAGCTACTTTTTCATTTTTTGAGAATCGTCCAGTCAGACTGAAAAGCTGTTGAATCTGCAACTCAGTATTGCCTGAATTTGTATAATCAAAATATCTATCGTTTAAAGGATTATAAATGTTTTGTTCAATCGCAAAATTTGGGTTTGGCCATAGTCCTGCTTGGAGGGTGGCTCCTTCAGATGCTTCTAGGTTAAACTTTGATGCAATCAAATCTAGATTTTTCTTTTGAAATAGAGTTTCAGCTTCTTCTAAAGAAAGGGGAAGAGAAAGAGGTTGACCTTCGGGGAGCGATTGTGAAGAGCGATCCGCCCAGCAAGAAGAACCTTCTGAGAGGCTCCCTATGCCAGCCAAAAAAAGAAGGGTGATTTTTTTTAAAGAAAATTTTAAAGAAAATTTTCTTTTTTCTGGATCTCGAAGTCTCTGTTTCTCTGACCACTCCTGGACTAAAAGGTAAAGCCCAGGTAGAGCAATGATTGTGAGAATAAGTTCTGAACAAAGTCCACCGACCATCACCGTTGCAAGGGGTCTTTGGACATCAGATCCAACTCCAGTGGCTAAAGCTGCTGGGATAAGCCCGAATAGAGCTGGGAGTACAGTAGTGAGTCTGGGCCTCAACTGGAGTAGGGCAGCTTTCTTGACCTGTTCTCTTAAGGTCAGGTGTGGCTCATCCTTTAAGAGATGACGCATTCTAGAAACAAAGAGAACTCCTGACATGGTCGAAATTCCAAAGAGAGAAATAAAACCTACTCCTGCTGAAACATTGAAATGATAGCCTCGGAGTAGTAAAGCAAGAATCCCTCCTGCCACTGAAAAGGGAATACAAGAAAAAGCAATGCTCACTTGCCAAAAATTTCGATAAAGCAAAAAAAGAATTGCAAAGATGAGCGTCAGAGTAAACGGGATAACCACCTTGAGCCTGGCTGCAGATCGTTCAAGGTTTTCAAATTGTCCTCCCCAGGTGACAGAGTAACCCCGTGGCAGAGAAATTTCTTTTGAAACAATAGCCTGAGCTTCTTTGACAAAACTGCCTTGATCCCTACCATGAATGTTTGTGCGTACTGAAAGTTGGCGCTTACCATCTTGCCTTTGGATTAAAGTCGGTCCGTCTAAGAGTCGGATCGATGCGAGTTGTGCTAGAGGAATTCTTGCACCATTCGGAGCTACCACAGGGAGATTTTGAATGGCATCCAAAGAGGACCTATATTGAGTTTTATATCGAACAACAATATCAAATCGCTTGCCTCCTTCATAAAGAGAGCCAATTGATTTTCCTCCAATTGCAGCTTCGATGATGTGTTGCACATCAGAAACATTGATTCCGAAACGAGCAATTTCTCGTCGTTTTAAATCGACAACGAGTTGAGCTTGATCGGCTTCTTGTTCAATTCCATATTCAGTAGCTCCGGGTATTTTCTGGATGAGCTCTAAAATTTGATTTCCTAATTTTCGCATCAATTTCAAATCTTCACCCTGGATCAGGATAGCAAGATCCGAAACACTCCCGGTCATTGCTTCAGTCACGTTATCTAATATGGGCTGAGAAAAAGAAAAATGAACTCCCGGGAGTTTTTCTTCAAGTTCTGTTTTCATTTTTAAAAGAAGCTTTTCCTTATTCATTCCACCCTTCCAAAGGGTATAGTCATGAAGCTCAACTAAAATTTCAAGTCGATTTGGGCTGTAAGGATCTGTGCCTTCTTCGTTTCTTCCCAGCTGAGTAATCACTGTTTTAACAGGCTGATGAGCGATTAAACTTTCGCGGATAATCGGGGTATAGCGGTTCGCTTCTTGAAGAGAAATTCCGACTGGGAAGAAGCAACGAATGTTGATAGATCCTTCGTCAAGTTCTGGCAAAAATTCAGTGCCCAGTTTAAAAGCTCCAAGCAAAACCACAGCTAAGACAAAACTAAAAGAAAGAAATATAATTTTTTTAGATTCAGAAATCCACAGTCCGATCTTTTGATTGTATTTGTTCTCAATCCAAGAAAAAATCGGACTATGCAACTTGAAAGAAGGGTTATTTTTAAATTCAAACTGATGACGAAAAAGAAGGCACATCAGACCTGGAATCAGAGTGAGAGCAAAAATCATAGAGCCTGTGATTGCAAAAGCTAGAGTGTAAGCCATCGGAGAAAAAAGCTTTCCCTCCACTCTTTGAAAAGTAAAAATGGGAAGATAAGCTGCAATAATGATTATTATCGAAAAAAAGATCTCTCGACTCACTTCATTGGCAGAGCGCCAAGTAAGTTCAGCAATGCCCTCTTGTCGTTCCTTCGGAGTGGCTGATCGGTAACGCCGAAAGATATTTTCAACCATGACTACAGCTCCATCTACAATGATTCCAAAATCAATTGCTCCTAAAGATAAGAGGTTTGCTGGAATTCCAGTGAGCTTCATCATAAAAAAGGCAAAAAGGAGGGAAAGTGGAATGGTTGTGGCCACTACTAAAGCTGATCGCAAGCTTCCTAAAAAAAGGATGAGAATGATGATGACCGTAGATATGCCTTCAAAAAGAGTGTGTGTGACGGTTCGAATCGTATAGTGAACGAGTTCTCCACGGTCGTAAGTGATGACAAGTTGGATGCCTTGAGGTAATTCTTGATTAATTTCTTTTACCTTTTCTTTCAAAGTCTGAACGACTTGAGAGGCATTTTCTCCTCGCCTCATGGCAATTAAACCTTGAACTCCAGAAGCAACAAAAACTGGCTTTGAATGGATCGTGGGCTTCATTGCATATCCCAAGATACCTGAGGGTGGCATTGGGAAAATTTCAACCGTGCCTAAGTCTCGTATAAACACGGGAACCCCACGATTAGAAGCTACAACAATGTTTTCAATGTCTTCTTTTTTTTGAATGGCTCCAATGCCTCGAACGATAAAGCCTTGCCCTCCACGTTGAATGACATTGCCCCCTGTAGAAAGATTGTTCTTTGTGACGGACTCAATGACGTCAGGCAAGCTTAAGTGATATTTGATGAGTTTTTCAGGAGTTGTAATGACATGGTATTGCCGAACCAAACCTCCAAACGTAATGACATCAGCGACTCCGGGAGCTTGAAGCAATTTGGGTGAGATCGTCCAGTCTTGAAGGGTTCGAAGCTCCATGGGTGTATGTTCATCTTGACCTTCGAGAGTATAACGCAGAATTTCACCAACAGGCCCTGTCAAAGGAGCGATGTGAGGAGAAGTACCTTCAGGAAGAGAAGCTTCAGGTAGCTTTTCTAAAACTCGAGCCCGCGCCCAATAATCCTGGGCTCCTTCTTCAAAAGTCAGATAGATGACCGAGAGGCCAAAAATAGTTTTAGAGCGGCGAGTAAGAACTCTGGGTACCCCACTTAAGACTCTTTCTAAGGGGATTGTGACTTGAGTCTCGACTTCTGCAGCGGCTCTGCCTGGGAATTCAGTGATGACAATGACCTGAGTGTCCCCTATATCAGGATAAGCCTCCTTTTGCAGGACGTTCCATGACCCTATTCCTAGAACTGTAAGTAGGAGTACTAGTAAAATAATGAAAGTTCGGTGAGAAATTGCTTTTCTTAAAATCCATTCCATCCACATAATACGTCTGAGAAGCCTTTAATTTCGATGATTGACGGATAAATTCTTTATTAGTTTAGCCGATTCCATTCAAATAAGGAGGTTTTTTTTGCTATTCCTCTCGTCCTGTGTTTTGAAGAAAGTTTAAGGTAAAGGTAAAGGATTAGATATGGATAGAAAGTGGACTCAACCGAAAGATCAAAAACCCAATGTCAAGACTTCGATTCCAGGACCCAAGAGTCAAGCCCTGAGAAAGCAAGAGGATCTGCATTTAGCTTCTGGTCTTCAGCGGTTTGCATTGATGGCTGGAATTGTGGTTGAAAAAGCTCAGGGGAGTGCTGTTACTGATGTAGATGGAAATACTTTCTTAGATATCATTGGGGGAATTGGTGTCAATGGTTTAGGGCATAGTCATCCGAAGTGGGTTCAAACGATTGAGGATCAAGTAAAAAAAATCTCTGTTGGAAGTTTTACTTCTGAGCCCAGGGTCAAGCTTTTTGAGAAAATAGCTGAACATCGTGCTGCTCCAGATCTTCATCGGGTACAACTTTATTCAAGTGGAGCAGAAGCTGTGGAATCCGCTCTTAGGCTTGCTAAGTGTGCTACAGGGAAACATGAGTTCTTAAGTTTTTGGGGTGGTTTTCATGGCAAAACCATGGGTGTTTTGTCTTTGATGGGTTCAGATTTTAAGGAAGGTTTAGGTCCCATGGTTCCAGGGGCACACATTGCTCCTTATGCTTATTGTTACCGGTGTCCGTTCAATTTGAAGCCATCCTCTTGTGGGATAGCTTGTGCGGAGTTTGCCAGAAATCAGATCAAAAAAACAACAGCGGGATCTTTGGCTGCTATTATTATTGAACCCATGCAAGGAGCGGCGGGTAATATTATTCCGCCGAGTGGATTTTTGCCTGCGATTCAATCCATTTGTCATGAATTTGATGCACTTTTAATTGTTGATGAAATGATTACAGGTTTTGGAAGAACTGGGAAGTATTGGGGGGCAGAGCATACTGGAGTTTCGCCAGACATTATGACCATTGGAAAACAAATGGGGGGAGGGATGCCGATCACAGGTGTGATTTCAACCGATGAGATTACGAAAGCAAAACCTTGGTCGAATCCATCGGGTTCTTCTTCCAGCTATGGAGGAAACCCTCTGGCGAGTGCAGGATCTTTGGCTGCTTTAGAGATTATTGATGAAGAAAACTTAGTTGAAAATTCTCGCAAAATGGGAAGCTATTTCTTAAAAAAACTAGAGCCGTTTTTAGAGAAATATCCTTTTGTAGGAGATATTCGTGGAGTTGGGCTTCTGATTGGAATTGAAATGGTGACAGACCAGGTTACCAAAAAACCTCTGCCTAAGTCTGTGACTTACCAGATTTTTGATCAATTCTTAAAGCGTGGATTATTGACAATGGCTTACGAATCAAATTTCAGAATTCAACCTGCGATGACTATTGATGAGCGGACCATTGATCATGCATTTGAAATGATCTGTGAAGTTTTTGATTGGGTCAAGTCTGAGGGCATTTGGAAGCAGTCTTAGGTCTTAAGGAAATGATCACTCTTGCAGCATTTTAAGAGTACCCATGTGACCATTGAGGATATCTTGAGACGACCTTCTTGTTGCTTTGAGTTCTTCATACAGAAAAATATCAGATTTTTTATGGGTTAACTTTTTTAGTAAAATAGAGCCGCAAAATCGGTCAATATGACTGGTGCCTGAAGTTTTTTGATAGGACACTAAAACCTTTTGAGGTTCTTTCTCTGTTCCTTCCAAGAGAGTGTATGCCCACTCTTCTTTCCAAGAAAGAGTTAAAAATAAAATGGGGTGGACCGTCATCGCAACAGTTCGGAAAGCAAAATAGCTGGGCTGTTTGTGTTCAGATACTTCTACATTTTTGTTCCTAGGACCTTTGATGTTTTTTGGATCTAGGATTTTTTGAAGAACGGACTCGATGGGCTGATCAATCAGTCCTCTGAGGGCTGCCCAGCGGATCTGTTCGTCGGTTTCACTCTGAGCTGTGATGGGGTTCATTTTTTCTTTAAAAGGGATGGGTTGTTTGAGGGGCTCAGTGACTTTTTTAGAAAAATCAAAACAGGTGGATTCTAATTGGGCTACGGATTGAGTCCAATGGAAGTTGATTAATAAAAGAAGGGGAACAAATTTCAACTTTTTTTTTAGTGGGGTTCCTATGAGGCCTCTTTTTCTAGTTGATTCCATTTCCTTTCATTTTAACGAGTTTATTCCAAAATGGGTAGAAATTTTTGGTCCCCAGGACTGGACTCGAACCAGCATGCTTTCGCGCCGCACCCTGAATGCGGTGTGTCTACCAATTCCACCACCTGGGGAGAGGAAGGATAGGTTTTAAAGCTTTCTTTAATCATTTTCTCTTCCTCAGTGTCAATATAGATATCCAGATTAACCTTGGGGTTGATCAAACTCAGGATCATATCCTTTCTCTACAATTTGAATTTCTACTTGTTTTTCGGGAGCAGCTTTTAGTTTGGCCCACTCATAAAAAGAGTGCCAGAACATTTGGGGTACCACCCAATCTCGATTGATTCCTTGTGTGGGGGGAGGGACTCGGATAACGCAGGGGGATTGGCATTGGGCTAGCACTAAACTCAAGTGTTTTTGTGTTTGAGTAATTGCTTTCCAATTGGATTGCTTGATTCTACAAATGACTCCCCACTGAGTGAGATACGCTAAGAGCAGAATGAAGCAGAAAATGAACCCTAAACGGGAATATTTCTTAAATGCAATCAAGCAATAAATAAAAATAGAAAAAACAATGATTTTGATGATGTTTGGTCCGTAAAATGCTCGTTGTGCAGGATAAGTCATTAAAGCAAGAGGCAGAGCTGCTAAAAAAGTGAGCAGACCTAATGTCCCAGTAAATATTTTATTAAAAAGCTTTAAATGGATAGTAATAGCCATTGCTATGCTCATGATGGATAGCTCGATGAGACTCAGTGCCCAATTTATTTTATAAAAATGAATCAATAGGGTTGTTTTTAATACGTAATAAATTCCTTGCCAAGAATGAGAACTTAAAAAGTGAAATCCAGGGTTATGGATTGTCCCAGTAAATCTGAGAAGAGCTAATTTAATGAGAGAGCTAAGGCTCAGCGCACCAACAAAAAGGAAAATATTTTTTTTAAAAACTTCAACTCCAATAGACTGATTCTTTTTTTTAAGTATTGAGATCATTCCGTCTAAACAGCAAAGTCCGATAAGTAGAAGAGGGAATGTGTCATAAACTAAGCAGCCAGCAGTGGATCCAAAAATCCTAAAAATATTTTTTCTTGAAGTGAAAGAAAAAGCGACGAAAAATGCACCCAGGGAATGAGTGGCAATTCCATGCCATAGGTGAATTTCGTAGTTATTTGGGTGAAGAGAAAATAGTGTAATTATTAAAATAAAAAAAAGGGAAGAATTAGAATTTTTTAAAATCTGACTAGAAAAGAGCTTTGATAAAAAATAGTGAATCAGATGCCCTACTGCTAGTGCATGAATTGAAAAAAAGAAAATAAAAAAAATTTTTGGATGAATTTCCCAAATTCTATAACTTAAAATAGGAAGTCCAAGCAAAATACTGATTGGCATTCTTGGAAAAAGCTCTGGAAAATCTAGAACTGATAATTGAGGTCTTTGATTTGCTATCACCAGCGAGGCGTAATCATCTGCTTGTATGGGGAAGGAAGTAAAAGTGACAAAAATTGAAAAGATTAAGCTAGAAGTCAATGTAGATATGAGTATGATATTCTTTTCTATCCAGTTGGATTTTATCATGGGAATAGACTTAACATAGTTTTTGTATTTTACATGTTTCATCAAAGTCGATAAGGCAGGGGGGCTATGTTTTTCCAAAAATTTTTACTCTTTTCAAAGTTTTTTCTGAAGTTTTGGATAGTTCTTTTGCCCAGTTTTTTAGTCTGTTTAACGACAAAAAACTATGCTGCAACAAAGAATGGTTATGAAGCAACCCAATGGCTTGCCAGTGGAATTGATCCTGAAATCGTGGGAAAAGTTGAGAAAAAAATTGATTCTGAAATTCTCGAGCCTCTTTTGAGAAGAGACTCTCCATCTCCAGTGGGTCTTGGGTTTTCGTTTCCTGGGTTAAATGAAATTCGGCAACTTTGCTTGAAAGAAGTCAGGCAGTTGTATGGAAATCATGGTGAAAGACCTCGAGTGGCTGATCTGGGTGCAGGTCTAGGAAATATGACCTGGAAGCTTTTGGCTGCAGGAGGAAGGGTAGATGCTTTTGAAATTCAGGAATTTGTAGTCCAAAAATTAAAAACTCAAATGGGAGGTCTGAATCTTAGATTTTTAGAAAATTCTCCTGTTGAAGAGATTTTAAATGTTTTTTCAAAAGACGTGTTGACGATTCAAGAAGGGGATCCATTCATTTCTCAATATGATGTGATTTGGCTAGGACAGCTCCTTCATCTTTTGAATCCCGATGATTTTCAAAAACTCACTGGTATTTTAATAAAAATGTTAAAGCCAGGAGGAAAGATTTTTTGGGAGAGCGACACCATCTTTGCTGTGATGGGGGTAGAAAACCACTGGATGCTTCAAGATGCTCAGAAACGGGCTATTGAGAAATCCAAGGATTTTCCTGGGTTTATGGCTGCCAATATGGCAGCAATCGTTGATTCTTCTAATGGATTTGTTCAGTTTGCTTCTGTCATTTCTGTTTTGGAGCAAGATCAACTCGAAGAGCAGGGTTATCAGATGAATGCTTCTGGGTCTGGGTATTTTTCCCCAGAAAGTCTTGATGCTGCTGGATTTGTGTTGGATCAGAGTTTCTCTGTGAGTATGAAGAGCCGTTCCAGTCTGGTTCGACTGGAACGGTACCATCAGCTTCTTAATTTTATAGAAAAAAATGCGGTAGAGAGGTTTTTTAAAAACTTTGGTTTTACTCTTTTAGATAGTTTCTATTCAGATGACCGAGGACATCGATTCAATGAAAGTGGGTCTCTTGTTTGTATGAAGCTAGGAAGAGCCTCAGATGAAATCTTCTGTCATTCTTGCAAAAAGAGAGTTCAATCCATGCATCGCTGTAGCTCCTGCAAAAAAACCTATTATTGCACTTTCAAATGTCAAAAGAAGGATTGGTGTCGTCATAAGAAAGAGTGTCATGCTTCATCTGATTTTAATGGCAAGAGTCAGACCTTCTCCTGTGGGTAAGAGAGTGGATCGAAATCTCCCTCCTTGAGCTGCCACTAAGTTGAATTCCCGTAACGCTTTTACCGCTCTTTCATCTTCTATTGATCCAAAACTTGAGTCAGCAATCATTCCCCAGGCTAATGTATTATCAGCTAAGACTACTCCTCCAATCTTGAGGTGATCAGCTGCCCACTTGAGGTATTGAGGATAGTTGACTTTATCTGCATCGATAAATACCAAATCAAAAGGAGCATTTTTGTTAATTTTATGGAGTTGATCGAGTGCAGGTCCAATATGGATCTCGATTTGATCCAGAATTCCAGCTTTTTTAAAGGATTCTCGGGCAGTGTCTGCATGGGTCTGGTCAACCTCAAAAGTATATAGCTTTCCTTCAGGCCCCAGACCTCGGGTAATGCAAATGCCTGAGTATCCACCTAAAGTTCCAATTTCAACTGCTTTTTTAGCCCCTATAGCACGGGTTAGGGTTTCGAGATGAAGTCCATCCATTTTCCCTACTTGGATGATCGGCAGGCCCTTGAGTTCAGCTCGCTCCCGAGTTTCTTTGAGGCAAGCGTCTTCAGGTTGAAATACGGATTCGACATATTGAACTACTTTTGTTTCAGTTCCGCCAAAAATTTTTTTCATGGGGCGATGGAGCTCTCCCTTACTTCAGAGAAGTATAGCAGAGTTTGGGTAGAGTTTGGGCAGAATTTAAATTCGAATGAAATTTCTTTCAAAACTCGTGCGAGAATGAGTGAGTTTGGTTAAAGTCAAATCAAATGGCAAATCAGCGAAGGGTACCACTAAGTACTCGGTTAAAGAGAAAAAATCAAAATCAACAGGGGAAAAAGAGGCAAACTTCTCGAGTTGCTCAAAAAGACGGGGTGAGACAAAAAAAACAAAGGCTTCAAAAACACAAGACTGACAGAAAGCCTTATTTGGCAACGGTTCAAAAAAATTGGAAAGGCTTTGCTTTTCTAGTTTTTAATCAAAAGGAGAGGGAAGATCTCTTTGTCCCTCCTGCAAAGGCCAGTCAGTTCTTTCATGGGGATCGAGTTTCAGTAGAATTTGATGATACCGGTCGGATGACAAAATTCAAGCTCATTGAGCACCGATTCAAAGAGATCATAGGCAAGTATGTGAAAAGTGCGCTCAGTGGATGGGTGATTTACGAAAAAAAAAGTGTTCGAGAAGAGATTTTCGTTCCCAAGGTTATCCGTCCAGTTCAAGAGGGAGATTGGGTTCGAGCTAGACTTGAGTTTCACTCCAAGGGGCCCTTTTTTGTGACTGCAGAAATTTTACAGGTTTACGGGAAAGACTTATTACCCAGTGTGGATTTGTCCCTGGTTGCTACTGAGTTTAATTTAATGGAGGATCATTCAAAAGCTGCGGTGGAAGAAGCTCAGCAATTGGGCTCTTGTGTATCATCAGTGGCTCAACCTCCTTTGAGAGATCTCACTCAAATAGCATTTGTGACTATTGATGGAGAGAACGCCCGTGACTTTGATGATGCTGTTTTCGTAGAGAAAAAAAAATCAGGATATTGCCTATGGGTTGCTATTGCTCATGTCTCAGCTTATGTCACCCCCAGAAGTCCGTTGGATCTTGATGCACGAGAAAGAGGAACGAGTGTTTATTTTCCAGAAAAAGCCTTTCATATGCTTCCTAGCGCTTTGAGTGAAGGGCTTTGTAGCTTAAAGCCTCATGAACCCCGATTGTCTTTAGTGGCTCGGATGGAGTGGGATCAACAGGGGAAACGTACTTCTACAGAGCTCATGGAAGGGTTGATTGTGAGTCAAAGACGACTCACTTATTCTGAATTGGATTTAGAATGGAGAAATAAAAAAGAGGACTCTCACTGGGAGTATTTTCCTCATTTTGAGCTTTATCAGCGCCTCAGAAAAAAACGAATGGAGCGAGGTTCTATTGATTTTGAGCTACCAGAAGCGGAAGTAGAGGTGAAAGGTTCTGGGGAAGTGGTTTCCATTCGAAATCGAGCCCGGTTACCTACTCACCGATTGATTGAAGAGTTTATGATTGCTGCCAATGAGGCTGTGACTGAGTGGATGATGGAAAGAAATTGGCCTTTTATTTATCGGATTCATGAGGAGCCCTCAGTTCGATCGCTTGAGAAATTTCAGGCTTTAGCAGCCACTGTAGGTGTCGAGGTGTCTTTTAAGAAGGGTGTTTCTCCCAAAATTTTTTCAGATTTAGTGAAGCGCTTAGAGGGGCATCCTGCTCAATTCTTATTAAATCAGTCGTTACTGAGATCGATGAAGCAAGCGATCTATAGTTCTGTTCATGGGATTCATTATGGACTTGCTTCAGGGGCTTATACTCATTTTACAAGTCCAATTCGGAGGTATCCGGATCTTATCGTTCATCGCTTGATTCGAATGGCTTTGCAGTTTGAGGCTCAGGGCAAGAAATTGAGTGAAGGGCTTCGATCCAAGCTAGAGAAAGATTTGGCAGAGGTTTGTGCTCACTGCAGTTATCGAGAGCGACTTGCGGCAGAGGCTGAGCGCGAGATGATTAAGATTAAGCAAGTACGTCTGATGTCTCAACATGTGGGAGAGGATTTTCAAGCAAAAGTAGTGGGGATGATTTCTGCAGGGATTTTTGTTCAATTAGAAGACCCCTTTGTTGAAGGGATGATCCAACTTGAAACGATCACAGGGGATTTTTATGAATTTCATGAAGAAAGAATGATTTTTAGAGGCCGCAGGACGAAGCAGGTGGTTCGGATTGGAGATTCTCTTTGTGTTCGTCTTGTCCGAACGGATTTAGAAAAAAGGCAAATTGACTTTATCTGGTTAAGGAAATCTGTATGAAGTGGATTAAGACGGGTCGGCAGTTGGGGCAAGCCGTTAAGAATGTTCAAAGGCTGAGGCAGATTTTGGCTGTTTTTGCTCGGTATGGTTTTGCTGATATTGTAGATCGTATGAATTTGGGGAAATTTCTTCCTGGGCGCTTAGGGGTTTATGCAGAGTCTCAAGCTGAAAAAACACTCCCACAAAGAGTCCGTCTTGCGTTTGAAGAACTGGGGCCTACTTTTGTTAAGCTTGGGCAGCTTCTTTCGACCCGTTCAGATTTATTGCCAGAGTCTTTTATTGAGGAGTTTGTTCTTCTTCAGGATACCGTTCAACCGCTTCATTTCGAAGTTGTTCGAACTATTATTGAATGTGAATTAAACAAAAAACTAGAAGATGCTTATTCGTTTTTTGATCCCAAACCGTTAGCTGCAGCAAGTATTGCTCAAGTGCATGAAGCAAGGCTTTTAACAGGAGAAAAAGTTGTTGTTAAGGTTCAACGACCTGAGATTGCGAAAATCATTGAAACGGATGTTTCATTGCTTGCATTTTTAGCCGGCCTTCTTGAGAAGTACGTTCCTGAAACTCAAGTAGCCCGGCCTTCAATGATTGTGGATGAGTTTTTTAGAACACTTTCTTATGAGATTGATTTTATTATAGAATTAAACAATATATTAAAAATTGCTGAAAATACAGTGAACATACCTGAAATTGTTATTCCTAAGGTATATTCATATTTAACTACACAAAAAATATTAACTCTAGAAAAACTTGAAGGCATTCGGGTCAATGATCTAAAAGCATTAGATTTGGCAAAAGTTGACCGTAAAAGAATTGTACAGATTGGGGCAAAGTGTTTTTTTAGGTGGGTTATGGTGGATGGTCTTTTTCATGGAGACTTGCATGCTGGGAATATTTTTGTTTTGCCCGGAAATCGTTTAGGTATTGTGGATTTTGGAATTGTGGGTCGCTTGTCACAAAAATCCAGGGATCAGCTTGCCAGCATGATTATGTCTCTTTTGGTTGAGGACTATGAAAACCTTTGTTATGAGTATGCTGAGCTTGGGATGGCTGGTGCTTCCATTGACTTTGAAGGGTTTCAGCGGGAAGTGAGAAACACATTGGCCCCTTATATGGGACTTCCACTTGCCCAAGTCAATGTTGGGAAAATCTTAATTGAAGCCACTCGGATCGCAGCAAAATTTAATATTCAGGTCCCAGGAGACTGGATGCTTGTATTTAAAGCGATTTTAACAATTGAGGGGATGGGCAGAACTCTTGACCCGGAGTTTGATCTTTTGTCTCAAGGGCATGACCTTGTTAAGGATCTTCTCAAAAATCAGTACTCTGTTCAAAGGCTGACTAAAGAGTTGATGTGGGTGGCTAAGGATGTTTCGTCTTTAATTAAAATTTTGCCCCGTCAAATCCGCTGGATGTTTCGAAAGTTTAACAGTAATGATTTTGCTTTAGAGATTAAATCTCCTGATTTCCAAGAGATTCGAGATCAACTGGATTTAAACGGTCGACGCCAAAGTCTCAGTATTTTGGTGGCGGGTTTCTTTATAGCAAGTAGTATTGCAGTGAGTAATTCTTTGGAACGGAGTTGGGTGGATTATCCTCTGATTGCCATTATTTTTTTCACCGCAGGTTCTATGTTTCTGATTCTATTATTTCTAAAATCATTTAAAAAATAGCGTGTAAAAATAGTTTCGGGAGATCATCTGTTTTGTGATAAGGGGACTCTATGTTTTATAATGATGAAGAGTTTTTTCAACCCGCAGAGTGGACTCCTCATCAATGTTGTTGGCTTGCTTGGCCCAGTCATGAGGATCTCTGGAAAGAGTCTCTCCCTTGGGTTCAGAAAGAATTTCTCGGTCTTTGCCGAGCCATTGTCGACATTGATCCAAAGTCAAAAAAGCCTCGCGGAGAATCTCTGGAAGTGCTTGTCTCAGATCAGAAATCTTTATCTGAGGCGAAAAAAGCTTTAGAGGGTCTTCCAGTTCGGTTTCATGAGATTGCATTTGGAGACATTTGGCTGAGGGATACAGCCCCTATTTTTCTTTTGAATCGGGATAAAGTTTTAGGATCTGTTCGGTTTAGGTTTAATGGCTGGGGTGGAAAATATATTTTGCCTGGAGATTCTCAAGTAGCAGAGAGGATTTCGGCACGGGTTCATGTGAGAGCATTTGAGTTCCCTTGGGTGTTAGAAGGGGGTTCGGTGGAGGTTGACGGGCAAGGAACTTGTTTAACGACAAAACAGTGTTTGCTTAACCCGAATCGAAACCCTCAAATGACTCAAGAGCAGGTGGAAGAAGGGCTTTATCAGGCATTGGGGGTGAGTCAGGTTTTGTGGCTCAAGAGGGGGTTGATCAATGATCATACGGATGGGCATATTGATACGCTCGTTCGATTTGTAGCTCCGGGTGTGGTGGTATGCATGGAGCCTTCGGAGCAAGATGATCCTCATACAGAAGTACTGCAGGAGATTATTCGTGACTTAAGTGGCATGAAAGATGCCCAAGGGCGCTTACTTCAGGTGATCAAGATTCCCTCACCCGGAAAGATTTTTTCAGAAGAGGGTCTTGTTCTTCCTGCAAGTTACGTTAATTTTTATATTGGAAATTCAACTGTTGTTGTTCCCACCTATGGCAGTCCTCAGGATGAGAAGGCTGTTGAAAGCATTGCTCAGCTTTTTCCAAATCGAAGGACGAAGGGGGTTTCAGGGATTTCGATTTTGAGCGGGGGAGGGTCTTTTCATTGTATTACCCAGCAACAGCCCCAAAGTCAGGCACAAGGTCAGAAAATATGAAACAAACTCAGAATTTAGTCAAAGTTGCAGCGATTCAAGCGTCTTTTTCAGAAAATAAAAAAGATAATATTTCAAAAGTTACATCTTGGGTTCGCCAAGCTGCAAAAGCGGGAGCTCAGATTATTCTTCCTCCTGAGCTTTTTGAAGGGCCCTATTTTTGCAAACAGGAGAAAGATGATTTTTTTGCTTGGGCTACTCCCTACCAGGGGCACCCCACTTTGAATCACTTCGAAAAACTGGCAAAAGAGCTTCAAGTCGTTATTCCAGTCTCGTTTTTTGAAAGAGACGGTCACTGTTACTACAATAGTCTTTCGGTGATTGATGCGGATGGATCGAGGCTTGGACTTTATCGCAAAAGTCATATCCCGGATGGTCCTGGATACGAAGAAAAATTTTACTTTAGGCCTGGGAACACAGGTTTTCATATCTGGAAAACTCGGTATGCCATGATCGGAGTTGGAGTGTGCTGGGATCAGTGGTTCCCTGAGTGTGCAAGAGCTATGATGCTCTTAGGAGCTGAGATTCTTTTTTACCCAACAGCCATAGGATCAGAACCCGAGAACTCGGCTTTGGATACTCAAGATCTTTGGCAGCGGGCGATGATTGGACATGCTGTTTGTAATGTCGTTCCAGTTGTGGCTGCCAATCGTGTTGGCAATGAAGGAGGTCAGATCTTTTATGGTTCTTCTTTCATCTCCGATCATCGTGGTGAGAAGAAGGAGCTTTCAAGGAGTGAGGAGGGGTTTGTTATTTCAGAATTTGATCTGCTAGAGATTCAGAAGAACCGAGCCTCGTTTGGTTTTTTCCGCGATCGGCGGCCTGACCTGTATTCAAGTCTCACACAGCTTCTTTGAGCTCAGGTCGAATATCCATTTTTTGGAAAATCACTAGGACGGACCAGGCCCACTCCCTGCCTTATGTCGATGCAAGATAAGTCCATGAGTCAGATCGTAAGGAGAAACTCCGACTGTGACTCGATCCCCTAAAATCACTCGAATATGGAATTTTCGCATTCGCCCCGAAAGCTTTGCGGAAATAGTTTGGTTATTGGGAAGCTGAACGGTAAAGTTACCTCCAGCTAAGACATCAATGACAACACCATCAATTTGAGCTAAATCTTCACGTGCCACTGTTCATCACCTATGGTTCCAGGGGCGTCCCGATCCAGTTTCAGGTCGAAGACGATCACTCCCTAAATTTTCTCCAGGGGTTCGGGGTGCCATGGGTCGAGCTTCGTTCACAGTAAGGGCACGGCTTCCAATCTCAGTTCCATTGAGCTGAGTGATTGCTTTTATGGCTTCTTCATCTGAAGCCATTTCAACAAAGCCAAAACCTTTGGAGCGTCCAGAGCTCCGATCCATAATCACAACAGATGAAGCAACCTGACCCGCCTGTGTAAATAACTCACCGAGATCCTGATCAGTTGTAGAAAATGGCAGATTACCAACATAAAGCTTCTTACCCATTAGCCTCCTCAAATTTACAAATAGCACATCCGTGCTGTAAGATTTTAGCTGTAGCATAAAAGCTGAATCTTTAATAAAGAAATCATTTCATGAAGTTGATCTTAAGAGCAAAAATCTTTGTTGTCGTTCTTTCGAGTTTTATTTCGCTTACCGCTAGTGCTGTTGTCTCTGAAGGATTCGATACAGAGATGACTGCAAATCAACTTGAAGAGATCATTTTAGAAAGTGATTCCGGAACGATTCGTAAAGTGTTTCAGTCTCATCCCGAGTGGATAAGGGTGAAAGATCAACACTTAAGAAGTGTGGCTCATTTTAATATGATGAAGCCTGATCCCAGTATTTTTTTTCTTATTTTCTATAATTGTCCTAGGCTTCTGGGAGAGGGAGATGATCAGGGTCAGACTCCAATTCACTACGCTGCAAGAAACCTTTTCGATTTTTCTGCCGGAACCGATCGTAATCGTCTTTTCAAGGTACTGAGCACTCTCTGTGATCATCCCGACTTTATGTGGATTCGAGATCACGCTGGAAAAACTCCTGTTGAATATGCAAGAGAGAGCATCTTGAAGATGATTACAAAAAAGAACTCAGATCTGATTTGTGCAGATGAAAAGGGTAGCTTACAAATCAATCCTGCTCATTTTGATTTTTTTGTTTCTGAAATAAAGGATTTAGTGAAACATAACAAACATTGTACTCGTAGCCTAATGCAAATAGTATTTTCAGAAATTGCGGATATGCCCTTTTAGTGAGCCCGTTCCAAATCCTCTGGTTGAAACCCCCACGATTTTAGAATCTGACCCTCTTCGTCCTGACTCATTGCTTTTTTAAAGCGAGCGCCCGATTGTCCTGAAATCCGACTTTTACACTCCTCCCAGCTGGAATGGCGTATGGGGTGTTGGCCGACTAAGCTTAAGTAGGAGTAGGGTTTTTTGGGTGTGGATTGAGTTCGATTTTTTTGTGAAGGCAGAGAGGTCTTTTTTGGAAGTTTGTGAATTTGCACTGGGTAGTGCAAAAGGAGTCCTTGAAATAGGGGAGGTTTTTTTTTCTGCGCAAAGGCTACTGCAATTTCATCGGCTCTTTCATTCCCAGGGATTCCTGCGTGACCTGGTACGTAATTCCATTGTATCTTGTGGGTCAAGGCTATTTTACCTAAAACCTTCCATAGGTCAGTATTAGCTACAGGTAGCCCGTTTGCTGTGATCCAATTTCGTTTTTCCCATCCCCAGATCCACTTTGTAATGCCCTGAATGACATAGGTGGAATCCGTGTAAATTTGAATTTTGCTTGGACTGAGTACAATCGATTCAAGAGCTCCAATACAAGCGAAAAGTTCCATCCTGTTATTGGTGGTAAAAAACTCAGAACCTCCGAGTTCCTGAATTTTTCCATCAGTAAAGGCAATAATGGCTCCCCAACCTCCAGGTCCCGGGTTTCCGGAACTGGCCCCATCTGTAAAAATAAGAATGAATGGGTTCTGTGACACTTCGATGACAAAACTCTTAGCTTGCTCATTTATGATAGTCAAATGGATCTCAATGATCTTGTTGTTTTTCATTTATCCAAAAAGAGCTTAAAGTCGAACCCCTCTTTTTTGGAAACCGGGTGTGAAGTGTCTCAGACGGCGTTTTATTTGGAAACTTGCCAAAGGTGGCTTCTTGTTTCAAAGTCTGATCATTTGAAGCAGTTTTTTAAAAACTCCTTTTTGGCAGATACTCCTTTTAAGAAAATTGAAGGTGTAGAAGGCTATCAGTTTTTGCTTAGGCTTGCAACAGGTCTAGAAAGTGAGATTCAGGGTGAAACTGATGTGTTCGGGCAGGTTAAGGAAGCCTGGAGACAGTTTGAGAGTTTAAAAACTCCATTTTCTAAGGAATTAAACCCTTGGATGAGAAAGCTTTTTGAAGACACGAAAGAGATTCGGACTCAGTTTCTTCAAAATTTAGGGGGCAATTCTTACGGAAGTTTAGTGAGAAAGTTGATTAAGGATCGACAGGGATGGAGTAGTGGATCTAAAGGGCCTTTGTTTTTAGTTGGAGCGGGACAGATGGCGCACTCAGTTGCTCCCTTTTTAAGGCCCCTTTTAGAAAATAATGAGCTTTGGTTATGGAACCGATCTTCAGACCGTCTTGCAAAGTTTCATCAATTTTTACTCTCTCGGGTTTCTGCTGAACTTCGGGCGGAAATTCAGCTTTTAAGTGATGAGTCCAGAGGGTGGAAGGAAGCTTCTACGATTGTGGTTTGTACTCCTTTTCAAAGGGATCAGGATCGTCAGAGGGTTCAATGGATCCAAAAAAGATCGTCGGATTGTTTAGTGATTCATTTAGGAGGCCTAAAAGAGCATTGTGGTCAGTGGAGTGCTCTAAAAGGATTTCATAGTCTGAACGATCTTTTTTCTCTTCAGGATTCGATTAAAAATGTTAGGTCGCTTCAAATTGAGCAGGCTCATCAGGCATGTGAAGAGCGTTCAAAGCTTCGAGCATTGAATTCTGCTTTACATTCTGGACATTCTGGTCGAGTTGCGCCTAGCCTCGCAGAGTGTACAAAGAAGTTGTATCTGGAAGAAAATGATGAAAAAGTATTTGAAACTTGGAACTCGAAAATCATTGCTGGCTTGGACTCAAAGCACTTGGGTCGCTCAGGAGGTGGAACGTCTTAACCCGGGTGTTCAAATAGAGTTGGTGGGTATTGAGACGCGTGGTGATCGGATCCTTGATTTTCCATTGAGCCAGATTGAAGGCAAAGAGTTCTTTGTAGCTGAAATCGATCAGGCACTTCAGGAAGGGCGAGTGGATTTTACGGTTCACTCTATGAAGGATTTAAGCTTAAAAAGACCTGATGACTTGGTTTGTGCTGCGATTCCAAAACGTGAAAATCCAAGAGACGTGATCGTATTTGGATCTGGTTTGATGGATCGGCTTGGCCAAGGAGCCACTCTTAGGATTGGGACTTCTTCACCCAGGAGACTTGAAAATATTCCTGATTTTTTAACTCGTGCTTTACCTCGAATTGAAAAGGAAAGGAAGCCTCCTGCTTTTGAATTCATTGAAATTCGAGGCAACGTGAATACTCGTTTGAGTCGAGTGCAGAGCCAATCTGACAAACCCTTAGATGGGGTGGTGTTGGCATTAGCAGGGCTTATTCGGCTTTGGAAGAGTCCTGCGGGACGATCTGAACTTAGGAAGCTCTTTCAGGGGGTGCGATGGATGGTATTACCTTTAGAATACTGTCCGAGTGCTCCTGCTCAGGGGGCCTTGGCGGTGGAGTGTCGAGCTTACGATAGAGATGTTCTCCAGAAACTTACACTTCTTCATGATCCAGAGACTGAGAAGGCAGTGTCCCAAGAACGGTCACTCTTAGAAGAGTGGGGAGGTGGGTGTCACCAGAGGTTGGGAGCAACGATCGTAACGTCTTCAGAGTTTGACTGTCTTTTTTATATTCGAGGAGTCAGGCCAAATGGCGAATTATTGCATGAAGTTCGATGGAAAGTACCTCAGAAAATTTCATGCCTAGATATTAGGCCCTGGGATGGAACCCAACTGCATCCTCAGTTTTCTGCTCTCAACCCAGAACTGCCAGTGCTAGAAGGAAAAGCAGTCTTTGTCGCTCATTCTCGAGCTGTTCAATCGGTAGAGCCGTGTTCTTTACTTCAATCTCGGGTTTGGACTTCGGGGACTCAAAGCTGGTTTAAGCTCGCTCAGCAAGGTATTTGGGTCGAGGGATGCTCAGAAGGCCTGGGTTTTGAGGAAATGAGCCGGAGACTTTTAAAAGAAGCTGTTTTAGGGTTACCTCCTCTCACGGATTGGATTGTTTTCACTCACAAGGGTGCTCAAGGCCGCTGGAGAGAAATGGGAAAGGAAGGCAAAAACCCTTCTCAAGTGATTTCCACTTATCAAGTTCATTATGATCTAAGAGCAGAGGAGCTTGTCAAATTCAGGCAGGCTAACTCTATATTTTGGAGTAGTGGGTCGCAGTACCAAAGTTTGAAAGAACAGGTTGCTCAAGGAGTGCAACATTCTTGTGGACCTGGAAAAACAGCTAGCCTTTTGAGACAAGCAGGTTTGTTACCGATGATCTTTCCGTCGGTGATGGAATGGAGAAAATGGCTACAAATACAGCACTCAATTTAAGAAGGCTTCGTCAAAATTCTTTGATTCGAGATTTAGTTTGTGAATATCGAGTTTCAGTTCAACAAATGATTCAGCCTCTTTTTGTGGTGGAGGGGCTACAAAATCGGGAGCCAGTTATCGGATTAACAGGGACTTATCGTGAAACTCCAGAGTCTCTTTTAAATACGATTGAGCAAGATCTCAAAGTGGGAGTGACTAAATTTCTTCTATTTGGTGTTCCTGCCCATAAAAAATTATGTGATTTTGATTCGAGTTTTACTGAACGGCAGATTCAATCCATTCGTAAGTGCTTTGGGAAAGAAGTATTTTTAGGAGTCGATGTTTGTCTTTGTTCATCGACTCTTCATGGACACTGCGGTGTATTGAATGCGGAAGGCGACCATATTGAAAATCAGGATACGGTAGATGAGTTAGTTCAGGTTGCTCTTCGGTATGCTGAAGCAGGGGCAGATTGTGTTGCTCCGAGTGATATGATGGATGGGCGAATTGGAGTGATCCGAAGAAGCTTAGATGAAGCTGGTTTGGACCGAGTTTTACTGATGAGTTATTCAGCCAAGTTTCATTCCAAATATTACGGCCCTTTTCGGATGGCCGCGGATTCGGCGCCGAAGGGGAATCTGATTTTAAAAGACAGGGCCACTTATCAAATTCATCCGGCTTGTCCTCGAGATGCATACTTGAGTTCTCTGAGAGACGCTGAAGAGGGAGCAGATATTCTCATGGTCAAACCAGGTTTACCTTACCTCGATGTTTTGTCTAAGCTCTCTCAAGATATTCAAAAACCTTGGGCCGTGTATGAGGTGAGTGGTGAGTATGCTGGGATTGAGCTGATGGCTCAGCATGGGTTGGTTCAAGGCCCTGCCGCTCATGTAGAGGCTTGGACTGCTTTTATTCGAGCCGGAGCATCTATTATAATTACTTATGGTGCAAGATTTGCAAAACAATACCTTGAACAATTTCAGTCATAAATAGGATGATTCCATGAAGTTAAAACAATCAGAGGCATTATTTGAAAGATCAAAACAAATTGTACCTGGGGGTGTTCACTCTCCAGTCAGAGCTTTCCGAGGGGTCGGAGGAGTTCCTCCCTTTATGCAGTCTGCTTCGGATGTGTGGCTCAATGATGTGGATGGGAACTCTTATATTGATTATTGCATGTCTTGGGGTCCTCTTTTATTTGGTCATCAGGATCGAGAAGTTCAGCAAGCCGTTCAAGAGGCTTTGGCGCGGGGTTGGTCGTACGGGACTGCTGAACCCTACTCACTTGAGCTTGCAGAGTTGATCACTCAGGAGCTTCCTTGGGTAGAAAAAATCCGGTTTGTCAATTCTGGAACTGAAGCTGTGATCTCAGCTCTCCGCGTTGCCAGAGCAGCCACGGGACGAGATAAGATTCTTAAGTTTGAGGGATGTTATCATGGTCATGGGGACTCGTTACTCGTCAAGGCTGGGTCGGGTTTAGCTGAAATGGCCTCTCCGGATAGTGCAGGTGTTCCTGTCTCGGTCGCTTCAGATACGATTGTTGTTGAGCTCAATCAGGAAGAAGCGCTTGAGAAGGTGTTTCAGAGACAGGGTCACCAAATTGCAGCAGTCATTCTTGAGCCTCTTCCTGCAAACTGTGGGCTATTGATTCAAAGAGAAGAGTTTTTAAAAAAGGTGGCAAGTCTTTCTCGAAAATCGGGAAGTCTTCTGATTTTCGATGAGGTCATTTCAGGGTTTAGAGTGGCGTTTGGGGGGATGGCTGAGAAAATAGGGATTCAGCCGGATCTAGTCACCTTTGGGAAAGTGATTGGAGGGGGTTTTCCAGTTGGAGCTTATGGGGGTCGAGCGGATTTGATGGATTGGGTTGCTCCGTGCGGTCCGGTTTATCAGGCAGGGACTCTCAGTGCCAATCCTGTGGCCATGACGGCTGGGGTTGCAATGCTCAAGAAACTCAAGCGAGAAAATCCTTATTCGGCCTTGGAAAAGAAGACAAAAGAACTGGCTTGCCAATTGGAAGAAGTTGCTCAACAAGAGGGTTTTCCAATGAAGGTTCAATCTTTCTCTTCTTTGTTTTGGATCGTTTTTGGGGAGATGGATACCCCCGATTTTGTGGTGAGGACTCCCCAGCAAACTCCAAAGAAATCAAAAGAAGTTTATTCTCAGGTATTTCACTCCCTTTTAGAAAATGGTATTTATCTAGCTCCGAGTGCTTATGAAGTGTCGTTTCTTTCAACCGCTCACCGTCCAGAGCATCAAGAGAAGCTTGTGAAAGTGATGCGTCAAGCTATTCGAAAAGTGATGCAAAAGTGATGAAACGGTTTCTTCCACGGGTTCATTTTTTTTCTCAAATGAACGCTATTTTAGTGGTTCATTTGATTTGGCTGGTGACTGTATGTCTTTTAGGGGCTTGGTGGGGTCGGTTATTGCTTTCTCAAGCAAGTCGAATTGCAATCTTAGAAGGGAAATTAGGATTATCAGTTGATTTGACTCAAAGCCAATGGCACCGGACTCAAAGAATGCTGTTTTGGGAAGGCTCTGTTTTTTTTCTTTTACTTCTTGCTTGTACTGGATTTTTATTTTGGCTTTATCGGAGGGATTCAAAACGAAACAAAGGCTTACAAGCCTTCTTTGCTTCAGTTACCCATGAGCTTCGGACACCGTTGACGAGTATTCGATTACAGGCTGAATCCATTGCTGAGAGTCCCCCAGCAGAGATTTCTCAGGGGAGTCTGATCCGTAGGCTTTTAGAGGATACGATTCGACTTGAGTCTCAAGTCGAGAGGACTTTGGAACTCGCTCGAGTTGAGGGAGGAGGGCCCGTCTATCGACAGCCTCTTCAGGTGAAGCCTTGGATTGACCGATTTCTGAGTGGCTGGTTTTCTGATTATAAGGATCGAGTCGAGGTTTGTCTCAACATAGAAGATCTTGTGATTGAGGCTGATCCCATTGCGATGCAAATTATTTTAAAAAATCTTTTGGAAAATTCGATAAAACACTCCAGACGAGATCAAGTTCAGATTTTTATTTCCACTGTTCGATCCGATCAGGCGATCTTTCTTCGGGTTCAGGATAATGGGCAAGGCTATGCGGGTGATCAGAAAAGCCTAGGTCGATTATTTTTCAAAGATCCTTCTTCTCAAGGAACTGGGGTGGGTCTCTACCTGGTTAAGACCCTCATGAAAAAAATGGGGGGCTGGGTCGAGTTTGATTTGACGACTGGATTTCAGGTCTCAATGGGTTTTACTGAGGGCAAATAATGGATCGTCCATCCTCAAAAATCCTATTAGTTGAAGATGAGAAGAATGTGGGCTGTACTCTGATGGAGCGTTTTGCAAAAGAGGGCTTTGAAATGGTTTGGGCTAAGACTCAAGCAGCAGCCATCCATGAAATTTCAAACCAAATTTTTGATCTTATTCTTTTAGATGTCGGGCTTCCTGATGGTTCAGGCTTTGGAGTCGCAGAGTTTTTAAGAGAAAGGCGGCCTGCGACTGCCATTATTTTTTTAACGGCCTTTGGAACTGCTCAGGATCGAATTAAAGGATTGGAGTTGGGGGCAGAAGATTATATTGTGAAGCCATTTCATCTCAAGGAGTTGCTTTTGAGAGTCCGCAATGGCTTGAAGAGGGCGAGTTACTTATCAGGTCATTTTGAAGGAGTAGATTCAAGTGTCATTGTTGGGCGTGCTAAGATCAATTTCCTTCGATTTGAGGCAGAAATCAATGGGGAGGTTTTTCCCTTGACCCATAAGGAAACAGCTTTGCTTCGTCTTTTGGTCGAGAGAAGAGGGTGTGTTGTGAGTCGAGATGAAATTCTTAATCATGCTTGGTCGGAAGATGAATTTCCCACGCCTAGAACAGTTGATAATTTTGTTATGCGCTTAAGACGATTGGTTGAGTTGAACCCTGAACAACCAGAAGTCATTAAGAGTGTACGAGGAATAGGATACCAGCTTATATGAACTTATTTGATTCAGCGATCCAAAAGGAAAATCGGTTACGTCCTCCAGTCTGGTTTATGCGTCAGGCGGGTAGGTATCACTCTCATTATCGAAAGCTGCGAGAGCAGTATTCTTTTGTTGAGTTATGCAAGCGGCCTGAAGTGGCTTGTGAAGTAACACTCGGGCCAATTCATGAATTTGATTTTGATGCAGCTATTTTATTTTCTGATCTTTTATTTCCGCTTGAAGCGATGGGGATGGGTCTTCGATATGAAGAAGGTCCCAAGCTGGATTGGCATCTCAGGGATTTAGAGGATTTAAAAAAACTGCAAGGAGGGGCTGACTTGGTGGAGAAAGTGTCTTTTCAGGGAAAGGCACTTGAGAGGATCCGAAAACAGCTTTCTACTGAAAGGAGTCTTCTCGGGTTTGTGGGTGGGCCTTTCACTTTGTTTTGTTATGCGGTGGAGGGGAGTCATCAAGGCAGTCTGGACTCAGCACGAGAAGGATTGAGAGATGGTCGTTATTCTGGATTTTTTGAAAAATTAGGGGATCTTTTAGTCGAGAACATGATTCTTCAGGCTAAGTCAGGTGCCGATGCTGTAGCGATTTTTGATACCTGTGCTGGAGAGGTGGATCCTGACACTTACCGTGAAGTGATCATCCCCGGTTTACGTTGGGTTATGGAAAAATTTAAGCAAGAGTGCTTACATACTCCTCTGGTTTACTACTCCAAAGGGATGGGCCCGACTCATTGGCAATCCTTGAAAGGCTTGCCCCTGGCCTGCCTAGGTGTAGATTGGAATCATGATTTAAAAGAAATGTTGTTGAAGTGGAGTGATTTTTGGGCGATTCAAGGCAATATAGATCCTCATTGGCTTTTTCTGGATCCTCAAGAGCTTGAAAATAAGCTCAGGAAGGTTTTTGATTCGATCAAAAGCTTGCCCTTGATTCACCGGAGGGCTTGGATTTGTGGTCTGGGGCATGGTGTTTTACCTAAGACACCGGAGGAGAATGTCAAACTTTTTTTGAGGCTTCAAAAAGAGATTTTTACAGATGAACTCAGATCTTCTCGGTAGGTCTTATGCTAGGTGTTTTAGATCAAAAAAAATCTCAAGTGGCGGTGATCGGAGGAGGAGTTGCAGGTCTTCTTGCAGCCTATCAATTGGATCGTCTGGGTTATGAAGTGAGTCTTTATGAATCCACCTCTCGATTGGGAGGGTTGATTCATACGGAGCAGACTTCCTGGGGGATTGCTGAGAGCGCTGCTCATTCACTTTTAGGGACTGAAGCTGTTCGAAGCTTGTTTCAGGAATTAGAGGTGGAGCTTGAGGGCGTGGCCCCTGATTCTCGGGCTCGCTATATTTTGAGGCATGGAAAAATGAGGCGGTTTCCATTGGGTCCTTTGGAAACACTTCAGATGATAGGGCGGGCAAGTTTTGTGCGTTCCAAACCATCCATTGTGGGAAGTGTGGGGGAGTGGGGGAAGCACTTTTTAGGTGATCCCGCCCTTCAGTACCTCATCACTCCGATGGTTCGTGGAATTTTTGGAGCAGAACCTGAGGAGCTTTTACTTCCTATTGTTTTTCCTAAACTTCAGGTTCCTGTGGGTCAGTCTTTATTAGGGGCTTTGTTACGAGCTCGGTTTCGAGCTTTTTTTCAAGGCCCGCGTTTTAACAAAGGTTTAGTGAAGACTTCTATGGTCTCTCCTCAAAAAGGGATGGGTGCGTTCATTCAGGCTCTAGAAAATCGACTGAAGGCACGCTTAGGTCAGCGTTTGATTTTGAATCATCCAGTTTCAAAGTTGCCCAATTTTGGGAACTTAGTGATTGCTACTCCTGCCTATGAGGCAGCAAAATTACTACAGAGTGTGGATCCTGTTTTAACAAAAGAGTTAAGTCGGGTAAAATACGCTCCTTTGGTGACTGCGACAGTCTTTCTTGCACGCAAGGATTTAAAGAAGGTGCCCCAGGGGGTAGGGGTTTTGTTTCCTGATGGGGAAGGTAATCAGTGCTTGGGGATTTTATTTAACTCAAGTACATTTCCCGGTCGGGTTTTGGATGAGTCTCATTGGGTTTCTTGTACAGTGATGTTGGGGGGAACAAAAAATCCAAAAGTGGTTGAGTGGAGTGAGGATGAGATTCATCAAAGTCTGAAAAAAGATCTTTTCAATTTGTTTGGATTTCAAGGGGAGTGGTTAGGCTGTGTGATTCGAAAATGGAAACACGCCGTGCCTTGTTATAATTCGGATTTGATTCAAGTCTGGGAAAGTGCAAAAAAAGGCTGGTGTCAGTTCCCCGGGCAAGTTCTTTTTGGAAATTATAGTGGCCAGGTGAGTTTACGAGGGATGATCGAGAGTTTAAGCAATTTTAAGGAGTATTTGGGTGGTCAATCCAAGGAATTACAATGAAATTGTCCAGTTTTTAAAAAAGTTCAGGGACGAGGTCATTCAGGGCTTTGAGTTGTTAGAGGGTCATGAGAGTGGAGCTCGGTTTGAACGAAAAAACTGGGATCATAAAACTGGAGGTGGGGGAGAAATTTCAGTTTTGCGAGGCCAAGTCTTTGAAAAAGCAGCTGTGAATTGGTCTGGAGTTTGGGGGGATCGGTTTCCAATGAACGATAGTGCTGGAAGTTATTTTGCAACGGGCGTGAGCCTCATTACTCACATGTCCAATCCTTTCGCTCCGACAGTTCATATGAATATTCGATTGATTGTCACTGACGAAAAGCGTTGGGTGGGAGGAGGCTTTGATTTAACTCCGATGGGGTTTCCGTTTGCAGAGGATACTGAATATTTTCATGATCAAGCAAAAAAAATTTTAAACCCACATGGAGTTCATCTCTACTCTGAGTTTTCAAAAAATGCAGCCGAGTACTTTTATATTCCTCATTGGAAGCGAGAAAGAGGCGTTGGAGGTATTTTTTTTGATCATTTTGAATCGGGGGATTTTGAGAAAGATTTAGCGATGTGGAAGAGTGTAGGTTCAGGGTTTTTAGAAAGCGTGATGCCCATTTATCGACGAAGAGTTCATACTCCTTTTACAGCTGAAGACCGATTTCGGCAGCTTGAAATGCGGGGTCAATATGCAGAATTTAATCTTTTGTATGATCGCGGAACTCAATTTGGGTTTCGATCAGGAGGAAATCCAGAAGCAATTCTTTGCTCTCTCCCTCCACTAGCTAAATGGTGATGATGGGTAGACATCTCAATAATCCTTGGTAGGGTAGGAAAATGGTAAGTTCTTCAAAAAAACAGTCGATTCAGTGGAAATATCGAATTTTAGGATTAATAGCACTGAGCATTATTTTTTTAGATCAGCTGACAAAGCATTGGGTGCAAGACCAATTTAAATTGGGTGAAACTTTGCCTGTCCTTTTAAATTTCTTTAATTTCACTTATGTTCAAAACCAGGGCGCTGCATTTGGGTTATTTGCTCAATCGGATCCTAGGTTTAGAGTGCCATTTTTTATCCTCATTCCCTTATTCGCACTTTCCACGATCATTTATGTTTTTAGAAAAATTCCAGATAGCGACATTAAGCTTTCCATTGCTCTTTCGCTGGTTATTTCAGGGGCAATCGGAAATTTAATAGATCGACTCAGATTGGGTTATGTTGTTGATTTTTTGGATTTTCATTGGTATTGGGTTTATCATTTTCCAGCATTTAACGTTGCTGATTCTGCAATTTGTGTGGGCGTAAGTTTAATTCTTTTAGATTTATTTCTTAAAGAAAAATCTCTATCCGAAAGAAAGGGGGCTTGAATTCATGCATCCTCTTCTCATCAAAATTGGGCCTTTTCCTATTCATACTTACGGATTTTTGGTGGCGATTGGATTTTTAACAGCAGTATCCGTTTTTAAAAAATTAGCGTTGAGGTCCAAACTGGATGTAGAAAAAATTCTGGATTTAAGTTTTTGGGGGCTCTTAGTTGGTTTTTTGGGGGCACGGACTTTGTACGTGATCACTCGATTCAGTAGTTTTTTAACCGATCCTGTTGCCATTTTTAAAATATGGGAGGGAGGGTTGGTATTTTGGGGCGGTCCGATTGCAGTGATTCCTTTCGTGATTTTTTATGCAAGAAAGAATCGGCTTGCACTTTGGAAAACATTAGATGTGTTAACTCCAGGCCTTGTGATTGCCCATGCCTTTGGAAGATTGGGATGCTTAGCTGCAGGTTGCTGCTATGGGAAGCCTACAGAGAGCGTATTTGGGATCAGGCTTTATTCAGAGTTGGTTGAGCCATTCTTGCATGGAGTTCCTCTGCATCCTACTCAGCTTTATGAAGCGAGTGCTCTTTTTCTTTTATTTTTTGGGCTTTTAATTATTTTCAAATATAAAAAATTTGATGGGCAAGTTGCTCTTTCTTATTTGTTATCTTACCCTATGATTCGTAGTTTCATTGAGATTTTTAGAGGAGATCAGGTCCGGGGGTTTGTCATTGATGAGGTTCTTTCAACCAGCCAATTTATTTCTATTTTAATTTTTATAGTGAGTGTTGTTGTTCTTTTTAAACGACTGGGGGAGGTGCAAAGCATACCAAAAAAAGCTTCCTTGAACCGTCATCGAAATCAAAAAAAATCACTTAACCTAGGATCCAGGTGAGAGACTTGAGGATTTTTTTTCAAGCCTTGGGAATTTTACTCTGGGCTTGTGTTTCTTTTGCTCGAGAGGTTGTTGATGCAACTCAAGCCCATGTCCTATTGAAGGAAAAGCCTCAAAGAGTGATCACTTTAGCTCCTTCTTTGGGCGAGTTGGTGGCCGATCTTTTAGGGGGAGAACTCGAGCGTCTGATTGCGGTGAGTGAGCACTCGGATTATCCTCCTGCCTTAAAAAGAAAGTCCTCCATTGGGCCGTATCATCAGTTTAATCTAGAAAAGGTTTTAGCTCTTAAGCCTGATCTCGTGTTAGCAACAACCGATGGAAACCCCCGCGATCCAGTGATACACCTTCGGGAACTCGGAGTGCCTGTCATTACGGTACAGACGGGAAGCTTTCAAGAAGTTCAAGAGTCCATGCGTTTAGTCGGTCTTGCTCTTGGAGTTTCCTCCTTGGGCGATCAGATGGCCAAACAGCTTGAGGTTGGGATTCAAAATATTAGGAAAAAATCTCAGAAAAAATCGAAGCAGCATTCCTCACTCAGGGTCATGCTTCAAGTCGGAGATGATCCTTTGGTGGTTGTAGGATCGGGTTCCTTTCTCAGTTCAGCATTAGAGGTTACAGGGGCTCAGAATATTTATGAAAAAGCTCAGGTACGCTATCCAAAGCCGTCTTTAGAAGACGTGATTCAAAAAAATCCAGATGTGATTGTCATCATGGCTGTTGGAAGTGATTTATCAGTTTATGAACGAATGGCCCAGAAGTGGAAACAGTTGGCAGGGCTTAAAGCTGTGATCAATCGGAAAGTTTTTGTGCTGCGCAGTGATGCTTTGCTTCGTCCGACTTTGAGGTTGCTTGAAGGAATTTCACTTCTCAGTCGAACTCTTTATGGAAGTGGGTGAACGGGTGAAGGTTTTTACGGTCGGAAGTATAGCCTGGCTGGGTTCTTTCTTATTAGCCCTTCAACTGGGAGCAGTGGATCATTTAGAGCTTGAGTTCATGGCTCAAATTAGACTTCCTCGGGTTCTGACGGCTTCAGTTGTGGGTATGGGTCTTTCTGTGTCAGGGGCTGTGTTACAGGCTCTTTTTGTCAATCCTTTATGTGAGCCCTATACTCTAGGTATTTCTTCAGGAGCTGCGTTAGGAGCTGTGATTGGAGCTTCTTATGGGCTTCACTGGATGTTTGCGGGACTGGCAGGGACTGCTTTTTTAGGGGCTGCTGTTTTTGCAGCGATTCTTTATTTAGTTTCTTTGAGGCCACAGAGCAAAAATGTCACCCTGCTTTTAATGGGGGTGATGCTGAGTTTTTTAGGTTCTAGCTTGATGGCTTTATGGATGACCTTGACTGATTCAAATGGATTACAAGGCTTGATTCACTGGCTTTTCGGAGATTTATCCAGAGCTAGGTTGAAAGGGGCGGTGATTTCAGGTGGGTTCATCTTTCTTTTAACACTCTCTTTGTGGAGAAATTGGAGAGAGTTAGATGCTCTGCTTTTAGGTGAAGAAGGGGCTGAGACTTTGGGTGTTGATGTTTCTCGAGTTCGAAGAAAGCTGATCCTCATCACTTCTTTTATGATTGGAATTTGTGTGAGTTCAGCTGGGATGATTGGTTTTGTGGGATTGGTGGTTCCCCATTTTGCTAGAAAACTCATCGGATCTTTACATCTGAGACTCATCCCACTTTGTGCTCTGGGCGGGGCGATTACCTTGACCTTAGCGGATTGCTTTTCCCGAGTTTTGATTCGACCTTATGAGCTTCCCATTGGTGTGGTTACAGCGCTGATAGGTTCACCCCTGTTTGTATGGATCATGTGGGTTCGAAAGGAAACGGTTTGAATCACCCCCTTGTTTTAGGTGCATACGGCATTTCGTTTGCCTGGTCGTCTTATGCGCTGGGTGATGCCCTGAGCTTAGAAGAGGTTTCATTGGAGCTCAGCCGTGGGGAAATGGTTGGGTTATTGGGGCCTAATGGATCAGGCAAGTCAACTTTGATGAAAATCCTAGCCGGTATTTTATCTCTGAAGAGGCCTGGAGCGTCAGGTCAGGTCCGATATTTAGGTCAGAATTTTCTTTCGATGCCGTGGAGTCATCGCGCGAGGCATGTGGTTTATGTTCCTCCTGATTTCAGGCTGGAGTTTCCTCTTTCTGCAGAAGAGGTGGTTCTTTTAGGTAGAACTTGCCAGGGAGGAGGCTTTCTTCGTTGGAGATCTCCTGAGGATCAAAAAAAAGTAGAGTGGGCAATGAAGTTGTGTTTGTGCTGGGATTTTAGGAAAAGAAGGATCGATTGTTTGAGTGATGGGCAACGTCAATTAGTTTCTTTAGCTCGAGCTCTTGCTCAGGGTGGAAGAGTTCTTCTGTTAGATGAAACGCTTTCACGGATGGATTTGAGTCACCAAGCTGCAATTGCAAGAATGCTAAAAAGTTTGATTCAAGAAGGTTGGTCAATTCTTTTAGTTTCTCATGATGTCAATCTCGTTGCTCGGTGGGCTGATCGAGTGATTTTTTTAAAAAATGGAAAACAATTATTTCAAGGCACAGTGAGAGAAGCTTTTACTTCAGAGAATTTAAAGGTTCTTTATCCTCAAACAGATTTGTTTTTAGGCTCAAATCCTATGACAGGGGCTCCTCAGGTTTTTTTCAATGGTGAGACAACTCGGTAGATATTAGAAATAGATTGAAAATCCAAAATTATGAGCCAGAGAACTGAGTGGCTGTGTCACTCGTGAAAAAGCATAATCAACAGAAAGTCGAGGTGCAAGCCAACCTAATCCAAATCCATAGCCATCTCCGAGTTGCGCTTGGTAAGGGATCATTGAGTTTTTAAAAATCCCCATTCGGAGAAAGAGTTCAGAAAAAAAAGGAAATTCCAATCCTGTTTGGTACCCCCACCGAGCTTTGTCTTGCGGTAGAGAGGGCATCCAATGAGGATCCAGATAAAGAAGAATAATTTTAGTGATATTGAATTTAGTTCCTAATATAAAATCACGATAAAAAGATCGATCCTGAGCAGATTCAAAAAGATTGTCGATAATCAATGCAGATTGGAACCATGAAGAGATGAGGCCACTTGCTGAAAAAGTTGCATCTGTAATTCGCGAAGCAAATTTTTCATTAGGAAAGATGACTTTTACGCCTGTTCCAATGCCCAGTCTTCGAGCGATTGATTTTGAAGCTCCGATATGAAGCAGTGCAGCATCTTCTCTGCGGGTGTAGCCCACTCCTGCTTGAAAGATAGCTTCAGTGGTTCCGTCTAAAACAGAGATATTGAGGTTGTGACCATGAAAATCAGTTGGGCCTTGAGGTGTTTGTTGGGTTCCACAGCAATAGGACAGGTAATGCGTACTTAAGGCGTGAGTGAACATGAAAGATGTGAAAGAAGGATTCAGATAGATAGCATCTGTGAGGAGTGGGCTTGCATGTCCGGCTCCTCCTAGTCCATCCGTCCGAGGTGAATGAAAGTCGGCTGCATGAGTTTGTAGAGAGAGAGTGATCATTATCCAAGAAATGCAAGAAATGAATAAAGCATGGATTCTATCAAGCATACTGATTCTCTCCTTTTTTTTTCAAGCAATGCAAGGTGTCAAGATTGACTTTACAAAGCTCTCATTTATCGGTAGACATAAGTACTCTTATGCCATTACGCAGAGAAAAGATCGAAAAATATCGAAAGCAACTTCAATCACGCCGTGATGCTTTAGCTGAAGATTTGCATTTAGCAACTCTTCAGCTCATTCAAGATGAATCTGTTTATACGGACTCAATGGATCAGGCAGCAGCTGAAACAGACAAAACTTTTGCTTTGCGAATGAAAAACCGTGAGCGAGATGCTTTGTTTCAAATTGATAAAGCCATTCGTCGTTTAGGTGACGGATCTTTTGGGAAATGTCAACGGTGTGCAGAGCCTATTTCTGAGGCTAGAATTGATGCATTCCCATTTACAACTCTTTGCATCGACTGCAAAGTGGAGCTAGAGTCTGAAGAGCACCGCTTTTCTGGGCGCCATTAGTTTAATCCCCTGGTGGATGGAAGATGAGTTGGAAAATTAGAAGGAGAATTAAAAAGTGTCTTCTTTCAAGGTTCGAAAAGCCGTTATTCCGGTTGCAGGGCTTGGGACTCGGTTTTTCCCAGCATCAAAAGCTATTCCTAAAGAAATGATTCCGATTGTAGACGTTCCTGTGATTCAGCATATTGTTGAGGAGGCGGTTCAGTCTGGTATTCAAGAAATTATATTGATTACAGCTCGTAATAAAGAAGCCATTGAAAATCATTTCGATTTGAACTATGAGCTCGAAGACGCTCTTGAAAAAAAAGGAAAAAAAGATTTAGCTGAACTTTCCCGTTCTATTGGTCAGATGTGCCAATTAGTTGCTATTCGGCAAAAGACCCCGCTTGGACTTGGGCACGCAGTGCTTTGTGCAGCTCCATGGATCAAAGATGAGCCTTTTGCAGTTTTGTTAGGTGATGATTTGGTGGATGCAGAAGTTCCTTGTACACAACAGTTGATTGATGTCTTTGAAAGAGAGCAAGCCTCTGTCGTTGGAGTGATGAAGGTTCCAAAAGATCAAGTCTCAAAATATGGAATTGTATCTGGAAAAATGATTACCACAAAACTGATGGAAGTAAGCCATCTCGTAGAAAAACCTAGTCCTGCAGAGGCTCCTTCTCAATTAGCGATTCCAGGTCGATATATTTTGTCTCCTTCGATCTTTGGGTTTTTAAGAAAAACAGTGATTGGCCAGGGCGGGGAAATTCAGTTAACAGATGCTCTTTCCTCTTTTGCTCAGAAAGAAAAGCTACTGGCTTATCAGTTTGACGGAGATCGTTATGATACAGGGGATCGATTAGGGTTGATTGATGCAACTTTAGCCTTTGCATTGAAAAGAGCTGATTTAGCAGAAGGTGTGAGAGAGCTATTGAAAAAATATGGGGAGCCTTTTCAATGAGGGGAAGACTGAGATTGGGGTTTGGTTTTTTGATTTTGAGTCTCTTACCTACTGCTGGGTTTTCTTATATTCCACCTTCAGAGTTTATTTTGCGATCATGGCTTAAGAAAAATTCGGGTTCTAAAAGTTTTAAAGTCAAAATAAATATTACAGCTTATCAAGAGGGCAAAGCGACCGAAGATCAATTTACAGAAATTGCAGTCTTTCATCCACAAAAGCAAATTTTTTGGAGTCGGGCTATTCATGGAAAAGAGCATGAAATTTTTTCTGTTGAAAAGAAATTTTCTTCGCTCTCATTAGTCTCTCTCCTTTTTTCGGGTGCTAGTTTCTTACAGGTGGCCCAAGAGCTTAAATCTAAAGGAATTCCCATTCAACTTGAAGAGGAACTTCTTAAAATGAGAACGGAGGTTGACCGCAGGGCTTCTGAAACACAGTTTTTGGCTCGTTTTGGAGAATCTCTGGCTTGGGTTATCGGAGCTGCTGATGAAAATGAAACTCTTCATCCTCAGCTTTGGTTTAAAAAAGATTTATTTTTTCCAATTCGTTTAGTTTATAAACCTTTGAATCACGAATGGGTTGATTTTAGATTTGATCAGTATTCTTTTCTTAGGGATTTTCCTTATCCTAAAACAATAACGCTCACTCAGAAGGGTAAAGGAATTGTTCTGGTCGCACAAGTTGTAGAGGTGGATTCTAATGCAGAGGTCCATCCACTTTTTTCTAGGAGCTTGGAAAAAATAGACTCAAGGGCAACCTCGGGGGTTCAGAGTCTCGTTCGGTTTTACTATGAAGTCTTTAGGTGAGACAGAGACAAAGATTGATTCTCAAAACTTTCAGATTTTGTCTGTAGCAATCCCTAGGCCTTTACAGGGACTGTTTACTTATGAACTACCTGAGCATTTAAAAGATTTAGTCAGGGTCGGAGGATGGGTTCGGGTTCCTTTTGGAAGAAGCGTAACTCATGCTTTTGTGGTGGAGTTACCTCAACCTTATTCTAGTCTTCCACTCGGATTGAAAAGAGAAAATCTAAAGGCAGTCATTGAGGTTGGGAGTGAAGACTCTGTGTTTGCTGATGACGTATGGGCCTTGTGCCGCTGGGCACACGAGTACTACCAGATGCCTTTAGGTGAAGTTCTCAATTGTGCAGCACCTGCTGCTTCTCTTGGAATCAAGAAGGTCACAGCTAGAAAGAAAAAAAAATCCCATCCCTTAGAGCGAGGTGTTCAATATCCTCTGACTGAAGATCAGGTAAGCGTGGTTGAAGCGATCCATCAAATGGATCAACACAAAAAGAAAACAGTTCTCTTAAACGGGGTGACGGGCAGTGGTAAGACAGAGGTTTATATTGAACTGGCTAAAAAAGCTCTGAAGCAAGACCAAGGGGTTTTGATTCTTGTGCCTGAAATTGCTCTGACACCTCAGGTTCATCACCGATTTGAGTCCGCTTTGGGTGTTCCAGTTGCTTTATGGCATTCGGCTGTGTCTTTTGCTCAACGAAGAGATCAGGCATTGGATTTACGAGCTGGAAAGATTCGGGTTGTGGTGGGAGCTCGATCTGCAGTTTTTGCTCCTGTCAAGAATCTGGGTTTGATCGTGGTGGATGAAGAACATGATCCTACCTTTAAGCAAGAGGAACGGATGCGCTACCAGGCACGTGATTTAGCAGTAGTTCGTGGAAAAATTTGTCAAGCCCTGGTGGTTTTAGGATCTGCAACCCCGAGTTTAGAATCTCGTGAAAGAGTGCGAGAAGGTAAATATATCCAATTGGATTTGCCTCGAAGAATTGCTCCTGGAGGGCACCCTCAAGTTGAGCTCGTTGATCTTCGGGTTGAGCCTCAGGTGGAACCTGCTCGAACTTCGTTGGCTTTAAAGACTCTGGAAGCAATTCGAGAAACCCTTTCATCTCAAGAGCAGGTGATGATTTATTTAAATAGGCGTGGATTTGCTGCTTTTCTGATTTGTGAGGATTGTGGCGAAGTGAAAGGTTGTCCTGTTTGTTCCATTTCCCTAACCGTTTATAAAAAAAGGATGGGGTTGAGATGCCATCTTTGTGGACATGAGGAGAGGATTCCCGAACTTTGCCAGAAGTGTCAAGGAATTGACCTTTTGGAGATGGGAGCAGGAACTGAAAGTTTAGAAGAAGAGTTGTGTCAATGGATTCCCGAGGCTAAGATTCTAAGATTAGATCGAGACAAGATTACGAGTACGACGCGACTCAATTCAATTCTGAAAAGCTTTAGAGCGGGGGAGGCAAATGTTCTTTTGGGAACTCAAATGTTGGTGAAAGGGCATGATTTTCCAGAGGTGACCTTGGTTGTGGTGGTTACGGCTGATCCTTTGTTTCGTTGGCCAGACTTTAGGGCACCTGAGAGAGCTTACCAGATTTTGAGACAAGTTTCTGGTCGTGCAGGGCGAGGTCAAAAGCCTGGAAGAGTTATGATTCAATCTTATGATACGGATCATCCTGTCTTACAGGTCATGGAAGGGAAAATTTCTGAAGAATCATTTTTAAGCTCGGAGCGATCACTGAGGTTAGCCCTGAATTACCCTCCTTTTGGACGATTAGTTCGGATTCGATTTGAGAATTCTTCAACACAGACGAGTGAATACCAAGCTTCTCAGGTAGCCAACCAGCTCAGATCTTCTGGGGGTGAGCTTGACCTTCTAGGGCCAAGTGAAGCTTTTGTTAAAAAAATGAAAGGGCTTTATCGGTGGGATCTTCTTTTAAAAGCAAAAGATGTGGGCCTAATTCAAAAGGCTATGCATGACACAGCAAAGATTTGCATGAAAAATAAGTGGCCGTTTTGGGTTGATGTCGATCCTTATGGGATTTAATAGGTCCAACCAGTAGGTGAAAATGACACAAAAAAAACAGGAGATGTCTGAAGTTCAAAAGAGAATTCAAAAAACCATTGAACTGGCCGAGGAAGAAAGAAAACGTAAACTTCAGGCCCAAAGACTTGAATTTGTTAGGACGGGTCTTCATTCCATTCGAAAAAAGGAAGTTGCAGAGGCTGTCAAAGCCTTTCATAGCTATATTAAGACCCTTGAAGAGTTAAAAGGAGTTGGAGAAGGACGGCTTGTTCCTGCTTGTTTTGATCTCAAGAAGGATCAGCATGAGCTTCTCATGTTATGTGGGATCTACTGGGATTTAGCTAAGCTTTATGATCGAACCCGCTCCAAAAATAAGGAAAAAGAGTTTTTACATTATTTACAGAAATATGTTTTGTTTGCAAAGGGGATGCCTTTTCAAGCTTTATGTGCGGAGTCTCTCAGAAAATACATTAGTAATGGAAAAGCAATGCATCGAAGTGATTTTACGAGTGCTTATCGTTCCTTGAGTTTATCTAAGTGCTTTGTGGCTACTGCATTATTGGATGTGATTTCGCCCAGGACTCTTGTTTATTTACAAAATTTTCGGGATCAAGTTCTCAAAAAATCTTCTTTAGGAAGAGCTTTTATGTGTGGGTACTACAAACATGGTCCAAAATTAGCTCAAAAAATTGAGTTTTGGCCTTTTTTAGTTCGAAAATTTTTTGGGAAGGCCTTAGATGGTCTAGCTGTTTTGAGTTTTGTGTTAGTGAAGAATAGTTCCTATTCTTTCTGGTCTAAAGCTAAACTGGCTTTCAGAAAAGCTGACCCAGAAGGATAGCCAAATGACCATGGCTTTGCCTTTCACGTTTTTCATAGGGACAAAACCCCAAAAACGGCTGTCATTTGAGAAGTCTCGATTGTCTCCCATGACGAACAAGCTATCTTGAGGAACTGTGATTGGACCATAAGTCTCACTCATATAGTTGGTCTTGTCATGGAGGATGAAGTGATTGGCTTGATCCAGGTGTTCACTGAACAAATCTAAGTGGGCTGAAGTGTATTTAGGATCGTCTAAAGATTGAAAAAGTTTTTCAGATTGGGATCGGTCGGTCAGATCGCGGCTGATCATTTTTTGATTGATATAGAGAACTTTGTTTCGAAGTTCAACCGTGTCTCCTGGAACTCCAATGACACGTTTGATGTAATAAAAACTTTCATCCTTGGGGTAGATAAAGACAACGATATCTCCCCGCTCAGGAGGCTTTCTTTTGAGAACATAGATTGGATGATCTGTTACTAGATCAGAAAAAGGGATCTTAAAGCCGTAAGCAAATTTATTCACAAAGATGTGATCCCCAATCAGAAGTGTGGGAATCATGGAGCCTGAAGGAATTTTAAAGGCCTCCACAATGCTTGAGCGAATCATAAAGACAATCAGCAATGCCATGCCCAGTGAGATCACATTTTCGATGACCCACTGCTTACGTGAAGGGGAGGCTTTCGTTGAACTAGGTACTTTGTCTTTCATACGAAACTTACCTTATAACCTTTTTTGATCTTTAGGCATATAGAAAACAAAAAGAGTTTTCTTGGAAAAATGGGTTTTTAGAGCCCAGCACCTCCTTTTTGCTCTGTTGACATCAATAAAGGAGTGGTGTGGTCAACTGTCATGTTTCATGCCGATGGATTCCTCTCAATGTATCAAACACGAACAGGAATTGACTCTTTCAATGCTAAGAGGTGTGGTTCTGAATTTATTTTATATCCATTGAGATTGGATTAAAAAAATAAGATGTATAAAAACCTCAAAAGAGGTATTACAAAAAAAATTTAAATATCTCATTTAGATGTTGATTAGAATTCGTTCAGGGAAATATTTTTTTCTGAACGAATTGTTTAGAACGATTTTGATTTGAATTGAACTTCAAGTTTGGAGAACTTATGTTTTTTCGTTGTTTTCAGATCTTGTTCTTGAGTGGATTTATTCTATTTATGTCTCAGCAAATTTATGCAGCTCCTCCTGATGTGAATGCGAGTGTACTGCATGTTGAAAATGAGGCTCTGATTGCTAAATCCAAAGCCCTTGAAGCGATACAAGATAATGCAAAGCAGGATGAGCAGTTAGAAGAGCATGGGGAGAAGCTGGAGGAGCATACTGCTACACTGAAGGCTCATGATGGGACTTTGGAGGAGCATGCTACTATCTTGGGGAATCATGCTGCTACGCTGAAAAATCACGGGGAAAAGCTAGATTCGATGAACACTCGGATTGGAAGTCTGGAAAACACAGTGGCTGAGCTCAGAGAGAAAATCGAAAAAATCAAAAATATTAAGAAACTCCCTCCGACTATTCAAACATTTACGGCGGGTAAAGGCACTTACGTGCTGCCTTTGGACCCTACTCCTCTTTATATTCGGGTGAGGATGGTGGGTGGAGGAGGAGGGGGTGCTGGGTCTGGAGTTGAAAATACGGGCAATGGCAGTGGTCAGTCCGGTGGAGATACTGCTTTTGGATCGTTAGTGGTGAAGGGCGGGGAGCCTGGTGATGCTCAGGCTTTTGGGGGTGCTGGTGGGACTTCTACTTTGGTTGATGGGGCTATTGGGTTAGCTCTTGCAGGTGCTTCGGGTCAATGTGTTCAGTATCAATATCAGTGTGGTTCCGTTCAGCTTCGCGGTGGTATAGGTGGGAGTTCTCCTCTAGGTGGAGCAGGGGGGTGCTGTCGAAGATCTATAAGTGGCCAGGGTGTTGCAAATACAGGCAGTGGGGGGGAAGGGGGTTCTTCAGGTGCTAGTCCTCATTCTTATACAGGATCTGGGGGTGGAGCTGGGGGTTATGTGGATGTAATAATTGCTAGCCCTTCGTGCAGTTATTCTTATTCTGTCGGTAAAAGTGGAGCAGGAGGCAGGGCAGGACATTCAGGTGTAGCAGGTGGTACAGGAGGATCTGGCTACATCGAGGTGACAGAGTATTACCAATAAGTGGTGCCAAAAAATTTTTTTCATTTCTAATCTCTCACCACAGCTCAGTCCAGAATGGCTGAGTTGTTCTTTTTCATTTTTCTATAGTTTTAGGGTCTTTGCCCTTCAACTTTTGAATGGGCTTTTTTTGGAGGGTGATTGAGTTCTTTAATTAAAAATCATTTTCTCTATTTATTTAAGATCGAAGTAAAAAAATTAAGTTGAAAAAAATTTTAAAAAGGATATTACGAGAAAAACGAAAAAAGCTTGAATTCTTTTGTGTTTTCAAGATTTGGAGGGTCTGTGTATTATTTTCAGAACCTGCTTGCTGCTTTCATTTTCAAGGCTCA
>CAIZRG010000042.1 GCA_903935335.1 Oligoflexia bacterium
ACAATTCGACACGCTGGAGTTAAGTTCTTGAGAGCTTAAACTAACTATTTAATATTTATGCAATTTTTAAGAGCTAGAGATCAGGCTCCATTAGATATTGATAGTTTTCTAACCAGAAAATCCGGAAAATTGAAATAATTCGACACAATTCAGAAAATTCAGAAAATATTTTGAGTCTTACTATTTTGAGTGTAGAACCTAAGTAGTGGAAACTGTGATCTATTTTGAAGTTCCTGCAATTAAGTGTATTCCCTTCAGTCTTGTGGATCCGGAGGGGAAAGCCAGTATTAACGCTGGCAGTGATTTGCTGGGAATGTATCCCTCGATGTCACAAGTTCTGGATCAGTCATTTAAGACGGTTGTGGATACTACTGCAAAGGTCTTTGACAATACATGGGGAGTAGCAATGAAAACCATTGGGGAGTTTGCAGGAGTTGGTCCTGTTTCTGTAAATTCTGGAATTCGGCTTACTACTGGACAGGAGCCTTGGTCTTGGAGTGCCTCTAATCCTGGGCATAGCACTACTCTTACTCAGGGAGAGTATTCAAAAGAGTTAGGAACAACAATATTCTTTGGTGGAGCGGCACAAGTGTTGAATTTTTTGGAACATAGCCCAGTTGCTGCGCATAATACAATAGAAGCTTTTGGTAAGACTTTTACAGAAGCTCAATTGTGGGGGAAGATGAGCGATGCTTTGAGTTCTACACTCAATGGCTTCGCCGGACTAGATGTAATAGGTAATATCCAAAAATCAAACTCAACTGGACTTTAAGGAATTAACTCAGTGAAAAAAAGTGGTATTCTCGATAGGTGGATTTTTATTACAGTAGGGTTACCTATGGCATATATAGCGCTTCATTGGGATCAATTCAAAAACCAATCGATACCCGACAGAAAAGCGCATATGCTTACTGTTTCTATCCCAATTTGGTTAGGTTCTTTAATTCTATTTATAACTTTAAACAAAATCTATAAGAACTTTTTTGGCAATAAAAAGCATTAACATGGCTTCTGTAATAGTCAGTGCTTGATCTGGAGTTCTGATTTTTATCATCAGATATTTCTTAAAGAAGAAACTATTGGTATTCAAATGGTAGATATAGTAGGCTTCAAAAGTTTCACAGATACTCAAATTGTGCAAGGATTAGAGCACTTAAACACTAGCGCGAGTGCTTTATCGTCAGTTAACACTGTTTTTTCAGAAATTAGACAGAATTCCAATTTATTAAAATGATGACATTTATTCGAGAAAATTATGGAATTAGATTTCTTTTTGTTTTTGCATTTATAGTATTACATATTATTTGTGCCGAGGCAGAAGTTAATAGAAGAGGTGGGCTGAAAAATAAGGATTTTATTGCAAGGAAAAATGAATATATTGCCATGGGATTTATAGGAGGATGGAATACTAAATTTCATTTAGGAGTTATGGTCCAACTCGTTTTAGTGACTTTTAGCTTTATAATTTTAGGAAATAAAAATTAAATAATGCAGGTTTTCAAGTTATTAAATAAATTTAATGTATATTTTTTTTAACGGCGAATATTTTCTTTAAATGTTTGAGATTTAGAGTTTGGATAAAGATTGATTTTTTCAATATCTGTAGCTTTCAATTGTCCGTATAGATCAATCGTCATTGAAATGGATTTATGTCCTAAGATGGCCTGAAGTTGATACATCTGAAAGGGCAGACTCCCTGAGAAATTTTTCATAAAAACTGAGTAACTAAAACTATCAGATGAGGTTGGCACTTATACTGTAGTGGCCCCCAATTGAACCGGACCACCTAGTCGCGAATTTCTGAAACTTTTAAATAAAATAAAAACTTTTCGATGCTTTTAAAATAACAGGTTTCAACTGGTAGCTGAAGGTGTGACACCTCGAACGGTTTATTTTGGGCTATGCTTTGGATCTTTCCTAATTGATCCTATATCTTGGTTTGGCACATAAAAGTCCTCAGTGCTTATTATTACCAGAGAAACGCAACCGTCGTTGTAGAAGACCTGATTGATGCAGAATATGAAAAGTTGCAAAAGGTCGATGCAGTGGAGCTCAAAAAAGCTGAACAATTTATAGAAGACTAGCCAGCGCTGATCCTAAATCCATACTTTTGTAGCAATACGAACAGGAAACCCGTTTTTGTTTTTCTTGGAATCAGAAAATTCGATACAATTCGACACGCTGGGGTTTGAGTCCTTGAGAGCTTAGTCTAACTATCTAGTATTTATGCAATTTTTAAGAGCTAGAGATTAGGCTCCATTCAATATTTATAGTTTTCTAATCAGAAAATTCGGAAAATTGAAATAATTCGATACAATTCAGAAAATTCAGAAACTATTTTGAGACCTGCAGTTTTGAGTGTAGAACTTAACTAGTGGAAACTGTGACCTATTTTGAAGTTCCTGCAATTAAGTGTATCCCCGTCAGTTTTGTGGATCCGGAGGGGTTATTTGTTGATAATGCCGGCAAGGAATTTGCCGGACCTGCTCCTCAAAACATGATTGAGGCTCGGCAATACGACAGTATGGTTTCGTTCCATGCTTTTGATGCGAATGGTAGGGACGTTGGTGGAATTAAACCACTGTATATACTCGAAACAGCGGTAGCTACAGCTTATGGTGGTCCAATAGTTCGAGATTCGATATCAGTACTAGCTTTAGCCAATGGAGCTACTAGTCCAAGGAGTTCGACTATTGTTGGTAGCGATCATAACTCTTTGCGTCCTACACAGGAAAGTGTTGATCCTGGCAGAGTGCGCCAGTATATGGACAAGCTACAAAATGGTGAGACAATAAAACCTATTGAAGCCGTGAGAACATCAAACGGAGACTACATAATTGACGGTCATCATCGTTATGTTGCCGGACAGCGTTTAGGACAAGATGTACCAGTTAATTATACTCCTGCAGGTGGTCCCGTTGGGATGCCAAACTGGCATGAGGTAAAATGGGAATTTTTTATTCGG
>CAIZRG010000043.1 GCA_903935335.1 Oligoflexia bacterium
ACATCTCCTAGATCAATAAAGTCATGGGTAAGATAGGTAATATCTAAATCCTTCCCTTGGCTAATCATGAGGTCATCCTCTGGGTCATGAGTATGTCGGGCAAATCCATGGTTTTGTCCAAACGGTCGGCCAGGTTGATGAGGGTGAGACGGGCTTTTTTGTAAATGGGCAATTCCAGCTAGTATTGGATCCTTACAAAATAAAGCAGAAAACTGTGGAGTACAGAGAAATTCAAAAATACAGGCGCAGCGACTGCAAACTAACTCTAAGAAAGTGTTAATTTTCCCTGAGATGATAATAACATCATCCACTTGACGAAGATTGAATTCAGTTTGAATAGGGCGTTTTTTTAAAGAATTTTTGGGTTGATCCAGTTTTTCATCTATTTGTAGAACAGAATGGAGTACCCAAGGTTCTTCTTGAGTAAATTGTAAGAAGGTCTCTGTTTCTGTGATTTCACGTAGGAAAATCTTCATGACAGATTCCTTAAAATCTTTAGATGTTTCCGAGATGATCGGTTTTTCGATTGTTTTTGCATAATTTAAGTTGTCTTAAAGTAAACGACAATATCTGTTGACTATCTCTGAGTCAATTCTAAAATCGGTTCATTGAACTTTCGAGCAGGGAGGGAGTGTTTGATCTTGACGAAAGCAGTTCGGTGTGGCACCAATAGGCCTCAATTCGTGAGAAAATCTATGGTTACTCAAAAAGCTCTTTCCAAATCAGCAAAAAGAAATCATAAAAGTGACATATCCAATCCCTCAGTTGAATTGGCTCCAAAACAAAAGAGAAGCTCGAGTAAGAAAAAATTAGATTTGCTAACAAAATCGCAAACGACTTCCGACTTGAAGTCGTCCATCCAGGTAAAGGGTAGCGCAGCAGTGAATTCTCAAAATTCAAAAAATTTAAACTCATCTTATATGAAAACTCAGTCTAAGGCAAAAAAAGGTGCTGCGATTACCTCAAGAAAAAATAGTTCTGGGGTATCTTCGCGCCTTTCATCGACTATTTTGGGTCAAAATGGCGTAGGGAGTGCAGGAGAAACAGTTTGTCGTGAAGTGGCTTGTGAAGGGCTGGGTACTTCTGGAGGTTACTGTCGTCTTCACTACATTAAGAACTGGAAAAAGATTAAACGGAAAGAAGTGATTTTAAGAGAAAAGAAACTGAATCAGTATATTGAAGAACTTGTTGCTAAGTATCCAGACAAGTATATTGAGGCCATCCGGCAAGATCTAGCTAGTGATAAAGATTTTGCAAAGGTTATTTATGATTTGGACTTGGATGAAGCCGTTGATGATTTTGATGCTGAAGGAGGAGATTCTGTTGATTCTCTGATTGATACGATCAAGCGTGATTTTGACGATGAGAGCGATGCATTTTAGTTTTATCTAGCTGACAGTTCCCTTGTGAAAGAAACCCCTGATTCATTTCAGAGGTTTCTTTCATATTTTTTCTTTGCTTTTACTTGGTTTTTTTGAGTTGACTCATTTTTTTGCGGTACTGGTTTTCACTGAGGGCAATGTCAGACTTCAATCCAAATAGTTGACAAAATGCGAGCCATGAATAAACAGAGGGTTTGAGTTTTCCATTCTCGATTTTTGAGAGCAACCCTTGAGTGATTCCAAGCTCTTTGCAGAGTACTTGCTGGCTAATTTTATTAAATTTCCGCTCGGCATGCATCAAGCTGCAAATTCGGCGGGCTACAGCGGTTTCAGTTTCTATTTTCATTTGATCTCCTTCTTGTTTTTTATCTTTGTATTTAATTTAATACCCACAAATGAGTGGTATCTAACAATCCATCTGTAAAAGTTTGAGAAAAATAACTCTGATTTACATTTTTTAGTCTTAGATGAATGGTTAAGATATGATTTTGAATTATTCTTAATCGAGTACCATAGATAAAGTCAACAAAATAATGAAAATTTTTAAAAAAATAGTTTTTTAGTGATAAATGAATTAAATTTTAAAGATCTATTTGGATAGATCTTATGAACGTTTTTGTTTAGGCCCAGTTATAAAGAGTTTTTCCATCTCTTTTTCGTTTTTTAGTTCAAGCTCCTCAAGTTCAGGGTCATTTTTTTGAAGCCATTTCTCAGTCATAAAATCTAAAGCAGGGTTAGATTTATCGATCTTGATAAACACTTGTTTTTGATGAGATTCAGTGAGTGTCCAATCAAAAGGAGCATTTTCAAGCGGTGAAAGAGATTCTTCAGCTAGTTGGTAAATTATTCCAGGGTCTTCAGGGTTTAAAAAGACACTAAAACCTGCTTCTAGTGCATCCACGCAGGCTGAAAGTAGGTCTTGAAGGGTTGGAGAGCTAGCCTTGGGGTCGAAGTCGACGCTGGCATAAAGGGTAGTTGCAGAAAGTCGATGGGGATGGGTCAAAGAGATTGAAAGCACAATTTCGTTAGAGAATACTTTGCCATGAGCAACAAAATAAGCTTCTGGATTGATTTTTTCATAAATCTTCAGTCCTTGATCAAAATGAGATGAAAAAACCTCAGAAATCATTTTAAGGTATTCATGAGGAAGAAGACTTGGAGCAGAAGAGGAGGTGTTCCGTCTTTCCATTTAAAGGATTCCTCGGGGTAGGTTTTCAAGTGGCGGAAGTTCTACAAGAGAAACCTTGAGTTCTCTTACTTTCAATCCTCGGTAAAATTTTATTTTCACAGTTTCATGAGGTTTTAGTTGAGCAAGGATACGCTCAATGTCGTTGGGTTCTAAGATCTCCTTACCGTTGATTTTTGTAATGATGTCCCCCTGGCGTAGACCTGCTGTATCAGCAGGAGCTTCTTGTACAATGTTGTAAATTAAGACTCCTTCAGATGTGGCCAGCTGATAGTACTGCTTGAGTTGTGGGCTCATGCGTTCAGCTAGAATCCCTAGCCAAGGTCTTGGAATTCGGCCATATTTTTTCAGATCGGGTAAGAGCTTTTTAGCTTCGTTGATCGGGATAGCAAAGCCTAAACCACTGCTCTGTCCTGTATCTGAACGAATCGCTGAATTAATTCCAATGACTTCTCCTTGAATATTAAACAGAGGGCCGCCACTATTGCCGGGGTTAATGGAAGCATCAGTTTGAAGAAAATTATCAAAAGGTCCAAGTCCAATCGTTCTGTTTTTTGCACTCACAATGCCTTTTGTCACTGTGTTTTGAAGTCCAAAAGGGTTTCCTACGGCAACGACAGTTTCTGCAATTCTCACCTGATCCGAGTTTCCTAGGGGGACTGGACTTAGATCTTTTGGAATTTGATTGTTTGTGTCTCGTAGCTGCAATAGAGCTAGGTCCATTTTATCGTCTTTTCCAATTATTTTTCCTCGAAACTGCCGCTTATCTGAAAGAGTGATGACTACTTCAGAGGCTTTTTCTACGACATGATTATTCGTGATGACAAATCCATCCAGGTCAATGATAAATCCAGATCCTAGGGATGTTTGTTTTTTTTCTTGAGGAATTCCCCAAAGCCTAAGAAAGTCGTCCATTCCATAAACTCGGTAATTAATAATTGTCGTAGAGCTAATATTAACTACTCCTAAAGAAATTTTTTCAACCATATCAGGGAGGTAGTCTACTGGATAGGATTTCAAGGGGGTCAGTGGAAGGGGTTGTGAAAGCTTTTCTGCGAAGATTTTTTTTGGCCAAATTTCTTGAGCAACGAAAAAACAACTGATAAAAATCAATAATAATAAGATGATTCGTTTATAGTTTTTTAAGTTGGAGAAAAAACTCATCTTATTTTCTTAAACTGGTATTGCCAAGCTGACAATAAAAAATGGTATTTTTTTTAACGCTACTCGAAGGAGGCATGTCATGGGTGAGGTTGTAGTTGTCGGATTAGGTCGGAGTGCACAAGGAAATTTTCAAGGAGCACTTGCTTCGGTGTCTGCCCCAAGATTGGGAGGGAGGGTGATTGAGGGGGTACTTAAAAAGTATGAAGTTCGGGCTGATGAGGTTTCAGAAGTGATTTTAGGAAATGTCTTAACCGCAGGTGAAGGTCAGGCTCCTGCTAGGCAAGCTTCTCTTTTTTCTGGTATTTCAAAAGCAGTCCCTACAATGACAGTGAATAAAGTTTGCGGAAGTGGCATGAAAGCTGTGATGTTGGGGGTTCAATCGATTCTTTTAGGGGACAGTCAAGTCGTTGTAGCAGGAGGGATGGAAAACATGAGTCAGGTTCCTTTTCTTTTACAACAGGCTCGAGGAGGTCTCAAGATGGGTCATCAGACTTTGATTGATTCGATGATTCATGATGGCCTTTGGGATCCTTATCAGCAAAAGCACATGGGAAATTGTGCTGAGCTTTGTGCTCGTGAGAAAGGGTTTTCTAGACAAGAGCAAGATGAGTATGCTGTTCAGAGCTTCCGAAGGGCTCAGGAAGCTCAAAAGAATGGGAAATTTCAATTAGAAATTATCCCTTTGCAAATTTCTGGTAAAAAAGGTGAGGTAGAAAAATTTGAATTCGATGAAGGTCCTTCTAAGGTTCAATTTGAAAAAATTCCACTTTTAAAACCTGTTTTTGATTCAAAAGGTTCAGTTACTGCTGCCAACGCCTCAACCATTAATGATGGGGCAGCAGTACTAGTTTTAGCCTCCCCTCAGCATGCAAAAAAGTTGGGTTTAAAGCCACAGGCAAAAGTGGTGTCTTATGCTACCCATGCTCATGAGCCGGAGTGGTTTACTACTGCTCCTATTGATGCTATGAGAAAAGCTGTAAAAAAAGCCCAGTGGGATTTTAATAGTATTGATCTTTTTGAAGTGAACGAAGCTTTTGCTGTGGTTGCTCTGGCTGCTCAAAAAGAGTTAAAAATACCTGCGGATCGTCTCAATGTCTGGGGAGGAGCGATTTCCTTGGGGCACCCTATTGGTGCGAGTGGTGCTAGAATTATTGTTACTTTGATCTCAGCACTGAAAAATCTGGGATTAAAAAGAGGGATTGCGGGAATTTGTATAGGGGGGGGAGAGGCTACAGCCATTTGTATTGAGGTTTGCTAGCAGCAGCAGGAGATGAAGTATGAATAAAGTTGTAAAAAATGCAAAAAATGCCATTCAGGATATTCCTGATGGTTCTGTTATTGGTTTAGGAGGGTTTGGTCTTTGTGGAATTCCTGAAAATTGTATTACAGCATTGGTTGAGAAAGGGATAAAAAATCTAACCTGTGTTTCAAATGACGCCGGAGTCGATGATTTTGGGATTGGGCTTTTAATACAAAAAAAGCAAGTCAAAAAAATGATCTCCAGTTATATTGGAGAAAATAAGTTATTAGAATCCTTAGTGCTTTCTGGTGAGATTGAGATAGAACTCACTCCACAAGGAACTTTAGCTGAAAAATTAAGAGCGGCAGGAGCCGGAATTGTGGGATTTTATACTCCTACAGGTGTTGGGACAGTGGTTGCTCAAGGCAAGGATGTTCGTGAGTTCGAAGGTCGCCAGTATGTTCTAGAAATGTCTTTAAGAACCGATTTTGCTATGGTTAAAGCATGGAAGGGAGATACTGTGGGCAACCTAATCTTTCGAAAAACAGCTCGTAATTTTAACCCGATGATTGCTACGGCAGCTAGGATTACAATTGCTGAGGTTGAAGAACTTGTTCCAGAAGGTGCTTTAGATCCAGATTCTATTCACCTACCTGGAATTTATGTAAAACGAATTTTTCAAGGTGAAAACTATGAGAAGCGCATTGGAAAGCGAACGGTGAGAGATGAAACCCATTAAGGGACTTTCACGAGATCAAATTGCACAAAGAATTTCTCAGGAATTAAGAGATGGATATTATGTAAATTTAGGGATTGGGATCCCTACTTTAGTGGCTAATCATATTCCAGATAAAATTAAAGTCATTTTTCAAGCTGAAAATGGTCTTTTAGGGGTAGGTCCGTATCCTGAGGAGCAAGAAGTCGATGCTGATTTGATTAATCCAGGAAAGGAGACAGTGAGTGTTCTAGCAGGGTCTTCTTTTTTTTCGAGTGCAGACTCATTTGCAATGATTCGTGGGGGGCATATAGATTTAACGATCTTAGGGGCTATGCAAGTGGATGAAGAGGGAAGTATTGCTAGTTGGATGATTCCAGGAAAAGTCGTTAAGGGAATGGGGGGGGCTATGGATTTGGTTGCTGGAGCCAAAAATGTTATTGTAGCGATGCAACACATTTCTAAAGAAGGGGAGAGTAAGATTCTGCCCAGGTGTACTTTGCCTTTAACTGGAGTAGGAGTTGTTCAGAAAATTGTATCTGATTTAGCCGTGATTGATGTGACTTCAGAAGGACTGATTTTGAGAGAATATGCTCCAGGGGTGAGCCCAGAGGAGGTTCAACAAGCTACCGCAGCTCGTCTACAAATTGCAAAAGATGTCATTGAAATGAAACTCTAAAGTTAAAAAAAGCGGTTTGAATTCTTAAAAGCCGTGCTATGCTCAGATTCCGTTAGAATAAGTCATCCGCCGGGGTGGCGAAATTGGTAGACGCACAGGACTTATGTCGCCTGATTGGCAAATTTGAGCCTCATAGTGGAAACACTATGAGTGGAGATCGGGGTAACGGTGAAAGCTCATCTCGTTGAAAAGTACGAGCTGCCAACGCCGTGGGAATCTAAAAAGAAGCTTCTTCAAAGGGAGTTTCTGAAAATAGAGCCCGTAGAGACTAGATACCGATCCACCTAACCGAAATCTTTCGCAAGGTGAAGACATAGTCCAGACTCCAAACTGCTTCATTTTTTAAGCAGGCAACGAAAGTTGTAGTGAGTAAGAAAATCCTGGGTCCTTTACGGGACGTACCGGTTCGATTCCGGTCCTCGGCACCATTGTACTGAGTACAATAGATAGAGAATAGATAGAGAAATATGGGTTCCTCAACTGCTTGGACATTTTCTCAGTTATTTCAGTTTTTTGGTCCTCGTATTTTTTTTGCGATCTTTTGTGGTGGGATGATTGGTTTAGAAAGAGAGCTTAAAAATAAGCCTGCCGGGATTAAGACCAACATGCTGATTTGTCTCGGGTCTGCACTTTATACTTCCGTTTCTCTTTTAATTTCAACTCATTTGCTTGAAAATGGACATAGTGCAGATCCTACTCGTGTGGCTGCCCAGATTGTTTCTGGGATTGGTTTTCTGGGGGGTGGGTCGATTATTCAGGCCCGGGGAACAGTCCAAGGGTTGACAACTGCGGCAACGATCTGGGTTGTGGCAGCTATTGGGGTTTGTATTGGAATTGGGCATTCTGATATTGCTTTGTTTTGTTCAGTGAGTGTTATTTTGGTTTTGGTTTTAACAACTGCGTTTGAAGATCGAATTTTAGGTCGTTCTCTTTCATTTCTTTGTGAAGTCGTTGCGGAGGATCCTGCAGGCCATGTACGAACTGCGATTCATCAGGCTTTAGGTCAAAATGATCTTCATTTAGATGATTTTCAAATTTCATCTCGAGGTAAGGTTAGTGTTCTGACCGTGTTTTACCGAGGTCATCGAAGTAACCACAAAAGTTTTATTTTGAGTCTTTGGAACATTCCTGGAATTAAAGAGGTCAAACAGCAGTGATTCAGCGTAGAGTGTTTGTTACAGGAAAAGTTCAAGGGGTTGGCTTTCGAGTTACTTTGCTTCAGGAAGCACAGAAGTATGCATCAGTGAGAGGATTTGTTCAGAATTTGAAGGATGGGCGTGTAGAAACTGTTTTGGCAGGGCTTGAGAATGAAGTGCTCCCCTTAGTGGCTTGGTGTGTTCATGGACCCTTTCAAGCTCATATTTTAGAGATCGAGGTAAAAGAAGAGTCATTTGACTCATCTTTTGAGAATTTTTTAATTTTATGATTCGTCTTTCAAGGTATCCAGATTAACCTTTTAGGCTATGGGTCAATTTGTGTGAAGATGGAAGGATGAAAAGCATGAAAATCGATAATGCTCAGCCCTACTCTATTAAAGCAGTCCATATTACAGAAAGACTCAAGCTAAAAGATTTAAGAGAAAAATTTACCGGGCCTCCATTTGAATTTTCAAACTATGAAATGATTGTTCGCTATTCGCCTGATTCTTATCTTTTTGTTTATAATTATGGTTCAGTTGTTTTCTTTAATGTACCTGAGGAACTTCAAGATAAAGAGTTAGAATCAATTCAGGAGTGCTTTGTCCCATCTGACCATGGTCGGGCTACCGATGTATTCTTGCTTGAGGTTCAAGAGTCCTCAAGTGTCGTTAGTCAGAGTTCTTTAAATAAAGTTTTTTTTGATCGTGTGGTAGTTTCTCATTTTTCTTATGAAGTTGTAAAGATTGTCTGCATGCTTTTTGCTGAAAGTACAGCGTTGGAGTACTACGAGGTTTTGATCGAAAATCTTTTAGTAAAAACAAATCAATTTTCTAAAAAGCTCAGACGTCAGGGAAAGATGCTTGAGAGTACTAAAGATCTTATTAAATTTATCGGTCTTTGTTTAGATACTAAGCAAGAGATTATTTCAAACCTTTACATCGTTGATTCGCCGGATGAGACTTGGGAAAGTCTAGAATTAGACAAATTGCACCAAGATCTTAAAATCATGATGGAGATTGATATTAGATATCGTGCTTTAGAGTATAAAATAAAAATCATTCAAGAAAGTGTTGATGTGATTGTCGATTTGTCTAAATCAAAAAGAGAAACGTTTTTGGAGATTATTATTATTCTACTGATTAGTTTTGAAATTATTATTTCCATTGTGAAATGGCGCTAAATAGTGCTTTAGATAAAGAAAAGTTCATCTAGATATCTAGAGCTACCAAAAACTAAGATAGCTTGATTTTTTTAGAAATTTCTTGCAAAATTCATGAGTTGTCTTTAGCGTAGGAAGTAAGAATCTAAATCAAAAAATCAATTCTGGAGGGTTCTTAGTTTCATGACAAAAGCAGATTTAATTCATGTGATCACTGAAAAAGCTAATCTTCAGCACAAGCAGGCAGAGTTTGTGGTGAACATAGTATTTGATATGATGTCTGATGCACTGAAAAAGGATGATCGAATTGAAATTCGTGGTTTTGGGTCTTTTGTGAATCGAAATTATGGGAGCTATCAAGGGAGAAATCCAAAAACTGGACAAATTGTAGAGGTTTCACCTAAGAGAGTTCCTTTTTTTAAAGTAGGCAAGGAACTCAAAGAAATGGTTGATCACGGTGAAACTCAAAAAGCTTCTTTAAGTTGATCTTTTGTAGTCAATGTTCAAGAGAATGTCTTTTGGATCGAAGTCCAAATCTTCATGACCCAAAAGACATTCTCTTGAACATTGTAGGGTTATTCACTCAGTGCTGTTTCGAATCCAATGGACAATATAAACACTGAATGCAAGGGTCCAGCGGTAGATGATGTATCTGCTGAGTCCTTTTTGCTGTACGTGTTTCATAAATCCTCCGATGGAAAGAAGACCAATCAGGAGTGAGATGAGAAATCCTATTAAAAAAGAAAGCCAGCTTATATTATTCATGGGAGAACTCAAATGAATATTGAATCCTTTTAAATATAAAAAAGACTTTGCAAAGAGAATAGGGGTCAGACTGAAATAAGCATATTTGAGTGCAGGTTCTCGCTTATAGTTTAAAAATGCTGTGGCTAAAAGGACAGAAGTTAAAGGGTCCCATCCCGGACAAATTGCTGTGGCTTGAAAGATCCCAATAATACTTGCGTCAATCCATTTCAAGTCAAAGATATTTTTTGTTTTTCTGCTGAAAGAGTCAAAAAACCAAAGTGGGACTCCTACTCCTGCAAGAATGACGGAGACATTGAGGGGTGTCCATGCAAATTGAGAAATCTGTTCGTCAAAGTAATAAGAAGTCACTCCAATCGGAAGGGTAGTGATCATCAGAAATAACGGGATTCGTTCATCCAGTGTCATCGGTTTTTTTCTAAAAATGATGACTTGTAAAAGACAGGAAATCATACTGGCCCAATCATGTCGAAAATAGATTAGTAGAGCCAATGCAGATCCTAAAGTCAAACCACCCCAAAAGATCCCGTTGAACTGTGGCCAATCCATCAGATCAGGTACTAAGATTTGATGGGCACTTGCACTGATGGGGATAAACTGACTAATTCCGTTTATGACTGAATAAATGACAGCTTGAAATGTACTCATTTTCTAAAGTTCATGTTAATAGAAGAAAGACTTGCTTGAAAGAAAATTTCTGAATTGATTTATTTTACCTCAAAAACAATGCGTAAACGAACTTTCGCTGCGATTGCTTTTCCTTGTTCTTCTGCCGGTCTAAATTGCCACTGAGCCGTGGTTTTAAGAGCAATAGCATCCAGTTCTTCCGAGCCGCTCGATCCGACAAGACGGGAAGTGGCAAGTCCTTGAGCATTGACAAAAAAGTCAATTAAGATGCTTGTATTAAGTTCGTTGTCCTGAAGGTACGTTGGAATAGTGGGTGAAGGCGCATAAATAGCCACAGGTCCATGAGTGAGTGTTATTTTTGGACCTGATTGAGTTTGATTTTTTTCTTCTGAGGGAGGCAAAGCTTGGGTCTGCTTTCCCGCTTTTCCAGGAGTTAGGCTTAAGGAGGCTTCCCTGGGTGTTTGAGTGGGAAGATGTTTTTTCTCTTCAATGAGATAAGCTTGAGAAGGAATCTGGAAAATTTCAGCTTCAATGAATGGGATATTCTCCTGTTCTTCTATTTGTTGAGGGTGTGCTAGCCAGTGCTCTTTCCATCCTACAGCTGTGAGTAGAGTTGCTTCTAGCGCGAAAGCTACCAGAGCACCCCAAAGAAGAAGTGACCGATGGGTGTGAGGGGGGGATGAGGCATCAACCCATTCCAAAGGGGTCATGGGTTCTTGGGACTTCCGTGAATTTTTAAAGGGGGTTGAGGCACTGATTGTGTTGCCAATGCAAATTTTCTAACGCCAATTTGTTTAGCGCAATCCATGACTTGGATGACTCGACCATAATTAACCCCTTCATCGGCATTAATAATGACGACATCCTGAGGATGATGGCGCATTTCATAGGCAAGTTGGCTTCCTAAGCTTTTTAGGTCTGTAGGAGCTTGGTTGATATAGAGAGTGCCGTTTTTTTTTATTGTGAGGATGACATTTTGTTGAATGGCTTCACTTGAAGTTGAGGTCTTGGGAAGGCTGACAGGAAAACTATTGAGTCGAGTCATAGCTAAGGAAGAAACCATGAAAAATACCAGTAGAAAAAAAATGACATCAATCATTGGAATGATTTCAATTCTTGCTCGTTTTTGAGGTCTCTGCCTGATTTTCATAATGACTTACGAAGTCTTTCTTTTTCGTTGAGTGGCAAGACGAACTTCAACTAAGCGTGAGGCAACGGATTCAACCTCGTAGATATAGTTTTTGACCTGAGTTGTTAAATAATTATAAGCAACTAAGCAAAAAAGAGCAATGACCAGTCCGGTGGCTGTTGCAATTAAAGCTTCAGCCACCCCTCCTGTAATAGCATTGGGTTCATTGACTCCTTTTTCAGAGAGGACTTGAAAAGAAGCCATCATCCCGGTGATTGTTCCTAAAAGACCCATCAGAGGAGCTGCTGTAATCACAGTGTCAATAATCTCAATTCTTTTTTCAAGGAGTGGAACCCATGCTTCGGCTTGATTTTTCATTGAAAGTTCCATTTCTTCCAAAGAATTATCGAAGTGTTCAATTCCACAGAGTAAGACGGAAGCAACAGGTGTTTTTAGTTTTTGACACTCAGCTTTAGCCTTTGATAAGTTCTCGTCTATAATTTGTTTAAAGATCCACTTGACGAGGGTTGGGGATGTTTTATAGACCCTAAGAAATATAAAGCCTCGCTCAATAATCACTGCCAATGCAACCCAAGCAGAAATTAAAAGAGGAACCATCATCAATCCGCCTCGAAAAATGAACTCGACACCTGAAACAATACTGTGCATAATTGTCCTTTTTTTTACTTATTTGTTTCTAGTCGCCCTGCAAAATTATTGCAATTGGCTTTTCTTTATTTTCAAGGCTCGAAGGGTTTACGGTCATGTTTAAAAAGCAGTGGATGGAAGGTCTGTGGTTTACTTTAGGGCTTCTCTGGAGTGTACAGCTATTAGCAGGGACTGATGTTTCCATATCTGGCCATCTTGTGGGTGACTCAGGAGTTCTTTTGCCTGCGATCACTGTCTTACTGGGCGATGAGTTTGGGCAGATCATAAAAACAACTCAAGCGAATCCTAAAACTGGATCTTTTGATTTTTTTTCAGTTACTTCTGGTGAATATCAGATTTTTGTTCAACATCTAAGCTTTCTTCCTTCTGTGACCCGTTTTCAAGTAGGATCTGCAGGGGTTTCTGGAATAGAGATTAGGCTGCATCCTCAGGAGTCGATTCAAGAAATGGTGGTTCAGGTGAGAGCGAAACGAAAACTCATGAAAACCTCTTCTGCTCGAAGTAGTTCAGAGATGAGAAGCGATCAAATCCAGCAGCTTTCTCAAGGAATGGAAGTGAATCTTCCAAAACTTTTGGCTACCACTCAGCCTGGGATTGTCCAGGGTCCGTATGGCCAGACTTTTGTGCGTGGTAATCATGCTAATATTCAATATCAAATCGATGGAGTTCAGCTTCCTGACTCACCTTCAAGTACCTTTGGTCAGGCCTTAAGTCCGAGAATTATTGATCATATGGAAGTGATTACTGGGGGTATTCCAGCAGAGTATGGTCAAAGACTTTCAGCAGTAGTGAACGTGGTAACCAAATCAGGTTCTGAAAATTCGGTGGGGGAAGTTGAGCTTAACTATGGATCTTATAATAGTGTGACTCCGCATCTTCTTTATGGAGGATCGAATGCTTCAGGTAGTTTGCATTATTTTTTGTCTGCCAATTATAGTCGAACTGATCGAGGCTTAGACACTCCTCAGCCCGAGTCTTATTCGAATCAGTTCCAAGGTGGGAAAGAGTCCATTCATAATCTTGCAGTAGGGCATCATGAATTTGCTAAATTAGATTGGATGCCTAATAACGTCAATAAGATTTCTTTCATTTTATTTAACTCTAAGAATTCATTTCAGATTCCTAATTATCCTTCATCATTTAAGTCGAATGATCCGTATTTTCAACCCAATTATACAGATTCATTTGGAAATAAAAAAGATGATCCTGGAGAGTCTACCTATATTTATCGCCCAGTACAAACGAATGATACGCAGTCAGAAGGAAATTCTTATGCTCAGTTGATCTGGAAGCATACCTTTCATGAGCGTTCTTTTTTGCAACTTGCTCCTTATTTTAAACACTCAACAATTGTGGTCACTAATGATCCTCAGAATGATTTATTTATTGCAAATGGACAGGTATCTTCTTTTTCTCAAGATCGAATCATTGATAGTTTAGGTATAAAAACTGATTATTCAATTCGACCTACTGATCAACATTTAGTAAAAACAGGTTTTCAGATTCAAGCTTCACGCTCGGCTGGTCCGGTTTCGATTCAAAACAGTCTCTTACAACCTGCTGTAGTGGATCCTACTTTGAATTTAGGGTACTTAGAGGGTTTTTATATTCAAGATGATTATACTTACATAAAACCTCTGGTTTTTAATGTCGGGATTCGGTTTGATGCAGCTCAATTTTCGTTTGGAAAAGATAATTTTTCAGATTATTTTTTCCAACCCAGATTGGGTTTGAATTACTTAGTTTCAGAGATGACTCAACTTCATATTTTTTATGGAAAATTATTTCAACCTGCTCCTATTGAGCATCTTCGTTATCAATTTGACCCAAAATCAGGGGCACTGACTTCACTTCAAAGTTACGATATAAAAGCTGAAAAAAATGACTATTTCGAAATAGGGATTGCTCAGCAGGTGATGGACTCGCAGATTGCAAAGCTTAATGTTTATTATAAAACGGGGGTCAATATTTTAGATGATGCTCAACTTTTAAATACATCCATTGCGCAGCCTTACAATTTTGCTACGGGTTATGCTTATGGAGCTGAGCTTTCGGTAAAAGGATCATTGCTTCAGGATTGGTCTCAATTCATAAGCTATTCTTATGGTATTGCTAAGGGAAAGGGAATGAGCGGTGGGGTAGGAGGGGATTCAAGCGATATTTATCAGTTTTTAGATCATGTTCAGATTCATACTGCAAATACAGGGCTAACCTATGCTAAGAACTTTTTTTGGTGGACTGGTCAGGCTTTATATGGAAGTGGGCTTAGGACAGGACCTTTAAATAGCATAGGGCTTCCAGGCCATTTTACTGTTGATACAACTGTGGGTTATCAGTTTCATGGGAAGAGTTGGTTTTCAAATTTTAAACTTTCTGGAGATCTTCTGAATATCTCTGATAATCGATATCCGATCACCATTGCTAACGGGTTTAATGGATCCCATTATGCAGCAGGAAGGCAGTTTTTCATTCGAGTATCCAAGGAGCTTTAATAGAATAGTTCTCATTTTGTATTTATCCGATTGCTTTTGATAAAGGTCGTTTCAAAGAGAAAATCGCAATTCCAGTAGCAATTCCTAGCCCCGTAAGCAAAAAGAAGAAGTTTTCCTTGGTCATTTTTTCATAATAAGTGCCTAAATACCCTGATAAATAATTACCAAAGAATAAAGAAAGGAACCACACTCCCATCAACATGCTCGCAAATCGAGCCGGAGCTACTTGAGTGACTAAAGAAAGTCCAATTGGAGATAGATGCAGTTCACCCATGGTGTAGACAAAGGTGCAAGCGGCTAACCAGATGAAACTCAGTTTTTGATTGGATTGAATATGGGAGACTCCTAGAATGAGGATTAGGAAAGATAGACCTAAGAGAATAGATCCTAAAGCCATTTTTGCAATACTATTGGGTTCTTTGTTTTTTTTAGCTTGTCTTGACCAAAAAATATTAAGGATTGGAGATAAAATAAAGATAAAAGCAGGGTTAAAACATTGAAACCAGGTCGAGGGTAATTCCCAACCCCAGATACGCCAGTCAGTGTTTTTATCAGCAAAAAGTTGGATGGTATTGCCCTGTTGTTCGTAGACTCCCCAAAAAATAATATTTAAAATACATAAGACTCCTAACCCAAAAATCGATTTAAATTCTTTTCGCGAGAGTGGCTTATTTTTTAGATTTGAAATTTTTTTCTGACTGATCATATCTGGTGATAGATATTTTTGACCTGCAAGATAAATGAAAAGACCAATCACCATACCTATTCCTGCAGCTGAAAATCCATAGTGCCACCCATAGACTTGTCCGAGTGTGCCGCAAACTAGGGGTGAAAAAAATGCCCCAAGATTAATTCCCATGTAAAAAATTGTAAAAGCTCCATCTCTTCGTGAGTCTCCTTCACAATAAAGGCTGCCCACTTGAGTTAATAGATTTGGCTTGAAGCATCCATTTCCAAGAATCAGATACAATAGGGCAATCAAGAAGAACTGATCAAAGACCATCAGGAAGTGGCCAATGGCCATCAGTACTGCCCCAATAATCACGGTTTTGCGTTGACCTAAGAGCCGATCAGCTAAAATCCCTCCTAAGAAAGGTGTAAAATAAACAAATCCTGTATAAATTCCGTAGATTTGGGAAACGAGAGGTTGTACAGTCATGGGACCAAAAACTGTTTGTAAAGCATTTTCCAGTTGAGAAAAGCCAAGAATCACAGTTTTTTTTTCTGCATTTTGAGTGAGGTGATCTGTCATATAGAGAACGAGTAAGGCTCTCATCCCATAATAAGAAAACCTCTCCCACATCTCTGTAAAAAATAAAACAAAGAGTCCAACGGGATGGCCAAGAAAAGTTTTAGAATTTTTTTGAGTTAATTTTTTCTCGATTGGATGCTCCCTATAACCCTTCTTTTTAAGCTTAGAATATACTAATGTATTCTAAGCTTAAAAAGTTTTGTATTAATTTTTTTTGAAATTTGACCGATTGTATACAGTATGAGAAGGTTTATTACATTTTTTTTAGGTATAATTGGAATTCTTGCATCTTTTGCTGATGGATTACATGAAATTCGCTCAAAGGGCTTAAGCGCAAAAGGAATCATCAAGCACTATAATTATACAGATTTTTCAAGAGAAAAACATTATTTCAGAAATGACTTTATCTACCCTGATCCAGTCAAGCAGAAAGATTGGACTCAGAGAGAGACTTACTTGGATCAGGGTAAGTCAGAACCTTGAAAGCTATAGCAATGGCAATGGAAAAGACATACTCATATAAAACCTTCCAGTATTGTTCGTAGTCAACATATCTGAAGTTACCAATAAGGCATCAAATAAAGCATGTGAAGTAATGGTTTTGAGTAATCCATTTTCTTCAGATTGAACGATCCAACCCCACCAAAAGCCATAGATAGCAGTTGCTAAAAAATAGTCTAGATCAGGAGTATTGCCACCATCCGAGGGTGAAGATGGAGCCACATATTCTGTGTTTGGATCAATACTTTTTGTTGTTCTAAATATTTGTCCTGTCAGGTAGGGACTCGTGCATACTCCCCAGCGAGTATGACAAACTCCAAATGACATGGATTGCAAAGCATTTCCTAGCCAAGGCGAGCGGGTTAGCTTTGAAAATGCAGGGTGCTGAAATCCTCTAAACTCAGATTCTTCTCCTAGGCCAATCATAAAGCTTTGTGCAAGTATCAAAGGAATGGCAATGAGTGCACGTGCAGGAGTAAGGTTTGGACTGATGCCAGTAGATGATAATTTATTCGCAAAATTGATTCCTGCCAGTCCTAAGGGTACCCACATTTTCCAAGAAGAATAGGAGTCTCCGTTGAATGGGGCAAAGTACAGTTCTGAAAACTGATAATGGGGTATCGATACTATTTGATTCTGCCTATCTTCGTTTGTCATTGTAGACTGAAAGCTGTCGTAAACTGTATAGCCCAATAAATTTCTGGAAAGGGTGCCAAGGTTTGATTTAAGTGATTTTGTTAAAAAACTAGGTGTATTTACGTAATAGGGTGCTGCCAAGGGTAGAGTCAGACTCGAACTGAGTAGAGCACTGTGATAATCCCCTTGATAGAAATATCCTGCTCCAGGGAAAATCTCTGCTAAAACACCAGTCAGGTAAGGATTTTTTGGACAAATGGAATCTGCTTGGGCGTTTGCTTGGAAGAAAATGAAAATGCTGCTGATTATTGCAAATAATTTAAGAAAAATTTTTTTCATGAGTACTTCCATAAGTACTCCCTGAGTACTCCGTTGAAAAGTAGTACTTCTACAAAATGTGGTGGCTGAGGGCAGGATCGAACTGCCGACCTGCGGGTTATGAATCCGCCGCTCTAACCATCTGAGCTACCCAGCCTTTTTATTCATTTATTTTGTGCTATGAGCAATAAAAATTGTTCATACCTTTGATTGATCTTGGGATCAACAGGGACTTGCTATTTTCTTTATAAAAAGACAGATTAGGGCCCATGGGTCAGAATGTTTCGTTTTATCCGAAAGCAGGTCCTATGGGAGGCTGCCTGATTCGGAGGGTGATTAGATTTTTACGTGGTAGAGGTGTTTCTTTACCGATAACTTCGCATATCCTAATCGCAACTTCAGGGGGATGCGATTCAGTTGCTTTGGCGCATTTGATGACTTTCTTAGGACGAAAAATCATGGACCGAAAGAAAATTTCATTTCTCCACATCAACCATCGGTGGAGGGGAGAGGAATCGGATCAGGATGAAGAGTTTGTTCGGTTTTTAGGGAATCAATGGGGGATTCCTGTTCAGGTGAAGAGACTGAGTCCTTCTCAGAAAAAAAATTCTCGAGGATTTTCGTTGGAGGAGAAAGCACGTCAAGCTAGAAAAAAAATTTTTAGTGAACTGGCTCAAAAACAATCTGCTCAAATTTTGACTGCTCATCAAGCAGATGATCTAGCAGAAACAGTATTGTGGAGGCTATTTACTGGGGCTGCTCAGTCTCACGGGGGTGGAATTCCAATGAGACATGGAGTTGAGTTGCGCCCATTTTTGACGGTGCGAAAGTTTGAGCTTAAAAATTATTTAAAGGAAGTGAGTGTTTCTTATCGTGAAGATTCTAGCAATTTTTCTGATCGTTTTTTAAGAGCTCGAATGCGCTCTGTTTTGATGGGTGAAGTGGAAAAATTATTTCCAAGAGCAATTGATCATCTTGGAGCCTTGGCGCTCAAAGCTCAAAGTCATGAAATTTTAGATGACAGTAGGTTGGGGAAAAAAAAGAGTCAAGAGTCTGATTTTAGAGTAGAGGGGCCAGAAATTTTGATTCGTGCAGCTGGACTCAGAGTTCGGCGTCCCCATTTAACACAGTTTTATGAAAAATGGGTTGCAAAGCAACCTGGGTATGGAGAGATTCACTTGCCAGGAGGTTGGAAGTTGATTCGTGAAAAAAGTAAAAGTACAAAGTCATCTAGGGTTCAGAGGCCAGGTTTGACAAAAAGACCGTCTTTTGTCAGTGAGCGCTGGGTTTTGGAACGTCTTGAACAAACTGTTCATGATTCAAGCACAGGTACTCTAAGTCCTACATAATAAGATTACATAGAATTGATTTTTCACTATTATTCATGGTACTCTAAAACATAATGAGAGGGTTGGACTAATTAAAATGAAGCCATCGCAAAAAACGGTTGCCTTGTGGCTAGTGTTGATTCTGCTATTTGCTGGTTTATCTAAGGTTTTTGATACTGGGAGTCGGCATCGTCGAGAGCTCAAATTTAGTGAGTTTATTCAATATGTGAAAGATGGGAAGATCGCAGATGTCACTTTTAAAGCGGATAATCTGATTGTAGGTACCTTCAAAGATGCAGGCAAAGATGTAGGCAAAGACAAGGATGGGGCGCAGGATAGTCGTAAGTACTTTGAAACAATTGGAGATACAGAAAATGCTAAAGTTTTTGATATCTTAGAAACAAATAATATTATTCCAAATTATGAGAGAGCTGAAAAAACTCCGATTTGGCAGCAATTTTTGATTTCTTGGGGTCCAATTGTTTTGCTTCTTGTATTTTTCTTTCTTTTTATGCGCCAGATTCAAGTCGGAGGAGGTAAAGCGATGTCCTTCGGCAAAAGCAAGGCTAGGCTTTTGACTGAATCGAATAACCGAATTACTTTTAAGGATGTTGCTGGAGCTGAAGAAGCAAAACAAGAACTTGAAGAGATTACAGCTTTTTTAAAAGATCCAAAAAAATTTACTCGACTTGGAGGGCGAATTCCTAAGGGAGTTTTACTGATGGGCCCTCCAGGAACCGGGAAAACTTTGCTCGCCAAAGCAATTGCAGGTGAAGCTGGGGTTCCTTTTTTTTCAATTTCAGGCTCAGATTTTGTTGAAATGTTTGTAGGTGTGGGAGCCTCTCGAGTTCGAGACCTTTTTGAGCAGGGGAAAAAGCATGCACCTTGCATCATTTTTATTGATGAGATTGATGCAGTAGGTCGTCATCGTGGAGCTGGGCTTGGAGGTGGGCATGATGAGAGAGAGCAGACTTTAAATCAACTTTTGGTTGAGATGGATGGCTTTGAGTCGAATGTAGGCGTGATTTTGATTGCTGCGACCAATCGGCCTGATGTATTAGATCCAGCTCTTTTGCGTCCGGGTCGATTTGATCGGAGGGTAGTCGTTTCGGCTCCTGATGTAAAGGGTCGTGAGGCGATCTTAAATGTACATACTCGAAAGACGCCGATGTCAGCTGATGTGAATCTTTCAGTAGTTGCCCGAGGAACTCCCGGATTTTCAGGGGCTGACTTAGAGAATCTAGTTAACGAAGCTGCACTTTTAGCCGCTCGGGTGAATAAAAAATTCTTAGAAATGTCTGATTTTGAGCACGCCAAAGATAAAGTTTTAATGGGCGTCGAGCGTAAGAGTATGGTCTTAACCGATATGCAGAAGCGTACGACTGCTTATCATGAAGCAGGTCATACTTTGGTTGGAAAATTTATTCCAGGAACTGACCCCATTCATAAAGTGACTATTATTCCAAGAGGGATGGCTTTAGGAGTTACTCAAACCCTTCCTAATGAAGATCGACTGAATCTATCAAGAGAGAAGGCTGAAAACAGTATTGCATTTTTAATGGGTGGACGGATTGCTGAAGAGCTTGTTTTGAAGCAAAAAACGACGGGTGCTGGTAATGATATTGAGCGTGCTACTGAGCTTGCTCGTCGGATGGTTTGTGAGTGGGGAATGAGTGATGTTTTGGGGCCTATTACTTTTGGAAAAAAAGAAGAAGCTATTTTCTTAGGCCGAGAAATTGCTCAGCATCGGGACTATTCTGAACAAACCGCTCAGACCATTGACCGTGAAGTGCGGGATATTGTAGAGCGAAATTATTTAAGAGCTCGGGATATTCTAAGTTCGAAGCTCTCGATTCTTCATGATTTAGCTCAAGCTCTTTTAGAGTTTGAAACTTTAAATGGGTCTGAGGTTGATCGGATTGTTTGTGGGCTTAAGATTGAGAGATCTTCGAATTCCTCAGATTCTGCAAACCACCCTTCGAGTTCTGTCGCAGGAAAAACTGAACCAGAGACAGGAGGAGGGGCAGCACCAGCTCCCGTTCCAGCTTAAATAGGAAGGGGTAGGGGGCTTGAGCGTTAAGACCTCAGTGTGGCGTGAGTGAGTGACTTTTTATTTAACTTTCAGTCGAGTCTGAGGCCTATTGATCTACTGGATGTGGGGATCGTAGCCTTTATTGTTTATCGAGTCCTTCTACTGATTAAGGGAACTCGAGCCATGCAAATGTTGACAGGGCTAGGGATATTAGGAATTGGCTTTTATCTCTCTTCAATGTTTGAGTTGTTTACAACTCATTGGTTATTTTCTTATTTTTTTGATTATCTGATCCTAATTATTGTGGTTTTATTCCAAGATGATCTGAGGAGAGCTCTGACTCATGTCGGGAAAAATCCTTTTTTTTCATCTGCTTCTGAAGAGCAAGAACTTGAAATGGTAGATGAAATCATTCGGGCAGTAAAAGGCTTGGCTGCAGACCGAATTGGAGCTTTGATTGTGATTGAGAGAGAAACGGGTTTAAAAAACTTTATTGATACCGGCTCTCAGCTTGAGTCTCATGTCAAAGCAGAGCTGCTGCAAGCTATTTTTGTACCCAGTTCTCCAATTCATGATGGTGCTGTGATTGTGACAGGAAATCGAGTTGCAGCAGCAGGTTGTTTTTTACCCCTTTCAAAAGATCCAAATATTGATAAACGCTATGGAACTCGTCATCGAGCGGCTTTAGGAATTTCAGAAGATTCTGATGCTCTTGTTGTTTTAGTATCAGAAGATGCTGGAGAGGTTCATCTTGTAAATAACGGAAAAATGATCACTAATTTACAGCCGGAAGAACTTCGGAGAAATTTAACAGAGTTACTCAATCTTGCTCAAAATTCTAACCAAAGATCCAATTTATTAAATCAACCTGAAAGGATCGGATATGAGCTTCAAGATGATCTTGGATCAAGATGACCCTTTATTACTTATGATTCATTTAATGATCACTCAGGAAGAGAGATGATTTCTAAAAAGAGAGTATTCGAACGTCTCATGCTCCTTTTTACAGAGAATTTAGGAACTAAACTTGTTTCTGTTGGAATTGCTATAGTTTTATGGGGAATTGTTTTAGGCTCTCGTAATGTTGAAGTAACCAAAGAAATTCCTCTTGAACTCATTACTTCTGCAGATATTGTTGCTTCAAATGAGGTTCCGGATCGAATTGCTTTTAGATTGTCAGGTCCTAAGGCATTTCTCCGCAGTATCTTAGATCGACGGGAAGATCCCATTCAAGTTAATTTAATAGGCGAAAAGCCAGCCCTAGTGACTTATCGTTTTTTTTCTGATAATATTCGTGTTCCCATTGGTGTAAAAGTTTTATCGATTCATCCACCTGCTATTTTACTGAAACTAGAGCCTTTGAAACGTCTTGAAGTTCCCGTGAAAGTCGAGCTTCGAGGAGTTCCTCCGGAAGGCTACCGGATTGTGAGGACAGAAATTACTCCCAATCGAGTTCGAATTAAAGGAGCGGAAAGTCGAGTGGATAGTGTAACTGAGCTTTTGACGGTACCCATCGATGTATCTTCCTTAAAGAAAAATTTAGAAAAAGAAGTATCCATTGATTTGATTCATCAAAATATTCAGCTTGATAGTGAACTTCCAAAAGCTTTCGTAGAAATTGAGCCAATCTCGACTCAGTTTCGGCTTAAGAATATTGATATTCATGTTTTATCTTCTTATAAATCTCGAATTGAGGAGAAAAATGTGGCAGTTTTAATTCGAGCAACATCTCAGGACATTGAATCCTTAGATCGAAATCAAGTATTTGGACTCGTAGATATGACGGGTAAACCACCAGGAAAATACCTTGAAGCGGTTAAAATTTCTCTTCCCAAGCACTTCGTTCTGGTCCGAGTGGTTCCGGATCACGTCAAAATTGTTCTTTATTAGTTGAATTAAAAAACTGAGGAGTAAAAAAACATGGGTAAAAAATTATTTGGTACGGATGGAATTCGTGGACGGGCCAATCAGTATCCTATGACAGGAGAAATTGCGATGGCTGTCGGACGATCGATTGCTCATGTTTTAATTGAGAATCCAGGTCCTATTCAGGGAGGGTCTATTCCAATTGGGCTAAAGCCATTAGATTCAACAAAACCGGTTCGTCGAGCTAAAATTGTGGTGGGAAAAGATACTCGTCTTTCAGGCTACATGATTGAGCAGGCTCTTGCTTCTGGAATTTGCTCTATGGGTGCTGACGTGATCTTAATTGGTCCTTTGCCGACACCAGGAGTTGCTTTTGTCACTCAAAGCATGAGAGCTGATGCAGGTGTTATGATCTCTGCTTCTCATAATCCTTATGATGATAATGGAATTAAAGTGTTTTCAGCAGATGGGTATAAGCTACCCGATTCTCTTGAGTTTGAAATTGAACGACTCGTTTTTTCAAAAGATTTAGAAGCTATTCGACCAACAGCAGACTTAGTTGGAAAGGCTTTTAGAATCGACGATGTTCATGGAAGATACATCGTTTTTCTAAAAAGTTTATTTTCCAAAGATTTAGATCTTTTAGGTATTAGGATTGTTCTGGATTGTGCCAATGGGGCTGCCTACAAGGTTGCACCCTTAGTTTTTGAAGAGTTAGGTGCTGAAGTCATTCGAACGGGAGTTCAACCTAATGGTTTGAACATTAATGATAAGTGTGGAGCTTTGTATCCTGAAACTATTTCAGATTTAGCTGTTAAGTATCGTGCTGATATTGGAATTTCTCTAGATGGAGATGGAGATCGTTGTATTTTAACGGATGAGAATGGAGAAATTGTAGATGGGGACCAAATCATAGGACTGTGTGCGTTCCAAATGGCTGAAGAGGGTGTGCTTAAAAAAAATACAGTCGTGACGACTCCCATGTCAAACATTGGGCTAGAAATTGCACTGAAGGAGCGTGGGATTACAATGCTTCGGTCTCAAGTTGGAGATCGCTATGTCGTTGATACAATGAGGAAAGAGGGCTTGAATTTAGGGGGAGAGCAATCAGGGCATCTTGTATTTTTAGATCATGCTACAACAGGAGATGGGATTGTTGCAGCTCTGAAGGTTTTAGAGGCAATGAGACGTAAAAGGAAACCCTTATCTGCACTAAAAAAAGGAATTAAATTGTTTCCACAAGTTCGAGAAGATGTCCGTGTGTCTCGAAAGGAGTCTTTTGAAGATTTCCCTGAGATCACTCAGGCGATTAGTGCTGCGCAGGCTACACTTAGGGACCAAGGTAGAGTTTTTGTGCGATATTCTGGGACTGAGCCTTTAGTTCGAGTTATGGTAGAGGGAAAAGATTCTCAGCAACTTCATCATTTAGCTAAAAAAATTGCGGCAAGTATCCAAAAAAATCTTAGTTAACTAAAACTATAGGCATTCACATACTTTTTTCTCTCAAATGTTTTGAGTTTGATTTTTTATTTTCTTTCAATTGATCTTGAATGAGTTTAATAAGTTAATTGAATGAACAAGATACATGTTGACAAGATATTTATTTTTATTTTTTTCATGAACTTTATTTCCGTATTTGCTTGGGCCGGTAGAATAAATCGAACTCAACTCGGTGAAGTGATTGAACACCAGAAGGAAATTTTTAAGAGTTCATTAGAGCGCTATGAAGATCAAAGTAATTATTTCAGCGAGCTACAAAGCAATCCAGAAATGAAAAAACAGTTTATTAAAAAACTGACTGAAGGAGCTGCTGCAACAAATTCTGAAGATGTCCTTGAGTTAGCAATTCAAGCAAGTGTGGCATATCTTGTTGTTGAATCACACAATATTATTAATGATTCTAACATTTTAAATAGATTACAGGAAATTTTGCTCACCTCATCCGATGAGGTTCTTTTACATGAAGTTTCCCGAGTCTTCAATCGGTTCTTAAAATCTCGCTCTTATTATCTTGACTCACGAAATAAAAATGCACAGGCTGAATTTCAAGCAAAAGGAGGATTAATTACTCCTTGTACATTCTCTGGGCTAAGAAAAACTACATCGCCTTATAATCAATATCTTATTGAAGAGGCAACTCTGAAATTTCAGGATCGAGAGTTGCTTCTTCGTAATTTATATCCATTCATTTCTGAGGCTTATTTAGATATTGAGTCATTGTTTCAGTTAGAAGGTGATCTTTACTTAAACTGGATGCTTATGCATGAAGAAAGTGAGCTAATCAATCCAAATGCAGCAGCTCTTTTTCATGCTTATAGAATCGATAACAAAATAGCCACAGATCAAGTGAAATCAAAATATTTTAAGAATAAAAATCAAAAAACTACTATGATGATTTTTTCTAGTCCTCATGAATTTATGAGATATTTAAGGGACTATAAACAATTGCCTGTAGCAGATGAATCCATGCGAAAGTCTGTGGAAAAGAACTTTAAACAGTCTAGGAAACAATATCCTTTTACATTTCCACACATACAGTCAATTCGTGAACATGGCTTTGATGTTTTGACTGAGTTCATTGGGATTCCGGAGAGCATTGTATATGACCTAGGTCTTTCTGATCGACCGGTTCAAACAGTAACTACTCCTTTTTTTATAGATACTCAGCCTCATGGTCAGGAATCTAAAGAAAAATTAAATCATCAAAATAAAAAGAATAAAAAGAAAAAAAATCAAGAAAAATTTAAACTTCAGCAACAGTCTTTTTCTCAGGTCATTGGTTCTAGTGAGAGTTGTTCATCTCTTTTAATGGACCAAGTTAAAGAACTTCCTCAAGCTGAAAGCCTTTCAGATTCTAATGTAATAGATCTTTCTTTCGAAGTTGAGAATTTATTGATTCCTGATGATTCTTCTAGTGATATTAAAAATACTGAATCTGGGATTATAGAATCAGAAAATGTAGAAGCTATTGATGAGTTTCAGCCTTGGAAAGAGTTTTCTCAAACACTTCCTGCTACAGCAGGCGTTTTAAGTTTTTCGTCGAGTTCAAAATCGGTTCCTTATTTGCATTTATCGACTCAAACCCAAACGTTTATCCGAAAGTTATTTCAGCTTGAAGAATGGGAAGGTCAAGCTGTGAGCATTGAATGGGATGAGATGGAGAAAGCTTATGGTCATCTCAAAATAGCTTTGGAAGGAAAAACAGGAAAAGACACAAAACCTTTGAACCGTGGGGGTTCCGTACGAACCTTGGTTGCTATGAATCCGAGTGGACTTGAGAGGGGAGAGAATTTTCATAAATTCCATGGTCTTGTCGATCGTTTTTTGCCAAAAGCTTTAGAGCGTCTCCGAAGAACCTTTGTTAAGTTTGGGTGGACCCCGGATCGTCTTTTGAAGATTCAATGGGAACCTAAAGACGAGTATATTCAAATTATAGATAATTACTCTAGTTTGAGAGATTTATTTTGATATAAGGGTCTCTTTCTCACCAGGGCTGCAAGTAGGTGCTGTTTGAGCCCTTGAGTTTATTTTGTGACCTGGTGCATTATTTAGCTAAAAAACTTGTGGTAAGTATTTAAAAAATCTCAGCTCACTAAAAACTAGAGTTATTAAGTCCCCCGATAACGGTTTTTTCTTTTCTCTTATGAAATCATGTTTTAATCTTAATTCTATTTTTTAATTGATTTTTAATGAGTTTGATAAGTTTATTTGAATGAATAAGATAAATTTTTTTAGGATAACTGTTTTTCTTTTTCTCATAAATTCTGTTTTCTTATTTGCTTGGGCTGGGAGAATTGATCGAACTCAACTTGGCGAAGTTCTTCAAAATCATCAAGAAATTTTTAGTAGCTCATTAGAGAGATATGAAGATCAGATTAATTATTTCAATGACATGAAAATCAATCCAGAAATGAAAAAAAAGTTTTTTGAAAAATTTAATGAAGGAATTACAGCATCGAATGCTGAAGATGTTCTAAAATTATTAATTTATTACACTTCCAGATACATTGTTGCTCAATCACACAATATTATTGTTAGCACTAGCATGTTAAGTAAGTTACAGGAAAATTTATTGGCAGTATCCGATGAAGTCCTTCTATATCAAGTTTCTCGTGTCTTCAATCAGTTCTTAAAATCTCGGTCTGATGATCTTGACTTTCGAAATATCGTCTCACAAGTTGAGTTTAAAAACGACACTGAGCCAGTTATTCCTTGCACATTCTCTGGGCTAGAAAAAACTGCTCCACCTTATAATCAATATCTTATTGAAGAAGCAACTCTGAAGTTTCAGGACCGAGAGTTACTTCTTAGGAGTTTATATCCCTTCATTTCTGAGGCCTATTTAGATATTGAGTCTTTGTTTCAGTTAGAAGGTGATCTTTACTTAAAATGGATGCTCAGTCATGAAAAAAGTGAGCTGATAAATCCAAACGCAGCAGGTCTTTTTTATGCCTATCAGATCGATATCAATGTAGCCTCAAGTCAAGTAGCCACTAAGTTTTATCGTCAGAAAAAACAAAAATTTAGTATTATGGGTTTTTCTAATCCTTATGAATTCATGATAAATTTAAGAGACTACAAAAAAATAATCGTACCAGATGAGTCCTCTCGAAAGCATATGGAAGAGAATTTTAAAAGATCTAGAAAGCGATATCCATTGCCATTTCGCCATATACAAAGAATTCGTCGTTATGATTTTGATGTCCTGAATAAGTTTATTGGAATTCCTAAAAGTATTATATATGCTCTAGGCCTTTCTGATCTGCCAGTTTCAACTGAATCTAAGAGTGTAGACTCAGAAAATTTAAGAGCTATTCATAAGTCTCAGCCTTCAGAAGAGTTTTCTTAAAAGACAGATCAGTTTCATTTGTCGAATCAAACACAAATATTTATCCGGAAGTTATTTCAGCTTGAAGAATGGGAAGGTCAAGCTGTTAACATTGAATGGGATGAGATGGAGATGGCTTATAGTCATCTTAAAATGGCCTTGGAAAGAAAAACAGGGGAAGACACAAAACCTTTAAACCAAGGAGGTTTCGTGCGAACCTTGGTTGCTCTCAATCCAAAGGGATTTGAGCGTAGAGAAAATTTTCATAAATTCCATGGTCTTGCAGATCGCTTTTTACCAAAAAATGTAGAACGTCTCCAAAGAACCTTTGTTAAGTTTGGGTGGACTCCGGATCGTCTTTTGAGTATTCAATGGAAACCTAAAGATGAGTATATTCAAATTATAAATAATTACTCGAGCTCCAGAGATTTTTTTTGATAGAATAATACCAACTAAATAAAATAATTAATTAAATAATAAAATATCAAGATTTTAAGGGGACATTTAAAACAGAAAGAGACCCAAGAATTAAGATGAAGCTACTCACTCTTCATCATCTTTAATCTGTATTAAGTTCTCCACCTCCAGACCCTGCATAGACTATTAACTTATTTTTATTATTTGGATGTATTCCGATGCCAGAAAATACACCAATGCTTAGTGGTTGAGGGGACTCCGAAATAATTTTAAAATTTTTATCAACTTTTTGGAACATGAACATCAGAGACATGGGTCCGTAAAATAGTTAATGTAAATCTATCTTTAATCTGTGTTGGGCTTAATCCTGCTATTGCGCTTTTTCTCATTACAAATTCACCTACTTGGTTATCAGCTGTATGCACTCTAACCCAAGTTGTATCTCTAAATGTCTTGGATTCAACCACATGAGAATCCAGTTGAAAGGGAGGAGTTTTAGGCCAAAAAGAAAAATGCGTCTGATTCACATGCTTCGCTGTATGAATAGCTTTAATTTGAGCATGTTTAGTGAATCCCGGAAGCAGATGAGAAACCTTGTCGTACAAGAGCTGTCCTTCATGAAGAGCAGATTGAAAGGCTTGGCGATCTTTTAAGATTCGAGAGGCTTCCTCAAACACTTGAAACATCTTCGTGGCAACTCGAGCACTGTTGCTCACTCCCAGGCTCATTACTCCAACAAAGGCTACTCCTCGCTCGAATTTTGAAAGAGCTTCTCCAGTAACGATATTTTTTCCTGTAAATAGTTCGTAAGTTGATCTGCCAAAGCCAGTCACCGGATCAATGCCTAATCCGATGTCTACTAATGTTTTTGTAATCTCTAGGATTGATGAAGAAGCCTGATTCCGATATCGATGAAGATGGAAATATTAAAAATTTATGCTCAAGAAATTTGGCTAAAGTTTAGGTAATTATTTTATGTAATTGCTATAACTCAAGAAAATCAGCTTTTTAGTGTGAGATTTCGAGAGATGTTTAGAGAATTTAGTGATTACACTCAGGCCGCCAAAGCTGATCAATGCAGAGGTTTCTATTCGGATCTTCTATAGAACTTTTTGGTGGTCTTGGATGTAAATTGTCGAAAGTCTTAATAGGCCAAACAGTAACACGATCAGGAGTGGATAACGGAGCTGTCGTGCAGGCAAAAAAAAAGAAAAGAAAAACATATCGAAGTAACTTCATAGCATTTATACTGAGTATCACACTCTCTATGCTTTGAAAACTTCAAGCTTCCTCACCAAAAGTTCACTTTTTAGTTCCATCTCATTAAAAAAAGATTTTGAAAATTCGGATGTTTCGTAGAGAAGGGGTCTCAATTGAGTAAGATAATTCCACGCGCCAAATTTTTCCAGATTGAAGCACTTTTTTTTCAAATTCAGGAAAAGCGGAGAGCCACTCAGAAACTGTGATTAAAGATCTTTCCCAATAGTAACTTAGAATCCCTGCATCTTGGATTTCAGTCTCAGATTTTAATCGGTAGAAATCAATATGAACTACTCCTCCTTGAGAAGATTCGTATTCATGAGCAATAGCAAAAGTAGGACTGCCTTCTGGTGGTTGTTCAATTCCAAGTCCCAATAATAAAGAACGAGCAAAGGTTGTTTTTCCAACGCCCAACGGTCCTTCTAATAGAACACGATCTCCCGCAGTAAGCTTCTGGGAAAGCTCTATGGCTAACTCGCAAAGACGAGACTCAGAGGAGTTTGACTCGGCCTTCCATAGGAATGGAGATTTCTGGTGATTTGATTTCTTTGAACGCATTTCCAATATTTTCAATGATATCAGGAGCAGTCATACTACGATGACCATAGGTTTGTGCAGCAAAATTCCCTGCTAAGCTATGTAAATAAACACCTAACAAGGTTGCCTGAAAACTATCCATTTTTTGACCAATCAGACCACCAATCATTCCGGCTAAAACATCTCCGCTCCCAGCTGTTGCCATCCCATCATTTGGATAGTGATTGAGGTAAAGCTCGTCTTCGGTGGATCCAATCAGAGTTGCAGCTCCTTTCAATAAAACAGTTGAGTGAGTTCTTGTGACGGCTTCTCTGACAGCTGCAATAGGATCTTGTCTTATATCCTCTTTGCTTATTCCCAGAAGACGACCCATCTCTCCAGGGTGAGGGGTAAGCACTGTTGGAGCCCTTCTCTCCATGAGATAGGAATGAAGATTATGTTCAGCAATTAAATTAAGTGCATCTGCGTCAAATACAACCGGTCCTCGGTAATTTGTTAAAAGTTCTTCTAAAAGTTGCTGTCCTTCAGGTCTGAGTCCTAAACCAGGACCTACTACAATACTTGAATAGTTATAAAGGGTATCTTTGTAGTGCTCATATTCATACCCAGTCAAGTGCAATGGCACAGACATGGTTTCACTGGGTAACTTGGCTAACAAAGTCTCATAGCTATCTTGCCAGCTAGCTACCGTGACTAAGCCTGTACCCATTTTATGACACGCACTTGCTGCCATTGAAATAGCACCTATTCTTCCAGGGCTTCCTCCAATTAAAAGAGTATGGCCAAAAGAATTTTTATGCCCATATCGATCTCTTTCTTTTAAAAGAGCACTCATTGGGTTTTTCATGAGTAAAAATTTACTACCTTCTTTACGAAATTTAGGAGGAAGAGAAATGTCTACATTAATGAGTTCTCCTCGACGAGCAGCTCCTGGAGGTAAAAAATGTCCAAGCTTTGGAAAACCAAATGAAATGGTTTGAGTTGCTAAAATAGAGGTCCCAAAGATAGCTCCAGTATCACCGCTTACTCCTGTTGGAATATCAAGCGCCACGACCTCAGGACAGTTAAAAGCATTAATGATTTCAACAATATCATAAAATATTCCCTCTAAACTCGACTTAAGGCCAGTTCCTAAGATTCCATCTACAATTGTAAAGGGTCCTGTTGAACTCTGAAAAAATTCCTGAAGATCTGAAGCAGACTCTAAATAAATTAATTTAGATTTCATCTTTTTTAAAATCTCAAAATTTTTTAAAGAAGCTCCTTTGTAACCAAAATCAGGTTGAAGATGAAAAACTCTCACTCTTCGATCTAAGCATAAAAAGCGCCTTGCAACTACAAAGGCATCTCCAGCATTGTTTCCTTTGCCTGCAAAAATAAGGATTTCGGTTGTTCTTCCTGCATGAGGAAATTTTTCTAAGAGAATTTGAGTAGCAGCTCTTCCAGCATTTTCCATGAGAATGTGGGCTTCAATCCCATATTCTTCTTCTGCAATTCGGTCTAATTCTCTCATTTCAGCGCTTGAACAAATTCTCATGGGGGTCAACATGAATGATTCCTTTTTCTAGATATGATCAGTTTGTCGCATAAGCTGTTACTTAGCTCAAGGAATTATGATATCTGTAAGTATCCAATAGAAAGATTCCTAAGGGTTGAGGGGAGAAGCAATCAAAGAAAGGATTTCTGTGATTTTGGGTACAATACTTTCAGAAGTGACAAAAGCAACAATGCCTCGACATTGAGTTGCAGATCCAGCTCTTACCAAAAGTAACCATTCTGTTTGTAAAATGCCAAAAGCTCCTCGAATGATATTTCGGTGACTATTTGCTTGAGTAAAAGATCCAGGAGGAGGAAGGTCTACATACCCTGCTTTTACGAACTGGTTCCACATTTCAGGAACAACGGTAGGATCCCAATTCAAACCTGTCCAAATTCTAAGCTTAGACTCTCCTAGAACTGCTGCAGTACTTACAAATTTGGGTGCAGGTGCTTCTGGTTCTTGGGGCAAGATGGCAAGGAAAAGAGCGCCAATCGCTTTTTTTTGTAAAGCGAATGCAATCCCTTTTCCTAATGGGTCTGCTCCTGTTGCGAGTTTTTCAAAGTCCCAAAGAATCAAGTTTTGGATATTTCTTACTCTTCGCTGAGCTGCCTGAATTTTGGGTGGAGAAGAAGAGCTTATAAAATTTTCAGGAGAAGTTTGAGTTTCAGAAGATTCAGTTTTCGAGAAATCTAATTCTGAAGAAGAAATTTCAGGTGTTAGATTGAATGATGGAGTCTCAGGATTACTTATTGAGCTCTCATGACTGACTTTTTGTTGACCTTGGAGTTCTAGGACTATTTCTGATTCGTCCGCACTTCCAATGGTAATTTCAGGAGGACTGTCTTTGGGTATTTCTGGAACTGCTGGGAGAGGTTCTGAGGGTTGTAGTTGCTCAATTTTCGAAGGAGGTAATGAAGGAGGTAAAGGAGGGGGTAAGGATGGTGGTAAAGGAGGTGTGGAGATCGATTTTTTGGAGGGTAAGTTAGGTTCGGATAAAGACTTTCGATTTAAAAGCCTAGTGACGCTTGGTATTGACATTTCAGAGTTTGTTTTCTCGTCAAGAGAGAATTGAGGCGGGAATTCAGGGGGTTTTTTGGGATTCGGCATGACTCGATCTTAAAAATTGACCTCTTTGATCACTTAACGGAGAAAAGGACTAAAAAACTTTAGAATTATCTTTAGTAGTTGACGTGTAAGATATGACATGATATGTAATTAAATGAGATTCCTGAATGGAAAAAGGGAGAAAAACATGCGTTTAACCTCAAAAGGGCGCTATGCAGTTCGAGCAATTTTAGATCTAACTTTTAACTCAAATGGTAGGCCTGTCCGGTTGCAAGAGATTTCTGAAAGACAAAATATTTCACTGCACTATTTAGAGCAACTTTTTCGTCGCTTGCGCAAAGGGATGGTGGTCAAAAGTGTTCGAGGTCCAGGAGGTGGTTATGTGCTTTCTCGAGGAATGGATGATATTTCAGTAAAAGATGTTTTAGTGAGTGTGGGTGAAAATATTAATCCTGCTCGAGATTTAGTTGGGACAGGGGATGTAAAAAGTGACACAGTTGAATTTATTTTAACGAAGACCTATTTTGAAAATTTAGGTCTTATTATGCAAGAGTATTTGACTACGACTTCTGTGGGAGATTTAATTCGAAAAGCTCGAGGAAATCAGGATATTTCAAAATCAACAGTTCCCACTCACGATTTAGGTACTTTTCAAACACCCAATCTTCAACCCAATGCTGATAAAGGACGCGATTTATCTTGATGCAAATGCTGGAATACCTCTAGGTGCTTCAGTAAAACAACTTCTTTTTTCATTTTTAAGTGAAAGAAGTCTTTTTAATCCTTCGAGTATTCATTCTCGTGGTAGGAGTGCAAAGCGTGCTTTAGCCGAAGCAAGAGAGCAGGTTGCGCTTTCTTTTGGACCAAAAGTAGATCCGGAGCAAGTGATTTTTACTTCTTCAGGAACTGAGGCCAATCAATTAGCTATTCGATCTGTTTTGGAACTTAAACTTTTAAGTCAAGCTACTCCTCATTGGGTGACTACACCCGTAGAACATGACTCTAGCTGTCAAATGGTTTCTTGGTGGAAAGCCAAGGGAGGCTCTATGAGTTATTTGCCGGTAAATGAGGATGGAGTTCCGCAGGTAGAAGCTTTAGAAGAGGTTTTAAAACCTGAAACAGCCTTAGTCAGTTGTATTTGGGTAAATAATGAGACCGGTGTTATTTCTGATGTTTCTCGCCTTGTAGAGATTGCTCAGAGTTATTCAATTCCAGTACATCTTGATGCTGCTCAAGCTTGGGGGAAGATTCCATTGGACTTAGATGCTCATGGTGCTCAGTATGTGAGTTTTTCAGCTCATAAAATAGGAGGATTGGGAGGAACAGGAGTTTTGTGGACTCAAAAGGGAAATCCTGTCACTCCTCATTTGCTAGGAAAACAGGAAAAGGGTCGACGGGGAGGTACTGAGAACCTCATGGGTGCGATCACAGCAGGTGCAGCCGCCAGTCAGCTTGATCCTCTGGCTTGGGTTCAAAGCATTGAACCCTTGCGTGATCGGCTTCAGGATGTTATTTGCAGTCGAATACCAGGAACTCAAGTCAATGGAGGTCAAGCCAAGCGTGTTGCTAACACATTGAACTTGAACTTTAAAGGTCTGAAAAGTGATGGCCTTGTGATGGCCTTGGATTTGGAAGGCTATTGTGTGAGTTCAGGATCTGCTTGTTCGAGTGGTGCTTTAGAACCCTCCCATGTTTTACTGGCTATGGGTCGATCCAAATCTGAAGCTCAGGCAGCCATTCGTGTTTCTCTATCTGAGGCTCTGTCATGGGAAGTATTTGAAAATTTTATACTGACTTTAGAGCGTGCAGTAACCAGACTTCGTCAACTGCCCTAAGAAGTCCTTGGGATCCACACAAAGAAAGAAGGAAAGATGGGAGTCGATCATCAGGGTAAGAAGGTTCTCGTTGCAATGAGTGGAGGTGTTGATAGTTCGGTCACTGCTGCTTTGTTGAAAACTCAAGGCTATTATGTGATTGGTGTTCATATGCAGCTTTGGAATCATGGTCAGGAAAATGTGGAACGCTTTGGGGGTAGGTGCTGTTCTCTAGTTGATTCGAACGATGCTCGTAGGGTTTGTGATAAGATTGATATCCCTTATTACATCATCAATGCTCAGGATATTTTTCAAGATCAGGTGGTTGACTACTTTGTTCATGAGTATCTTCAGAATCGGACTCCCAACCCATGTGTGCAGTGTAATAATCAGATTAAATTTAATTATCTTTTTCAAAAAGCAGATGAATTAGGTTGTGATTGGGTTGCAACAGGACATTATTCTCAGGTGATCCAAGATCCAATTTCTCAAACTGCCCATCTATGTAAAGCAGTCGATGCACAAAAAGACCAAACTTATTTTCTGTTTGGTTTGACCCAAAAAGCTCTCAAGCGAACTTTAATGCCTTTAGGAAGCTTGACTAAAATGATGGTTAGAAAGCTTGCACAAGAATACGGGCTACTTGTTGCCCAAAAAGCAGATAGCCAAGAAATTTGTTTTATTGGAGAAGAGGGCTATTCAGCATTCATTGAAAAGAGAGTAGCCCAAACTCTGCGGCCTACAGGAATCATTCGAACTTTAGATGGAATCCCTGTCGGTGAGCATGAGGGTCTGCATCGATATACGATTGGACAACGCAAGGGCTTGCAGCTTCGGGTCAAGGATCCTGACCAGTATTTTGTTATTGGATTTGATCAAAAAACTCAAACCTTGGTAGTGGGTCCTGAAAAGCACCTTTATCATAAAGAGTTGATGGCAACGGACACAAATTGGATACGGCCTGTAAATGAACTGAAAGGGTTGCGATGCAAGGCTCGGATTCGCTCTCGGCATGAAGAGGCACTTTGCCGGGTCACTTGTTTTGAAGCTAATCGAATTACCGTCGAATTTGATGAGCTTCAGAGAGCTATCACTCCTGGACAGGCCATTGTTTTTTATGATGGGGATGAAGTTTTAGGGGGGGCATTTATTGAGAGTACGGATGCTCTAGCAGAGAGGATCTAGTGCCACACTATATTTTAAAAACTTTGGGTTGTAAGGCTAATCTTTCAGACAGTCAATTAATCGAGAAAAAGCTCCAAAATCGAGGTTGGATACCTCAAGAGGGGAGTCATAATCCGATCGATCTTTGTATTATCAACAGTTGTACAGTCACTCATGAAGCAGATCGGCAAACTCGGAAAATTGCTGCAAAGTTATCTCGAGATCATCCTCAGGCGGTGGTCGTAGTGACTGGCTGTGCAGCTGAGGTTAACCCAGAGGATTTATCTCAGTCTCCTGGAGTCCATTTCGTGGTGGGGAATCAAAATAAAATAGGACTTGTAGACCAAGTCCTTAAAAAAATTGAAATACAATCTCAAACTCAAATAACTTCGGATATCCTTAATCCTAAAATTCTAGGAAAAACAAAAAAATATACAAAACTATTATCCAAACACCCCGACGACCGTGATTGGCCATCAGTAACAGAATCTTTTGAGATGCCACCTACGTCTCTTATAGGACATAGTTCAAGAACTCGATCTTTTATTAAAATTCAAGAAGGTTGTAACTCTTTTTGTACCTATTGTATTATTCCTTATGGAAGAGGTCCTTCTCGAAGCTTAAAAATAACTCAAGTAATCCAACAAATTCAACAATTGGTTAACCAAGGAGTTCGAGAAATTGTTTTAACTGGAACTAATATTGGAGACTATGGAACTGACTGGAATTCTTTTTCGTGCTTAGAAGACTTGCTTGAAATAATTTTATCTAGTACAAATTTAGAAAGACTAAGATTAAGTTCACTGGATCCTACTGAGATCAGTTCTCGACTCCTTGATCTCATGAGCAAAAATTCTAGGCTTTGTTCTCATTTTCATATTTCACTACAAAGTCCACACAGTCGAGTTCTGAGAACTATGAAGCGCAACTATGGATTTCAAGAGATTCAAGATTGCCTCAAACGAATTTCCAGATTGTCCACTGGCACACCTTCAAAACCTAATCAAGTTTTTGTAGGAATGGATATCATTACAGGCTTTCCTGGAGAAACAAATGAAGAGTTTGAATGGAGTTATCAAGCTTTAAATTCTTTACCTTGGAATCGTCTCCATGTTTTTCCTTATAGTGAGCGGGAAGGAACTCCAGCCATAAAAATTCCAGGAGTTGTTCCAAAACTGGTCCGGTTTCAAAGAGCAAAAAAACTGATTCAACTGAGCTTAAACCGATTAAAAAATGATCATCAAATACTATTAAAAGATCATCTTGAGTCCCAAAGTCCAATTCATGACGTCCTTCTGGAGCGAAAAGGAGATTCACCCTGGATTTCAGGTTATTCTAAAAATTACTTAAGGGTTTTAATTCGTTCGGAAGGTCAAACTGAAAAAAATCAAGTTGTTTCAGTTTACCCAATCGATCTGATGATTGATTCAAAAAACCATGATGTAGCTTTTATTGGAAAACTAAAACCCACCAAAGTTTAAATTGCTTTTATTTTTGTAGAGTTACCCTAATTTTGCAAATCATCTAAGATCAAAAAAGAAGAGGAATTCTCCAAAAACAAAATTGGTTGACAGTAATTGACTACTATTGTATGAAACGGACAGGAGCGCCCTGCGTAATGACACTCGAACGTTTGCAAGAACGACTAAAATATACTTTTGGAGACCGTGCTGTTCTTCTTCAGTCTTTAACGCATAAGTCTTTTGGCCATGAGTTCTTTCAGGAAAAACCCATCGCTCTACGGGATAATGAACGTCTGGAGTTTTTGGGAGATGCAATTCTCGATGTTGTAGTATCAGATATTCTTTTAGAGTCTTTTCCAAATGCAAATGAAGGGCAACTGTCCAAAATGCGAGCAGCTGTAGTCAATGAAAAAACTTTAGCGCAGCTTGCCAAATCTATTTATCTTCAACATTGTATTCGTTTAGGAAAAGGAGAAGCTCAGACTGGAGGAAACGAAAAGGCTTCAATTCTTTCCAGTACTCTTGAAGCACTTATTGCAGCGATTTACTTGGATGGTGGATTTAGTGCTGTTTATCCTGTTGTACGGTATATTTTTGCTCCTTTGTTTGAAGAGGAAAGAGAGTTAATGGCATTTTATGACCACAAAACGCAGCTTCAAGAAATTATTCAGGCTCACTGGAAGGTAACACCCACTTATCATCTCCTGGAAGCACAAGGTCCAGATCACGCAAAAATATTTACAATTGAAGTTCGAATGAATGGAAAGACACTCGCTAGCGCTTCAGGATCATCAAAAAAAGATGCTGAGCAAAATGCTGCAAAAACAGCAATTCTTTCAATAGGATCCAGTATCCATTCGCCCTCGATTGAGGTTGAGTAAAAAATAAATTTTTATGGAAAAATCAGGTTATATTGCAATTATTGGAAGACCTAACTCTGGAAAATCAACTTTACTAAATTCAGTATTAGGAACTCAACTTTCGATTGTTACCCCAAAAGCTCAAACGACTCGTGATCAAATTTTAGGAATTTTAACTGAAAAGCAAGGCCAAATTGTATTTATGGATACCCCAGGTATTCATCATGCAAAAGAAGGTGGAATTAATGAATACATGGTTAATGAAGCCAAAAAGTCGATAGAGTCTCCTCACTTGATTTGGTATATAGTGGATCCTTATTCAGCCTTAAAACATGAACTTGAAGTGATTCAGATTTTAGTAAATTCAAAATCTCCAATTATTTTAATATTAAATAAAATAGATCTTTTCCGAGAAAGTAAGTCTTTGCTAATTCCAGAAAAGCTTGAGTCAGCTCTTCAGAAAGAATTTTTTATTCGAGGTATTTCATTAGTAAGTAGTCAAAAAATTTCTAGTTTTTCTAAAGAGGGAGTTCTGGAGCTTTTACAAATGAGTTGGAATTTTATTCCTGAAGGACCTTATTTTTTCCCTGATCTAGAACAAATTTCTAATCGTCCTGTTCGATTTTTCGTTTCTGAGAAAATTAGGGAGCAGCTTTATTTATTATTAGGTCAAGAGATTCCTTACTCTTGTGCAATTGAAATAGAAAATTTCTCTGAAGATATAAAACCTCTTAGAATTGAAGCAGTCATTCATGTGGAACGAGATTCTCAGAAGGGTATTGTTATTGGGCAAGGAGGAAAAAAAATTAAAGAAATTGGTCAGGCAGCTAGATTAGAAATCGAAAAATTTTTAGGGGAAAAAATTTTTTTAGGTCTTAAGGTAAAAGTTTTAAAAGACTGGAGTAAAAATAAAGAGTACCTAAAACGGATGGGCTATAGTGTTTCCAGTCATAGGAGAACTGGATGAAGGAATCCTTAAATGTGGTGATTGTAGGTCGCCCAAACGTTGGTAAAAGTACCCTCTTTAATCGACTCATTGAAAAAAGAAAATCAATTGTCCATAACAAGCCAGGCATTACTCGGGATCGAGTTGAAGCTCAGGTTCAGTGGTGGGTCCAAGGAAAATCCTATCCAATCATTGTAGTAGACACAGGGGGTTTAGGAAGTGAGAAATTTTCAGATGAAATTTCTAGGCAAGTTCAAATTGCTCTCAAAGAAGCGGATGTCGTTTTATTCTTATTTGATTCACAGTCAGGTTTAACGCCTTTGGACGAAGAACTTTTACTTCACTTAAAAAGATCGGGTACCTTTGAAACTGCTCATTTTATAGGTGTGGTCAATAAAGTTGATCATGAAATACATGAAGAGAGAGTCTCTGACTTTTTTACTTTTGGACTCAATCCCGTACTTACAGTCTCTGCTGAACAAGGAAGAGGGGTTGAAGATCTGAGGAATGCAGTCATTGAAGCTTCAAAATTATTCTGGGAGACTGGGGGAAAAGCTTTAGATGCTTTTCTTGAAATAGAAAATTTTTCTGAAAGCTCTCAAGCTCAAAATTTCATTCCAAGGATTGTGATTCTAGGGCGACCAAATGTAGGAAAAAGTACTTTAATCAATGCAATTCTTAAGAAAGAAAGAATGATTACAAGTCCGGTTGCTGGTACAACAGTAGATTCCATTGATAGCTTAGTTGAGCTAGACAATAAACCCTTTCTATTTGTAGATACAGCTGGGATTCGGAGAAAAGGTAAGACTAAGCAAGGCATAGAGGTCTTATCCGTTGTTCAGACCAAAAAAACACTGGATAAAGCCAATTTGGCCATTCTAGTTCTCGATGGGGAGGTTGGAACAAGTGATCAAGACGAAAAGCTAGGTGGACTGATTGAAGAAGCCGGATGTGCAGTAGTTTTATTAGTGAACAAGTGGGATACTCAGCAAAAAAATATTCACTTTACTCGAGAATTGGCTGCAAAAAAAATTCGAGATAAAATGGCTTTTTTGAAGTATGCACCCATTGTTTTTGCGAGTGCATTAAAAGGCGATGGATTAAATCATTTAGGCGAACTACTAGAGGAAATTCTTCATCAAAGAAAACTCAAAATTCCAACCCATGAACTTACAGAATGGGTTAGACAAAAAATGACTGACAATAATCCAAAAAATGCAAAATGTTACCTTGCTCATCAGTCAGGAAGAAGTCCTCCAACATTTGTTTGTCATGTGAATGATCCAGATAAAATTCACTTTAGCTTGAGGCGTCATATCATTAACAGCTTAAGGGAAAGGTGGGGTTTTATGGGAAACCCCGTCAAAATGTTGTTTATCGAGGGTAAAAATCGAAGAAGCTTACCTAAAAAAATGAAGTCTACCAAGTAAAGAGAATATTTCCAGTTACTGTATAGAAATTACCTGTAAGATCTTGAAGTCCAGCAGACTGAAAATTAGTCGTATATGTGTCTTTGAAAGTTGCCATATGGGCTTTCCCTTCAATTGCAAAAAAGACTTTTCGAGGAGAAATGGCAAATTCCAAACCTGCCCCAAAGCTAACACCCAGGCTATTATCAAGATCTTGAGTTTGTTGAGCATTCGAGGTTTGAGTTTTAGAGTAAGATCCTGCTCCTAGTAAAAGGTAGGGATTAGCAAAGCTGATGGGAGCACTTAGGTTTTTCGTTTCAAAGTAGTATTTTATGTCTATCCCAACCCAAAGCATATTTACATCAACGTGCCCTAAGTTTTGACTTTTTGTGTCAAAATAATGCTGAGCTGTTCGAAAGCCCATATCCATGGCTACATTAAAATTAAACCAATAATGGAGCTTAAAATCAACGACAGGAAAACCTCCTTGCCACAATGCTCCACGATTTCCATCTAAGAACTCAAAACCAATTCCGAGACTTACTCCAAAAAATCTTCCAAATTGAAAAAATTTAGCATCTTCTTCTTCTTCACTGGCTTCGTTGAATTCTCCATATTCAGTAAAAGGGGTAACTGAAAAATCATCTTCTTCAGATTTATTGGCTTTAGATTCTGATGCCTTAGCTTGTGGATCAGATTCTTCTGAGTGAGCTAATGATGTATTAAAAATGGATAGAAATAGACTGATAAACAAGAGTCTAGAGTGAAGTCGATTCTGACATATTTTTAAAGGCTGGATATCAAGATGAGTCATGGATTGACTCTCCCTCAGAAGTTTATCGGAAAAAGTTAGAAAATACTGATGATAAAGAGAGAAGGTTCTAGAATCTCTGAGATCTTTGTGCGAGAAAGTGGAGTATGGCTTCAAATTATACAAATCATCGAACAACCCTCGATAAAAAGTCATTGAGGAGACCTGACGGTTTTATTTTGACGATTTCTTCTCTGCTTTCCAGCCTTTTAAAACGATCTAATCTTGTTTACGGCTTCCTTTTAGTGATGATCAGCATAGGGGTAAGTATTGCGTTTTATGTAAATCACTTGGATGCAAAAGCTCAGTTAGGTAAAAATGCTTTTTTTCAGGCTGAGAAAACTTTTGAAAAGGAATTCAAAACGCAAGAAAGTCTTACTTTTAAAAAAATGGATGTCGATCGTAAATTAACTGAATCTATTGAAAAAATAAAACGAATCGATTCAGAGTTTTCTAAGACACGGGCAGCTTTTGAAGCTCGTTTAAAATTAGGAAGCTTGTATTTTGATCATGGAGAGTTTGACAAGGCTATTGCTTGGTATAAAAAGGCATTAGACTCAGCACCCAATACATTTGAAAAATCTATTGTACTTTCATCTTTAGGATACGCCTATGAAAACTCAGGTAAACCAGCAGAAGCTTTACAGGCGTTTCAAAAGGCTCTTCCACTGGGAGAGAGGAGTTTGAAGGGGGATCTACTCCTAGGAGTCGCTCGTAACCAAGAGGCACTTCATGATCTTGTTAAAGCCAGGAGCACCTATGATCAGATACTCACGGAACTTCCAAACACCGAATACGCTAAATCCGCTGAAATCTTCAAAGATCAGCTTCAATAATTTTCTTTTAGGAGTTATTGCACTGAATCTTCTTGGAGTCGGCTGTAGTGGTCCGACCTTGCATTCAGACTTAAGGGAAGATCTCAAAGTTTTGATTCGTAAGGCTACTCTCTCGACACATGGCCCCTTTGAAATGGGGGACCACGGAACTGAGTATTCAAACCCTGTCGTTGTTGAAAATGCCATTATTTTTGGAAACCGGAGCGTGGGTTTAGTCTCTTTTTATCCTTCTTTGAATCAGCAACGCTGGGTGCTACCCATTCGGGGCGGAGTCATGAGTGAGCTTTCTGTTGATCAAAATAATGTTTATTTTGGAGGAGGGGATGGGTTTCTCTACTCAGTAAATTTAGAAAACGGAAAAGTAAATTGGAGATATGAGATTCGGAACCCAATTATATCAAAACCCACTTTAGCTAAAAATCGAGTTTTTATTACAACTTCCGATGATACCATCTATGCATTTGATGCAGGGACTGGAAAATGGCTTTGGCATTATAGAAGGCGATCTTCTCAATTAGCTACTATCTTTGGTGCTTCTGAGCCTCTTGTAGATGGGAATGAAGTTTTAGCTGGCTTAAGCGACGGTTTTTTAGTTGCTTTGTCTTTAGAAGAAGGTCAGCTGAGATGGGAAAGAAAGCTTCATCAAGGAACTAAGTTTACAAATGTGAATGCTCATCCTGTTTTAGAAAAAGAACTTTTGTATATCCCATCTTATGATGGTGCGCTTTATTGTTTAAAGAGAAATGCTGGAGAAGTGGTTTGGCGATTTGATACTGGAGGAAGTAAAAATGTTGTTATTGATGATCAATCCCTCTACCTCCCTGCTTCAAATGGGGTTATTTATTCTTTAGATAAAAATAGTGCAAAGATTCAATGGAAATTTGAGCTTGACCGAGGAACTCCAACGCAACTAGCACTAACTCCCCAATATGTGATTGTTGGGTCCAGTTATCAATATCTCTATGTTATCGAAAAGAAGACAGGCAAGGGTCTTTATCGATTCGATGTAGGATATGGAAGTGGGTTTTCTGGTTCTCCTGCCTTTGATCCAGACACTCAAAGACTTTATATCCTATCAGCATCTGGAAATCTTTATACTTTTGCACTCAGGCAACCTCCCAAAAAAATCCGGGCGCATGGCAGTTCAGATCCGTACTTGTTTTAGAATCTTTTTCCCACGCGTTGAATCGTGAAATTCAGCTACTAACCGAAAGTTAGTTTGGATATCTATAGGTCCTCTGATACTGCTTACACAAAATATCTGCTTCCTGTCGAGCCTGAGCTGTTCCTATGCTGTAATAACCTCTAATGAGGTGATTATAAGTTTCAACCTCAACGACACCTCCATAGCAGCGAATGATCTCAAATATTCCTCTAGAAAACCTCATATTAAAACTAGAGTAATGAATCACTAATGAGTTCAATTCTTTAAAAGAGGAGTAAAGCACAGAACAGTCAATTGCTTTATGGCCTAAATTTGAGTAAATTTTAAGAATCAAAAAACAGATTTCTGGATCCCCTTTGATATTATTGTGCACCATATGGTCTACGAGGATTTGAGCTAATTTTTCTTGACGAGTCTCAGAAAAAAACCTCATAAGTATTTTATAAGACTCTAAATCAAAGATAAGCCTATTGCTCAATAATTCACTAAATATTTTCGAAATTCTATATATATTCCAATCAAAATTATATTCTCCAATAAAAATCTCTAGAATTTTTTTAACTAAAATTAAATAATTTTTTTCACTTATTTTCTCAGAAACAAGGAGTCTTGAAATCTCTATATTTTCTGTGCAGCATTGCATAATTTTTATTAATTCTAGAGCAACAATAATATCTATTTCTGAGAAATAAACTATCATTTCATTAATATATTTTAACGAATAGTTTGATTGAATGTAGCCTTCTTCTAAGGTATTATTAAGAGCTCTAAGAGCTAATAGAAAAGTTTCTTTATTTCCTCGGACATTATTACGAATCATCTCCTCTAATACAAAAACTATACTATGTTTTTCATTAAAACGAGATAAAGACCTAATCACTGAATTATAAAAATTTAAATCTGGAGTTGCTCCTGCGTCGTGTAGTCTATTTAAAAGAACTAAACTCGCATCAAATTTTTTTTCACTTATAAGGACTAATGCAATATCTTCAGCTTGTTCTAAAAGATTGCCTGAACCTATTTCGCCAGCCTGATACTCTTCAAAAAGAAATTCAATTTTTTCCTTTTGGTTAATACCTGCCAATCCAAAATTGTTAAATAAAAACAAAAAACCAATAAAAGAATAAAAAAAATGCGTTTTCATAAAATGAGTAAACCTTTTGTGTGCTTTTTTTTCGTGAACACTACTAAGTACAAATTTATATGTCAACCTATCTGGAAAGTTAATTAGTAAAGGATCTAGCAAGGATTCGAGGGAAATTGACGATTAGAAAATAAGGTCTGATAATAAATATTATGTTAACTTAGAAAGACGTTGCGTCATCATTAGACTAAAAAGAACTGGCAATAAAACTAATGTCAATAAAGTAGAGCTCACAATTCCTCCAATTACTACAGTTGCTAAGGGTCTTTGCACTTCACATCCAATGCCTGTGTTGATTGCCATTGGAAGAAATCCCATACTTGCAACAAGTGCAGTCATCATAACAGGTCTTAACCTGGATACTGAGCTATCTATAATTTTACTCTTTAGATCTAAATGAATGAGATTTTTAAAATTTAAATGAGACTGATAAATATGAACTAAAACCAAGGAGTTGAGAAGAGCAATTCCAATAAGCGCAATAAATCCAACAGCAGCTGAAACACTGAGAGGAATATTGCGGGCTGCTAAAGAGAATACACCTCCTATTGCCCCAAAAGGAATACTGGTGAGCACTAAGAAAGTTTGACCTAAACTTCTTAGAGTCCTTAAAAGAATCAGTCCTACAATCAACAGAGTCACTGGTATAATTATGAATAATCTTTGCTTAGCATGATTTAGATTTTTGAATTGACCACCCCAATACAATTGAGATCCTTCAGGGAGAGTGATTTTTTTTTGAATTCGATCTTTGGCTTCTTCTACAAAAGAGTCAACATCTCGACCTCTTAGATTCACAGAAAGTGCAGCATATCTTTCACCCCAAGATCGAGCAATCGTTGTAACTCGATCCTTCAGATTGGGATCGATAAATCGATTTAAAGGCAATGTTCCGCCATATGGGAGTGCAACAGGAAGACCTAAAATTCTAGGAACTTCATTGCGAAGAGACTCATCTAAGTGTACTACAATTGGAAATCGAATTCCCTTTTCAAAGAATTCTCCAATTTCTTTTCCACCCATAGCTAGTTCCACTAAATGATTAATCTCAGAGATGGTAACCCCGTATTTTGCTAAGGCATCATAGTTAATCGTTAAATCAAGCATTGGGCTTTGTCTCAGAGAGGTTAAAGGGTCTGAACTCACAGAGTCTACCCCGGCAATCCCTTGGATTACTTCCCTTAATTTTTCTATCCCTTGAACCAGTTTTTGGAGGTCAAACCCTAAAAGCCTGATCGTTACATCGGCTCGACTCCCCTCAAGCACCTCGTTGAATCGCATTTCAATAGGTTGAGTAGCACTCACCTCTTGATCAGAGTTGAGAGCAAGTAAGTCATTTCTCATTTGTGAAAAAAGTTCTTCTTTGTTCGAATATTTCCATTCTTTCTGATTTTTTTTCAAAATAATAAAAGTATCAGCAAGATTAACCCCCATTGGATCTGTTGCAGACTCGGGAGTTCCCATTCTAGAAAATACATTCTCTACCTCTGCGTATTGTGTGAGCAACAACTCTGCTCGCTGTTGTTGTCCAACAGAAGAATCAAGATCCATTTTAGAATTTCGTGTTAAACTAACCACTAAATCTCTTTCATCAAGCTTAGGAACAAAATCTGCTCCCATCCTTGATAAAATAAAGACTGCAAGAATGATTAAGATCATCGCTAAACCCAAAACATACCAAGGCCGTTGAAGAGATTTTTTTAAAAAAAGAATATAAAGTTTTTTCATCAATTGAAATAAAAAAGTTTCTTCATCTTGATCACGTTTTGATTGAGAAAAATCTTTTTTAAAAAGAAAAAGCTCAGAAAAAATTGGCATGATAAAAATAGTTACTCCGAGTGAGCCTACAAGAGCCAACAAAATTGTAATTGCCATGGGTCTAAACATTTTTCCTTCGATTCCAACTAAAGAAAGAATTGGCACATACACAATCATGATCATAAAAAGGCCAAAGACAATGGGTTGAGAAACCGCAGATGCTCCTTGGATAACTATTCTTTGAACCGAATCGGTTCTTAATAATTCTGAACTCATTTTTTTTGATTTTATTTGGTTTAAAATACTATCTATTAATACGACTGATCCATCTACAAGAAGGCCGAAGTCAATAGCTCCTAAACTCATTAAATTTCCTGAAATACCAAATAATAGCATTCCTTGGATTGCAAATAACATCGAAATTGGAATTGCTAATGCAACCAACAAGGCAGCTCGTACATTTCCTAAAAGAAGCAGCAAGACAACGACAACAAGAATAGCTCCTTCAAGTAGACTTTTAGTAACAGAATGAATGGTTGAATCTACTAAAAAACTACGACTATAAAGAGGAACTAGCTCAACTCCCTCAGGGAGCTGTATTTGTTTTAAAGCACTCTCGGCATCTTTGGCAACTTGTCTACTATTAGCTCCCGATCGCATCAAAACAGTTCCTAAAACTGTTTCTTTTCCATTTCGAGTTGCAGCTCCTACTCTTAATGCATGATCTTCACGAACTTCGGCAACATCTGAGAGTCGGATAGGTCGTCCTCGTGAATTGAGTCCAAGAGCTATCTGGTTGAGGTCCTCCAATTGGCTTAATCCAGGAACGGTTCGCACAATCACCTGATTTCCATTTTGTTGAATGTACCCTCCCCCAAAATTTTCCCCTAATGTATCTAATCTAGATGTAAGTTGCTCAATGGTTAATCCTACTTGATCTAATCGATCAGGAAAGAAATTGATATGAATTTCTTTTTGATATCCACCATTTGAATCGATATCAGCTACTCCTTTGAGTTTTTTCAGTGCTGGACGAATGAGATAGTCTTGGATCGTTCTGAGTTGAGTCAGGCGATAAATTTCTGGAAGATCTTCTAATTTTGATCCAGGCTTAGCTTCCACAGCGTACATAAAAATTTCACCTAAGCCTGTTGTACTAGGAGCAAGCTCAGGTGATATTTTTTCAGGAAGTGCTTTTCTTGTATTCTGAAGTCTTTCTAAAACCTGTTGACGAGCAATAAAAAGATTTGTGTTATCACTAAAAACGAGAGTAACTTGAGATAATCCATATTTAGAGAGCGATCTAACTTCTTCAAGGTCTGAGAGACCAGTCATTTCTATTTCAATGGGACGAGTAACTAACATCTCAATTTTCTCTGGATCCAAAGCTCCTGTCTTTGAGTTAATGGTAACCTGAACATTGGTAATATCTGGAACTGCATCAATAGGCAATTGACTGATACTCAAAACTCCTGAAATCATTAAAATAAATAAAATTCCAAGAATCCAAATTTTATTTTTAAGAGAAAAAATAATAATTTTGTTAATCATATTTATAAACCTTAATTAAAAAAAATAGGGCGACCTGCTAAAAATTGAATTTGACTCAAACTTTCAAGATAGGAAACTTGAGCTTTATAAATACTATCTAAAGTTTCGTGAACTTGAGCGTCAATTTGGAAAAAAGAAGTAATACTAATTCGATTTTTTTCTAATTGTTTTTCTGCTTCTAAAAATTTTTTCTCAGACACTTGAATCAAACTCAGTGGAAACAAAGTCAAAATCTCAGCAGAAGATTCAAGACGAATAAAAGCTACTTCAAAATCTGCTTTTAATTTTTGGAACTTCCATTGCTTAAGCAGCTCTTCTTTCTCAAGAGCTGCTTTTAGAGCTGGTTTAGTGTATTGCCCATAATCCCACAAAGGAAGAGTAAATCCAATGGAGGCCGAATAAAAGTAATTAGCTGGTGTTACATTTTCTACTCGATAATTAACACCCAGATTAAAGTCTGGATAAACGTCTTTTTCTGCTTTTTTTAGTTGTTCTACAGCATGACCAACCTCAAGAGAGATTCGTTTTAAATCGTAGTTTTGATTAAAAATTTTCTTTTCCATTTCATTTCGAGATAATTGAACCGGTTTTTTTACCCATTCAAATACAAAGAAAGGTAGATCAGGGTATTGAAGATAGAGATTTAATTCCAAGCCAGCTGTTTTTCTATCTCGTTCTGTTTCTAAAATTCCCTTTTCTAAAAGAAGGATCTGATTTTCAATCAATATGGCCTCAATTTGTTGCGAAGGAGAAGCTTGAGGGTGTCTTTTTAGAAAATTTTGAATCATCCGAAAACGTCTTTTTCTTTCGAGAGAGTGTTTTGAAATTTCATTCCACATGGCAACACGAGCTGCACAAAGCACGACCTGATGCTGAACTATGAGTTTGGCTTCAGACTCATTAGCTTCAGATAGTTCCGACTGAATTTGCCTAAGCCTTTTTTGAATAGAAAGTTTTCCTGGAAAAGGGAGAAGTTGACTTACAGTTATATCCCATGTTGTCCCAGAAGACGGAAAGCTATCTTCTCTTCCGCCTTGAAGTATCCATGTGGGGTTTGGAAGAAGTCCTGCTCCTTTTGATTTGAGTCGATCTGAATCTACTTGTTTGGCTTGGGATCTTAAAAAAATTGAATTCTCGAGCGCTTTTTTTTCAAGATCAGTCAGAGCTAAGGGAGTTGATGCTTTTGAAAAACTAATACATTCCACTAAAACTAGGACAGAAATGAAAAAAATCCTGGTTTTGTTCACGCTTAACTTCTACAGATATGTCGATTCATTTCTTTTTGTCAAGTTAAATTCTATTCTAGGGAACTCAAACCAAAGCTGCATAGGATCTTTTATGTAAATTAAGTTTCCTATCGAAACTCCAATGAGTCGAACTGGGCGATGACCCACTTCAGTATCTTTACTTAGAAGCTCTTGAGCAGTTTCATAAATGTAGTCAACCTCATTGGTGGGTTGAAAAAGTGTTTTACTTCGAGTAATACTCTTAAAATCAAAGTATTTTATTTTTAATGTTATTGTTTTTCCAAACATTTCCAATTTTTTAAGATCAACTGAAATCTCAAGACATTGCATTTCTAAATATCTCAAGAGTTCGTTTCGATTCAAAATATCTTGCTTAAAAGTAGTTTCTGAACCTTTACTTTTCCTGTCAAGAGAGGGATCCACTTCTCGTTCATCACGTCCATGAGCCATTTCAAATAAAGAGGAAGAATAGCTTCCTACAATAGTTTGAAGTTGATGAGGACTTAATCTCCTAATATCAGCAGCTGTTCTTATCTCTTTGGAGTGCAGTTTTTTTGTTGTTGCTGGACCTACTCCCCAAAATTTTTCTACAGGTAATTGTTGAATGAATGCAAATACCTTCTCAGGAGGAACAACAACTAAGCCGTTGGGTTTTACAGAGTCACTTGCTAATTTGGCAATGAATTTGTTAGGACCTACACCTGCAGAAGCTGTTGTTCCGATTTCCTTCATGATTTGGTCTTTGATCCAGACCGCAATTTTTTTGGCCATAGGTTCATTCAAAAGATTTTCTGTTACATCCAGATAGGCCTCATCTAATCCTAGAGGCTCTATTAAAGAAGTCACTTTTTTAAAAATCTCTCTCATTTTAAGACTTGCTTGTGAGTATTTCTCAAAATGTGGTGAAATAAAAATAGCTTGAGGACATAACCGAAAAGCTTGAGCACAACTCATCGCCGAACGTACTCCAAAGCGTCTTGCCTCATATGAAGCAGAACAGACAACAGAACGACTATTAGGACTTCCGCCTACAATTAGGGGTCTGTTTTTGAGCTCCGGAGAGTCTCTTTGTTCAATCGATGCATAAAAAGCATCCATATCAATATGAATAATCTTTCTAGTTTTCTTTAAAGACATTCAGATATGCTCATGTGTAATTTCTATAAAATTTTTAATTCTATCGGTAAATAAAAATTCCTATGACTACTAACAAAGCACCTAAGACAGCAACAGAGTTTGCAATCACGAGAGGAGTATCTTTAATGAAAATTCCATAAATAAGCCAGCTTGTTACTGAAACAAGCCCTGTACAGAATCCAAATAAAGAAACATCGCCAGCATGATGAGTAGTAAAGATTTTATAGGCTTGAGCAAAAAAAACGAGTTGACCGAAAATCCCAATAAAAACCATATAAATTTTAAAAAATTTTTTCATAACAGGTTAGTTTATCTTAAATGATGCTTTGTGTGTAAATTTTTTCTAAAATGTATAAAAATTATTAATTTCAATAAGTTAGCATCTACTTTTCTCACCTGTTGATTCTAGATTATTGATATCTAAGGTGCTCCTTTCCGTAGCTCAATTTGTCGGCTGTATGTTCATTTTACATGGAAGTATCTGATTAGAATTTTTTATTTGTTTACTTTATTTTTTCAAACTATATAATGCAAAACCTAAAATGAAAAAATATAATCGACTTAAAAATGTTCTTATTGTAGACGATAGTGACGATATTCGATTTTTATTAATAACTGCTCTTGAAACTCATGGACTCATTTGTTTTGAGGCATCAAATGGTGAAGAAGCAATTCAAATTTTAAAATCAACCTCAGTGGATCTTATGATTACAGACTTCAGAATGCCAAAACTGGATGGTGTAGGTCTTTTGGAGTGGTGCCGAAATAATGAAGTTCATATTCCAGTAATTTTTACTTCAGCAAATGCAGATTTATTGAAATCCGAGCAAATTGCACTATCAGATTGTTGTGCAACATTAATGCTTAAACCTTTTTGTATGGATACCTTTTTTACTGCATTAAGTTCGGCTGACGAAAGAGTTCATCACAAAGACTGTATTCACAACAAAAAAAGTGCCGTAGGTTTAATCTCTAAAAAGTACTTCGATTGATTTGATACCTTAATGATAAACTATATTCCAAACTCCATCACTACAGTGTCCTTTCAAGGGCAGTCTCCCCTTCTCCCAAATCACTCGGTTACTAAAGTCCGCACCATAAAAAGCTCCAAGTTGAGCAGGGCCACCGTCACATATAAAGTAGGTCTGATTTCTAGTTTTTCTTACTTTGATTCGGATTTTTTCAGCATCGTTGTTGGCTATTTGTGGTTCCCCATACTGAAGCAATTCTTTAAACCGATGGGCAAACAATATATTTATGTCTGAAAACCTTCTTTCATGAAATGCACTGCTGTATTCATTTCTTAGCCCCATAAACCAACTCCGATCCAGCCAAAGCCAACAGGATTGAATAAGAAAGATTGTCCAAACAACGGACCTAGCTTTCTGAGGCATGAGTTGTACTAGTCTTGCTGCAAATATAGCAAAAAGCACTACAAGAGCTAAATTGTAACGTGGCACCCAAAGTGGATAAGAAAATAAAAACAATGGTAAAAATTCAAATGCATCAACATTTCTTTTAGTTTTTATAAATAGGAAAATTTGATAGATAAATCCAATAAAAGCTAGAGCAACCAGAGGGATTCCAAATCCTCCTAATGGCATATCCCAAGTAGCAACAGAAGTAGACGTAAAATAGCTTATAAATATTTTCAAAAAATCTGAATAGTTTTCAAAATTCCCTAGAATAGCTGCGTGATTTGGAATGTCTGTAATCGATCGAATTCCTTTAAATAATGAATAATCAAAGACATCTAGTTCAAATGGGAAAATAGGATTTCTATAGCGAATCCAATTAGGAACAACTGTTCCCATTGATAGTATTATAATGAATGTAACAGCCCATACCGGCAATCTTTTATAAATCGATGACCACAAAAAGATGAAAAATCCGCCAGGAAGTAGAGATGTCCATTTTGAGATAGTAAAGGCTGTTACTGCAACTGTAAAAATATTTTTATTTTTTTCTATGATTGAAATAATAGTAAGGCTTGCAAAAAAGGCAATAAATGAGTCAATGTCAATTGTATGTGCTTGCTTCACAATGAGAGGAACTGTGCACCAGAAACACACTAAAACCCAAGAATTAATTTGATATAATATTCCAATTCTAAAAAAAATAAACCCTCCAAAAATAATTGGCAGCATCCCCAACAATAGATAAGCATGATGCCCAAAGTGGAGGATCCACCAAAGATATAAAGATTCAACAAATTTCGGGTAGGGCCAGATACTGACTTCATACCATGTAAATCTGTCCCACTGCTTACTTTGAAAGGCTTCGAGAATTGCAGGAAAATGATAGTTAAGACTATCCCAGCTAATGGGCTGAAGTATCGAACAGTAAACAAGAGCTGAAATCAATGAAATTATAGAAGGTATTAACCAAATATTAAAAATTGGAGCTTGATTAGATTTAAAAATAAATGACTGTGAGTTATTGTATTCTCTTCTTTTTTTATATAAATAAATAACTGTAAAACTAATTGATATGAGGTCGAACAGGAAGCAACTCAAAAATGATAGCCCATTTTGAAAACGTCCGATAGTATTGATCCATATCCACCATCCAAGCCAAAGACTCAGGAAAACAAACATAGTAAATAGTGTATTTTAACTCCTTACTTAATCATAATAATAATTAGTAGTGAAGTGCGACAGAGAAAACAGGTGGAGTTAACCCCCTAAAAACGGCCACCCTAGCTAGATAAGTTTCCCCTTCTATACTCTCAAAGAACTCCACTTGGGAGCCATTATCTGAGAGCCATCGATTCCACCAGAGGTCGCGATAAATTTCATTTCGTGAGTTAAAGTTCTCCTGCCTTCGTTCTTTGTCAGAGTTAGGTTGTTTTCTCTCATAATGTGATACACTCTCTTGTGATTTAAAGCCGATTTTCCCTCCTCTTTTCGCTCTTTTCTTAACATTGCGGTCACACGAGGATACCCATACATGGGCCGTTCACCGATAATTTTGCGAATCGACTCCAGCACTTCTTGGTCTGCCTTCTTTGCCGATGGGGCTAGCGAAAGGGGTAAGTCTTGCTTGCAGCGCTCGATCAGATTTGATCGCGAAACTTCTAGTGTTTTTGCGATCGTTTTCATTCGAAATCTTCCACTCCGCGCAACGGCGAGATCAGTAGGCCTACCTCGATTTAGTGGACATAGAAGTAATGCGAATGATGAGATAGAGAGGAGTTTATAAGGTAGGTAAAAATGAGCGGCAGAGTTTATACAAATGAATTTAAGCAGCAAGCAGTAGAGCTTGCAGAGAACGCAGAAGCTTTATTGCTAAGTACTGATCGATAAAAATCTGGCCTGTCTTCAGAGTCAAATAGTCCCATTTTCTTGTTGAAAAGATCCGGTACTTGGGAAATGAAAAAGCGATCTAATTCTTTGACTTCCTCTTTGGGCATGGGCTTCGACCGATCCCTGTTTGGATTAGCTTGGATATTTGGAACTTTGTTCACAAAACTATACATGAGGGACCCTTTCTTGATGCACGTAAGGTCTTAAACTATACGTCGGTACCCGAAACACTTTCCATTTTTTCAAAGACCCAGCTAGTTGTTTTATTTATATCAGAATAAAGAGACACTTCTCCAGCCACAGGCGAACTTTCTCGCCATACGAACGTGACCCCTACGTGCTCTAAATCCTGCGGTAAATCTTCAACGATCGGGCCGTTTTGAGCTTTCACTTCCTTCCAAAATAATTTCAGAACAGCCTTGCTTATTTCCGCTTTTTAGTGACTCTTTTAAGGTGGATATTCGATCGGCTTTGGCAATCGGACATACTGTACATGTAGATACGAGTAGTAAGGCTACAAGAAGCCTCTGTTTACATGATTCCAAATTCATCTCTAAACCTAGCATGCGAACTACGAATCTTCAATATATTCATGGAATTTAACGCGCATCCAGCTTGTTTCGAGGCCAGTTGAAGCGGTCACCCTAATAGATGAACTGGCTGGATCTTAGAATGCTACCTGCTAGAAATTAAAATGAGCCCCCTTGGACTCAGGGCTTAGAAAATGCAAAGATCTAATATTAGTTGACCGATATTAACACTATACCCCAAAGATAATGAAGTGGCGAAAAATGGGCGTATGTTTTCCCTACCCGTTATAGATGAATAGGATTATTCTCAGTTTGTTTCGAAACCATTAATTAATTCTAATATTATAAGTGATGCTATAGCAAATTACTTTGAGTGTTCTAGAATTTCTAAAATCTCATTTAGTTTAGTCTGGTTAATAGGACTACTCTGAACGCTTCCAATGCACGAATTAATATGAGTCTCTATCGATTTGACATTTTTTAAAATTCTTGCCGAAGCGAGACGAGCATCTAAATCTGGGTCTTTTAATAAATGGGCAAGAGCAATGTGGATCTCTTTATCCTCTGGTTTTATCACTCCCAATGCCACTTCTGCTAAGGAGCGAACATTTCCATCTGGGTCTTTTAATAACTTGACAAGTGCACTGTGGATCTCTTTATCCTTTGGTTTTATATTTAAGAATGCCGATGCTGCTGAGAAGCGGACAGCTCCATCTGAGTCTTCCAATAACTTGGCAAGAGCATTGTGGATCTCTTTATTCTCTGTTTTTATATTTCCGAATGCCGATGCTGCTGAGGAGCGGACAGCTCCATCTGAGTCTTCCAATAACTTGGCAAGAGCATTGTGGATCTCTTTATTCTCTGTTTTTATATTTCCGAATGCCTTTGCTGCTGAGGAGCGGATAGCTCCATCTGAGTCTTTTAATTCTTCTATTAGTTTTTTAAATAAGTTCTTAAAACCTTTAGTTTTATACAAAGCATTTTTGTCTTTATCCGAAATTTTAGAATAATCACCCCTTATCTTAGTTTGATATATAGTATCTTTGAAGTTATCTTTGAAGTCTTTTGCGATAAAAGAGCCTAATTGTTCAATATGAGCTGAATCGTAGGCGTTACTGCAAGAAGCAATTCCTGGGTACAATAAACTAGACTTTTTTTCTAAGAAACCACTTGCTTTTGTTATACCTACTTCTTCTAAGGAGCTTATAATTGCTTGTTTATATGCTTCTACCGTCTTTGAATTACAAGATTTCAATGTATCAAAAAGAGAATCTATATGAGCTAGATTAATTTTATGGGCAATTTCTGAAATAGATTTAATTTTATTAACTATATTATGTCGTCCTGAATGATTGAGGTCTAATATAAATTCAATCATCTTTTCATTGCTGTATAAAGAAATATCCTTAGAATTTAATTGCGGTTCAATCTGCTTTTTTAAATCTACAGTAACTGGATTACTATCTTTAAACTTAAGAATGATTCCATCTTTATTTTTCGCTGCATGGTCATATTGTCCTCTATTGTATCCTGAATCCGGTTTATAGTTTTCAATTACACTTCTCAATAATTGATCTTGATATGTAAAGGTTGTTGGAGTTCCTTGTTTAAGATGAGATGCATAAATCCCCTTAATTGGGGTGAAATTTATTAAGCCACCTAAATTAGTACTATTAGGTAAAATAATATGTTTTACATCAAGTTTTTCTTTTTCTTTTTCAAGTCCTCTTAAAATAAGTTC
>CAIZRG010000044.1 GCA_903935335.1 Oligoflexia bacterium
AATTAGTTTGAATTAATAAAATAATTAGGTAGCCTAAGGTTTTGAAAGAATTAAGATTATATTCTAGATTTTTGTTCAAAGAAAGCTTGATATGCATAAACTAAGGATAATCTGGGTATCTATATGAGTTCTATTCGTCGATTTTATTCAAAAATATTAGAATTTCGAGAAATTTCACTGGCACAAGGTCTTCATTTTTTGGGTAGAGTGATGTATCAGGCTTCAGGGTATCGTTGGGAGGTTCGCCAAAGTGGTGATTTAAAGCTTGGGTATTGGTGTAAAGTGCTGAGAAAACGAAATTCAAGGCATTCTTATCCAAAACGCTTTGTTTTAGTCCCTGGATTTGGAGATAGTCCACTGTCTTGGCATGGAGTTATTTTGCTTTTGTATCCGATCTTGAAAAAAAGATTTGATGAAATTGTTCTCATTGATTTTCCAGGATTTAGTGGGTTTCTTTCGCAGGAAAAATCTTTCCCTTCTATGGATTTCATGATGAAAATGTTTAATGATACGATGGATTCACTCAAGCCTCATACGATTTTGGGTCACTCCTTGGGTGGATGGCTTACAGTTCATTACTCTGGTGAATTTGGAACAAAAAAGAGAGTTTCAGCTCATCAGTCGAGCTATGAAGGCCCGGCTCAGATTTTTCTAGTGAATCCATCAGGTGTTTTTGATGATCGGTCAACTCGGGAGGTGTGTGAAGCTCTCTTTAAGGCTGCGGTGAGTGAGGGGTTTGATGTGCTTCGCCCTCATCTTTTTGCAAAAGAGCCCTCTTGGTTTTCTTGGGTGTCTTCTTCTTTTTCGAAGTTTATTTCAAGAGAAGATATCCATCAATTTATTCATTCCATTAAAGACGAACATGATGCTCAGTCTATTGTGCCTCATATCAAAGCCAAAGTTTGGTTAGTTTGGGGTAAAAAAGATACTTTGATTCCAGTGAGTTGTGCTCGTGCTTGGATTAATTGTCTCAATTCAAAAGAAATTAAATCAAATGCAATTATTCTTAATGGTGTTGGTCATAGTCCTCATATTGAAAACCCAGCTGCAATTGCTGCGGTCTTAGGTCAGATTATTTTTGGTAAAGTCCCTCATCGTATTGGAAAGCGTTGGTGGACAGTCCTTGGAGCTGAGCCGCTCTAGATTAGAAGTTTTCATACTCAAAAAAATTTAAATTCGGATTATATTTTTGCATCTGTTTAAGTCCTAATTTTGAAATTTCCAGTATTTCAATTTTTTCTTTTAAAGAATCTTTTGTTAGATTTAAGAGTTTTGAAAGAGGTATTGAGTTTTTTGAATCAAATTGAAGTGATTCATGAATAATCCCAGCTAGAAAAAATAGTTCGTTGCATTTCATCCAATCAAATTCGTCTTCACAATGCTTGATCTCAAATTTCGTTACATTATAGGTTTGTTTTTCACTCCAGAAGTGAATAGTATCATCAATAAGTACAGAATTTTGTAGATAATAGTAAAGATCTTCAGGAGAAATTTTTTCGAATTGAGATAGTTTTTTAAGTTCTTTTTCTAAAATGAAAGCAATATCTTTTCCGTAGATACCACGAATTATTTCATCTTCTCTTGAGTAAATTGAATAAGAAAATTTATAATTATACCGCAGATTGAATTCATTCAAAAGAGTTTCATTTCTTTCTCGCGCTCCGTGACTGTAAAAGATAATTCGATTTCCTGGAATATTTGCTAGAAACTGAATAAACTGTGCAGCTCCTGGCCTAAGAACATGCTTGATTTCAAAAACATCTCCTGATTTGCTATGATTGAAATCAACTACTTGAAGTTTTTGTCCATGTTTTTCAGATAAAAAAAGAGATGGAATGTATTCAAATGTAAAAAGATCATCTGATGCAATCAGTGTACCATCAATATCAAGAAAGAAAAAATTTTCAATAGAATTTTCTTTTAAAATTTCATTTAAAGTTTTTCCATTATGCTGAGAATCAGTTTGATTTATTTCTTCTGATTTTTTAAAATCCTCAACCATAGAAAAGCAAACCTGAAAACCAAGAACAAGCTTTATCATGAGCCATAGATTCATTGAAATAATTCCCCCATTTTACAAATTATTATTTAGATAAATAATAAGCTTTTCCATAGTCTCCTTGGATTGAACCTCCGTTGATATGAATATATGAGACGAAATTGGCAGAAATAAATAGCTCAGAGAAAAAAAGTAGAGTCAGTAAAATTTTTCCTAATTTTTTTTCAGGGTTAGCCATTCGGATTAGAAAAATAAATTCTAAAGGAAAAGTTACAGTCAGATAATAGCGACGAATGTTGATTCCTGTAAGAGTTAACAAAATTCCACATCCCCAAAAGGCTGAGCTTTGTACAAAAGCAGTTTTTGAACTTTTCCCAATGAGCAGAGATGCCGTTTGCTTGCGATTTGCCCAAAGCTGGATGACTGCTGATTGTAATATAAAGAGAACGGAAAGCAGAGTGGTCAAATGAGCTAGACCCACTAAAAAGCTAGGATGTCCTTGAATGAGAGGGTAGCGGATGAAATCGGAGATTTGATCCCAGTTGGAGTTTCCTCGCAGTAGTCCTAGAGGATTGCCTAAATGAAGGCCAGTGGGGTCAGTCAACCAAAAAGTCCAGTATTTAAGCTGGATCATTTCTTCCCATCCCCTGCTAAGCGGTTGATCAATGGGGTTTTGAAAAAGAAACTTAAACCAAGGAATTAAAGGTAAGGTTCCTAAAAAAGATCCCATCCACCAAAATTTCCAATGGGTTTTATTTTGATCTGAATCAAAAAAGAGGGTCCACAGGACAAGTGCTAAAGCAAAAAAAAAGCCACTCATGTGAACTTGTCCGATGAGGGCTCCAATGAGTCCCCATGTTAAAGCCCCCTGCCAATGATTTTTTTTCCACCAGCCCATCAGAGTTAACATCGAAAAAAAGGGTAAAAAAGGCTCTGGCCAGAGTTTTCTTTGGTAAAGGACTAAAAAGGGGTTAACCATGGCTAAAAGAAAAGCCCAAAGCCATGTTATTTTTTCTTTTTTCTCTTGGATAAACTTCCAAACAAAGGGAAGGATAAGGCTCATTCCAAAGACAGAAAACAGCTGGACTGCGTGAGCAAGAGAGGTCGGTTGAGTAATGCCAAAAAGCTTAGCAAGGATGGCAAAGACCCAGATACTCATTCCAGGATTTGCAAGATAAACTCCTGAAGGCATTCCATACCAAGGCCAAGGCTGAGTTATTCCAATGAGTTGGGTTTGGATAAAATTATACTCTTCATCTTCTTTGTACTCCATATCGTTGACATAGGTTAGCCTTAAGAGGAGTCCTATGATGAGAGTCGCTGATAAGTAGATCATCCAGGATGAACTGAATACAGAGTTTTTGAAATAGGATTTTTTACTTTTCATAAAAAAATTCTTACCATTCTGAGAGAGAGATATTCAATCACTCTACCGTGGGTATAGGAATCTGGAAATTCTAATTGAGAAATGTCATTCCTAAAGGCTGGATGGACAATCACTTCAGCTTCAGGATTTTTTGTCAATAAGTGAAACAATCTTCCAGGGTCTTGAAAGTCCTTGAGAGATGGATAAATGAATTTTAACGAGTGAAACCCGTGCTGTTTTAAAAAAGGAGTCATCCATCGAGAAAGAATCAAAATAGGAAGCTTTTTTGTTTTCCATAATGAGGCATCCCAAGGGAGACGAATGGTTTGGATTCCTTTTGAATGAAGCAAGTCTGCCATTTTACTGATCCATCCTGGGAGAAGGTGGATATGTTGATGACCATCCAGGTAATGGATTTGTACTCCGATTGAAACGAGATAGTCAAGCTGTTGGCAAAGCTCAGCGTGAACTTCCTGAATGAGGTGACTTTGGTTTGTAAAAGGATTCATCCATCTCAGAAGAAGTTGGGTAGGAGAAGAAATAAATTGAGGAGTTGAGTTGTGAGATTTTTTCAGAAGTGGGGAGTTTGGACTCAGATTCCCCAGGGGTCGACCATAAGTTAAGTTGAAGTGGAGGCCTAGCTGGACCGACTTTAAAACGCAAAGATCGCTTAGGTGCTCCGTGAGAAAAGGAGCATTTGCCATGAGAGAGACTCTTCGGACAATTCCTAGTTGCGCAAGCTTCAAAATACCAAGATTGACCCCTGGAGAAAGTCCCCAGTCATCTGCAGTTATATTTTGAGGACGGGGATTTGATTCATAGATTCCTAGTTGAAAGCGCTTCCAGATCTTGGGCAATTCTATCATGGACTGCATCAACTGAAGCAGTCTTCTCTGAAAAATTCTATGGAAAAAGGAGCGAGGATTTTTTTTGAAACGATAGAGGTTTGAAAGTGGGAGAGCTTGACTTCGAAAATTTTGTGCCTTGGCAATCAAGCTCATTTCAGTAGAAAATAAAAAGCCCTGAGCAATTTGCAAGGCAAAAATTTTCTCAGCAGCCTTTCTATGGAGTGCAAAGGGAAGAAGATGACTCACACTCTGTGGGTAGTCAGATCCACGGACGAGATCGTATCCTGAGTTCAAGAGTTCTAGAGCCATTACATAGAAAGATGGCTCACTGAGGAAGACATGGGGGAAAAAAAATAAAGTTTGTCCTTGAGCTGCTAAAAATCCTTCTTGAGCTGCTTGACCCTCTTTTCTATTTTGAGTTGATTTTAGCACTTTGATTTGAATTTTTGGGCTACTTAAAGCCTGACAAGCTTTAGAAAATGACAGAATTTTAGAAGAAAATGGGTCCATGAAAATAATGATTTCTAAGGTTTCTGATAAAGTTGATGGAATGAGTGAAATAAAATGGGAAAGGTTTTGATAGAAGTCATCTCTTTCGATTGTGTTGAGTTGGCCTAAATGACCAAAAATAATCAGAGAAGACTTTATCCAAGGAGATGAAATGGGATCGGTCGGCCAAGCTTTTGTTGTTTTTCTTGAAAGGTGATAAAATTTTCTCAGCCGTCGATTCATGATTGAGGGCTTAGATTCGATCCATGCTAGCCGGAAAGTTGAAATTCCTAAAAAAACGATACTTATAAAAGGAAGGGAGTAGGTTTGGATCCAAAAAAAGAGCGGATCTCCGACAATATCTTTTCCTGGAAGTGAAATCGTAAGTACACCTAAAATGAGAGAAAAAGCAGTGAACCTATCTATATAGCGGGTATTTAGAAACATCAAAAGAAAGGATACGGGAATAGCCAGTGGAGTGAGAGAGTATTTGAAAGTTTGAGGCATGAGCCCAATGGGGATAAAAAGGCCTATTGAAAAAAATAATCCTCTTCCTAGGAAGGAGCGAGGGGTTCTTTGAGTCCAAAAACTCAATACTCCTAAGCAAACTAAAAGAGCTAAGCTGGTATATAAAATCTCCCCCCCCAGTGGAGAAATCCAGCCTAATTTTTGAAGTCGAAGGAGGACGCTTTTCCAGGATTGACTTCCGTAATGAGAAGAATCAAAATAAGCAGAATCTGAAGCGACAATCTGAAGCCAAGAGCTGAATAATAGCTTTGTAGCGGGATACGATGGAATCCAAAAAAAGAAGATCAGGCTTAGAATAAAAATGAAGAGGAGATTCCAGGTGATCACTTTCTTTCTTTGAGATGAATTAAAAAAAAGTAGGTAAAGAAATCCCGGGCTTATTTTTATCAGTGCTGGAATGATCAGTCCTGATGCCGATAGTTTTGGCCTTTGGGTGACCCATCCGTAAAGAGCTAAACAGTATCCTAAGAACATTAAGCTAGAGATTTGCCCAATGGTAAAGCAATCTAGTCCAAGTCTTAAGGTAAAAAAGCAGGCAAGGCAGGTAATTCCTGTCGGCTCAAGGTGAGATTTTTGATTCAATTTGGGTTTTAGAGAAAGGCTGTAACTTTGTTTCAGTGTTTTCTGAATGATTAAAAAACCCAATAAAAACCATAAAAATTGAAGAAAAAACCAGGTTAGTTTGGCTTGCGTGCGTGTGAGTTCGGCAAGAGCTCTGAAAAATAGGAGGAGGGGTGGGGGATAGCGAAAAGGAGAAGTTCCGTCTGTTAAATTATAGATTTTTTCCCACATGAGGGCTTTGGCTCTTACAGCTGCTCGGTAGTAAACCTCAAAATCAGTATAACCTTGTTGAGTTCCAACTTTATAAGCATAAAGGGGAAGTAGGATTATCATCATTAAAAAGGATAGAGATAAAAGCGTTTGATTAAACCTTTTAGGTAGCTTAAGTTGAGCTCGATAGGTTCTATGGATGTGAGATTTACTGGGATGGGATTCTTTTACAAACATAAAGGATATCAGCAAAAAAAAGACTGCTACAGCGTTCTGAAAAAACTTCAAATCCTACTTTTTTCATTAAATTTTCCCACTCTGAAGAGCTTCTGAAGTGAAGGTGTTTTTCTTCTGATTGGGTGAAGCCAATCTGGGTAGCTATTTTTTCATAGAGTTGGTTCCACGTTGACCTCATTCCAATTCTGGGTTCTACCTCACGAACGAGTAGGACTCCTCCAGGCTCTAGTTTTTTAAAAGCCCAGAGAATCAACTTTTCTTGGGTTTTAGTGTCGAAGTAGTGTAGAATATCAATCATCATAATTCCTGAGAAATTTTCCTGAGTGATGATAGGGTCAACTAAAGATCCTACCTGAAGTGAAATATTTTTGATCTCTTTTGTGGCTAACTGGGCAATGGCAATTCGGTTAGAATCATGATCCATTCCAATGATCTGACGAAAAGGGAATCTCAGGGCTAAAGCTAGCGTGAAAAGGCCATGGCCACATCCTAGGTCCAAGATCCTTCCTTGGGTGGGAACATAAGCTGCCATGGTTGAGTAAGGAGTGAGGATCCAACGAGCAAAAAGGAAAGTACGTGTTTGGAAAGAAGCATTTTGATATCGCGATAAAATTTTTTTTGAAAAGGTAGGGCCATATTTTTTTTTTGAATTTCTCCAAATAATTTGGGTTAACCAGTGAGCGACTAGAATGCATTCCTTGAGAATTCGAACCGTTGATTTTTCACTCTTGAGGTTGAGCGTTACTGGGAGTTCAGTCTGGTGGTATTCTAAGGCCGTTGCAGTGAGAAAAAGCTCAAGATCAAATAAGAAGCCAGGACAAGTTTGGCGGCTAAAAGCTTCTAAAGCCAGTTTTCGGGACATAGCTTTAATCCCTGCTTGTGTGTCTCCAGTGTTAATAGGTAGTAAAAAACGAACTAATTGATTGAACCTAAGACCTAAGCGATGACGGCCATAGGCCAAACGGAGAAGTTTGACAGGAATATTGAACTGACTTTCAGGAAGTCGCCGGTTGCCTGTGATCAGGTCGTAGCCTGATTTAAGTTTTTTAATGGCTTCATCGAAAAAAGCTAAATCATAAGGAAGATCAGCATCAGTCAAGAAAATCCAGTGACCCTGGGAGTTCAGAAACCCCGTTCGAATAGCAGCACCTTTACCTACAGGAGAGGAGTGTCTAAACACTTTGACTTGTGGAAACTTCAAGGCAAGCTGGTCAGCGATTTGACCCCCGGCAATATCAGAATTTGGGACTATCAGAATCTCAAAAGTCTGAAATCTTTGACTCAAAAAATGATGAGCTTCTATGACAGTTGCTTCCAAAAATCGGGAGGAGTTTTTAGCTGGAATGATGAGAGATACCTCGATCTTGGCAGAGCTGAGGTGACTTAGGTCTAAAAAAGGAAGGGGTCTCATTTCTTGTAGGAGCACTTATAAATAATTATCAGAGTTTTAAGCTCTATTAAAGAATTGTTTTGGAGCGGGCTAAGGGGCTCGAACCCTCGACCTCCACGTTGGCAACGTGGCGCTCTAGCCAACTGAGCTAAGCCCGCACCTGAGGGAGAAGGGGAACTTAACAAAGCTGCTTTCTCATTGCAACTGTTTCTCCCGTTTCTAGTTGATGGCCTGGGATAAACTTGATCTAACCAAAATATGAAAATTTATACTAAGCGGGGTGATTCTGGAGATACGAGTTTAAGGGGAGGAGTGAGGGTTCCTAAAGATGAGATTCGGGTTCGAGCTTATGGTACTTTAGATGAGCTCAATTCAGTCCTAGGGATGGTTCTTGCTGAGTTTTCTGGGCCTGAGGAGCTTAGATTGACTTTGGTTAGAGTTCAGTCTAAGCTTTTTCAATTAGGTTCAGAATTAGCCACTCCGTGGGGTGAAGATCCAGGCATTCAATGTCTAGAAAGCTCAGAGGTCGTTGCTCTGGAAAATGGAATTGATGTGATGGAGTCTCAAATGAGTCCTTTAAAAACATTTATTCTTCCAGGGGGCATGAGAATTGCTTCTCTTATCCATTTTGCTAGAACTGTGAGCCGTCGCGCAGAGCGGGAGCTTGTGACTTTGAATCGAGCTGAAAAATTGAGACCTGTGGTTTTACAGTACATGAACCGATTGAGTGATTATTTATTTGTCGCGGCACGTTATTTGAACCACTTTCATCAGGTTTTAGATATTCCTTGGATGGCTTCTCAGGATTAAGGAGATTCAGGAGTTTGTTTGGCCTTGAAGGCCAAACGCGTGGCTCGGCTTGCTAATCGGGCTTGCCGGACTAGTTTTCGTTCTTGATTTTTTTGTTTTCGAGATTCTTTGATCGCTTTAAAAAAATCAACCACATAATCTTTTGCTGACCAAAGGCTGATGGCAAGAGAGAGATAGAGAAGGAAGAGTCCAAGGCCATAAAGTGGAATTCCAAATGCTCCTGATCGCGCCATGATGAAAGGGATTGCAAACATTTGAGTTGCAGTTTTCCATTTAGCAGAAGTTGAGGCTCCAATAATGACTCCTTCTGCACTTGCTAAAGCTCTCAGGCCAGTGATTCCCATTTCACGACAAATTAAAAGGATGACCACAACAGGATGAATTCGACCCACCTCTTGAAGCATGATTAAGGATGAGACGACTAGAAACTTATCCGCAAGTGGGTCTAAAAGCTTTCCATAGATGGTTTCGATTTTCTGAGTCCGAGCGAGATAGCCATCGAAATAGTCGGTGATACTGGCAACGCCAAAGACTAAGGCTCCTACCACATCCCATTTTGGGTCTCGAAGAAATAAAATACCTATGACAACTGGAACAAAAGCAATGCGTAGTAAAGTTAACAAATTAGGTGTGGTATTAAAAGTCAATTCATCAAATTTCACATCTTAATCATGTATTGAGAAATATGAAATTTGTCTAGGACAAATCCATTCGAGATTCCTGTATACTTTTTGAATGGGGGAACGAACCTTTCATTTCTATTCATTTTGTCTGATGATTTTTTGTATTTTTCTTACCACGAATATGAGTTTTGCCTCGGAAGTGCTTCAAGTCCAGGGGTTACTCAAATCGAGTCAGTGGAAAAGTATGATTTCAGATCGTGAAATTATTCTGAACGCTCAATTAAAAAATCTGGCAAACACTAACATGAAGAAATATTCTTTCTATACTGCTATGCTTGTTAAAAATCGATTATCGATGACACGAGCAGTTTTAACCGATTATAAGGTTTATTCTCAGTTAATTCCTTATATTGATTATACTGAATATTCTGTGAAAGAGCATTTGCTTAGAATTGAGGGAGGAATTTGGTCTTTTCGTCTTAAGTCTAAGGTTTATTTTCAGGAAGTTAAGGAGAGGTGGATTCATTACGAAGTGACTGAGGGCCATTTTAGTGGTCTGACAGGGGATATCTATTTTGAGAATTTACAAAACGAGGGAACAGTTGTTTACTTGAAGGGCGAGAAAGAAGGAATCCATTGGCCTCCTCGTTTTGTGATTGAGCAGGGAGCTGAAATTGTTTTTGGATTTACTGCTAAACGAATGAGATCTTATATTGAAAATCAAAAAAATCCAGAAAAAGGAGTGACAAATCATGGAGAATTGCAAGGACAGCAAATCCCTCAACCTAGAAGTCATCTCTAATCAGGGAGAGTATGAAAGTTCGGAGCGACGCCAATTGCCTCGGCTGAGTTTGACATCTGAGCAGTTTCGGCTTTTGAGTAATCATAAGATTTTCTCTGTCGATAATGTTTCAGTTCAGGGTATGGGTCTTTGGGTTTTGGACCAAGAGGATTTCAAATATTTCTGTGTAGGTATGGAAATTGAAGGTATTCTCAATCTGAGAGGAGAAAAGTTTTTAGTTCGGGCTCAAGTAAAAAATTTGGTACAAGAGCGTGTGGGTTGTGAGTTTCACTCATTATCGCAAGAGGCTTTATTTGCTTTAAATCAGCTGTTGGATCCCATAGTGCTAGGCTCAGAACTCAAGCCTGTTCCTTTTGGAGAGGTCAACACATTGTGGTATCATGGTCCATCGGGAACTGATCTTATTATGAAACGTTCGACCGATGGTCGATTTTACCAGTTTACTCTTTATGTTTTTGAATATTCGATCCAATGGGATCATCTTGAAGGTCTTTCAACTGGATGTGTTCTTGTTTCATCAACTCAAAAAGCCCAGTTACGTGGGATTGTTCGTCTTGAGTCTTTGCTTGTAAAGCCTGATGTAGAACCTCAGAGCAGTAAGTTGGAGATTGCAAAAAAACTTATCCTGAGTTCTAACCTTTCTCAGGACCTAAGGAATTGGTGTATTCGTCACCTGGAGAGGTAGTTTAATAATGGATCGTAATTTTGCATTGGAGTTTGTTCGAGTGACAGAGGCTGCTGCTTTAGAATCTGCTCGTCTGATGGGAAGAGGTGATGAAAGAGCTGCTGACCATGCTGCTGTTGAGGCGATGAGAAGCATGCTGAATTCTATCCAATTTACTGGAAAAGTAGTTATTGGAGAAGGAGAGCGAGATGAAGCTCCCATGTTATTTATTGGTGAACAAGTGGGTCGAGTTGGTGGCCCTAGGCTTGATTTAGCATTGGATCCTCTCGAAGGAACTTCGATTTGTGCTCGTGGAGGGAATAATGCTCTAGCTGTGATTGCTGTTGCTGAAGAAGGTCAGTTTCTACATGCTCCAGATACTTATATGCGAAAGATTGCTGTGGGACCTGAAGCAAAGGGGGTCATTGACTTGAGAGTGACACCTACAGAGAATTTGAAAAATATTGCTCGAATGAAAAAGTGTTTAATTGAAGATTTAACTGTGATGATCTTAGACCGGCCGAGACATGCCGATTTAATTGCTGAAGTCAGAAGTACTGGTGCACGGATTTGGTTGATTGGAGATGGAGATGTCTCTGCGGCAATTGCGACCTGTAAACGGGACAGTGGGGTTGATGTATTAATGGGTAATGGAGGAGCTCCAGAGGGTGTGATTGCGGCAGCTGCATTGCGTTGCATGGGGGGAGATTTTCAGGGGCAGCTTATTTTTAGGAATCATTTAGAAGAACAAAGAGCTCAAAGAATGGGTATTCAGGATTTAAATCGAATTTATACGATCCACGATTTGGCCGCAGGAAATGTCATGTTTTGTGCTACCGGAGTTACGCAAGGAACTTTTTTAGATGGAGTACGTTTTTTTAGTGGAGGAGCTATGACCCATTCTGTGGTTATGCGTTCAGAATCGGGGACTGTACGCTATATTCAGGCTGAGCATCACTTTGATCGGAAGCCGAGGTATTGATTGGATCAGGTTCAGTTCCACGATGTGTTATCCGTTGATTCATCTCAATTATTTTCAACCATTACTCATTATGAAGATTATCCCCAATTTGTGGATGGGTGTGAATCTGTTCAGTTAGAAAAACGGAGTGACGGAAAAATCCGAGTGTCTTATGAAGTCATTGTGATGGGGCAGAGGGTGAATTACGTTTTAGATCATCAAGAAAACTCTGAATTAGGAAGAGTGGAGTGGGCTCTTGTAGAGAGTCGTTTTTTTAAAAAAAATACAGGGAGTTGGAAAGTGGAGTCAGTCGGTCATCAAAAATCAGACGTAATTTACTCTTTGGAATTAGAGTTTAAGGTGCCTGTTCCTAGCTTTATTTTGAACCGTTTGGTGAAGCGGAATTTGCCTCGTCTGGTGAAGAGCTTTGAAAAGCAGGCCAAGCAAGTCAGAGTCAATTTTGAAGACAGCTGTCTAGGGAATTGACAGCTTTACTGCTTGAAGACCCAAAAAGAAACGACCTTCTATTTGCAAGTAACTGTTTGATTTAATTAGAAATTAAAGAAAAAACATTAAGAGTGGTATTTTTTTTGCTTCTCTATCATTGTGAAATCTAAGGTCTCAATTGAGAAGGGATTAAAAAATGTCATGCGATTCTAGTCAAAGCAAAAAAAAATTTGAACAAATTGGTTCAAATGTATTTCAGATTGGAATGAGAGTTGACTCACCTCCGCGCAAGTCCTCTTTTTCCAGCTCTAGCATTTCTTCTGTTGTTTTGAAGGCTGAGAATGTTCATTTCAGAAAAAAACTGGAATTGCCCTCTTCTCCTCAGGCTGAGCAGTACAAGGCTCCAAATCTTACACCTAAGAAAGATCAATTTTTAAGTAGTTCAGCATTCGATCAAGATGAAGTTTTGAACTTAGAGCCCTCAAGAATTGCATTAGAAACAATGCAAAAAAATCTCGAAGCTTTAAAAAATCTTCAAGGTCATTTTCGTTTTATTTTAAAAGAGTTAGAAGATTTAATTCGAAAAGATTCACAGCTCGCAGATTAAGCCAATTAAAGAAGAGTTCGATCTTCTGATGGAAAAACAGGAGTCTCTTTCTGATTGGACTGAGATTGTTGTTGGGGATTTACTAAGTCTTGAGGCAAAGGGCTTTCAATTTTAATTCTTCCTGCCTTTGTTCCGCTCGGGGTATTAAAAGCATGCTTATTTTTTTTTGGAACTTGAATGATAAGAGTTTCTCCTTCATAATGACGTGAAAGTTCAGTTGCTTGGACAGGCCATGACAAAGGAAAGCTTTCATGGAAGCTTTGAAAAGAAGCAGTTCCTTTTTCGTGGCCATCTTCATAGTCTTGTTTTTCAGTATTGTGCCGATAACCTGAAAGAACAAGATTATCCCCTTTTACAGATGCACTGAGGTGTTCTTGTTCGTATTGAGGAACGGATGCGGTTAAGACATACCGATCTTCGTATTCCTTAAGCTGAGCTTTAAGATCAATGAGTTTATAAAAGGGGTCCTCTTGCTTTGATGTATAAGTTCTTAGATTTTCTGCCATTTTTTCTCTTATTGTTTCTAAAGCTTCTTGAGTCCGTTTTTCAAGGGTGTTGATCTGTTGAGAGCTATTAGAAAGGGTTTTTGAAAATTTTTCATTGTATTGTTTCTGGATTTTTTGGCTCTCATCTTCAAAACGATTTTTAGTTTGTTCGAGTGTTTTTTCTTTTGAGTTCAGTTGTTGTGCAAACTGAGTTTGTGTTTCATCTTGAATTTGTCGAAGTCGTTCATTGGCTTTGTCTCGGATTTCCCATTCTTGGTAAGCGCTCATTTTTTTTTCATTTGCTAGTCTTCGTTGAGACTGGGATTGGAGTTCTTTTATTTGTTCTAAAGCCTGATGTTCTGTGGTGTAGATCTGGTTTTGATAATGGTTCTTGAGATGAGATAAATCGATGTCTCCTTGTTTTCGAATTTTGCTGAGCTCTTTTTGTTGAGAGTGTTTGAGTTTATGGATTTGTTCGTATCCTTTTAATCGTTGAGCATCCAAAGCTGATTCTTGTTTTTGATTTTCAGCTTGGGACTGTTTTTCAAATCGGTCTCGAATTTGATCAATAGTTTCATTTGCTTGGTTCTGTTGGATTTGAAGGGAGTCCTCAGTTTTTTGATTTTTCTGATAGACATCTTGTCCAGTGTTAAGATTTTGACTAATAATTGGAGTAGACATTTTATTTACACCATATAAATTTAATATATATTAAAGAATATAATATTAGTTACTGAAGTTGTATTCAAGACGGAAAAAATAGCCCAGTGTTTTTTATGACACATAGCATGTTTGACTCTACGCGGAATCACCAGTTACAATTTAATTATATGAAGCGTTCTTCAGATAAAAAATTGGCCGAAAGGCGGAATAAAAAAAAAGGATATCAGAAAAGTACCTCTTCCAAAAAAAATAGGCTCAATCCATCGAAGCAAGTTATCCGGTGTTGTTACTGCTTAAAAAAATTAATAACTTCAGATCGTGCTTTGTTTGTAGAAGAAGAGAATGGAAGAATATTTTGCTCTGAGTCATGCATTACTAGATTTTTCTCAAAAGATATTGATAAGCTTGAAAAAGAATATTTCAAAAGACTTTCTCCGTATGATCTTTCTGCTAAAGAAAAAGAAAATTTTTCTGATTTAAGGTGGATTACGCTTCAAGCTCCCAATGAAGTTTGGAGAGAAAAGACAGTTTCTGGAGACTATCGCTTTAATCTTATTTCTGAATTTAAATTTAATAAAAAATCCATTTGGTGTATTTGTCTTTGTCTTTTTTTAAGAGGACAGCCTAGTTTTCTTTATTTGGCGTTTTCAACTAAAGATTCTGCAATGGTTGATTTTTATCGAAAAGGTAAAAAAATTAATATTTATCAAATTAAAGATTGTTCTGAAGAAGAAAAAAATGATCATTACAATGTAAAAAATTCATCAGATTCTCTTACTAACCCGTGGACAGAGGACGAAATAATTCGAGCACAGCTTAGTCAACAAAAAAACTTAGTAGATATTCCTCCTTGCGATTTTAATCTCTATGAAGGATGTTTTGGTGAAACTTTAGAGTTTCCAGATGAGCTTTGGAGTCAAATGATTAAAGGCAAAAAGATGAAAAAAGTTTTTCATTTCATTAAGTACTATCCAGAAGAAAATTCAGGAATTTGGTATATTGTAGTTGCAAGAGAAGTAGATAATGAAGATCAGATTGAAATCTTAGAAGCTTTTCCGACTCGTGCTTCGCTCTTAGTGGAGCATTACAGAAAAGGAGAGCAGGAATTAGGAGGGATTCGAGCATTATCGTCTTCTTCTCGTTTGATTCATTGAAGAATTTTAATTTCAATAATTCAGATAAACTTTGATAGTCAGTATTCAAGAAAATTTCTTTTAGAGCGTGAAGATTTGGATTTTGATCCAAAAAAAATTTTTTTCAACAATACACCAGCAGTTAATTTTTTCGACTGAAAAAAGAAAAGTCCTAACATTCCAAAAACAAATGAAAATAAACCAAACCAATCACCCCATTTTTTAATTATTGTTGGAATGTATTCTAATATTGGAATTTTCACACTAAGAATAGTCTGTGAATCAATTTCAGTGGGTTGTTTAATTTCTCCATCAGGAAGTATGAGTGCTGAAATTCCAGTATTGGTTGAGCGAAGCATAGGAAGTCTTGTTTCAATGCTTCGAAAAATAGTGAGGGCTAAGTGCAGTTGGGGCTCTCCCCATTTCCCAAACCAGGAGTCATTTGTGATATTTAAGAGAAATTGACTTCCTTGCTTTGCTAAATCAATACTAAATTTTGGAAAAAGTCCTTCGTAACAGATCATGGGGCCTACGAAAATACTATTCTGAGTATTTGTATTGTTTGAACGAATGTTGATCGAAAAGACTTGAGGTCCTTTTCCTCTTCCGAAATTGCCTACTTGAGGGAAAAGATCTTTTATGATGGGGAAAAATTCTGCTCCTGGGATGTACTCACCAAATAAAAGGAGAATGCTTTTTCGATACACTTGAAGATTTTCATTAGGAGACAGAAAAAAGAAAGCATTATGATCTTTTTGATTAAAATAATCATAGCCACCAAACAGAAATGGAACTTCAATCTGGGATAAATAGATTTCTAAAGATTCATCTAATTGCATTTCTTGGAAAGTGTGTGGATTTCTGAATGTGGTAGGATATGAGGTTTCAGGCCATACTATAAAGTCAGGTTTAGGGTTTTTCAGTAAAGCTCGATCACTCATTGAAATAAGTGTGTCTAGGATTTTAGTTGCTGCTGAGGTTATTCCTTGTTCGGCAGCGACTTTATCGAAATCGCCAATGTTAGCTTGAATTGCAGCTCCTTGTAAAAACTGCTGAGGATTCATCATTTTTTTAGTGATGAAATCAAGTCGATAGAATCCATAGCACCAGGCTAGTGCAATGAATATTCCTGCAAGTTTAAACTGACTGTTGAATTTAAGCTTTTTTGTTTTTTTCCACATTTCAAAAAGCTTCCAAATCGCATGATTGATGAAAAAAATTAAAAAAGTAAGAAGATGAACTCCACCTAAATCTGCGAGCTGTCTGAGGTGTTTAGCTCGATAAAGGGAGTGGCCTAAAGTGTCTAAAAAAAGTTTTGGGAGAATCCAGTCCAGACCTGAAAAAAGAAGGGACGTCACAACTCCTAAAAAAACGGGTCTATTGATAAACGATTGTTTTTTATTTGATTTTTTTGATTCTATCCACTTTAAAAGAGGAGAAAATACAATTAATTGAGGCTGACCGATGAGACAAAAAATTTGTAGTCCCAAAACACTGATGACCCAATTTAAATTTCCAAATTCTCGAAGGACGTAAGCAATCCAGTAAAAACCTCCAAGAGTGATAAAATAGTTGAACCATAAGCCCTGAATCAGACTGTCCTTAAGGCTTGAAGTTTTTTGAATCGCGATATACCAGGGAATCAAACAAACCCAGATGAGGAGCCAACAATTCCAGGGTGGAAAAGATGCAATGACGAGGATAGCAGAGGTCAGCGTGAGGTATTGAGGGGTCCAACTACGAAGAGAGTTTTTTTGAAGCTTCATCATGTTTTCTGATATTAGTCTGGAAGTTGCAAGCTGTCAGCTCAGGATCTTTAAATATCTAGATTAATCTTTTGTGGCTAGCTGTAAAGTCATCAGAGCTTTATAAGCATTTAACCTTCCTCCTGTTGCAATTTTATTTTGGAGTTGGTTAAAACGGTCAACTGAGGAGAGAATAATTGATTTTACCTTTTGAGGAGTGAGGGTTGGGTTTTGAGATAGAAGGAGAGTGGCTACGCCTGTGACAAAAGCTGTGGCTTGAGAAGTTCCAGACATATATCCAAAGTGACCGTCTGGTAGGGTACTGAAGATATTCTCTCCAGGGGCCGCAATATCGACATTTTTTTTACCCCAATTGGAAGAATCAAGGAGATTATTATGAATATCAGTAGCTGCAACTGAGATCATATTAGATAAATGATAAGCAGATGGATAATAAAAATTTTCAGTTATATCTGTGTTTTTATGTTCATTTCCTGCAGCTGCAACAAATAGAATTCCTTGGGTTTCTGCTTTTTTGATGGCTAAGTATTCATCTTGAGAAAATTCTGGTCCTCCTCCGCTGTAATTAATGATTCGAGCACCATGAGCGATAGCGTATTCAATTGCCTTGATGCTATTGCTTAGATTCAGTGCCCCAGGATTATCTTCTGAATAATACTTGACTGGCATAATAGAAACTCGATGGACTACTCCACTGATTCCTGTGACGGGATCTGCAATAGCACCAATGATTCCAGCAATATGGGTCCCATGACCGTGATTATCGGTTGGATTGGGTTGATTGGATACAAAGTTCCAACCATAAATAAATCGATTTTCAAGGCTGTCTGAGTGCCATAGGTTATTTGAAAGTGCTTTATGATTGGGGTCAATGCCAGTGTCAATCACGGCGACAATAATATTTCGATCACCCTCTTGAATTTTCCAAGCATCAAGTGCCTGAATATGAGATTTTTCTAGATTTGTTAAACCCCAGTTTTTTAGCCTGTGTTCAAGAGATAGTCCTGTAGTTTTAGATGCATTGCCTAAAGCACAAAGAGTTATGTTTTGAGCAATGAAAATACTGACAAGAAATATTGGAATATTTTTACAACTTTTATAATAATAACTCATTGAAATTCCTGGTCTTTTTAAGTTTTGGTCACCCGTTTATTTCTATACGGAAGATCTGTGTCAAGCTGCGTCAATAAGCAAAGTTCATGCCTCGGGTTAAAAATAAAAAAATCAAATAATTTCAATTAGTTAAATTAATTAAGAAAACTTTATTGAGAGATGCCATGGAGAGTCTTTAGACACCTGTAAAATCAAAATTGAGGACATAGAAAATCAATCCGATGAGTTCTTCATATGAAAGGGGTCTGGAGATTTTCTTGGATATTTATTCTTGGTTTTTGTTTCATGAGAGTTGAAGAAGATACACGTGGGGATTTTTTAAGTCGAATGCAAGGGGCTTTAAATTCTTTAAATCAATTGCCAACGGGTGTTCTTCTCATTCAGAAAGCTCAACTTAAATGGAATCAGCCTGATATTTTGGGTCTTCTTCATTATTTTTCATGGGGCAAAGCTTCTCGAACAAATACTATTTTGACTCGCCATTTTAATCCTCAAACCGGTAGGGACGATCAGGAACGAGCAATTACAATTTTTTTAAAAGAAGATCAAACAGCGGTTGAGTTAGCGCTTGATTTAGCTCATGAACTTGTTCATGCGACTTCTCGTTCAGATTTTGATCCCTATGATTTTAGTCTCACTCCAGCAAAATACATTTATTTAGCACTGGAAGGTGAGGGAGGTGAGATTGAAGCTGTAATGAAAGAGTGTCAAATTGGTTTGGAATGGATGCAGCATTTTGGAGTTTTAATCTCAAGGTGCCAAGCCTATTATCGGTATTCTGGAAATTTAGGGCATCAAGGAAAACTTTGGGTTGATCAGTCAAAGGTTCGTCAAGATTTTTATCGAGTTGGAAAATGGGAAGCAGACTTACGAAGGGATTTAGGGTCAGAAGTTCAATCGTTTCCTCTTCTTTCTAACCATATGCCAAAATTTTATTCTTCGATCAGTCAAGCTCCTTATCCTTTTGTTCTATTTCATGAGTTTCAAGAAATGAATCAACTTGCTTGTGATAATTCGCGTAAAAGATTGGCAGGTATTATTTTATCCAGAGATTCCATTTCTACACTTTCTTCAGAAGTTCAGATTCACAGAGATCTGAATCGTTTTATTAAGAGTCGATGTAAGTAAAAATTTCTTGATTGAAACTCAAGAGAGTGTCAATCAAAGATCTGATGAAAAAATATCAAAAAGAATTTGTTTTAATTGATGATGATGAACTTATTCAATTGTTATGGCGATTGTCAGCTCAGGATTTTCAGGTTAAATTTTTTGGGTTTACTTCTGGAAGTATGTTTTTTAAGAAATCTTCTCAGTTCGAACGAGATACACCGATTTACATTGATTTTAAGTTTGAGAATTCATTCTGTGGAGATCGAGTTGCTCAGAAAGTTTATCAGCTAGGGTTTAAAAAAATTTATATAGCCACAGGTTGCTTAAACATAGATTTATCTCATTTGTTTTTTATTAAAGGCCTTGTTGGAAAGGACCCTGCATGGTTAGAGAAAAAATCTTCACTGAGAGGTTTCATTTGAATAATTGTCAGAGAGTGGAATTTTAATTAAAACTTCGGTTCCGATTTTTGGAAAAGACCTGATGTGAATGAGCCCTCCCCAACTGTGGACTTGTTGGTGAGCGTGAAGGAGACCTAATCCATTTCCATTTACTTTTTTGGATTTTATTCTCTTCTTTCCGAGCTTTCCCAGGAGGCTGGCTGGAACTCCACATCCATTGTCTCGGATTGAGATCCTTAAAAAACAAGATTCTTTCTTGAACCCAATTTGAATGAATCCCTTTTTTTTCAGGGATTGAACGCTATTATCTATGAGGTTGGCAAGGACTCGCTCAAATTCAATTAAATGAATTGCTATTTTTAAATTTTTTAAAGCTCTTGGGATGGGTAGCCATTGAAAATTCAGAGTGTGAGTTACGTGATACTGCAATTTTTTTTCATTTTGCAATTGAGAAATCACGTTGACTAATTCCTGGCAAGAGATCTGAGTCGGTAAATTTTGTAATTTTCTTTTTTTGAGGGTTCGAAGTTTAGAAGGGTTTTGACTTAAAAGTGTAGTGGCCATTCGGTCAATCCTGTGGATGATAAGAGTGAGGAGTTCATCTTGCTTGGGTCCTATACTTTCAAGGTTTTCTGATAAAATTTTAAGTGCAGCAAGAGGAGACTGAATGTCATGGGCAAACTGAAATGAGGGATTTCCTAAAGTAAGCTCAAGAAGCTGTTTTGTTATAGATTTTAGTTTTTTAAGAGATTCTAAAACAATGGAGTGATAAATTTTTGATCCTATCTCGGGTCGATTTTTAATTACTCTCTTGAGAGATGGATAGGGAATTGAAATTATTAAAGAAGGTTGAGAAGCCAATACAGTGGCTGAGCATGGAGTGGAGTGAAAAAATTCAACTTCACCTAAGATACCTCCTGATTTGAGTTGGATCGAATCAATGGGAATGCCATCAATTGCAATTTTGACTTCTCCTTTGAGAAGGATATGAAGTGAGTGATTGAAGTCTTTTTGCTTCATTAAAATTGAATTTTTCTCAAGATTTGTCCAAACTAAAAGCTTAGCAATTTCTGGGAGTTCTTTCTTCATATCTAGGTTTCGAAAAGGATGAAGTTTATTTAAGTATTTTAACTCTGAATGGCTAAATTTAAATTTATTCATTGATTAGATATTTTACTACTATTAATAAAATTTGGCTAGAGATTGTTTTTTTATACTAATAAAGATTGGATCTTTACCCTCTCAGGGTTATACCTTTTCTAGAGGTCGAGTATGACTGATCGCTTCTGTTTTGCTAGGAAAAATTTCTGAGAAATCGGAGAAATCATCGGAGAAATCTATGATGCTAAAGCTTTTTATTAGAAAAGATGTGAGACAACTTATTGAAGATGCAGCTGATCCTACTCGAAGTGAGGGAGGGCATAGATTTAAGCGTACTTTGGGTGCTTTTAATCTGATCATGTTGGGAATTGGGGGGATTATTGGGGCAGGTGTTTTTTCTTTAACAGGAACTGCTGCAGCTTACTATGCAGGACCTGGAATTGTTTTTAGCTTTATGATTGGGGGAGTTCTTTGTGCTTTTGCAGGGCTTTGCTATGCTGAAATGGCTGCAATGGTTCCTGTTTCAGGCTCAGCTTATGCTTATTCTTATGCGACAATGGGAGAGTTTGTTGCTTGGATCATTGGATGGGATTTGATTCTTGAATATGCTTTTGGGGCAGTCACAGTTTGTGCTTCATGGTCTGGATATCTTTTTTCATTAGTGGTCAAAACATTAGGTGTAAAACTCAGTGATAGGATGATTCTTTTCAGTAAAGGGCCTTGGGAGTTAGTGACTCTCAATGATGGATCTCAAACCTTTGGATACTGGAATGCCCCAGCTTCTATGATAGCCATTGTTCTGGCTGGAATCTTATATCGAGGAATGGCAGAAAGTTCATGGTTCAATAATTTTATTGTTTTTCTAAAAATCACTATTGTTTTACTTTTTATTGGCTTAGGTTGGGCTGTGGTCGATTCTCATTTGTGGGTAGGAGACAGTAGTGTTTCAGGGCTAGCTAGTTTTGTTCCTCCTCAAGCAATTTTGATGAGAAACGGGAAGCAGTTTATGTCTTTTGGTTGGCCGGGAGTTCTAACGGGAGCTGGGGTTGTTTTTTTCTCTTATGTCGGCTTTGATGCTATTTCAACCACTGCGCAAGAGTGTAAAAACCCTAAAAGAGATCTTCCGATTGGTATTATTACCTCTCTTTTAGTCTGTACTTTGCTCTATGTCTTTGTGGCACTCGTGATTACAGGAGTTGTTCCTTATCAGCAGTTGGGAGTTGCTGATCCCGTTGCAGTAGGCGTAGATCATATTGTAGCTCTCCGGGGTTGGAAACCCTTAGCTCAGAAAGTTTTTACATTTTTCATGAAATTTGGTGCACTGGCAGGATTGACGTCAGTGATTTTGGTTTTAATGATGGCTCAAACTCGAATTTTTTATAGCATGGCTAAAGATGGTCTACTTCCTTGGTTTGGACTCATGCATAAGAAGTACTCAACTCCGCATGTAGCCACTATTTTTGCAGGGATGATGGTGGGGATTTGTTCAGGCTTTATCCCTATGAGTTTAGTGGGTGAACTGGTTTCCATCGGGACTCTTTTGGCTTTTGTTTTGGTATGTGCTGGGATTCCCATACTTCGGATCAAGTTTCCAGATGTACCCAGACCCTTTAAGACTCCTTTGTATTTTCTGGTGGCCCCTATGGGGGTTGTTTCTTGCTTATGGGTTATGTCAGGTTTACCTTTAGACACTTGGATGAGACTTTTAATTTGGTTATTAGTTGGGCTGATAATCTACTTTGGTTATGGCATCAAAAAGAGTAAGCTCAGGTCTTCATTAAAAGATTAGTTTGGGGGAAAACATTTTTTTGAAGTAGGTGGATTATTCTGTGAAGTGTCTTAAGGCTTTCGTTTATTTCGTTTTTTTGTTTTTTGGAGTTCAGGCATGCAAAAAGCAGCTTCATTTGGACACGAATCTGTCTTCTCAGGCTTCTATCAAAATTGGTGAAGTTGGTTCTATGACAGGTTCTGAAGCGACTTTTGGTATCTCCACCCATCAAGGGATTTTACTTGCTTTAGATGAAATCAATCACACTGGAGGCATTGGGGGTCGAAAACTTGAGCTTATCACTTTGGATGATCAAGGCAAATCAAGTGAAGCGGTTTTAGCGATTACAAAGCTTATTAGTCAAGACAAAGTTCATGCTATTTTAGGTGAAGTCGCAAGTTCTTTGAGTCTTGCAATGGCACCGATTGCTCAACAGCATCAGGTGCCCATGATTTCTCCTTCTTCCATTAATTCAAGACTAACAGCTCAAGGCGATTATATTTTTCGAGTTTGTTTTATGGATTTTTTTCAGTCAAAAATCATGGCAAACTTTGCTCGTTATACTCTGGATGCTCAGTCTGTTGCTATTTTAAGAGACATTAAGAGTGATTATAGTGGAGATTCGGCAAAAATTTTTTCTGATTTTTTTTCTCGGGCTGGGGGAAAGATTGTTCTTCATCAGACTTATAGTGCAGGAGATATTGATTTTAAATCTCAACTCACAGCGATTCGTGCTTTAAATCCCGATTTAATTTTCGTGCCTGGCTATTACACAGAAGCTGCTTTGATTGCTCGTCAGAGACGTGAGCTGGGAATCAAGGCGCCTCTGTTGGGAGGAGATGGATGGGACTCTCCAAAACTCAAAGAGATTGGGGGAAGCGACTTAGATGGTTCCTATTTTGTTGGTCACTTTTCAGCTGATGATCCGTCTGAGTTAGTTCAGAAATTTATTTCTGGGTATAAATCTAAGTTTGGAGGAATCAGTCCCGACGGATTGGCTGCCCTGGGTTATGATGCTGCTTTGTTACTGGGAGATGCTTTGAGGCGATCTAAACCACCTGGCTTTTTAGATTTGAGAGAGGCAATTACTCATACCCGAGAGTTTCGAGGGGCTACAGGAAAAATTACTTTTGGAGCTGATCGGAACGCAGTGAAGTCAGCCTTCATCTTTCGCTTAACCAACGGCGGAAACTCAAAATTGGCAGTGAGGATGGATCCTGGTTGAACTGAAGGTATTTCTTTCTTTCTTTTGAGAAAAATAATAAATTTAACTCATGTGGGGAAAAGTTTTAAAAATCAGGTTTTGGTCTTTGTTTCTTCTGGCTATAGGCTATTTTGGATTTGTGATTCATTCTGGGCAAGCCAGTCAAGTTCATCGACAAAAATCATCAGAAGAAAATTTACCCAAAAAAAATTTACCTAAAAAAACGTTAGAAGAAGCTTTTTTTGCTGCCTTTACTTTGAGTGAGACAATCGATATTCAGAAGGAACTTTTCTTACAAGCCGATGAGGGCTTCAGCCAAGCTTTAGGAGTTATGCTGCCTACTGTTTCAGGAAGCTATTCTTTTCTTCAACAGGCTCACCCCTTAAGTGCAACAGGTGCTGCAATTTCACCCTCCGTCCAGCATACAGCAAAAATTATGGCGACTCAGCCACTTTTTCGTGGGATGAAAGATTTTTCAAGCTTGAGGCAAAGAAAATTTCTAGTCGGTGCTCAAATTCAATCTTACTATTTGGCTGCTCGTCAGCTTTTTTATGATCTTTCGACTGCTTACTATAATGTTTTATCTTATCAATCTGATGAACAAAACTACGAAATTGAAATTCAGATGAATCTGAAGCGTCTTTCCGAATTAGAAAAATTTTATCAAATTGGTCGTTCCCAATGGACGGATGTACTTACGTTTAAATCGAATATTGCATCTTTAGAAGCTCAATTGGAGGTAACTCGAGGACAACTGAGTGTTGCTAAAGAGGTTCTTTCTTATCTAACAGGTTGGAAGGAAGAGGTTTTGCTTGAGGATGATGAAAAAAGTTTTCATAAAATTGAAAACTTAGATTTTTATTTATCAAAGATTGAAGATCGATCTGAAGTCAAATTAGCATTAGAAAATGTTCGAGCCAATGAAGAATCGAGTAGGATTGCTTTGGGTCAACATTTCCCATCAGTCGATCTAGTCGGGGATTACTACTTTACTCGTCCCGGAGCTTTAAATAATGTGAATTGGGATGTTCAGTTATTGCTGAGCTTTCCTATTTTTCAGGGAGGGGTAGTTCAATCTCAAGTACGTCAAGCTCAATCTGTGATTCGGCAGTATGATCGTCTTCTTTCACAAGCCAGAAGGTCAGCTGATCAAGAAATTCGGACGTTTTATGCAATTTGTTCGGCAGATCTGAAGCAGCAAAATAAACTCAAGGAACTTGTTTCTATATCTAAACAGAATGAGGAAACCCAAATCAAATATTATCGAAATGGTCTTGTGACTAATCTTGATGTTTTAACATCCATTACAACTTCTCAAGATGCAAAGCGACAAAAAGATCATCAGAATTTTATGCTGAGACTAGATCAAGTGAAATTAGAAGCAGCTACAGGTCAACGACTTGAGGCTGTAGTAACTAAGCCCAATCTATCTAAATAGGAACTAATGCCTATGAGTTTGTCAGAGATCTCAATTCGTCGTCCTGTTTTTGCTTGGATGCTCATGCTGGGTCTTATTTTGTTTGGAGCGATCTCGTTTCAGCGGATGGGGATCAGTCAGATGCCAGATATTGATTTCCCCGTGGTTAATATTGCTCTTCGCCTGGATAACGCTGCTCCTGAAGTCATGGAAGTCAATGTTGTAGATACGATTGAAGAGGCAGTAATGGGGATTGAGGGGTTAGAGAGGGTGACATCCAGTGTGAGTCAGGGAATAGCAAATGTCACCTGCCAGTTTAAGATGAACCATAGCATTTCTGTGGCTCTTCAAGAAGTCGTTAATCGGATTGAGCAAGTGTCTAATCGACTGCCTTCACTTTTATACCCTCCTGTGATTACAAAAACTAATCCGGAAGATCAACCTCTTCTTTGGGTGATGTTGACTGCAGACGCTGGGGTTCCTCTTTATCAACAGATGATTTACGCTCGCAATACACTGAAGGGCCAACTCTCAAGTCTTTTAGGAGTGGGGAATGTGACCTTTGCGGGTTACGTTGAGCCTAATCTGAGAGTTTGGGTTGATCGAGATCGTTTGTATCGATTCAATCTCACAGGGACCGATATTTGGAGTGCTATTCAATCCGAACAAATTGAGCAACCTGCGGGTAGAATTGAGTCTACGCTCACTGAGACCAATATCCGTGTTTTAGGAGAGGCAAGAAGTGCTCAAGAATTTGGTCAAATTCGAATTCACTCAAGAAATGGGGGAGTTAATTACAAGCCCATTTCTTTAAATCAAGTTGCAAAAATCGAAGAGGGAGTTGCTGATATTCGTCAGATTTCTCGTTTTAATGGGAAAACTGTGGTGGGTTTAGGGATTGTTAAACAACATGGAGCAAATGCGGTTGATGTAGCAAATCGTGTAAGGCAAAAAATAGATCAAATTCAAAAATCAATTTTACCAAGTTATCATGTTGCTGTAGAGCTAGATACCACACGATTTATTGAAGAATCTATTCATGAACTCAATTGGAGTTTAATTTTCTCAGCAATTTTGACTGCAGTCGTTTGTTTTTTATTCTTGGGTTCTTGGTCCTCTACAATGAATGTGCTCTTTTCAATTCCTACCTCAATTATAGGAGCATTTTGTGCTCTGTATTTTTTTGGCTTTACTCTCAATACATTTACTCTGCTAGGCCTTAGCCTTGCCATTGGCATTGTTGTGGATGATGCCATTATGATGCTTGAAAATATTGTTCGACATTACGAGATGGGGAAAAGTCGAAAACAGGCATCACTGGATGGGTCACATGAAATTACTTTTGCTGCTTTAGCTACAACTTTAGCGATTGCAGCTATTTTTATTCCAGTAATTTTTATGAAAGGGGTCGTGGGTCGATTTTTTTATCAGTATGGAATTACAGTGACTATTGCTGTTTTTTTATCTCTTTTGGAAGCATTAACATTAACCCCTATGCGCTGTTCACAATTTTTGCAATCCGGAAAAGTGGGTTATTCAAATGGAGCATTCAGGAGAATGGATCGATTTATGAATTTTTTATCCATGAAATACAAGGATGCTCTTAGCTGGTGTCTCAATAAAAGAGTTTCTGTGATTAGTATTTCATTGGTTGTATTTGCTGCTTCAGTAATGATTCTTTTTTCTTTAAAAAAAGAGTTGATTCCAGCGCAAGATCAGTCCCTTTTTTTATTATCAATTAAAACTCCAGTAGGAACTTCTATTCAAGCTACAGATCTTACTTTTAAGAAAGTTGAAGATTATTTAAGAAAACAAAGTGAAATTAAAAATATTTATACTACTATTGGAAATTATAGAAACAACAATGTTTCAAATTCTGGTGTTATTTACGTTATTTTAAAAGAGCCTCAATTAAGAAAGCTGAATCAAAGAGAGCTGATGGATCGGAGTAAAATAGAGTTAAAGAAATTGATTTCTGATGTAGAAATTTCAACTCAAGATCTATCGTTAGCAGGATTGAGTGCTTCACGAGGATTTCCAGTGGAATTTACACTTGAAGGTCCTGAGTGGAATCAATTGATAAAATTCTCAAACCTCATTCTTGAAAAACTAAAAATGACAGGTCTCTTAGAAGATATTAATACTGATTTTCAAGCAGGAATGCCTGAGATTCATATTATTCCTGATAGGATTAAATCATTTGATCATGGAGTATCCCTTGCAACGATCGGACAGGAGATTGGCTATTTGATTGGTGGACAAATTTTTAATTCAAATACTCAGTATCCAAAACAAGGACATCGCTATGATATTCGAGTTCGCTCTAAGCCAGAAAGCTGTGAAAAATTAAGTGATGTTTCGGGTCTTTTTTTAAATAATGATCGGGGGGCTAATTTAGTTCCTTTATTGAATACAGCCAAAGTTGAGGTGACCACAGCACCACAGCTTATTTCTAGAGTCAATCGAGTCAGGGCGATTCCTGTCTATGCTAATGTAGCTACTCATACTTCTCAGCAAGAAGCAATGAACGCTGTAGTGAAGATTGGAGAAGAAGTCTTATCTTCTCATTCCGGTTATTTTTTAAAAGTTTCTGGAAGTGCTCAGGCGTTTCAAGAGGCTTTTTCAGGTCTTATTTTCGCGTTAGTTCTTGGAGTTGCTATTGCCTACATGATTCTTGCTTCACAATTTAATAGTTTTATTCATCCGGTGACAGTATTGACAGCATTACCTTTTAGTCTTTCTGGTGCTTTATTGGCTTTATTTTTGGGTCATCAATCGTTGAGTCTTTATAGTATGATTGGCTTGATTCTTCTAATGGGGATTGTAAAGAAAAATTCAATTTTATTAGTAGATTTTACAAATCAAAAAAGGTCTGAAGGACTTCCCCCCTTACAGGCATTGTTAGAAGCTTGCCCGATTCGTCTGCGACCTATTCTGATGACTTCAATTGCGATGATTGCAGGAGCAATTCCTGAGGCTTTAAACTGGGGTGCAGGATCCGAAACAAGGATTCCTATGGCTCTTTCGATCATTGGGGGTGTCCTATTGTCTACCGTTCTTACTCTTTTTGTAGTCCCCTGTGTTTACAGTTTCTTGACTCGGTTTGAGCAACCGGATCAAGAGTGGGAGAGTTAATTCATGAGCAGTCTATCTGAGATTTCAATTCGACGTCCGGTGATGGCTTGGATGTTGATGGCAAGTCTCATTATTTTTGGAATTATTTCTTTTCAGCGCCTAGGGGTTAGTCAATTGCCCGATGTTGATTTTCCAGTCGTGAGTGTTTCTTTATCCTTGACAGGAGCTGCTCCCGAAGTCATTGAAAGTCAGGTGTTGGATCCGATTGAAGATTCCTTGATGCAGATGGATGGAATTAGAAGTATTACGTCAACAGCTCAGCAAAGCTCAGGTACCATTGCAGTCGAATTTGATTTAAACCGAAATATTGATGATGCTCTTCAGGAGGTGAGTCAGCATATCGATCAGGTGAAAAACCTACTTCCCTCTGATTTATTCCCTCCTGTTCTCAGAAAAACAAACCCTGAAGATCAGCCGATTTTATGGATAGGACTGACCGCAGAAGATCCTAAAACTAAACTGATCGATTTAATGATCTATGCTAAGAACTATTTAAAGCCTCAGTTTGGAATGGTTTTGGGTGTAGGAGATATTGCTATTGGAGGTTATGTTGATCCTGCGCTTCGAGTTTGGCTTGATCTTCATAAGATGAATCGTCTAGATCTTACGTCTGATGATGTAGTGAAAGCTATTCAGAAGGAGCAACTCGAATATCCAGCGGGACAAATCCAAAGTCAGGAAAAAGAATATCATTTAAGACTTTTAGGAGAAAGTAAAACGCCAGAGGATTTTGGAAAAATTCAAATCAATCAGCGCATTTCTCAAGGACCTAATTATCGGCGTGTCATGCTTAATCAATTGGGGTTGATTGAGGAAGGGACTGCCGATGTTCGTAAAATTTCTCGAATGAATGGGAAACTTGCTGTTGGATTAGGAATTATCAAGCAGCATGGCTCTAATGCTGTCGAGGTGGGTCTTGCTATTCGTAAAAAGCTTGAAGAAATGAAGCCTGTAGTTCCAAAAAATTTTGAGATAGGAATTCGAACCGATAATACCCGATTTATTAGACAATCCGTTAATCAACTTTTATTTACTTTGTTGTTATCTGTTTTATTGACGTCATTGGTTTGCTACCTGTTTTTGGGGTCTTGGACTTCTACTTTAAACGTCCTGATGGCAATTCCGACTTCAATCATTGGGACTTTCATCTCTTTTTTCTTTTTTGGTTTTACACTCAATACATTTACTTTGTTAGGTTTGAGTCTTGCCATTGGTATCGTTGTGGATGATGCCATTATGATGTTAGAGAATATTGTTCGACATCGTGAACTTGGTGAGAAGAAGAAAGCTGCAGCACTAAAAGGGGCTTCTGAAATTACCTTTTCAGCAATAGCAGCCACTATTGCTGTGGCTGCTATTTTTATTCCTGTCATTTTCATGAAAGGAGTTATTGGAAGATATTTTTTTCAATATGGTATTACAGTGACGGTTGCAGTTTTTCTATCCTTGCTTGAAGCGCTTACTTTAACTCCAATGCGTTGCTCTCGATATTTAGTAGTTCAAAACGATTCTAAAGGACTTTCTGGTAAAGTTGATTTAGCCTTCAAGAAGCTTTCAAAGCTGTATGAAAAATTACTCCGTTTTTTATTAGTTCATCGATGGAAAACTCTTTGTGCTACCTTGGTTTTTTTTATAGGGAGTTTTTTTGTTGGAAAGTATTTACCTTCAGAGTTGATGCCAGCTCAAGATCAATCCATGTTTATGCTGAGATTTAAACTTCCTGTTGGCACTTCATTGGAGGTGACTAGCTCAAAAATCAAGCAAGTTGAGAATTATCTTTTGAGTCTTCCTGAGATTCAAGGACTGTTTAGTGTGGTCGGTGGTTTTGGAGGAGATGCGGTGAATCAGGGTATGGCTTATGCCACCTTGGTAGATCGAAGCCAGAGGCAACTTTCTCAAGCAGATATTATTAAAAAAGTGAGAAAAGAACTCAAAAAAAGAGTACCCGAAATGCAGAGTATTGCACAAGATCTTTCAGTTCGTGGTTTTTCTGCTACAAGAGGCTTTCCTGTAGAGTTTGTGATTCAAGGTCCAGATTGGGGTGAGCTTACGGATCTCACTTCTCGAGTCATGGAAGAAATGAAAAAATCAAATCTTTTGGCTGATGTCAATACGGATGTTCAAAGTGGTATGCCAGAGGTACAAATTGTTCCTAATCGAAAAAAAATGGCAGATCACGCAGTTTCAGTGAACACGGTGACTCATGTTCTGAACACTCTGATGGGAGGGCTCATCTTAAATGGTCAAACTCAGTATCCAAAAAATAATCATCGCTATGAAATAGAAGTAAGATTAGTAGACTTTGAGAGAAATAAAATCCCAGATCTAAAGAAGGTCTGGGTCAGAAATAATCGAGGTTTGAGGGTTGCTCTTTCTGATGTAGTTGATTTAAAGGTTAAACCCAACTTGCTTCTGATCTCACGATTAAATCGTTCTCGTGCGATTACCGTTTATGGAAATCCGGCTCCGGGACATTCTCAGCAGGAAGCCATGGAATCTACAGAAAAGTTAGCACGTTCCATGCTTCCTCCTGGTTATACTTTAAAAATGGTGGGGAGTTCTCAAAGTTATCGGGAGTCGTTTCAAAGTTTGATTGCAGCTTTGATTTTGGGAATTCTTGTTTCTTATATGGTTTTAGCTTCTCAGTTTAATAGCTTTATTCATCCAATTACCGTTCTTATGGCGTTGCCTTTTAGTTTTTCAGGAGCTTTCATTGCTTTGTCGCTCTTTCATCAATCTATAAATATGTATAGCTTGATTGGATTCATTCTTTTGATGGGAATTGTAAAGAAAAATTCTATTTTACTAGTTGATTTTACAAATCAGTGCCGTCAAAAAAACAGAGGATCTGAAGAAGTTTATCGTGCTTTGATTCAGGCTTGTCCGATTCGACTTAGGCCTATTCTTATGACGTCAATTGCTACAGTCGTTGCCGCATTGCCTGAAGCTCTAGCCGTGGGTCCTGGGTCAGAAGCAATGATCCCTATGGCTATTGCAATCATTGGAGGGGTCATCGTTTCTACAGTCTTAACTTTATTTGTGGTTCCCTGCTTTTATAGTTTAGTTTCTACGTTGGAGCGTCATGATGAATAGTAGTGTTCAGTGATTGGAGGATATACAATTTAGTTCCAATTCATTTTCATTATTGGCCAGTTCTTGAGAAATGGCTGCAGACTGGATTAAATTTTTTAATCCCAGACCTAGGTAGACGTAAGTACATCTCCTTCTTGGTTTGATATGATCGCTTATAGACGATCAAATATAGTCATATGATCGTCTATAAGCTAAAAAATAATTCTCTACACTCATACCCTTAGGTCAAATCCAACGACCTCGTCTCGGCTGGATCAAAGCTATCCGGGAGTCCCTATTAATGTCGACTCGTTAACGAGCGAAACCAAAACTCAGAATTCCATCCTACATCAATACTCAGACTGATCTTATTCAGTTCGCACGCTCATGAGGCCCATCTAAAAATGCTAGTTCTTCAACCACACGCCCCACTTATGCTCCTATATCCAGATATTTCACCAGGAAATCGATTTTTTGAGTTGATGAACAAAAAGACCTTCAAAAACGATTATTTTTATAAAAAAGAGAATTTTTAGGGCAATTTTTCATGATCAGCACACTGCTGAGTGTATTTCTACACGAGTCACTACAAACCCAAAAAGAATGAGAAGAGAGCTCAACTGAATAAATTTTTAGGAATAAAAATTCTAGTCTGCTATTTAAAGTCGATCACACAACGCACAAATTTTTCACTGTAACAGGGTAAAGTTTTTCCATTGTTTCCATTGAAGAATAAAGGTTTTTTTGAATTTGAGTCTTTGGAATGATTTTCGCTTAATTCTAAATCAGAAGACCAAAAGTTGGATCGATCCTCATCCAGGTTCATTCCTGGAAATAAATCAGGGTTGTAAAATCCTTTATGAATATCAGTGTGCATCCATTTAGCTAAGTTTTCCCATTCAGAACTACTGGGTAATCGTGATCCTTCTTTTAATTGATTGCAATAGACTTTTGCAGTTTCCCAATCCATACGAACGGGACTTATCCAACTCCAGATCAAATCTACTGCTTGATAGATATCTCCAAGAGCAGCAAACTGAGGTGTTAAATTCAGGTCATTTTTTTTAATTTTAATTAAAGGATGGTTTTTCCATTGGTTCCATGATCGCTTATACACAACACAAAAGAAAGAACGAGGGTAGTGTCCCTCTAAATCTTGTCCAATCTTTTTTGTAATGGCATCATAGTAACAAGCATAGGGGGAAGTATGATTTTCTCTAGTTTGTCCCCAAGAACGATACCAAGACCTTGACCAGAATTTTCCACCTCTTAAGAATGAATAAGATTTTTTAAAGTCAAATTGACTAGGTAATTGAGCTCCTCCTCCTAGGTTTTGGCAGTACATTGCTGCATTTTTTTGATCCATTTTTTCTGGTACAACAGCACTCCAAATTATTTTTTGTTCAGTTTCAATCATGGGTCCTAAATGAGCAAACTCAGGAGATACTCTTGAATCATCATGGTCAAGATAAGGGAGTATTTCTTCATTATGACTCTGGGTCATGTCTTTTTTGATTTTATCTAATTTAATTCTATTTTCTTCTCCAAAATAATTTAAAATAAAATTATTGAATTGTAAATTATTTAGTATCAAGATCATTTCAGATTCAGAAATAACAATCCATGGGTTAAATAAATTTTTATTTTTTTTAAGATTAAAAAATTCATCTAGGGAAAGTGGATTGTCTTTTAAGGCAAGAAGGAAAAGAGGGAATGCTTTAGAAAATTCAAATTTTGAAGAATAAGTCCAACCTTTGTAATAGTAAAAGTATTTTTTTTCTTTAAAAATAGTTTCATAGGTGGTTCGGACTTGTTTTTCGGTAAGAACATCTTTATTTTTTTCTGTAGGGTCTTCACTTGGGCTGTTCCACGAAAAGATTAATGCTTTCTTGAAGTTCTCATCCGACTCGCTAAGAAGCTCTAATGTTTTAAGAAGTTCATCTGTTCTTTCTTGCTGTGCCTGAGCGATTGCTGTAAAATAGTATCCTTCAACTAAAGTTGGATTTAATTGTATGAGTATTTTTCCGACTTCTTCAGCTTTTTTAAATTCTTTATCTTTTATGAGGGCTTTAATTTGTTGAATCAATTTTACTTCAGATTTCGATTTTACTTTTCGAACAATTTTTTCTCGGACTGATTGAGTGATTTCTGGAGCTGAGTTTGTTAAAAGAACTTGGTTTTCTCGATTGGTTTCTTTTTGAATTCCCATCCCGCAAGCAAAGTGTATATTTAAAATTAAAAAAAAATAAAAAA
>CAIZRG010000045.1 GCA_903935335.1 Oligoflexia bacterium
ATAGCTTGAGCAAAATCCATTCTTCGGTACAGATTCCAGTATCTACGGCCTCCATCGACTTCGATGCCTACTAAAGAAGCTTTTGGGAAAAAATCTGCCAACGTTGGAGCGTATGACCAATTTCGACATCCAATGTCAACCACTTGGTTTATTTTTCTTGAGACTTCAGTTGGAATTGTGCGTGATAAGAGAAGGTGATAATACAAGGCTTCGTTTTGTTTCTCAATCGTCTTTTTAAGCAAAGGGAGTCCCGGGCGTATGCGGATTTTTCCTAAAAGTGCCTGACGAAGAGCAAACTGAAGTTTCATTTAAACTCAACTCTATCTTTTCAGGATCTTGTTTGAATGGCTATAAAAATCAGTTTCTCGTTTTAGTTGGTAGGAGAAAAAAGTCTTTTGAGGTATAGAAAAGAACTCATATCCATGAATAAACAGTTTTTTATCAAAACGTTTGGTTGCCAGATGAATGTCGCAGACTCTGAGCGAATCTCTGTTCTCTTAACAGAGCAGGGAATGACTTTGGCAAGTTGCCCAGAAAATGCTCAGGTGATTATCATCAATGGTTGCACGGTTCGTGAAAAGGCAGTTCATAAAGCGATTTCGACCTTAGGGGAGTTTCAGTTTCTTAAAGAAACTAAGGATCCCACTCTCAAACCATGGATTGGGATTGGGGGTTGTGTGGGCCAATTGGATAAAAAAAAATTATTTAAAAAAGCTCCTTATCTTGATTTTGTTTTTGGTACAGATACGATCGATCATTTACCTGAAATCCTACACCGAGTAAAAAGTGGGGAGAGGCATGTTGTTTATGCTGATTTTGATCCTTCGATGAATTACTCAACTGAAACTAAGGTATATGGTGATCAAGCTCAGGCTTTTGTGAATATCATGAAAGGCTGTGATAAGTACTGCACTTATTGTATTGTTCCGTATACACGGGGAAAAGAAAAGTCACGAACCATTGATGAAGTTCTTGATGATATAGCTAGGCTGGTTGAACTGGGAGTTCGAGAGGTTACTTTACTTGGACAAAATGTGAACTCATTTGGTAAAGGCAATGCTAATACTAAAAATCGAGAGCCTGGGGAGCTTCAAAATATTATTGGGAAGGTAGGGCCTCGGGCGGGTGAGGAAAATTTTCCTCAGCTTTTAAGGGCAATGGATGAAGATCCTCGTCTTAAAGATCTAAAAAGAATTCGTTTTACATCAAGTCATCCTTTGGATTTTAGTGATGAACTGATTCAGTGTTATGCCCCTTTAGATCAAGGAGGTATTTCCAAATTAGCCCGGCATCTTCATTTACCTGTTCAGAGTGGGTCAAATGCAGTTCTTAAAAAAATGGGACGTCATCATCAAATTGAAACTTATATTTCTCAGATGGACCGCTTAAGGCAACTTTCTCCTGAAGTCGGTCTTTCAACGGATTTAATTGTAGGATTCCCAAGTGAGACTGAAGAAGACTTTAAACAAACACTCGCTTTATTAGATCGTATTCAGTTTGATAATATTTATGCATTTGCTTATTCCGAAAGACCTGGGACTCGGGCTTCTCAGTTGGAGGATACAGTTTCTGAATCACAGAAAAAGGAAAGACTGCAGACTGTTTTAAAGTATCAGCTTGCTATTGCAGAAAAGCGGTATGCTTCTCGGATCGGTAAGGTCATGGAGGTTTTGGTTGAGGGAGAAGCTAAAAATCAGAGGATGATGGATTCGTCTTTAAGTGTCAATGATAAGGATTGGCATAAGGTTTGGACAGGTAAAACGACTTGTCATCGAGTGGTTAATTTTATCTGGACTTCTCCAAGAAATATTTTGGGGAAATTGATCAATGTAAAAATTATTGGAGCTACTGGACTTGCCTTACAAGGTCAAGTGGTGAATGAGGAGTTAAGATGATTTTGCCATATCGAGGGCATTGGCCAAAGATTCATGAAACAGCATTTGTTGCTCCATCAGCAGATATTATTGGAGATGTAGAGATTGGAGGGCATTCAAGTATTTGGTTTCAGGTTGTCATTCGAGGAGATGTTCATCGGATTCGAGTGGGGAATAATACGAATATTCAGGATCATTCGATGCTTCATGTGACCAGGGAAAAAAGTCCGCTTCACATCGGTCATGATGTCACTATTGGTCACCGAGTGACTCTTCATGGGTGTACGATTCATAACCGGGTTTTAGTGGGGATGGGAGCTATTATTCTCGATGATGCTGAAATTGGAGAGGATTGTTTGATTGGAGCGGGGGCCTTGCTTACTAAGAACACTAAAATTCCTGCTCGAAGTTTGGTTCTAGGCGTGCCGGGGCGTGTGGTTCGAGCTCTGACTGAGGTTGAGGTTGCTGGGTTAGCTCAGAGCGCTGAAAATTACGTGGGTGATTGCATTGAGTACCATGGGTATGTAGCGGGTCCTGTTCGAGTGGGTTCAAGCCCCCTGGAATTAGAAATTTTTTCAGAAAATTTCGGTCGGAATTTTGAAGGAGAAAATCAATGAAGTTGATTGAAGAAGCATTAACGTTTGATGACGTTTTATTATTGCCAGGATATTCTGAAGTTCTTCCGTCTCAAGTTTATTTAGATACGAATTTGACCCAGAGAATTAAACTGCATATGCCGTTATTGTCTGCTGCGATGGATACAGTGACTGAAAGTAAAACAGCCATTATTCTTGCTCAAGAAGGGGGGCTGGGTGTCATTCATAAAAATCTACGAATTGAGGATCAAGCGTCTGAAGTAGAACAAGTTAAAAAAAAGGATATTCATAAACAAAAAGCTTTTCCTCAAGCGAATCAAGATCAGCAGGGTCGCTTGCGAGTGGGAGCAGCTGTAGGTGTGGGGCCAGATTGTTTGGAGAGAGCTTCTGCTTTGGTTGATGTGGGTGCAGATGTTTTGTTTTTAGATAGTGCTCATGGGCATTCCAAAGGGGTATTAGAAGCGGTTCATAGGATAAAGAAGCAATTTGGAAAGAGGGTTGATGTAGTGGGAGGCAATGTTGCAACAGCTCAAGGAACAAAAGCTTTGATTGAGGCCGGTGCAGATGCGGTCAAGGTAGGTGTGGGTCCCGGGTCTATTTGTACGACTCGGGTGGTGGCAGGTGTAGGTGCTCCTCAGCTTTATGCTGTAGCCAGTTGTGCAGAGTTGGCAAAGTCCTATGGTATTCCTATTATTGCAGATGGAGGCATTAAATTCAGTGGAGATGTGATTAAAGCTTTAGCTTGTGGAGCTCAGTCGGTGATGATTGGTTCTTTGTTTGCGGGTACAGATGAATCTCCAGGTGAGAAAATACTGGAGCAGGGTAGGTCTTATAAAGTGTATCGTGGGATGGGAAGTTTGCCCGCTATGGCTCAGGCTGAGGGGTCAAAGGATCGCTATTTCCAAGCTGAAGTCGATGAAGTTGGAAAGCTGGTTGCGGAAGGGATTGAAGGTCGAGTCCCTTATCGGGGGAGTCTTTCCTTCAATATTCATCAGCTTTTAGGGGGTTTAAGGGCAGGGATGGGGTACTGTGGCGCTGGAAATTTAGATCAGCTTCGTGCCACTGCTCAATTTGTAAGAATTACTCAGAGTGGTTTAGTAGAAAGCCATCCCCATGATGTGTGGATCACTCAGGAAGCTCCGAACTATCGGTTGGAGAGCAAAAGGTGAACGAGCGTTCTACCGTTTTAATCCTTGATTATGGCTCTCAATACACTCAGCTCATTGCGCGCAGGGTGAGGGAGCTTGGAGTTTTTTCAAAAATTTTGCCAGGGAGTGTTTCGATTCGTCAGATTCAGTCTGAGTCACCTCGAGCCATTATTCTTTCTGGAGGGCCGTCGTCGGTTTATGGTGATCAGGCGCCACAACTTCCAGCTGGTTTTTTATCTTTTCAGTTAGAAAATCGGATTCCAGTTTTAGGAGTGTGCTACGGGATGCAGCTTTTAGTGCGCAGTTTAGGGGGGGAGGTGAGTTCAGCAGAGCGCCGAGAGTATGGTCGGACAAAAGTCAAGTTAGTGGCTGACTCTGCTCTTTTTTCTGAGTGCTCTAAGGAATTTTTAGTGTGGATGAGTCATGGTGATGAGATGGTCAAGGCGCCTAATGGATTTAAAGTGACGGTTCAAAGTCACTCAGGGTGTGTAGCTGCAATTGAGAACCCATCCTTACATCTTTATGCTTTACAGTTTCACCCTGAAGTAACACATACAGAAGGTGGAATAGAAATTCTAAAGCGATTTTTGATTGAAGCTTCAAAAATTAATCCTAATTGGAATATGTCTTCGGTTTTAGATGAAAAAGTCGATCAAGTTCGGAGTCAAGTGGGTTCTCACGATCATGCGATTTGTGCTCTTTCAGGGGGGGTTGACTCTGCAGTTGCTGCCCATTTGGTTCATCGTGCTTTAGGAGATCGGCTTCATTGTTTTTTTATTGATCAGGGCTTATTGCGTTTTCAAGAGCAGGCTAGAGTGATGGAGCTTTTTAAACAAAAGATGAATCTTCCGGTGGTTTGTCTGGATCACTCAGAGCGTTTTTTAGAGAAGTTAAAGGGAGTAGAGGACCCTGAAAAAAAGAGAAAAATCATTGGGGCTCAATTCATTGCTAGTTTTGAAGAAGCAGCCGATTCTATTGCTCAAAAAGTCGGGAATTTGCCTCGATTTTTGGTCCAAGGAACTCTTTATCCCGATGTGATTGAGTCGAGTCCAGGACATCAGCATGCAGAAACCATTAAGTCGCATCATAATGTAGGGGGCTTACCCGAAACAATGAAATTTCATTTAATTGAGCCTTTTCGTGATCTTTTTAAGGATGAGGTTCGTGAGTTAGGTAGAAAGCTTGGGGTGAGTGAGTCTTTCTTGAAGCGACATCCCTTTCCTGGTCCTGGGCTTGCCGTGAGGATCATAGGGGAAGTGACTCCTGAACGTTTAGAGTTGCTTCGTGAGGTTGATGAGGTCTTTATTCAGTCGATTCAGGAGGAAGGGCTTTATGATGAGATTTGGCAGGCTTTTGCTGTATTTATGCCGATCAAGAGTGTTGGGGTTCAAGGGGATGGAAGAACTCACGATCACGTCGTAGCCTTAAGAGCAGTGACTTCTTCTGATGGGATGACTGCCGATTGGTATCGGTTTGACTCTCAGTTTTTAGCTCAAGTATCGACTCGAATTTGTAATCAGGTGAGGGGAGTTAACCGAGTGGTTTATGATGTGACTTCTAAGCCTCCTGCTACGATTGAGTGGGAGTAGAAACTCTGCTGTAAGTCGTTGATTTATAAAATTTTTTTAGTTACACAAAACAGATACAAGCCCAACTAAGTTGTTGATTGAGTTGGGCGTTGGCATTAAAGTTACACGTAAAGCTACATAACGCTGTAGCCGTTCAAAAACGTAGTAACCCAAAGTACACAAAAGAAGTGAAAGAAACTGGGAACATGGCTTTGGTAGGCAGAAGCCGAGGGATACCCTGATGGCGAGAGGAGATTCTTTTTTATTCTGGCCTTCATTGATGTTTTCCTTCGTAGAGTAGTCGGCATGACAGCGAATTCGCTGAGTCGGTGGCTGGCTCAACTGGAGAAGAAATTATCGCATGAATTTATTCCTGTTCAGACCCCGAATAAGAATGCCCACATTGAGTCATTTTTTTCTATTCTGGAACTCGAGTTTCTGAGTGTGACTTATTTTAAGAGCTTTGAGGAGGCATACGAAAAAACCCAAATTTTATCTGCTTTTATAATCAAGTAGCGGCAGACGAACAGGACTTACAAACTTAGCAGAACGCGGCGTTGGAGTGCGTGTGCTAATGGCATTGGCAGGACACAGCAATATGGCGACTACACAACGCTACATTGACTTGCGTCCTGCTATGCTTAAAGCGGCAGTTGAGTTAGTTTGATTATTTTAAGTAGGAGTCGCCAATATTGCGAGTCCTTACTTGCTTAGCAGGAGTGCCGTAAGCAACTTGGTTGTTGGGTAAGTCTTTATTTAAGTAGCTATTTGCGCCAACAACGCTATCGTCGCCAATCTTTAATCCGTGTTTTATTGTTGCGCCAATCGAAACAGCTGAAAGTAAACGGATTTGAACTGTTCCGCCTGTCACAGCTGCTGGTGCTAATGAAGAAAAATCTAACATTACACAGTCGTTGTCTATTGAAGACTGTGTATTGAGTAAACAAAACTTTCCAACTTTTGAGTTGGGGCCAATAACTGCTTTAGGCATAACAACAGTTCCATCCCCAATGCTTGTAAATGAAGAGACTGTTGCTGAAGAGTGAACTAAAAGTGGGAAGTTTAAGTTTGCGTGTTTTGCTTGTAGCTCGTTGTAAATACGTTCTCTTACTGCTTTATCTCCAACTGCTATTCCAAAACAATAAAAATCTAAATCGTCTAAATCAGCTATGTCGCCGATTATGCTAACGCGGAGTAAGTTCAGTCCTATTTTATTTTTATCTACAAAGTGTTTGACGTTGTAGCCAGCAGAAAGAGCAACGTTAGCAACACTTACTGCGTGTCCGCCGGCACCCAAAATAACAAGTGGACGTAAGTGTGTAGAGTTGTTGGCACTACTATTGGGAAGCAAAAAAGCAGCCACAAAAGTTGTTTCAGCGTCCTCACAACTTTTGTGTGCGAACTACGCAGCACATTGCGTAGGTTTAAGTGTTTAAAATGAAACAAATTCAACAGCTTACACTTTTTTGTATTACGCGACTACGCTTAAAAAGTTACTCAAAAGTTACACACTTACTTTTTTTAGACGTAAGTGATTGAAAATAAACAAGAAAAAATATGTTGTTATTGAGTGGGAGTAGTTTTTAAGATCTAAATAAATCAACTTTTTTGTAGATGAGCCGCAAATGGTTCAAAGAGTAGTTTTCAAAATATTTGCATTCGATTGAGATCTGTTGTCCAATTTTTCTATTCACTAAATCACTAGAATTCCGATGAGTTTGTTATGGGCATGACCGCTTTTGATGAAGTTCCTCAAGGTCTGTTTTTTTCTCGGATGGGATTACCTTGTTTTTTTTTGGGAGTCTTTTTCTTTTTTGGAGTTGGGGTAGTTGCTAATTCTTTAGAGTTTCAGCAGGTTGGGGTACCGTCTGAGGTGGCTCCTTTCTGGAGTTCAGCCTTTAGACACTATAGCCGTGTCATTTCAAGTGTAACGCAGGGTCCTGAGTTCTGTTGGTCCGGTCAAACAGTGAATGAGTTTCAGGAGCGGCAGTGCAGCCAGTACTGGGAAGGATTAGTCAAATCAGGAAGTTTGGCGTTCATCCCTTTCATTTTTATTGCCCTTTTTTTATACTTTGCTTTAGGTTTTTTTTCTGATCTTTATCGGGGTATCCAAAAAAAAATAAAAAAAGGGAAGGCTTCCTTTGCTGCTATTGTAACAAATCCACCTGAAGGTAAACCTGATATTTTTAGTTGGTTTTATTGTTTGCGGCCTATTGTGGTTCAGCTTCCAAATCAAGTGCAGATTAAGGCTTACATTCCCTACGAAGCATCTATTCCTACCCCAGGCCAAACGATGGCTGTCTTTGAGATGAGTTCCTGGCTAGGTGAGAAGCGATATTTGGCTCTCACGTATGACCCTCATATTGTTATTGTAAAAGGCAGCTAACTGAATTAATAACGCGATGCATATAGCCTTTCCTGAGTAGGTTTTATATGCCAAGTCTATGGCATTTGTTCATTTACATGTTCACACGCAGTACAGCTTGCTGCAAGGGGCAATCCATATCGATTCCCTCTTTGAAAGAATTCTTCAACTAAAAATGGCTGCTGTGGCAATTACGGACACCCATAATTTATTTGGGGCGATTGATTTTTATCTGTCCGCTCAAAAGGCAGGAATTAAACCGATTATTGGGTGTGAGATCCTCTGTTCGCCTCATGGATCCATAAAATTTGAATCCCCTCAATCTTTTATTCCTCGTTTTCATCATTTAGTTGTTTTATGTAAAAACATTCAAGGTTATCAGAATTTGTGTCAGATGGTGACCCGCTCTTATCAAGAAGCACCTCCACCTAAAAAGGGGCAACCAGCGGGTCCTAGAGCTCTAGTGAGTCGGGATCTGTTGAGTCAGTATGGGGATGGTCTCATTGTTCTTTCAGGTTGTCTTCGAGGAGAATTACCTTATCAGGTACTGATGGGCGCTGAAGAACTAGCCATTGATTCATTGCTTTGGTTTAAGAAGCGCTTTGGTGAAGATTTCTTTTTAGAGTTACAAGACTCTCCGATTCCTGAGCAAGAGCAAGTGAATCAAGTCTTAGGCCAATGGGGTGAAAAGTATGGAATTGAGTGTGTAGCAACCACAGATTGTCATTACTTGAATCCTGAAGACTCTGAAGCCCATGAGGTTCTCCAGTGCATTGAGCATGGCAGGAACTTAGATGTGGACCGGCCCAAGAGCCTTGTACCTTCTGAGTATTACCTTAAGTCAGAAGACATGATGCGTGAACGCTTTGAGAGATTTCCTAGGGCGTGTGATAATACAGAGCGCATTGCTGATCAATGTCATTTAGAATTTAAATTTAAAGATGATCAGGGAAGACCTATTTATCACTTGCCTCGGTTTTTTCCAGAAGGCGTTTCTAAAGAAGATCAATTTGATCTTATTGCTTATTTCCGAGAAGAAGCTAAAAAAGGCTTATTCTCCCGATTTGATGAACTGTCTTTTAAAAAGAAAAAAGAGGTCCCTGATTGGGAGAGTTTAAGGGAAAAATATGAAGCTCGTCTCGAAGATGAGCTGACCATGATTGCTAGAACTGGATTTGCAGGTTATTTTCTTATTGTCGCTGATTTTATTAACTGGGCTAAAAGAAATGGAATTCCAGTAGGTCCAGGAAGAGGTTCTGGAGCAGGCTCTTTAGTCGCCTATTCATTAAAGATTACTGATATTGATCCTATTCAATTTAACTTGCTGTTTGAGCGTTTTATTAATCCTGAACGTATTAGTATGCCAGATTTTGACGTTGATTTTTGTCAGGATCGTCGTGGGGAAGTCATTGGCTATGTAGTTCAAAAATATGGAGTTGAAAATGTTTGCCAAATTATTACTTTTGGGAAACTACAGGCTCGTGCAGTGATTCGTGATGTGGGTCGTGTTCTCGGTCTTTCATTTAGTGAGACGGATCAACTTACCAAGCTTTTGCCAGATGAACTAGATATTACTTTAAAAAAAGCGATCGAAGTTGAACCTAGGCTTCGTGAAAAAATGGAGTCTGATCCAAAAATTTCTCAAGTCATGAGCTATGCCCTTTCATTAGAAGGTCTTTACCGAAATGCAGGGATTCATGCAGCAGGTGTGATTATTACTGAGAAGCCAGTAGTCTCTTATTGCCCTTTATTCGTTGGGCGTGATGGAGATTTGGTTACTCAATTTGATAAAGATTTTTCAGAGGCGATTGGGCTTGTTAAGTTTGATTTTTTAGGACTTAAAACTTTAACAGTGATTGACAACGCTATTAAGCTTGTGAAGCAGGTAGCTGAGCCAGGCAGTTTGGACACAGAGTTTAAATTGGAAAATATGAATTATAGTGATCCAAAAGTTTTTGCTTTGATTAGTTCCGGGGATACAGATGGAGTTTTTCAAGTAGAAAGCTCTGGGATGAAGGATCTTTGTACTCGAATACAACCTAGTTCTTTAGAGGATTTAACTGCAATTAATGCTCTTTATCGTCCAGGACCGCTGGGTTCTGGAATGGTTGATGATTTTATTGATAGAAAACATGGTCGAAAAGCGATGTCTTACGAGGTGGATGCTTTAGAGCCGATTTTGAAAGATACTTATGGAATTATTTTATATCAAGAACAGGTGATGCAAATTGCAAGAGAGTTAGCAGGTTACTCTTTAGGTCAAGCTGACCTTTTAAGACGTGCAATGGGAAAAAAGAAACCTGAAGAAATGGCCAAGCACCGAGCAATTTTTGTTCAAGGAGCCACTCAAAAGGGCCTAAGAGCTGAAAAAGCTGAATCTATTTTTGATCTCATGGCAAAATTTGCTGAGTATGGATTTAATAAATCTCATTCGGCAGCTTACGGAGTACTGACTTATCAAACAGCCTATTTGAAGACTTATTATCCTACAGAGTTTATGGCAGCTTTAATGACGACAGAAATGGATAATACTGACAAAATTACTAAATATATTAGTGATGCTCGTCAGCATCAAATTCCAATTTTGCCTCCGGATGTAAATTATTCTCAAAAAAAGTTTAGTGTTGAGCTCGTGTCTCTTAAAGAGGGACAATCTTCTGTTAAAGGAATGCGATTTGGTTTAGAGGCCATCAAGGGAGTGGGCAGTATTGCTGTTGATGTCATTTTAGAGGCTAGAGCTCACGAAAGATTTAAGAGTGTCTTAGATCTTTGCAAGAGAGTTTCTACACGTAAATTAAATAAAAAAGTTTTAGAGTCATTGTGTTTAGCAGGTGCTTTGGACTCGATTGCAGAGGTGAATCGGGCAAGTTTATTTCTTTCATTGGAGTCTCTACTCGAGCACGCCAGTGATGAGCAGGCTGAAAGAGACTTGGGTCAATCTTCGCTTTTTGATAGTTTAACATCAGATGAAATGAAGGCTTTTACTCCAATTGCTTCATTGTTTAAACAGGAAGAAGAATGGCCTTCTTCAAAAAAACTTGCCCGGGAAAAGGAAGTGGTAGGGTTTTATATTTCTGGGCATCCCATGGATTCTTGGCAGAAAATTTGTGAGCAGTGGTTAGGCTGGAGTACTGAACGAATGAAGTTAGTTGCTCTAGAAAAACAGCAATCCAGGAAATCCTTAACGGCTTCTGAAAGTGAGATGATCGAAGGTTATGGGCGAGGTCGATTCAAACCAGCAAAGACTGAGATCAAATTAGCTGGACTTTTGTCGGAAGTGAAGGAGATCACTACTAAAAAAGGAACCAAGATGGCCTTTGTTCAATTAGAGGATCTTCGAGGAAAAATCGAGGTGATTGTTTTTCCTGAACCTTATTTGGCCTTCCAGGAGTTATTGAAACGAGCTGTTCAGGAGGCTGATCCAGTTTTGGTGAGTGGAGAAGTCGAATTTGGGGATGAGACTCCAAAAGTTCTTGCTAAGGCTTTTGAGTGGGTCGCTGAGGCTCATCGCAATCGAGTCCAGCAAATGGTCATTCATTTAGATCCTTCTCTCACTTCAACAGATCAGTTACGAGCTCTCAAAAAGCAACTGCTTCAGAGTCGTGGAAAATGTCCAGTGTGTATTAGTTTTGTCGATCCGGGTTTTAGGACTCGAATGGACCTTCCTAAAAATTTTTCAGTGACCGTTACTCCGCAAGTGATTCAGGTGATTAATCAAATTTTTGGAAAGGATGTTATCAGTTTTCACTAGTTTGGTTATTTTTTAAGTCATATGATACTTTATGAATGATGCAAAAAATCATTTTAAAATATAAAATTTTATTTCTTTTAACTCTTTGTTTGACTCATCTGGGGACTTATTTAATTGCCTATGGTCAATATCCTGTTGTGCCATCCAATGAATTGATTGAGAATCAGTTAAAATTAGCAGTTTTGGATTCTCAAAAAAAAATACCAGATCTCAAAGATCTACGTAAAATTCTTTTTGATGATGAGGTGGTGCCTCAGTATAGGAGGTTCATCCGAAATGATCAGAGAACCGTGGAAGGTTTGAAAGCAGAAGTTGATTTTGATGCAATCCATCATTTTCTTTCTTTTCAAGCTCCTCTTTTTAAAGAGAAAGCATTATCCCCGTTCTTGCTTGCAATTAAGCTGAATGGAAATTGCTTGAGGTGCCAAGAAAGTGCAGACTCTATGGGTCCCTTTATTCAAGGTAAGCTTGAAAAACGAGGTTTTATTTCTCAATGGCTTAAGCCAGTAGAGGTAAAATCACTACCATTGGATTCAGAAGAAGAATTAACTTCATTGATTCAGAAAAAAAATGCACAAGGAATTTTAATTGTAAATTTATTTTCATCAGCTCAAGATGAGTTAGATACAGTGGGTTCTTTTGAAGATCGGTATTTTATTCAATTGAGTGTATTTTTTTCGAATCTTTTTGTTCAAGGTCAGAAAAAAAATTTTTTAGCAGGAAAATTTCCAAATGAAATTCAGTCTAGTTTGTTTACAGATCTAATAATCGATCTTGGGGCTAAGATGGTCTCTCGTTCTTCTCAGTTGCAGGGTATAAAAGAGGAGTTGAAGGTTGAAATTTCTCAATTTAAAGATTTTATGGAATATAGCCATGCGAAAAATCAGATTTTAAGTCAACTCAATGAGTTTGGAGTTGCTATTGAGGAACGGGAGTTTTCAAAAGGGCAAGTAGTTTTAGGTATCGCACTCAAAGATAATAAAGAGGCTGTTAAAACAAGATTAGAAGCAATTTCTTTTGAACTCACGTCAAATTCTCGAATGAAGATCGAGGTTCGATCTTTCTAGTTGAAGCTGAGTGGGAGGTCTGAACATTCTATGGTTAGGAAAAGACTGCAGTTTTTTGTTCTATTTATTTTTTGTGTTTCTTGTAAAAAATCTTCTCTTCTTCGTCCAGATCAGGGTTTTGAAAGGATAGATCGACAAGGGATGCGTTCAAGTCTAGCCCCGAGGGGAGATGAATTCGGTCATCCCAAAAAAAGTGTTTTGGTTTTTGATTTTTGGAATGATACTCCCGTTCGTCAGGAAGGCTTGGGAGTTTGGGTTGCCAATGAGCTCAAGCGAGGCTTGGCATTGACTCAACGGGTAGTGATTCCGCTTCAAATTCAATCTCTTCCATCGACGGAGGATTTTCTGGAAGGGGAGAGGCTTGATGTTCCTCGACTGATTGCTGAAGGCAGGAAAATCGGGGTTTCGGTCCTAGTTTTGGGTCGAATTAAAAAAATTAGTTTTCGCCAAAATGGAGATGAGGTTGGAATTCTTAGGCAGAAAGAATCCCTGGGAGCTGTGGAGGTAGAGATTAAAGTATTTGATATTCATGGAGGTCGAGAGATTTTAGCGCAGACTCAGGTGGGAGAAAGTTCTGATCAAGTGATGTTGTTATTTAATAGAAAGGATACGGCTGGGTCAGATTACCGCGCAGCATTAACAGAAGCTTCTGCTCAGGAAGCTGTGGCTTTGCTGATTCCTGATATCTTGCGGTCTGTTGAAAAATTAGTTTGGCAGGGTCGGATTGCAAGATTGACGGGGCCAAAAATTTTTATTAATGCAGGGAAAGCTTCAGGTTTAATTCATGGGGATATTTTAAGAGTGCTCACTGGTGGTGAAGATGTGTATGACCCCACTTCAGGTTTGTACTTAGGTCGATCTCCGGGTCAGGTGAAAGGGACAGTTGAAATCATTGATTTTATGGGAGTCAATGGTGCAGTCGCTCAAATTCACACGGGTGGGAACTTTAGAGAGGGCGATCTTGTTCAACTTTACTGAGAGCTTGTTTTCAATTTCGGTTATTTGAGCTGATGGATTCTTGACTTGATCAAGCGAGAAGGCTATAAATCGGAAATAATCCTTTCCTTTTGGCTCGTAGCTCAGCGGGAGAGCACTACCTTGACACGGTAGGGGTCGCTGGTTCAATCCCAGTCGAGCCAACCATTTTGCCAAAAATAAGGGGCTTCCATTTTACATGACTCAAAGCTCTCAAACTTTTACAGACGTTCTCTCAGATTCTTTAGCAATTTTGCAAGCCGCTTCCTTGCGAAAAACTCAGAGTCGAGTTGAACTTCTCAAAGCACTTATTGCTCAGCATGGTCCTTTTAGTGTAGAAGAATTGCATCAACAGGTAAAATTCAAAAAAGTAGATCTTGCAACCGTCTATCGATGTTTGACTGTATTTGAGTCTGTTGGATTAGTAAAAAGATGCGATTTTGGAGACGGTGTTGCACGGTATGAAATCCATCATGGATCTAGCCATCACCATCACCATGTTATTTGCAAAATTTGTCGAAAATCTGAGAATATTGATGATTGTGAAGTCCAGAGATTGGAGCAACTTGTTTTAAGTAAAGGTTACTCTCAGATTACGCATTATCTGGAGTTTTTTGGTATTTGTCAAAAGTGTAGCTGATCGATTTAGATAAATTCCCAGGTTCCATCCCAGTTCAACTCTGGGGGAGATTTTTCAAGTTGTTGGCAGCGCTCTAAATAGATCTCACAGGGTCCATCTATTATTTTAAGGGTTTTCTGAATCTCTTGCTGAGCTCGTGAGAATTTTTTTATTGCTTCTTGCCATTTTTTCATCTGATAAAGTTGACGGCCTTCTTCAAAAAGGCAGAGCCCTTCGGAAGGATAATCTTTCTCTAGTAGCTGGATGAGTTCTGTTTTTGCATTTTTCCCTTTCACTTTTACTTGATCTAAAGTTCGATAGGAAGGCAGCTTAAGACCAGATTTTTCAATGCTTTCCAGAGTTAATCGGGTGGTGATCAAGGGGACATGGTATTTTTTGGTGAGTCCTTCAATCCGTGAAGCTAGGTTGACGTGATCACCGATTACGGTGTATTCAAAGTTTTTCTCTGAGCCCATATTACCCACATTGACTATACCTGAATTGATTCCAATTCCTATTCTAACATCGATTTCATATAAATCTTTCCAGCGCTTCTGGTTTTGCTCTAAGGCTTTCAACATTTTAATTGCTGTCTGGCAAGAGTGAAATGCATGTTGTTTTTGCTCAAGAGGTGCCCCCCAGAAAGCCATAATTGCATCTCCCATATACTTATCCAGTGTTCCTTGTTGGCAGAAAATAATCTCAGTCATGCATCCTAAGTATTCGTTTAAAAATGATGTTAAAATCTTTGCATCCATTTTTTCAGAAAAAGTTGTAAAATTTCGAATATCTGAAAAAAGAATGGATAATTCTTTTTTCTCTCCTCCCAAAGAAAGTCTAGACGGGTCTTTTAAAATAAGGTCAACAATTGAAGGTGAAACATATTTTGAAAAAGCTCCTCGAATAAATTTTTTATTTTTTTCTTCACGAACATACTTTGCTGACAGTGTAAAAATAAAAACAGAAATAATTTCAAAATAAAAATAAATACTATTTAAATTATAGTTTTTATTAAATAAAACCTTAAAGTCTAATAACAATATTAATGAGAGTGTGGCGATGAAAAAACTTAATGCTGGGATTGCGTTAAGTTTTTCGATTAAAATAGAAAATCCAAAAACTCCAAAGATCATCAAAAACAAAAGAAAGAGTGATCCTTGTTTAGAGTTTGTGATGAGTGGATCCCCAGTTAATATATTTTCTAATAAATTAGCATGACCATAAACACCTGGAGAATTAGACTCAAACGGAAATTTCCTCATGTCAAATACTCCTAAGGCTGATAATCCGATCAATACATATGCATCTTTTAATATTTTATTTTTTGATTTTCCAAATAATAAAAGGTTTGTTGGATCTTCGATGATATCTTTTTCGTTCATCATTTCTTCTGCTGATATATGCGAAAAAACAGAAGAAGGTCCTTTAAAGTTAATCTGCATACTGCCTAATGGAGTAACAGAAATCATTCTTTTCGTATTGATAAAGCCAAGGCTTTCGACTTTTGAATCTTGATTGAGTGAAACTTGGATTTTTTCGTTTAATCCAAGTTTTGCCATTTGTAGAGCAAGTGATGGAAAGGGAATCCCTTTTGCAAAAACAAGAAGATTGGATCTACGAATAGCTCCATCAGAATCTAGAATTGCATTTAAGTAGCCAGAATGTTTGGATACTTCGTTGTATTCAGGGATATTAGGGATGGGTGTAACAAACGAAATCATGGCTGTTTTAGCAGGATTAAATTTGACTTGGGTTATAAATTCATCAAATGAAAATTTTTGAAATGAAGGAGGAAAAAGCTTGAGAGCTTCTGGATCAGTTACAGGACAAAATTTTTCTTCTTCGTAGAGAGGTTGACAGGACATTTCACTTGTCCAGCCCGTAATCAATCGGTCAGAATAAGCTTGGATGACTTCTTTGAGTTGAGGATCGGTCTCATATTGAGTTGTATCAATTTCTCCTTTTTTTTGGAGAAGGTCTTTTAAACTATTTGGAACCCGTGGGTCTGGTTCTGAAAAAACCATGTCTAATCCAATTACTTTAGCTCCAGCAAGAAATATTTTTTCAATCAAATAAGCTATGATGTCTCGATGCCATGGCCATCGACCCAGTCGTTCAATGGAAGAACTATCAATTTCAATCACTATAATCTTATTTTTTGGTTCCTGCGCACCGCGGATGAGAAATTTAGCGTCTGTCAGTTGGTTGACGGCTCGGCTTAAAAAAGGGTGAATCTTTTCTCTTAGGAATAAGTTTTCAAGTTTTCCTTGAACTCCTAAATCAGTTACCCAAAAAGAAAATGTAAAATTGCTTAGATTAAGGCTATTGCCATTTCCTGCATTGATATACCCAGTTCCACCAAAATCATATGC
>CAIZRG010000046.1 GCA_903935335.1 Oligoflexia bacterium
TAAATTTATTTTCCAATTTCAAGTTTTACGTCCATATTAATCGATTTGCCTTCTTCGATTCTCACTTGGATTGTTTTTTCCATCCCTAGAACTTCGTTAGTGAGTCGAATTGTATATAATCCAACTGGAAGTTTTTCGTTTTCAAGAGGGGTTTTTCTTTTCCAAGGGGTCCCTCCATCAAAAGGAATCATGGCATCGGAGCTTGGGGTGGTATGTAAGGAGAGAAATCCAAAGCTTGCAGGTTCTAATTGAATGTCCATGAGCCATTCCTTGAGTCCACTCATTTGGTTTGAATCTAAGTTAAATTCTCGTTTGAAAGTTTTAAAGTTTGATCTTTGAATGAGGAGTTCCAATGGGGTGTCTAAGGGAGCATAGATGGAAGGATTCTCAGGATTGATTTTTTTTCCATTGAGTGAAATCAAGGGAGATCCACCTCCAGGAGTCAGGTTTAATTTGAGGAGGATTGATTTTTGTCCTGCTTGGACCGCCTCAGTGGATGCCATTGATTTTTCCATAGAGAAAATAACTGGAATTGTTTTTTTCTCTCCTTTTTCAAGTGTGATCTCTTGTTCGAAAGTTCCTGCGGTGCCGGTGACACTGACTTGGAATGGAGTTCCAACATTGATTCCATTAATCGTTGCAGGAAGAGAATTTGCTACTTTTTTACCATTGATAGTGACGGTGACCTCTTTTTGATTCCCTTGGAGTACGAGTCGAGCTTCACTTCCTCCAATCCAATCCCCCAGAATATCAGAAATGATAGGAACTTTGATTCCAAATTCAGGCCCAAAAATAGAGATCAGAACCAAAGCAGTGGAAGCCATCAGTATCATTTTGAAAGGATTTATAGGTTGTTTTTTTGAGTGAGAAACTCTTTGTTGAGGGATATTTTGGAGGTTGAGTTTGCTTGTGTATGTCCCTCGCTCTGTTGCTCCAGTCCGTCGTTGGAATTCGGTGCTTCGAGGGGTAAACTTAGGGGTAGCTTCTACCTCAACTTTTGAGCTTAAGTCTGCCTTAAGGTTTTCTAGTGAGAACTCTTGAGTGCCTCTAGGTGAATCTTTTTGCATTCGGTGGCCATCGACGAGAGTCATCTCGTCCTTTGAATTTGAGGAAGATGAACTTTCACTTGAGGACTCAAGCGTGTATTGACTATCTATGGCCAAAAGATTCTCCACTTTATCATTCAGCTTTTGGATTAGTTTTCGATCTTCAACAATCTCTCCCTTAAAGAGATCTTTTGCGTAGTAAGAAAGATCAGAGGGGTTAAACTCGGGTGAAAAGGCATAGAGAAATTTGTGAAGTGCTCGTTGAAGTTCTTCAGCCGTTTGGAACCGATTTTCTCTTTGCTTAGTCAAAGTCTTAAGGACAATCGTATCTAATTCTTTTGGGATCTTGGGGTTGAGGGTTGAAGGAGGTTTGACATAAGTTTGACAGCTTTCAATGAGTTTTAGGACGGCTAGATCATTTTCTCCAGCAAAGAGTTTTTTACCTGTCAGAATTTCCCATAGCACCGCACCGAGTGCAAAAATATCACTTCGACCGTCTAGAGTCTCTCCGCTGATTTGTTCAGGAGAGAGGTAACTGGGCTTGCCTTTGATGACACCTGCTCGGGTGGATTCGACATTGGTAGTTGCCTTTGCAATTCCAAAGTCAATCACTTTAACATTTCCTTCAAATGAAATCAGGATGTTTTGTGGACTAATATCTCGGTGAACAATATTCAAAGGTTCCCCTGATATCTTGTCTTTGAAACTATGGGCGTAATGAAGACCTGACGCAGCTTGTTCAATGATATGGGTGGCTAGCTCAACCGGGAACGTTTGCTTGTTTTCAGAAAAGCGTTGCATAAACTGCCTAAGGCTTTTTCCATCAACCAGTTCCATGGCAATATAGGGTTGTTGCTGTTCCTCTCCAAAATCATAAAGTTGAACGATATTCGGGTGATTAAAGCCCATGGTGACCTTAATCTCTGATTTAAACATTTGAAGAAACTCAGCATTAGCTCCGTACCCAGCTTGGATTCTTTTGATGACCATGAGGCGCCCAGCACCATCTGCAGAGGCTAAGCGGGCCCGATAGATTTCGGCCATGCCACCTTGTGCAATCTGGTCCAGTAAAAAATATCGCCCAAACTTCTTTAGACCTTCACCCATTTTGCTTTACCTTCTCAAGATAGAATCGGAATGTAATTGCTGAATATCAATTAAAATCTAAAGACTCACTCAGTCAATTCTAAGGTTCATATTGGTAGCCAATTCCATAGACAGATAAAATGTGTTTGGATAGGGATGGTATTTTTTTTCGGATTGCTCGAATATGAACATCGATCGTTCGGTCTTGGGTTTGAGTGGAGTGATCTCTCCATACTTCTTTTAGAATAGCCTCCCTTGAAACCACTGATCCTGATTTTAAGACCAAAAGTCTGAGAATATCATGCTCTGTGAGAGTGAGTTCTATTTTTTTTCCTTCAAAGGTGATTTCTCGATTGGATTGATCAATTTTTAATTCCCCTGAAACAATTATAGAAGTGATTTCATCTTGGGTTTTTCTGAGTCTAGTTTGAATTCGCGCTAAGAACTCTTTGTAGTTAAAAGGCTGAGAAATATAGTCATCTGCACCCTGAGCAAATCCTTGGGTAATGTCTTGGATACTGGTTTTAGTTGAAAGAATAATGATTGGAATTCGATTTGTTTTTTCATCTTTCTTAAGAAGGTTACACACATCATATCCACTGAGAACAGGAAGTAAAATATCAAGTAAAATCAAATCAGGTGAACGATTCCTGGCGTATTCTATCCCAATCACCCCGTTGTCTGCAGTTAAGACTACAAAATCCTTTCCCAGTTTAGCTTCAAGAAACTTTCGGGTATCTGCGTTATCTTCAATAATAAGAATTTTTGATTTTCCCATAAATTATAGATATCTAAACTAGTTTATCATAGAGTTGTCTTTAGGCTCAATAGTTGTTCAATAAGTTTTAAAAACTAATTATATTCGAATCTAGGGTTAAGCAGCTCGTTTGAAGTGGGTAGCTACAAATGATTCTGTAATCTCTTCTTCTAGGTCGCCCCATTGAGGATGGGCTTTGACAAAGATTTCTACTAATTTCTCATCAAATTGGCGACCTGAAAATTGTTTCAGTTCTTTATAGGCAAATTCATTGCCTCTGCTTTTTCGGTAGGGTCGATTAGTGGTTATAGCGTCAAAAGTATCAGCAATTAAAATGACACGAGCCATGAGAGGGATTCGGTTGCCTGTAATTCCATGAGGATAGCCTTTGCCATCTATTCTTTCGTGATGATAAAGAATGCCTGGAATGAGTGATTTAAAAAAAGGAATCATAGTTAAAGGTTCAATGATTTCAGCGCTTTTGGTGGGGTGTGTTTTCATGATGGTCTCTTCTTCTTTAGTGAGCTTGCCTGGCTTAAGCAGAATTCTGTCTGGTATTCCAATTTTTCCTAAATCATGGAATAAGCTTGAGAATTCAATGATTTTCTGTTCCTTTTCACTCAATCCTGCAGATTTTGCCAGGAGTTTGGAGTTGCGTGCTACGCGATAGCAATGACCATAAGTATAGGGGTCCCTTTCTCGTAAGGCTTTGAGTAAAGAGTTGGCTAGTGTTTCTGCCCACTCTGGAATTCCATCCCCCGTCATCTTAGATCTCCTATTCAATATAGAATTATATATCTCTATCTTTCTAGTTTATCGGAAAAGCGGAAGACCGCTGAAATAAATTATTTAATCTTATAAAACTATTCATATTTTTTCCGATTCATTATCTATGGGTCTATTCAGGAAGAGAAAATTTTTGATTTTCCTTGGGAGAGGGGGTTTTTGTTTATCTCTTTTTTTGAATGAATTATCTTATGCACGTCAAGATATTGTTCCAGGATCTAGGTACACTTCAGCAAGAGCTGCTGGGTTGGGAGATGCCTACATTTCTTTAGGGGATGATGCACCTTCTGGTTTGTTTTATAACCCTGCGTCTTTGGGAAGAATTCGGAAATTTGTTGTTGAGCCGATTAATTTTTCAGTTTCTGCGAATAGTGGATTTGTCAAAATTGCAGATCCGAATGCTTATAAAGTCACTGATTTAAGCTCCTATGCTCCTGTTGTTAATCAGCATTCTGGTCAGCGTTCTGGGATGGGAGGTGGGTTGGTCTCGAGTTTGGCTTTTCCAGGGTTTGCCTTGGGTGTTTTAGCAGAGACCCATGTTTCGGCTTTAGGAAATGGTGATAATACGCTTAATTATCAGAGTCTTTATCAGCTCATCCCCGCTTTTGGGAGTGGGTTTCGCTTTTTTCAGGGTATAATCCGGGTGGGATACTCACTTCAGTGGGTGAACCAGGCTCAAGGAAATCAGACGGTATCTGTGGATGGAGATTTAGGATATAATCAAAATTTAAAGCAGGGCTCAGGTTTGTCTCATACCTTGGGACTTGCGCTGACCCTTCCTGTGCGCTACCTTCCAATGTTTGATGTTGTTGTGAGAAATGTAATGAACACCTCTTATCAGTTTCCCTCTCTTTACTCCTTCACCCAGAGTTCCACTGGATTTCCAGACTCAGAGCCCATGACTGTAGATGTGGCGTTTAGTCTTCATCCTCGATTGGGACGGGGAGTTCTGATGAATCTGATTCTTCAAGAGCGGGATATGACTAATCGGTCAGGAATCGGTTTTTTATTTCATTTTGCGGCAGGGATGGAGCTTTCATTTCGGGATAAAGTTTTTTTGCGTGGAGGATGGCGTGGGGGATATTTTTCGGCTGGTTTAGGTTTAAAGGGGCGTGGAGCAGAAATGTCTTTGGCTTTGTTTACGGAAAATGTAGGAACAAGTTCTCAGAAGCAAGGTGATACCTCCTGCCTGTTCCAATACCAAATCCGAACCTATTAGGTAGGGAGAGAGTCGGGATGAAACTCAGTGTCACTGTTTGTGCTCGCAGCCAAGAGCAAGAAGAAAAATGGGCTCAGGATTTAATCCTCTGTCTCCAAGGAAAAGTTGATTTTGAGATCAGTCTTGCATCTTTAAATTCAAAGAAATCAAATTTAAAACCTATTCTGATTCTTGATTCAAAGATGGATCAGATTGAAAAATTTCTTAAAAAAATAGATCGAAGACAGCACGCTCTTTTTTTAGTGGTAGATGATCGATCGTCTTATCCAGAACTCTTGGTTAAAAACCAGGTCGATGATCTCATTTTTTTTCCGTTTCGAGCCTTAGAGGTGATGAGTAAATTTCGATTTCTTGAAAAAATTCAGATGTGGAATGAAGTCAGTGAGTTAAATTCGTCTTTTTCTGAAATCATTCAAAGATTAACAGATGATTTTTCTTTAGCAGAACGACTTCAGAAAGCCAATCTTCCTAAAAAATTTGAGTCGATTCAAGGATTTAAAATTGCAAGCCGTTACCTTGCTGGAGTTCAACCCGGAGGCAACTATTTTGACTTGATTCAATCACCCGAGGGAGATTACCTTTCATGGTTGTTCACGGATTCTTCTACATACGGTCTTTCTGCTGCTGTCTTATCAACACTGATGAGAGTCGGTATGAAAGTCTCTGGACAAAAAATGGAGAACTCCAGGGAGATTGCTGAAGCTGTGGGTCTCATTTATGATGATCTTGCATTGACTCTCAAGGAGAATGATCATCTCTCTCTTTTTTATGGTGTTTTTTCACGTCATGACCAACGGTTTCGATTCTTGAATCTTGGAAACTCAAGATTATTTTATTTTTCTTTGGGGCAAGGGGTTAAAAAACTAGAGAGTCAAGGAGGGGTTCTCTCTCGACTCTCTGGGTTCACTCCATTTCCAGTAGGAGAAATTCAGTTCAGTCCTCTGGATCGGATGATCTTGTGTTCACGTGGAGTGATCGAAGGAGTAGGTGGGGAAGTCAAGCTTTTGAAGATCATCGATTCAGTAAAAAATTCTAACGGAGATGAACTTCCAGAGGGTGTAGATACATTAAACGAAATCGTGTACCAAATTAAATCTCATTTGTCAGATCAAGTTGCAGATAAAATGGCAGATCAAGGTGATTTACCTAAAAGCGATTGTACAGTGATTTTGATCGATGTTGACTCTTCCGTCGTTCAATTGGGAACTAAGTTGCAAAAGCCTGCTGCAACTTAGCCGGAAATTGAGGAACTCATCTCTAAGAAGGCTACCTTCTTTTAATAAAAAACAGTAGATACTTTGGTAGATAAGAGCTAAGTACGTAAAAGATCAAAACAGCAAGTAGGTATATCATGGTTTTCATCTTTGGGGCTCAGAAAAAGTTTGGTATCACGCTGCTCATATCTGCAGCTTTGTTTGTGATTGTTGGAATTATCAAGGTTTTCCCTTCCGCATCCCATCAAGGATATGCCCCTGAACAACCTATTCCTTTCAGCCATAAACGGCATGTTGCAGAGCAAAAGATTCCCTGTCTTTATTGTCATTCTGAAGCTGAGAAATCCCGTCATGCAGGTGTGCCTGCTTTGAATGTGTGTATGAATTGTCATTCTGTTGTGAAGGTGGATAGCCCCTATATTCAAAAGCTGAAAAAAGCATTTTCAGAAGGAAAACCGATTGAATGGGTGAGGGTGCATGAGCTTCCTGATCACGTTTATTTTTCACATAAAAGGCATTTAGCAAAGGGAGTCGCTTGTGAGACCTGTCACGGCAATGTGCAGGCAATGGTTCAGATCGAGCAGAAAGAGGCAATGACCATGGGTTGGTGTATGGAATGCCATCGTGGGCAAACGACTCCACAATATGTTTTGAAAAATATTTATCCGAAGCAGAAGGCTCCCCATGGGCCTGTTGCTCCAGTGAGTTGTAATACCTGCCATAATTAGAGGAATTTAAGATAGACCGTTTGAAGTAGAGAAAGAGTTTATGGACCATCATCAACAAAATGAAGAACCCCAGAAAAATGATGAATTAAAAGGATTTGTTCCCCCTCGACATTGGATTGGACCTGAGGAACTGGATGCTTCTTATTGGCAGAATCCGCAGGTTCAGGAAAAACGAGGTCAAGAATTTTTTGAAAAGCCACTCGAATGGATGGATCAGAAGCTGAAATCTGACCAAACCGGTTTGGCTCGGAGAGAGTTTTTGACTTTGATGGGAGCCAGTATCGCAATGGCTAGCCTATCTTGCACTCGAAGACCGGTTCATAAAATCATTCCTTATGTCGTGAAACCTGAGCAGATGACCTTGGGCGTACCCAGCTGGTATGCCTCTACATGTCAAGAGTGTTCGACAGGGTGTGGAGTTTTGGTAAAGACTCGAGAAGGACGTCCAATCAAGTTAGAAGGGAACCCTGATCATCCTCTGAATCAAGGAGCTCTGTGTGCTCGGGGCCAAGCGTCGGTTCTTAATCTTTATGACCTCGATCGATTGAAGGCACCCGTGATTCGCTCTCGGAAAGAACACACTCAAAATGAGGTGTCTTGGAGCGAAGTTGATGCAAATTTGGTGAAACAATTCAAAGGTCTTGCTTCGGGTTTGGGTCGAGTTCGGGTTTTAACTTCGGGGATTCGGAGTGAGTCTACCCAAAGGTTAATTGATGATTTTTTAAACTCTTTTAGAGATGGGAAGCGGGTTGATTTTGAGCCACTTGCTTTGACAGAAATTGCGGAGTCGCAGGAGCTTTCCTATGGGAATGCACTCACTCCTCTTTATCGATTTGATCAGGCGAATTTAATTCTTTCTTTGGGAGCCGATTTTTTGGGGAACTGGGTTTCTCCTGTGGAGCATGCACAAGCATGGTCAAAACGCCGAAAGTTGCAAGGTCAGAAACCTGCTCAAGCTCAGTTGTCCAAGCTGATTTGTTTTGAACCTACTCTGACCCTGACGGGTTCTAATGCAGATGAACGTTACCCTGTTCGACCGGGAGATGAGCTTAAAATTGCTTTAGGCTTGGCTCATCTGCTGATTTTAAAACAGAAAAGATCAGTCGAGCTGGCTAATGACCCTTTTGTTATTTCTTTACTTTCGCAATATCCGTTGGAGCGAGTTGCTTTAGAACTTGGGTTAGACCATGGTCTGAGCGAAGGGGGGTCACTTTTATTTCGGATTGCTGTCGATCTTTGGAATAATCGTGGAAAAAGTCTTGTCGTCAGTGGAAGTCTTCCATCTAAGACTCAGGATTCATTAGCTCTTCAAGTCATCACTAATTTGTTAAACTCCGTTCTTGGTAATGAGGGGAGTACTGTTGATGGGATGTTGGGTTATACGCCTTCTCATAGTCGTTTTGCAGAGTTTTCTCAGTTGATTCAAGAGATGAAGGATGGGAAAGTAGATGCTTTGATTCTTTATCGAACAAACCCCTTATACTCTTTGGCTGGAGCATTTCCAGGGTTAGCAGAGATTTTTCAGAAGGTTCCGCTCATCATTAGTGTTTCGGATCGGGTGGATGAAACGGGTTTAGTCTCGGATTATGTTTTGCCTGATCATCATTACCTGGAAAATTGGGGAGATTCCAATCCACGTAAAAAAGTATATAGCTTACAGCAGCCTACGATTGCACCGATACATTCCACTCGTGCTTTCCAGGACTCTCTTTTGGTTTGGATGAAGCAGGGACAGTTCAAACAAAGCACCATGGTTTCGAATGCTGGGGATTGGCATGAATACCTTAAGAATCATTGGAAAGAGACTTATTATAAAGAAGCAGGATCTTCTGGATCTTTTGAGCAGTTTTGGGAAGCAACTTTGCGGGCAGGAGTTTTAAATCTTGCATCTTCTCAAGGCAATTTAGGAGCGTTACCGGGATCAAGATCTTTTAAAACAGATTCTTTAAAAAAATTGATGATTTCAGGCGGTTTAAACTCTAAAGACGTTTCTTTGGCTCTTTACGCAAAAATTTCGATGTATGATGGACGGAGTGCTAACAATCCTTGGTTGCAAGAGATGCCTGATCCCATTTCAACAGTGACCTGGGATAACTACTTAAATATCAGTCCTGCTCTGGCTAAAACTTTGGGTGTCAAGGGAGACGATGTGGTTGAGCTCCGAGCAGGAGAGGTGAAGGCCGAGTTACCTGTTTATATTCAGCCTGGACTTCATTCTCAAGTAGTCAGTGTGGCTTTGGGCTATGGCCGGCAGTCAGTGGGAAAAATTGGAAATCAAGCTGGGATCAATGTATTTCCTTTTATTCAGTCTAAGGGGCAACATTTAGTTTTTTCAGGTCAACCTGTTCAGATTCGAAAGACGGGGAAATTTTATAAATTAGCTGCGACTCAGTGGCATGGAGCGACTGAGAATAGACCGATCATCAATGATATTATTTTATCTCAGTACCGAAAAAATCCAAGTGCTGAGAAGCATACGGATCCTCATTTAAGATTGGAAGCAGTTCCATCGATTTGGCCTGCCCATGAATATAAGTCCTATCGTTGGGGTATGGCTATTGATTTGAACTCTTGTACAGGATGTGGAGCTTGTGTGATTGCCTGTCAAGCTGAGAACAATGTTCCAGTCGTAGGGCGGGAGCAGGTGAGGGTGAGTCGCCAAATGCATTGGCTTAGGATTGACCGTTATTATTCAGGATCTCCAGCTCATCCTGATGTTGTTTTTCAGCCGATGCTTTGCCAGCACTGTGAAAATGCTCCGTGTGAAACAGTATGTCCTGTGTTGGCAACGGTCCATGATGATGAAGGTTTGAATGTTCAGATCTATAATCGATGTGTAGGAACTCGGTACTGTCAAAACAATTGCCCTTATAAGGTTCGACGATTTAATTTCTTTGATCATTGGAAGTCTTATGAAGGGACTATGAGTTTGGCTTGGAATCCTGATGTGACGGTGAGAACTCGCGGCATTATGGAAAAGTGTACCTTTTGCGTGCAAAGAATTAGAGATGCAAAAGATAAGGCTAAAGACGCAGGAGAAAAGGTGAAAGATGGCCAGTTTAAAACAGCTTGCCAGCAGACTTGTCCGACAGAGGCTATTGTGTTTGGCGATATGAATGATCCGAATAGCCGTGTCTTTCGATTGAAGGAAAGTCCTCAAGCATTTAGGGTGCTTGAAGTGTTAAATGCTAAGCCTTCCATTTCTTATATGACGAAGGTGAGGAACAAAGGTGATTAAAGCTATGCCAAGTTCGACAGGTGGTGAGCAGTATGTTGCAGATATCTGGGTCACCGGTGGGAAAACTCTGGCCGATGTGAACGATGACATTGCTGCTCCCATTGAAAGGTTTCCTACAAAAAAGTGGTGGGTTTGTTTTATAACAGCCATTCTAGTTTTTAGTTTAGGGGCTGCTCTTTCCACAGATATGTTTACGAGTGGTTTAGGAGTTTTGGGGCTCAATCAGCCCAATGGCTGGGGTGTTTTTATTGTTAACTTTGTGTTTTGGGTGGGGATTGGCCATGCAGGCACTCTGATCTCAGCTATTTTATTCTTATTTCGCCAAAAATGGAGAACCGCGATCAATCGATCAGCAGAAGCGATGACTATTTTTGCTGTGACGACTGCTTTGATTTTTCCGGTCATTCATACGGGAAGGCCTTGGTATGCTGCTTTTTGGCTTCTTCCTTATCCCAATCAAAGGCATCTTTGGGTTAATTTTCGTTCTCCTTTGCTTTGGGACGTGTTTGCTGTAGGCACTTATTTTACAATTTCTCTGGTGTTTTGGTTTGTGGGTTTGGTTCCTGATTTAGCCTCCATCCGAGATCGAGCAAAAAACCCAATTCGAAAATTCATTTACACAGTTTTATCTTTGGGTTGGAGAGGATCAAACAAGAGTTGGAGTCATTACGAAATTGCCTATATGCTCTTGGCGGGTCTTTCAACGCCTTTGGTGCTTTCCGTCCATAGTGTGGTGTCGTTTGATTTTGCAGTATCGAATCTTCCGGGGTGGCATACAACGATTTTTCCTCCCTATTTTGTAGCTGGAGCTGTTTTTTCTGGTTTTGCGATGGTGGTGACTCTTTTAGTCATTGCCCGAGAAATGTTTAATCTAAAAAACTATATTACTTTAAATCATCTTGAAAAGATGAACAAAATTATCATGGCTACTGGCATGATGGTTGGTTATGCCTACTCCTGTGAATTCTTTATCGCATGGTATAGCGGAAGTTCTTTTGAACGTTTTGCCTTTATCAATCGGGCTTTTGGACCTTATTGGTGGGCTTATTGGATTATGGCCACTTGCAATGTGATGATCCCGCAGGTGTTTTGGTTTAAGAAATGTCGAACCAGTATTCCAATTATGTTTGTTATATCTTTGTTTGTGAATATTGGGATGTGGTTTGAAAGGTTTGTCATTGTGGTCACTTCGCTGCATCGTGATTTTTTACCATCCAATTGGCGGTATTATGTTCCTACTTTTTATGATTGGGGTATTACATTAGGGAGCTTCGGTTGGTTTTTTATTTGGTTCTTGATTTTTTGCCGAGTTTTACCAGCGATCGCTATGGCAGAAGTTAAGGGTGTCATGGCAGTAGAGGGTGGCACTTCCCACTCTCCAGATCAAAATAAATCGGAGGTGCCAGCTCATGTCTAAGCAGAATCTTGCTGGTGTAATGGGAATTTATGAGAATCCTCATATTTTAGTGGAGGCTATGGACCAGGTGAGGAAAGCCAATTATCGATATTTTGATGCCTATACGCCGTATCCAGTTCATGGGCTAGATGCCGCTCAAGGTTTAAAGCGGTCTCCCTTGCCTTTTATCACTTTTTCTGCTGGTTTAACGGGGTGTATTCTTGGGTTTTATCTTCAATATTGGACTTCAGTGATTGATTGGCCGCTCATTGTGGGAGGAAAGCCAATGAATTCCTGGCCTGCGTTTGTACCAGTGATGTTTGAGTGCACCATTTTGTTTGCGGGTTTAGCAACTGTGGTGGGGATGTTTTTGCTCAATCGATTACCCAATCAACATCGGAAGGCTTTTGATCCGAGATTGACGAATGATCAGTTTGCACTTGTGATTGAAGCTTCTCCAGGAGTGGATGAAGTGCCTTCTTCTGCTCAGAAGCAGTCTAAGACTTATAAGCCTTTTCTGGAGTCTGAAGTTCAGGAATTTTTGAGAAGGACTGGGGCTAAAGAGGTAAAAAGTGTTTACACTGAGGAATGGTTTTAATCATGCATGAGAGATCTGATTTTCTAAGAACCGTTGCACGAGAGATTTTGGTTTTATTTTTAGTCTTATCTGGGTTGAGTTTAAGCCTGATCGGTTGTCGACACTCTGAACCGAGTTTTACTTATATGCCGGATATGGTTTATAGCCCTGCACTCAAAGCTCAACAAGAAGGAGCCATTCGGGTTCCAGTACCTGGGACTGTTCCAAGAGATTTTGAACCTTATCCTTATTCGAATGACCCAGAGGCTGCTGGAAGTTTCCTAAAAAATCCTTTGACTCCAACTCATCCGGTCTTGGTCCGTGGGGAGCATATTTATAAAAATTACTGTATTGTTTGTCATGGCCCAGCAGGGAAGGGGGATGGTTCTATTGTTCCCAGGTTTCCTAGGCCTCCTTCTTTAGAATCAAAAAAAGTCAGGGATTGGTCTGATGGTAGAATGTATCATACGATCATGATGGGGCAAAACTTGATGCCCAGTTATGCTTCTCAAATTGCTCCGGCTGATCGATGGGCTGTGGTTTATTATGTCAGAGCTTTGCAACGTTCAGAGCATCCGTTGCCTGAAGATTTAAAAAAAGCTGACTAGGAGTCAAAGGGATTTATGACACATTCATCTACTTCAATGATTAAGAATCCAGGGCATTTTTCAATTTCGGATAGACTTAGAAACGCTTTAGTTGTGTTTGCAATGATTGGTGTTGCAACTTTTTTAGCGGGTTTAAGAGTGGACCCCGATCGAATCTGGGCTAGCTTTCTGCTGAATCATTTTTATTTTATGTCTTTAGGTCTGGGGGGTATTTTCTTTGCTTCCATTCAATGGGTGACGGGAGCGATGTGGAGTGCTCCCGTTCGACGTTTGAGTGAAGCTCTTTCAGCTTATTTGCCAGTGGTTGCAGTGAGTTTTGCTATCCTTTGTTTTGGAATTCCTCATCTTTATCTTTGGAGTCATCCTCAGCATGTACAAGGAGACCTCGTACTTCAAGGTAAGTCAGGTTATCTGAGTTCTGGATTTTTTATGGTGAGAAATTTTTTAGCGATTGCGATTTGGCTCTTTTTAACTCATAAAATGGTTAGAAATTCAATCGCTCAGGATCAAGATGGAAATTATAAGTGGACCGCTAAGAATCGAGTTTTAGCCCCCGGATTTTTGATTCTTTTTGGGGTGACTTTTACAATGGCTAGCTTTGATCAACTGATGTCTTTAGATCCCCATTGGTTTAGCACGATGTTTGGTATTTATTGTTTTTCAGGGCTTTTTTATTCCACCTTGGCTGCGATTTGTTTACTTACTGTGTATTTAAAATCTCGTGGAAAGTTAGATGGGATTATTAATGAAAATCACTTTCATGACCTGGGTAAGTTCATGTTTGCATTCACAGTCTTTTGGGCTTACATTGCGTTCTCTCAATTTATGCTGATCTGGTATGCAAATTTACCAGAAGAGACAGGATATTTTTTGCATCGCTTCCATGGAAATTGGAAGGGTGTTTCTCTCTTTCTCTTAGCTGGAAAATTTCTTCTGCCTTTCTTTATATTGCTTCCTAGGGAAGCTAAACGGTGTCCAACACTGCTGGCTTGGGTTGGAGTTTTTATGCTGATAGCGCAGTGGGTTGATGTGCTTTGGATGATTCAGCCTGAGTTTTTTGCTGAGGGTCCTCGAGTGGGTTGGCAAGAGCTCGGGGTGGCTTTGGGCTTTTTAGGTGTATTTGGCTTAGCGGTGTTTCGTTTTTTAGCTAAAAACAATATTGTTGCAATCGGAGACCCAAGATTAAGTGAATCTGTTTTTCATCATCACCAATAATCAAGTCCTCAAGTGCTATCAATAAATAGGTAGGTAAATTGTCCAAAGATCAATGCTAGCAGCTGCAAGAAAAACAATCAGACTGAGATTGATCCAAAGAAAAAAATGAAGCCATCTTTTGCTTTCAGGGTCTTGGATAAATTTGCGAAGCTCGTGGATGACTTTGAGACTCATGATTAAAGTAGAAAAAAAGTAGATCCATCCAACGGGAAGAAATAAAGGCGCAATAAAAGCAAGACCCAGGTAAGCTAAGCACCAAATCACGATGTGTTGTAAGGTAACTCCTAAACCATGAGTGACTGGAAGTGTAGGAAATCCTCCTTTTGCATAATCCTTTTCATACTTCAGAGCGAGTGACCAGAAATGGGGCATTTGCCAAAAAAAGAGAAGAAAAAAAAGATAAAACCCAGCCGGATGCAGGAGCTGTCCAGTGGATGATGTATGTCCCATTAAGATGGGTAAGGCTCCTGGGATTGCCCCTGGGACTGCGGCATAAGACCAATTTTTCTTCCACCAGAGAGTGTAAAGTCCATTGTAGCAAAGTACAGCAATTAATCCGAGAATCAATAAGCTGACATTCAAAAATAGCAGAAGAGCTAGACCTAGAAAAAGCATGACGAGGATGAAGACTAAGGCCTCCTGAGGATGAATCCGGCCAGAAGGGAGGGGTCTCTGAGAGGTCCGAGCCATTTGAGAATCAATTTTTCGTTCTTGCAGTTGATTGAGGGCAGAAGACCCTGAGGCTAAACAAAGGACTCCAAGCAAAGTGAGGAGCATGGAGCTCCACTGAAGTGGAATCTCAGTGGGTTGTCCAATTAAATAGCCTGCGAGAACACTGATTAAAACAAGAACAACAATTCCTGACTTAGAAAGTTCTTTGAAAATCTGTAATTTTTCTTTATAATTCATTCTTAATACTTCATTGAGGTGTTCAGCGAGATGCGTTTTTTAAAGCCTATCATCCGAGTGGTTCCAGTGCTAGGTGGGATAGCCCTTTTTTTAGGATTGTTTCAAGTCGTGTTTTTGCGGCATGAATCGCTAAAAATGGAAATCAAGCCCAATGCTCAAGAGATTGGAATTACGGAGCACTTAGGTGAAACCCTCTCAGTATCAGAGTATGAGTTCAAAAATGAAGACGATAAGACGGTTCGATTAGGAGATTATTTCAATTACGGGCGGCCTGTTCTTTTGACATTTGTTTATTATGAATGCCCCAATCTTTGTAATTTTATGCTTAATGGATTAGTTAATTCTTTGAAAAATCTAGATCCAAAAAATTTGGAATGGACTCCGGGTAAAAATTTTGAAATTGTTACGATCAGTATCCATCCTCAGGAAAAACCAGATTTAGCGAGACGAAAGAAGCAATCTTATCTCAATGCTTATGGTCGGTTAGAGGCAGCCAAAGGCTGGCATTTTTTAACAGGAGAAGAATCTCAGATTCGAAAACTTGCTTTAAAGGTTGGTTTTGGGTATCAGTATGACCCAAATGAGAAACAATACGCTCATAGTGCAGCGATTTTTGTAATGACTTCTGAAGGTAAGATTTCGCGTTATCTTTATGGGATTGAGTATCCGAGTCAGGATTTGAAGTTAGCTTTGTTGGAAGCATCGAGTGGAAAAATTGGCTCTGTAGTGGATCGCATGCTTTTATTTTGCTATCGATATAATCCGCAGACCAGGAAGTACTCTGTGTATTTGACGAGATTGATGCAGACCAGTTGTATTGCTTGTGTCCTCGTTTTTGGGGGGTATTTAATGGTTTTCTGGCGCAGACAAAGAAAAGGAGCCTAATTCGAATGATTCAGCAGGCTTTTGCAGGCAGTGTCCCTCTTCAAGGAACAGAGGTTGCTGTTCGTTGGGATAGTTTGTACAATTTTTTGGTAGGTCTCAGTATTTTCTTTTTTGTTCTCGTAGTGGGATCCATTTTGTATTTTATTGTGTCCTACAAGCACGATTCTAAAAAGAAGACCCAGTACATTACAGGCAGCCATTTATTGGAAGCAGTTTGGATTGCGGTTCCTACTCTTTTACTTATGGTGATCTTTGTTTGGGGTTATTCGGTTTATCATGCTATGACCCAAGCTCCTTCGGATGCATATGAAATCCGAGTGATTGGGAAGCAATGGTTGTGGACGTTTCAGTACGACAATGGCAGGACAACAGTCGGAGAGGTATTTGTGCCAGTGAACCGACCCGTCAAGCTGGTGATGACTTCTGAGGATGTGCTGCATGGATTTTTCATCCCCACTTTTAGAATCAAGCAAGATGTTGTACCTGGAATGTATAGCAGCATTTGGTTTACAGCCACGGTTCCCGGTAAGCATCAAGCTTACTGTACAGAGTACTGTGGGACATCTCATTCAGCAATGTTAGCCAAGGTGGTTGTTTTAGAGGATCATCAGTGGAAGGCTTGGAATCAGAACAAAGAGATTGGGCCAATCCCAGAGGCAGGTCAGCCATTACCGAGTAAAACGCAAGTTGCAGGGACTTTGGGTAAGAAGCCTCTGATCCAAAACATTTCTTTGGTCGAGCAAGGAAGACAGGTGTATCAGTCTAAGGGTTGCGTGGCTTGTCATTCAACGGATGGAACGAATAAAGTAGGTCCTACTCATAAGGGACTTTTTGGGACTCAGGTGGAGCTTGCGAATGGAAAATTTGTTCTAGCTGATGAGAACTATATTCGAAACCATATTGAATATCCTCAAGCCAATACAGTGAAGGGTTATAATCCAGTGATGCCAACATTCAAAGGGCTTTTAACTGAATCTGAAATGAATGCACTCATCGCTTATATGAAAAGTTTGAAGTAATCACAGGAGTTTTAAGGAGAGTCAGGCTATGTCAAATAACTCTGCAGTTGTTCAGGGTGAAGATCATTATCTCAATCACTCTCGGGGCTTGATGTCCTGGCTAGGGACATTGGATCATAAGCGAATTGGTTTGATGTACTTGTTCTCTGTATTGCTTTTTTTCTTAATGGGCGGGGTGTTTGCTCTGTTGATTCGTTTGGAGCTTTTTAAGTGGGGTGGTCATAATTTAGTGGATGCTAACACTTATAATAAATTTTTTACGTACCATGGAGCCATTATGGTTTTTCTGGTCGTCATTCCTGCGATCCCTGCTGCTTTAGGTAATTTTATATTGCCGATCATGTTGGGAGCTAAGGATGTAGCTTTTCCTAGGCTCAATCTTGCTTCTTATTATATTTTTATGACGGGGGCTTTGTTTGCAGTTCTAGCACTGTTTCTTCGAGGAGCCGATACAGGGTGGACTTTCTACACTCCTTATTCAATTCGAACAAATACGACGGTTTTACTCGTTCTTTTTGGAGCTTTTATTGCGGGATTTTCTTCGATTTTGACTGGACTTAACTTCATTGTGACGATCCATAAGCTTCGAGCTCCTGGCTTGACCTGGATGAGATTGCCACTTTTTTGTTGGGCTCTTTATGCAACCAGTATTATTCAAGTTTTAGCAACTCCTGTTTTAGCGATTACTTTGGTCCTGCTTTGTATGGAGCGTATTCTTCAAATTGGGATCTTTGATCCAAAGCTAGGGGGGGATCCCATTTTATTCCAACATTTTTTCTGGTTTTATTCTCATCCGGCTGTTTACATTATGATTCTCCCTGCGATGGGAATTATTTCAGAAATTATTCCAGTTTTTTCGAGAAAGCCAATCTTTGGGTACAAAGCAATTGCCTACTCTTCTTTTGGAATTGCTCTGATTGCTTTTATTGTGTGGGGCCATCATATGTTTGTGAGTGGTCAATCTGAGCTTGCAAACTTTGTTTTTTCTTTGTTGACTATGTTTGTTGCAGTGCCAACCGGAGTTAAAGTTTTTAGCTGGGTTGGAACTATGTATCGAGGCTCGATTCATTTTAACGCGCCAATGCTTTATGCTTTTGGTTTTCTGGAGTTGTTTACCATGGGTGGGCTAACGGGAGTGTTTTTAGCAACCTTAGCGATCGATGTTCATCTGACAAACACTTATTTTGTGGTGGCTCATTTTCATTATGTAATGGTTGGAGGAACCTTGATGGGATTACTGGCTGGACTTCATTATTGGTTTCCCAAGATGTTTGGGCGAATGTACTCTGAGACTGCAGCAAAAATAGGGTTTTGGTTGATTGTGATTGGCTTTAACGTGACGTTTTTCCCTCAGTTTATTTTAGGGGCGCAGGGGATGCCTCGGAGGTATTGGAGCTATTTGCCTGAGTTTACATTTCTGAACCGGATTTCTACGTTAGGGAGTGGGTTGATTGGGGTGGGTTTCATTTACACGGCTTATTATTTTTACCGAGGAATGAGATCAGGAGCAAAGGCAGATGCTAATCCTTGGAATGCTCAAACATTGGAATGGAAGACGAGTTCTCCCCCTCCCCATGAAAATTTTCATGAGACTCCGGTAGTGACTCAGTGGCCCTATGAGTACTTGCCAGAAGATACGAGTATGCCTGCCAATCTGAGGTGAAGCCAAGCTTAAAGGAGCAATTCATGTTGCAAGAAGAAACTGTTATTCATCATCATGCCCATCACTTTACAAGTGCTAATCACGAGTTCGAGGCTGCCAAGCAAGGGATGTGGATCTTCTTGGTAACAGAGGTTTTGATGTTTGGAGGACTTTTTGTTGCCTATGGACTTTTTCGAGGGCTTTACCCTGAGATGTTTCATGAGGCCCATCAACACCTAGCGGTCCACATGGGAGCCCTCAATACAGTGGTCTTGATTACGAGTAGTCTGACCATGGCTCTTTCAGTCAGTTCGGCTCAGAAAGGCCATAAGGTGTCTTCAGTGAGATACCTCGTATTGACCTTGATCTTGGCGTGTTGTTTTTTGGGGGTCAAATATTTTGAGTATTCTCATAAATTCCACGATGGACTTTTACCAGGTGGTTTTTTTACGAATACGGAGATCAAGAGTCCTAAGGCTTCCTTGTTTTTTTCTTTGTACTTCATGATGACTGGACTGCATGGAATTCATGTTTTAATTGGGATGGGAGTGATTTCTTGGATTTTGCGCCGGACTCTTCGGGGTGAATTTGGTCCAAGTTATTATACACCCATTGAATTGGTTGGACTTTACTGGCATTTTGTCGATTTGGTTTGGATTTATCTCTTTCCGCTTCTCTACCTGGTAGGTTAATTTATGGGATCAACGAGTCAAAAACATCATCATATTCTGCCAACAAAAACTGCTTTAACCATTGGAGCTTTGCTTCTGGTTTTGACAGCGATTACGGTTTGGATTGCCCATATAGATTTAGGGCCATTTAATTTTGTGATTGCAACAGCTGTAGCTACTTTGAAAGCTTCTTTGGTGGCTCTTTACTTTATGAATTTAAAATACGAGTCATCAGAAAATAGGATGATTTTTATTACTTCTTTTTTATTCTTAGCGATTTTCATTGTTTTGACTGCGACTGATCTTTTCTTTCGGCAAGAGGTTTCAGTTCATGGGACTTTCATTGCAGAGGGTTCATCCCAGTCAAAGCTCAAAAAGCCATGGGTCTCAACACCGGAGTTGGTGGCTCATGGGAAGGAAATTTATGCGATTCAGTGTGTTGCTTGTCATGGCCTAGAGGGAAAAGGCAATGGTCCAGCAGCGGCAGCTCTGAATCCTGCTCCAAGAAATTTTGAGGCTGTGGATGGATGGAAGAACGGACGCAAGCCTACAATGGTTTTTAAAACTTTGAAAGAAGGCTTACCTCCTTCTTCCATGGCTTCTTATGCAACGCTACCTGCAGATGATCGGTGGGCTTTAACTCATTATGTCTTATCCCTACATCCACAAGTGGAAGTAGATTCACCTGCAGATTTTGCTCGGGTAGGAATTGATCCCAACCAGGAGAGTGTTCAAGAGAAAGAAGATCCTAAGATCTCTATTGAGCTTGCAATGTCGCAACTTGCTCATGCGGAGTCAGGGATGGAGCGAGGTGCTCATCTGTATCATTCTCGTTTCGAACAGGTTCAAGAGGGGCCATTCATAGGGAAATATCTTTATCAAAAGCACTGCTTGGAGTGCCATGGGGATCATGGCAAAGGGGGGATTAAGGTGAGTGTTCTGGGTGTCTATCCAGTTGCTTTTGTTGCTACTCATCCTCTCAATCAGCAGAGTCCATCTATGAATTCACAAGAAGTTTTTAATCAAGCAGTCATTCGTGGTATTCCTGGAAACCTGATGCCAGGGTATGGCAATCTGAGTTCTTCTGAGTTAAAGGGGCTTTACCAGTATTTGAAAGCTGAGAACGAGTAAACACCACCCAAGCCACAAGAGCACCTGCAAGAGCACCTGTCATGACATCAGTGAAAAAATGTCTTCCAGCTAAGATTCTGCAATAAGCAGTTGTAAAAACTAAGGTTTCTCCTAAAGCTAAAAAAAAGAATAAAAGAGGAAGAGGGGCTTTACGTTTCCATAAAATCAGTAAGAGAGCAATTTGGGTTGCTGCAGAAAAACTCGTATGTCCTGAGTAAAACGAAGTGTAATGAGCTGGATCAGCGCCTCGATCTTTGGGATTTGTATAAACAAAAGGTCTGGGTCTTTGTGAGAGAAGATGAGAGATTTCTGTTACAAACCCATTCCAGGTCATCGTTTGAGCTAAGGTGATCCAGTCAGTAGTGATAGCTGCAAGGGTGGGTGCTAAGGGGAGCCCTCTTGCAATAAAAACGCTTAGGCTATAAGCCGTTGGAACCAAGAGTCCAAGAGCACCCGAGAGGTTTTGGCTCAGGTAGGAGTAATGATCGGCTAAGGTGTTCTCAAAGCTAATGGAAAGTTGGTCAATTTTTATCACTGAAGAGCGGGAGCAGTCTTGAGGTTGTGCTTTACAACGGGGATGAATAATCAGGGAACGAGAAGATACAGCTCCAAACCACAAAAGAGAAGGGATGAGAATGAGGAAAAGGGGTTTTAACTGAGGTCGAAAAAATTTCATGACGTGGCTTTATCCTGTACAACTAAGGAATGCATTCCAGATGCCCATTTTCCTAGTTTATCAATCATAACCTTCTCTCCTACAATCCATAAGGTATCACCCTTTTCAATGGTGATATCGGATTCAGGGTTAACGATTCGTGAGGCCTCTCTTTCGATACCCACAACGAGGACTCCAAACTCTTCTCTCATCTTGGATTCACGGATGGTTGCTTGAACGAGTGGAGAGTTTTGAGTGATAAAGATTTGTTTCAAATCGTAGGTTGAAAGATGATCGGGTAAGTACGCCAAAGTGGGGGGTCTTTCAATTTCAGGTCGGATACCTTCAAGCTGCGTATCTGTAGCTAAGACTAAGAGCTCATCTTGTGGAAGAATCAGTTCTTCAGGTTTTGGAGCAACGATAGTTTTTAACCCCCTTTGAATGGCAACCACTCCTACTCCAAATCGGGTTCGGAGTTGAGCTTCTCCAATACGTGTGCCCACCAATTTGGCATTCGGATGAACCTTAAGGCGGATCAGGTGAGCGTCCCAGGGAGCTAAATTTTGATAGAGGTTTTCTCTGACTGTTGTTGAAACTTTTTCTTTCATTTCAAAAGTAAAAACAAATTTCTTTTCGAACCAGCGGTAGTAGGGTTCAATTCGTTTGTAGAAGAGAGTAAAAACTCCAAGAGCTAAGGTTCCAAAAATAAATGTGACATGCTTAGCTTGCAAAAACTGGAGGCTCAAAGTGCCTAGCCATAGTAGTGAAGAGATTTCAAAAATAAAATTAGCTCCGATCAAAGGAGTTGATGCAAAAAATCTTCTCTTTTTTGAAAAGATTGGAGTTTTGAAAATCGACAACATCGCCCAAATAAACGGCATAGAAAGAAAGACGGTGATGAGCCATCCTGTTGCCCCTGCCAAAAATGAACTTGTAATCATTTCTTGAATCCATGGAAGGAGAAACTCTCCAGATATAATGAAAATCACAGAAACAATAAAAGCATTAATCAGCCATTTAAAAATACCCTGATAAAACTCAGCATTTTTACTGGAGTCAGCTTGTTGCTTAAAGGACCAGTTGGAGTATTGGTTGAGAAGAGACTTTATACCGTTAGGAATTTTTTCATCAAAAAGAGTGGCTAACTGATAAGAGGCTCGAATCATATAGGGTGTTGTAAAGGTCGTAATCAGGGAAACTGCTACCCCTACCGGATAAAGGAAGTCACTGGTGACGCCCAACGATGTTCCGAGGCTTGCAATGATGAAAGAAAATTCTCCAATTTGAGCAAGTCCGAGTCCCACTTGAACTGAGGTTTTGAGAGACTGACCCGTAAAGAGGGCTCCAAGTGTTGTGCTGATAGATTTTCCAAGGATGGTGACCACCGTGATTAGAACGACAGCTCCTTTGTGGTCCCAAATTGCAATGGGGTCAATCAACATTCCAACTGAGACAAAGAAAATAGCAGCAAATAAATCTCGGAGTGATTCCATCCGCTCTTCGATTCGGTGGGATTCAACACTTTCAGCAAGGATAGAGCCCATAATGAAAGCCCCTAGCGCTGCTGAATATTCAAAAAAAGTAGAAAAAACAACTAAAGCTAAGCAAAGCCCTAAAGATACAATGGTTAGCATCTCGTTATTTCCTACACGACCGACATAACGAATAAACCGTGGAACAATAAAATAACCGCCTAAGAACCAGCTTCCTACGACTAGACAAAGCTTATAGGCTGAGCCCAGTAATGCTAAACCTGAGACTGAGCGATTAATTGCAATACTTGAAAGAGCAACCAGAACGAGAATTGCAACCAGGTCTTCAACAATCAGGATTGCAAAGATAAACTCTGCAAAGCGATTATTTTTCATATTCAGATCAGTTAATGCTTTAATGATAATCGTTGTTGAAGAAATCGATAGCATTGCTCCCAAAAATAAGCTATCGGTACTAGACCATCCCAGCCATTTTCCAGATCCAAATCCTAAGCTTAACATAAAAAATACTTCAAAGCAGGCAGTGAAACCTGCTGGAAGTCCGACAGAGGCTAGCTTTCGAAAACTAAACTCCAGTCCTAGGCAAAACATGAGAAAGATAATTCCAAGCTCTGCCCAAATTTTGATTCCTTCAAGATCCGACACGAGTGCGTAAGGCGGAGTATAAGGCCCTACGATAGCACCGGCAATGATATAGCCTAAGACCACAGGTTGTCGAATTTTTTGAAATAAGAGTGATACTAGTCCTGCAACGGTGAGAATGACAGCTAAGTCTCGAATTAAGGGAGCAAGATGCATGAATTACCTATACTTCATTACGTTTCTTATTGAAAGTGGCACCTTTCAATAATCGGTTTTTTTAAAAAATTATTTACTTTTATTTTTGATATTATTTAAAATATTTAATAATTGAGGTGATAATGTAAAAACCTGGTTCAGATGAGCTGCAGTGATTTCAGGATGTTCAGGGTATTCATGAGCGAGATGGTTTCTTACTTCTCTCATTTTGAGCCATGTTGAGGAATGGTCAATTATGTTTAGGCGTTCTAATTTATTTACTTTATCAATCAGGGTCATATCAGAGAAAATTTCGCCTTTTTTTTCAAAAAAAGCATCAATGAGTTTAGTTCCTATAAAATCTTGTAGCTTTGAAAATCGACTGGTTAACAATTCTATGAATAAAAATTCTTCTTCAACTAATTTTGAGATTTTAGATGCATTGACTGGAAATAGATTTTTTAGTCTTTGTTGAGCTAGCAGAATTTTTGCTGCATGAATATAAGCAATTTTAATGATTTCTTCGAGCTTATTCATACAATTTTCACTCCTTCAGATTTTTCTATCTCATAGATAGGGAGATTATAGTTCAATGAATTTATATTTAATATTGCATCAATTTTTTGATCACCTATTTTTTCCTTTAATTTGCACAAAAAATCAATTTTTGTTAGGATCCACTCTTGAGCCAAAGATCCATAAGGAATCACTATCTAAAAAATAATTCTTGAACAAAATTTTGAGGATCGCAATACTGTCTACTGATAGTCTAATTTCTCTTTTCATTTGATGCTCGGTCAATATTCAGCTGTGAGAACTCTAATCCTGTAGCTAATGCAGAAATTCTTGCAATCGATCCATAGACTAATTCTAAGACAGGTTCTTCTTTGAGGTCTTCGTCTAAGTCTGAATCAACTTCAGGATTTCTTAGGTCGGACATGCAGAGTTTTTTAAAAACCATACCCTGAGAGTTCAAATTTTCTTCATCTGATTTTTGAGAGTTTGTTCTTAAAAACCCTCCAATCAGTTGGCATCCAACGAGGTAAATCACAGGCTCTGCTGCAAGTCGATCGACAAGGGTCGCTGTAGGCACGCCTTCTTGAATAACGACACTTTCAATAGGTGTCTGATTTTTTCCAATGCTCATTTTGTTTTTGGTTCTGCGATTCATTTTTCTTAAATCTTCAGAGGAGTGAGCAACCATAATTCCTATCCCGTAGGTTCCAGAATTATTCTTAATAAATACAAATGGTTTTCGGTGTATTTGTCGAAGCTCATAAGCTTGTCGTGTCCTTTCTAAAATTCGATCGACAGCTTGAGCCACCTGTTCGGTTCCCTTCTCTTTCCCAAAATGAACCGGAGAAACTTCTTCAGTATCAATCTGGATAATCCAAGGATCAATTTTGATAATATCAGCAAACTCTGCTGCTAATTGATTGTAATAGGTAAAATGGAGACTTTTTTTTCGGGAATGCCAACCCAGTTTATGGCTGGGTAAGATGGGCTGTTCAATAGCATCTAGGATCTTGGGATAGCCATGAGAGAAGTCGTTATTGAGTAAAATTAAATCGGGAACAAAGTCTCCAGCCTTGGCAAGCCCTTTCATGACTTGAAGTGGATAAGCTCGGAGTTCTTTGCTCGAGAAAGATTGAAGGAGGACAGGAGCTTCTGGCAACTTTCCTGAGGTAGTGTGCCAGCCTATTTGAGTTTCAAAGCCTGCTCCCTCAAGAATATTTTTAAGATAATAAATATTTTCAATATAATAAGAATTGTGAGTATGGGATTCTGGAAGAATGAGGATTTTTTTGAGTTGCCTGAGTTGTTTTTGAATCATGATTGAATCGAGATGAGTTTTAAAAATGAAAGCTGCTGTTCTTAGATCTTCAGGACAAATATTGTTAAACCCGCCTGGGTAAAGGTTACTATCCACTGGAACAATTTTATGGCCTGAGTCTCGTAAATCAACTGAGCAATAAAATGGGGGAGGGGCTTTTCTTGACCATTCTAGGTGCCACTCACAGAGTTCTCGGCGTTTGATCTGAATTTTTTTGGCTAAAAATTGTTTTATTTTTACAGTCATGGACTTCTCGAGATCAACTGGGTCAATAGTTGGGATAACCTCAGGGCTGCAGATTGCGTGGCATTAGGAAACTGAGGTTTCCAAGAGTCTAAAAGTTCTAGAGCTGTTGATGATTTTTTTTGGCATTCTGGGATGAGCCAGTCTGCCAGTTCTTTTTGGAACTGATTCTGTGCTTGACGGGTTCGACTCTTGGGAGCAGGAGGATGAGAGCAGGCTTGGTGGTAGTCTGAAAAGGCTTTTTCCAGTTCAATTGTGGTTGAGTCTATAAAAGGGTGATGCCCTATCTGGAGGGTCTTTTGAAAGATGAGAAGCGCTTCTAGGAGACACAAACCTCTGCGCTCAATTTGATTGTGGATCTGAGATTCGTTTAAATTTCCCTTCAAGTTGAGTTGTGCGCAGAGGTGAGTCTTGGCGGTTATTTTGAGATTGTAGCCTTTACCCTTCATTTTTAAGTCAGAGCCTTGCATGAATTGTTTTTCTAGCGACTCGATCAGCTGAAAAGCTTGAAAGTCTCTGTCTAAAGCAATCCAAGATTGAGCTTTCATGAAAAGGACTGGAATACGAAGCTCCAGGTTAGGTCGGGTTTGCAAAGCCTTTTCAGCTTCTAAAACGGCGAGATGGGCCTCACTGAATTTTTTTGTGTCTAAGTAGGCTTGGCTCAGTTCAAGGCGAGCTTGGATAGAGTCCGGGTTAATCTGAGTGTTTCTAATATAATCAGTGAAATAGGGGATAGATTCCTCAGTCTTTCCTGACTTTCTTAAAGCTGATCCTAAAAGGATCTGAGCTTTAAGAAAGTCAGGTTGACCTGGGTAACGACTTACAAATTGTTTTAAGAAGTAAATTGCATTTTCAAGATCATTGTGAGTCAAAGCCGACTGAGACTCGATCCACAAAGTTTTAGCTTCATTTTGAGGGGTGAGGTCTTTCTGATGGGGAGTGTTCCCCCAGAGGGAGGGTTCCAAAAGGAGTTTCACCCAAAGCCATAGCCACATGAATTAAATCCTCCACTGAGTGCACATCTCGAGCAAGCTCTGGTAGTGTCGCACAAACTGGGATTGGATTCTGCATCAAATTTGTCAGAACCTCTTTCTCTTGGGCTTGAAGAGCTTGAATTAAACGGTGGGCAGTTGGATATGAGGAGTCCTGTTTTGATTCTTTTAAATAGCTTAGAGTTCTATTGATCAGAAGCCCATCCAAGTGGAAGTGATGATTTTTGAGACTTTGGATAAAGTGTTCCACTTCGGCCTTAGAATCTGGAGTTAGAGTAGAAACCATAAGAAAGCCTACTTGTTGAGATCCAAGCAGTGCGGTTACTTTTTTTAGGTTTGCTTGAAATTTCACCTGAACTTCAAATAGGGCAGTCGCAAAATCAACTAAACTCGTCATAAATCCTGCCCCGGTGAGTTTTTCAAGCATACCTAAGGTTTTTCGCATTCCAGCAGAGACGAGCTTGTTGGTTGGTAAAATGAGCCATCGGATGAGTCGCTCTTCAAAGAATTGAGCTAAGAGTTTTGGAGCATCTAAGAAAGCTAAAGTATTTCGACTCGGAGGAGTATCTAGAATGATGCAATCATATTGCCCCTGCTTTTCCAGGGAGAAAAGCCGCTCTAAGGCCATGTATTCATTTGTTCCTGAAAATTCTCGAGAAAAGATTTGAAAAATAGGGTTTCTTAAGATCCGTTCCACTGTTGCAGGGTGTGTTGCAAGCTCTCTCACAAAATTTTCAAAACTGTGCCGAGTATGAGGCGTGATGGCTACCAAAGAACCTCTCTTTTTCCCTAAATTTGCATCCTCGGAGGATGGAAGGTGATTAAGCTTCCAGTTTGCATAAGATTGATGAATCGTATCTGTCAAATCAGTGGGGTGATCTCCTAAAGTCTGTAAACCTAAAGATGTAGCCAGACGTTTAGCAGGGTCAATGGTAATCACTGCTGTTTTTTTACCTAAAAGAGTTGCACGGATAGCCAGAGCAGCACTGATTGTTGTTTTTCCAACCCCACCGGTTCCACAAGTGATTAGTATTTTCCGCTGGGAAAGAATCTTATCTATGGCGCAGGTCACAGATAAGCCCGATCGTGGAGTTGTTGGATCAAAACTTCCAGAATTCCGGAAGAATGGTTCGGTTTGACTTGAGGAGGAATAAAATCCAGTTTTCCAAATTTTAAATTCTGATCTTTCCAGATCTTAAGATTCTGATCTTCAAGCCAGATTCGCTTGTGGATGTAGTCTTCCATGGAAGTTGCTAGCGGTGTTGTCCACAAAATAGGTTTTGGATGATTTTCTTCAGTTGGAAAAACTCGGTTGACTAAAAATGCAGGGGGATTATCAGGGAAGAGTGGAGTTAAATAGCCATGCAGCTCTAAAGCTTCTTTCAGAGGCATTTCTTCGGGTAAAGCCAAAATTAAGTGCCCGGTTGTTTGAGGATCTTTGAAGGTGGTTAGCATGGCTTGAGCATCCTGATTGAGAGGTCCCCCTTGAAAGAGTTGGCTAAAGTTTTGAGTGCTTTGAAACATGGCTAGACTATAGCCTGTTGAGGGAAGGTCAATAACCAGGTGAGAATAATGGAGTCGTTCAAACCAAATTTTTCCTAATAAGATAAGTTCGTGAATTCCTGGAGCAGCCTTGGCCAGATAGCGAATCAGCTTGTTTTGAAGGAAAAAACGACTCATGGGACCTCCTCCTATCTTAAGAGTAAGATACTCTTCAAAAGCAGGAAGAAAGCCACAATTGAGGTGCCAGAGGGAAGGACTCAGAAGTCTGAGTTCACCCATCGGACAAGTGGGATCTTCTAGCGTGATCCACAAGGTTTTTAGGTTTTGTCTGGATAAAGCTGTAGCAATAGTTTGTGAGACCACTGTTTTCCCAACTCCGCCTTTACCATGAACAAAAAGCAGATTTCGCCTGAGTACGAAAGAAAGATCAGTCGATTGAACCAAAGATACCATCTCTTGAGAGATATTCCTTTAGGTCTCTCTCTTCAAGGAGAATTCAATTTATGGCATGAATCTAAAATTCAAGAAATGCTTTTGTCCCGGTCCAATTTGAACAGTTTTTTCTGGGAGTGGGCTCCAACCTTCAGGTAAAACCCTGACAGTGTAAGTACCAGAGGCAACCGGGATGCGTAGGATCTGTAGATCTCGAGGTAAAAGGTTCCAGGAGCGAACATCAGCCTGATCACTCGCATACATAGCAATCTTGGCAATAAGACCTAGGATAGGACTGTTGGTGCTTTTTCCAATTTGATAAGCCACTGCTTCTTTAGCGACTAAGCCAGCAATCTTCTTGGCTAGAATCCCGCCAAATTTTTCATCTAAATTTTGAATGGCTGTAGATTCAATATCTTCTAACAGGGCGGTGTTGCCTTGATCAACTCCATTGACTTCTACTTTTGCATAAGAAACAGGATTTGATCTTGGATAGAATTTTGGAATTTGAGTGAAGGCAGGATTGGGTCGTTTTATGGGTGAAATTCCATTTTCATAGAGCACGATAATCTCACCTTGATTGGATTTGGGCCCAAGGAGTTGAGCGCGGGCATGGTCTTGGGCAGTAAGGTTAAACTCTTGATCCCATTTTTCCATTTCATCAGGCATTCGAAGGAGCCAGGCACATCGCCAAAGATCCCATCTGAGCCCCGCAAAATTGTTGCGTAACTGATACGTATTTTTGTAATCCACATAAGCGTCATTATAGTTATGTTCAGCTTCATACAAAATCGCAGAAAGGTATCGAGCAAAAGCACTTTGCTGATACTTTCTTTGCCCCTCATTGACCATCCGATAAAGCTTGTGATTGACTCGGCGTGCTTCTACCAAAGCGTTTTCGGTATCGCCCATCAAAGCGTAGTTCATTGCAAGATAAGTACTAATGAGTACGTTTTCAAAGTCCTCGCCCTTATAGTCTTTAATATTGTCGCTGGTCAGTAGAGTTGCTGCTTCTTTGCTTAAACTCGTATAATCTTTAATTTCAGCAATTTCGTCTGCTTTTAAAAAAGCTTGATTACTTTCTTGATATCGGCCCGATGAATGAAAGGATAAGCCAATATCCAAATAATAAAGTAAAGCATCTCGACTCTCCTCACCCTGAGATTGCAGACCTTTCTGTAAGCGATTGGCAGCTAAGTCGTATTGACCTTCCCGAAATAAACGATCAGACTCACGGTCCGACATTCGGGCTGACGAACAAGCAGTCGTAGCTAATAATAGCAAGGTTAAGAAAGTTTTCATGATCTAAGACCAAATCTGAGACTTAGTCTGAGGACCATTCGTGTTTTACAGTCCAATTCTTTGACGTTTATACTTTTTTCTAATTTCCCGCTCTTCTGTGCAGTCAATGGTCGAAGATTCTAAGTTAGTGAGGTTCATGGTGAGTTTATAATAAATAAACTTATCGCCCCCGACTTCCTGTACGTTGGTAGCAAGACTTCCACTTAAAATATAATCAGCACCGGTTTGATTCCCTTTTTTCTTGGCTGTATGGGCAGATGCATTACCGGCTTGATAGTCGTACTCTTCACTGAGAGTGGCTCTTTCTTCTTTGTTCACAAACCGGACTTTCCCAGATTTAATGAGAGCGGTTCGAATTTTATCTGTGAGAGAGACCGTGTCAATGTGTTCTTCTGTTCGGTTAGCGACTCGATCAACGATCACCACGGGGGGTTTGGCAGCATTGGCAACATAGTTGCAAGACACCATGGCTCGAATCACGGTATCTGCCATTTGCTGCATATCAGCTTCATTGTACTTATCATCCAGTAACTCCACTCGAGTAGGATCGTCGTACTCTCCCTTGGTGAAAGCTTTGGGTCCACTACAGCCAATCGCCCCTAAAGAGAGAGCAAGTAGACAGGAAGTTAAGATTACAAAAGTAGGCATGATTTGTCTCCTCAAAAGAACTTTTGATATATTAACGATCCTTGGAGGTTTTGTAAATCATGAAACTTGGCCTCTGAGTTGTGTATAGTTATAAAAGAACAGTTTTGCTTGATTCAAAGTGACTTAATATCTGCTTTTGAAACTCATGACCTACTTGATGAAGAAGATGTAAAAGCATTTTGCAAAAATATGGAAGGACTCTGGCAGACTGAAAATTTCTGGATTAAGCAAAATCCAACCCATTATCGAGATGAGATTTCTCCCTCTCTTTTAACTTATTGGTTTATAAGTGAGACCACAGACGAAATTAAGAAAGTCATTGCAATCTTTATTTTGGGGCATTTTAGTCAAAGCACTGCCCAAGAAGATAGAAATGCGAAAATTTTAATTCAGTTTTTTAATAATGACCTTGGATATAGTGACGAAGATATTAATAAAATTTACAAATCCTCTCCACAAAGTCCTTCAGACACAGCTTTTATCAATAGACTCTATATTATGGATTTTTAAATGGTTTATAGATTGTTTTTTACAGACATGATTTGAGTGAAACGACCTTGAGCTTTAAGCTATGGATGGGGAGTCGCTTTTTGATAAAGAGTTTTTCAAAAAGAGTGACTTCAGGAATTTGAAGAAGATCTGGGGCTGGGTGATCTGCATGAAGGTTTCGAGAGAGTTCGGTGATTTCAAATAGATGGGCATGAGCTTGGACAATCTCCAATATCCACTCAAAGTACTCCGGGTGATCTGTTTTAATATGAAAAGTGCCATCCGGTTTTAAGAGGCGAGAAATTTGTTCGAGATGAGGGCCTTGAATGAATCTGTTTTTCCATTGCTTTTTTTTAGGCCAGGGATCTGGAAAAAAAAGGGACAAGGAATCGATCTCTCCAGGTCCAAACATAGACTCTAAACGCTCAGCATGGGCTCTGAAAAAAATTAAGTTTTTAAGATGACGAGTGGAAGCCTTTTGAGCTGCTCGAAAGATCGATTTAAACTTCCAGTCGATCCCAATAAAAAGACAATCAGGTCGATCTGTAGCCCATTCTACAATGACATGGCCTGCATTGCACCCAATCTCAACATGAACCTCTGGAAGGTTGCTATGAGTTTGAGCTTCGAAGTTTTGAAACTGAGTGCGCCAATCCCCCGCATGAAGCTCTGTTTCATGATCAGAAAAAACTAAATTTCTAAATTCCTGAAGCTTGAGCCAATAAGGATTTTTTGAAGCCGGGTATCGATACTCAGGATGTTGAATGGGAAGCCGATAGAAATGGCCTTCCACTAACATATTACTTTTTCTTAGCGAGGATTTTATACATCCCTGTACCGCAAGTCTCGCATTTACCTTGTAGGGCTTCCCGACCATTTTTCATGGTAACCGTTTGTTCATTTTTCATAGGACGTTTTGATTTGCACTTAACACAGTAGGCTTCATTATTTTGTGACATATAAAATCTTTTATAAAGCTAAATTCTGTTTGAAACAAGCGGGAACCACATATCTATAGTTCCCGCTTGGTTTGCGTATCGGATCTAAAGTGAATCGCCTTTTATCCCAAGAGCTTCAGAGCGAGCTGTGTCGACTGATTTGCTTGAGCAAGGACTGATACGTTAGCTGAAGAGAGAATATTGTTCTTAACGAGTTCACTGGATTCTTCGGCCATGTCAGTATCTCGAATACGGCTATTGGCAGCTTCTAAGTTTTCGCGGTAAGTAGTCAAGTTGGTAATGGTGGACTGCATCCTGTTTTGAAGAGCACCCAGGTTAGCTCGGTTTCCGTTCAGGCGCTCAATAGCTTCATCGAGCATGGTTAAATTTGCTTGAGCTGATTGTTTTGATTCTGTAGAAACTCCTTCAATCCCTAGAGCAGCTGTGGATGTAATTAAGCTTTGTGAGTCAAAAAAGAATCGGTCTAAAATCGGATTGTTTTTAGTCCCAACTTGAAACTCCAGTGAAGGAGAGCTTCCATCTAAAAGCTTGGTTCCGTCAAACTCAGTGGCTGCAGCAATTCGATCGACTTCTTGCTTAAGCTGCTGAACTTCTTTGTTGACAAAACTACGTTCCACGTCTCCGATTGTATCAGACGCAGATTGCATAGAAAGTTCTCTTAATCTGATTAAGATATTACTGACTTCGCTCATTCCGCCTTCAGCAACTTGAATCAAGCTGACACCGTCATTTGCATTGCGATTGGCTTGTTTTAAGCTTCGGATTTCAGCTTTTAATTTCTCACTAATAGCCAGGCCAGCTGCATCATCACCTGCCTTATTGATTCTTGAACCCGAAGACAAGTGTTCCATATTGTTTCTTAGATTTGTGCTATTGTTGTTCAGAAATCTTTGAGCAGACAATGCCTGAATATTTGTATTGATACGCAAACCCATTTTATCCCCCTAGTAATATCATTTTTATTTCCTTCCTTGAGTCAATAGGCTTGTGCTCCATGCATCACCTACATTGCTCTCATCGGTGCAAGTTTTGCCGACTTTAAAAAAATTTATTGATTTCAATAACTTATAGTGTATTGATTTGGTCTGTTTTTGTTGGACTCTTGTATTGGACTCTCATGATCCTTCTATGTTAGAAGCACTGGCTACGAAAGGTGCATCTGAGTATTAATATGATCCAAAAAACGAGCGTATGTCGGCAGTGTGAATCTTTATTTTTAAAACCTTTTGCAATTCCAGGTTCTGCTCCACACTATGCTCCTGACCGGCCTTTTCAGTTAGAGCATATTTCTTTCAGACTTTTTGTAGATCCTCGGTCTAAGGAGCTGAGTGGTACGGTTACTCAAACCGTAAAAGCTATTACAGCTGATCAAACTGAACTGAGGCTGGATCAAGTGGGTCTCGAAATTGAAAAAGTTTTAGTTCAAGGAGAGGCAGTATCTTACTCACGAGATGACCAAAGTCTAACTTTATCCTTTTCTCAAGCTCCGCAGGAAGGAGAAAGTTTAGATGTTACGATCCACTATCGGGTTCGTCATCCGAGAAGAGGAATTTACTTTGTGGGTCCTGATTCAGATTATCCAGATAAGCCTTATCAAGTGTGGACTCAAGGACAAGATGAGGACAGCCGTCATTGGTTTCCAACCCTGGATTATCCGAACCAAAAAGCAACGACTGAGATGATCGTAGAAGTTCCTACAGGGTTTGTAGCAGTTTCAAATGGGGCTTTGATTTCTAGGAAGGAAAGTCAATCAAGAACCTGTTTTCATTACCGACTTGGAGTTGCTCATGTGACTTATTTGGTATCCTTAGTCGTTGCTAAATTTTCTGAGTGGGCAGATCTAGGTCCTAGAGGTTTGGATATCAGATACTATGTTCCTGCTGGAAGAGAAGAGGATGGCAAAAGAGCTTTTGGGAAAACTCCAAAAATGATCGAAGCTTTTGAAAAAGTTTTAGGTGTTGCCTATCCGTATGAGAAGTACAGTCAGGTTGCTGTCCAAGATTTTATTTTTGGAGGAATGGAAAATACCTCAGCAACGACTCAAACGGATTTAACTCTTCATGATGTTCGTGCGCATCTTGATTTTTCAAGTGATCCCCTTGTTTCTCATGAATTAGCTCATCAGTGGTTTGGAGATTGGGTAACCTGTCGGGATTGGTCTCATGGCTGGCTCAATGAAGGGTTTGCTACTTTCATGGAGCGAGTTTGGATTGAGAACGATTCAAGCCAGGCTGCTCCTTTAGAAGAGGCTAAATATTATTCTTATCATGATTTAAAAATCTATCTTGATGATGATCAAAAAAAGTATCGAAGGCCCCTTGTTTGTAATAATTACATTGAACCCATTGATTTGTTTGATTCCCATCTTTACCAAAAAGGGGGGCTGGTTTTAAACTTGATTCGAGGGGTTTTAGGCGATCGTTTATTTTGGAAGTCAATCCAGCTTTATTTAAACCGGCATCGTGAGAAAACCGTAGAAACCTTAGATTTGGTTCGAGCGATTGAAGATGCAACTGGACGGAATCTTCGAAGACTTTTTGATGAGTGGGTCTTCAGTGAAGGCTATCCGGAGTTTGAAGTGAGTTTTCAGTGGCACAAGGATAAGAAACTTGCTGAATGGATCATTGAGCAAAAGCAAAAAGAAGGAACTCAGATTTTTCACCTTCCGGTTGTTTTAGAAATGACTTTAGCAGATGGAAAAAAAATAAGACAAACTGTTGAGCTAGGTGAATCTCGGGAGCGTTTATTTTTGTCAGCTCCCAGTCAGCCTGTGAGGGTAAGATTTGATCCAAATTTTACGATTCCTAAAACTCTTAAGTTTCCAAGATCTAAGGAGCTTTTGCTGTATCAACTCAAGCATGATCCGGATTGTATGGGAAGAATTGAAGCAATCCAGGAGCTTGTCAAAAAACCCGATCTAGAGATCCTGAAGGGGATAGGAGAGTCAGCCTTAAAAGATCCTTTTTGGGGGGTTCAGGTTGAGGCAGTGACTGGGCTATCTGAAATTCGAAGGGATGAATCAAGAGATCTTTTGATAGAAGCTCTTTCAATATCAAACCCAAAGGTCAGGAGGGCAGTGAGTTTAGCATTAGGAACTTTTAAAGATGAAAAATCCGCTCAAGCTCTCAAAAAATTGGCCATCTCAGATCCCAGTTACTTTGTAGAAGCAGATTCGATCTCGAGTTGGGCAAGCACTTATTTTAGGAGTGCACTCAAGAAGGATTCTCCCGTTATAGATGAAGTTGAAGCATTTCTGATTAAGAAGCTCGAAGTTCCCAGTTACCGGGAGGTGATTCGAGGAGCTGCTCTGAAAGCCCTGGCAGATTTGCCGGGTTTGGTTCAATGCGAAAGACCACAAGTGTTTGAAGTTCTGATAGACTGGACCCAAAGAGGCCGTCCCATGGATGCAAGGGTGGCTGCAGTAAGAGCTTTAGGTCAGGTTTTAAAGCAAACCTTCGGGCCTTATCGGAAAAAAATCTTAGCTTTGTTTGATCAACTGGCAGATGAAGATCAGTTCCGAATCCGGATGCAACTCGTTACGTCTTTATCAGGATCCGGTTGTATCGATGGGGTTCCAATTTTGCTTAAGATCGAGTGTTTGGATTTCGATGGAAGGGTGAAACGAGGAGCCAGGACTGCGGTTGATGTTTTAAGATCTTCAGGTGGATTGCCTGATTTAGTATGGGGCTTAAAAGCATCTCTTGAAAAGCTAGAAGAAGATCATCGGAAACTCCGTGCATGTCTTCAAGAGCAAGAACAGCGAGTTCTTAGTTCCGAGTGATTTGTAAATCTCGGATAAAAACTTTCTCAGAAGAGAAGTGAAATTCGATATGAAGGGAGTTTAGACCTGGCTTTAAAGGAATATAATCTGTAGAAAACTTTCCTTCCTTGAGATCGCTAAAAACAGTTGCTAAGAATTGATTTGAGGTATTCAAAATTGAAGCTTTCATTAAAGTCTTGTTTTTTCCTTCAGAAGGCATTTCGATAGAACAAAATTTTCCAGCAAGTCTGATCTTACTCGCTGAAGTCGTTGAATGGGGCGGTTCATCACACGGAATTTCAAGAGTCATGAAATTGATCAGATTTGAAGCTGGAGTTCGTCCTTCTGAAATTGGATTTAAGTACATTGGGGATAGAGCCGCCATTCGAAATTCTTGATGTTCGTAAAAAAGGTTATAAAAAGAATTGGTTGTAATGATCGTCATTACCAGGAGAATTGCAATTTCAACTGGATTGGCTTTAAATCGGCCTATCTTTTGAAGACGACTCATACTCTTTGCTTTTCGGTTGAATACCTGAGAACTTTAGAGTGGATTTTAGGAAAGGTTTGAATGAGGTAGCTGATGGATATTCTTGGTCAATCCTCTTTGTTGGTGGCAGTCAGTAGCTTTGCTCTGGGTTTTTCAGTACTAGCGAGAAATGTCCGGGATCTTCTTTTTATTACTTTTTCAATGTTGACAACTCTTGTCTCTGTTTGGTCGCTCACCTTTTTTTTAGAAAAAATGTGGCCAGGTTACGGATTTTATCGTCTTCATCTCTTTTTTAATGTCTTACTTGGCCCTGCGAGCCTGATTTTGATTCGAGTTTTGATCAGAATTCAAGATCTCGTTAGCCGAAAGCTTTTAGAGATCAGTGTTGTTTTAGCTTTTTGCTTATCACTGGCTTTGGTGATGCATTGGGAAACAGTGCCTGGAATTCTTTCGTTGATTTATTTTTGTCCTGGAATTGTTATTTTACAAACTCTTCAACTGATGTGGATTGACCGAGGATTGAAAAAGGGTCTCAAAAGGCTTCCCAAGTTACCTACAGTAGGCCTAGTTCGTAGAAATTTTATTTATCTAGGTGCCTTAATTGTTCTTCTGACTTCAGTGATGGATCATGTTCCTTGGCTCGGAACGGTACTTCCTTCATTTGGGAATCTTGCTTTAGCAACCTATCTCTTTTTTTTGAGTCAGGCCATTACTCAGCAAAGACTGCTCAATGTGAGTGCCTTGTTTTCCCGTTTTTTAGTGCTTTTAGTGGTTGCTTTAACTTTAACTGGGATTTATTCAGTTTTGTTTGCTTGGATTGAAAACAGTCCAGGTTTATTTTTTCTAAATTCGTTTATTGTTTCTTTTCTTTTGGTCATGCTTCTGGAGCCACTTAGAACAGTAGTTAGGTATTGTACTCAGATTTTAGTGACCAAGAAGTATCGACGATTGGATCAGACACTTTCTGAGGCCCAACAAAAATTGACTGGAATTGTAGATCTCAACAGTCTTTTTCAGGTCGTTCTTTCAATGGTTGAGAAAACGCTTGAGCCTGAATGGGCTAGTTTTTTTATTTTAAACAGAGATGGTACTCGGTTTAGACGAGCTCGAACCTTGGGTCGTGAACCTGAGATGGATCCTAATGAAAAGGCTAAAAGTTTAAAGGAAGTATTGGCTGATCATCCTTTACTTCATTATTCTGAAGATCTTGCTCAAAAAGGAAAGTTTCCTGTTCTTTTAGACCAAATTTTGGAAAATGAAATTGACCGTTCTGCCAGTCGGGTCTTAAAAGAGGAATACACTCGATTGATTCAAACGATGAAAGCTTTAGGAGGAAACTTAATGATTCCCATTATTGATTCCGGAAAAATGCTTGGATTTGTCGTAGCTTTTGTTCCTTATCCTCCAGAACCTTGGGGGAACAACTGGGGGTTTTTGCCTATGGTCTATCCTTATTTTCAGCAGGCAGCTCAGATGATGCAAAGCATGGAAGTTTATGCTAGGCAAAAGGAAAAAGACCGTTTAGCGACTTTAGGGGAGATGGCTGCTGGATTGGCTCATGAGATTCGCAATCCTTTAGGGGCAATCAAAGGGGCTGCTCAGTTTTTAGATCCAGCCACTGATCGGTCAGATAGTCAATTTTTAAGAATTATTGTTGAAGAAGTGGATCATCTCAACCATGTTGTGACCCAGTTTTTAGATTATTCAAAACCTCCGAGTGTTGGCCATCAACGAGTCAATTTATCGGAGCTTGCCAAAAAAACGATCCATTTGATGTCTTTAGGCCCGAATCCTGGGGCTCAAATTCAATTTGCCCCCTCAGAACTTCCCGCTTATTTTTTAGGTTCATCCGAACAAATGGTTCAAGTCCTGATGAACTTGATTCAAAATTCTCAAAAAGCAGTAGGTGAACGTTTGGGTGGACTGATTCGAGTGAGTGTGAGTTTAGAGGGAAAGTCTCCTCATACTGAAATTGTTTTATTGGTGGAAGATAATGGCCATGGAATTAAAAAAGAACACTTAGAGAAACTTTTTATTCCGTTTTTTACAACTTCTCCGAGTGGAACTGGACTAGGACTTTCAATTTCCCAAAAAATTGTTGAAGCTCATCAGGGCAGGATCGAAGTGATGTCTGAAGAAGGGCGGTTTTCAAGATTTTCAGTAATATTACCCTATGCTAAGGAGCGATCCAATTCATGTTAGGACGTGTTTTTGTTATCGATGATGAGAAAAATATCACCTTTGTGATTCATGCAATTCTTGAGAGAGCAGGCTTTGAGACGATTGTTTTTAATGATAGCTCCCAAGCTTTAGATGCAATTGATTCAGAAGATTTTGATGTTTTAATTACGGATCTTTATATGCCAGGTCCTGGAGGCATGGAAATTTTAGGTCATTGCCAGAAAAGCATACCTCAACTTCCAGTTGTTATTATTACTGCGTATGGGACGGTTGAATCGGCAGTGAACGCATTGAAGCAAGGAGCATTTGACTTTATTACAAAGCCCTTTGATCAAACAGAGCTCCTCAATGTTGTTCAGAAAGCTGCTGCTACGTATCGGCAGCGTCAAAAAGAGCCTATTATTTTTAGTTCGGAGCCTATTCAGGCCTCAGCTGACTCAGTTCAAGGGGAGATGTCTTTTATTTCTTCTATGATTGGGGCTAGTTCTCCTATTCAGGAGATTTTTAAAGTGATTTCAAAAATTGCAAGGTCCCCTGCAACAGTGCTTGTCTCCGGAGAAAGTGGTACAGGCAAGGAGCTTGTTGCTTATGAAATTCATCGAAATTCTAATCGAGCGTCTAAACCGTTTGTAAAAATTAATTGTGCTGCGATTCCAGCTACTTTAATTGAAAGTGAGCTTTTTGGATATGAAAAGGGAGCTTTTACTGGAGCTGTGGGTTCAAAGCCTGGAAGATTTGAACTTGCCCATGAAGGCTCTTTATTCTTAGATGAAGTGGCAGAAATGTCGCTTGAGATGCAAGTCAAGCTTTTAAGAGTTCTTCAGCAACAGGAATTTGAGAGAGTGGGAGGGGTAAATACCATTCAGGTTGATGTGAGGATTATTACAGCAACCAATAAAGATTTAGAAGCTGAGGTGAAAGCAGGGAGATTTCGTGAGGATCTTTACTATCGTCTTAATGTTGTTCCTGTACGTTTACCGCCTCTTAGGGATCGAAGAGATGATATTGAGCTTCTTTTAAAATATTTTTTAGGTAAATTAAATGAAAAATTAAAAAAAAATATCACAGGACTTACCCCTGAAACTTTGATTGCACTAAAGGCTTATTCTTGGCCTGGAAATATTCGTCAATTAGAGAATGTTCTAGAAAGAATGATGCTCATGTGTGATGGAACAATTTTGACGGTCGATGATTTACCCGATGAATTCTTAGGCGGGATTCCAGAAAAACAGGATAAAAATTCTTCTGAGACACGAAGTTTAAAGCAAATTGTCAGGCGTCAAACACAGGCCCTGGAAAGGGATCTCATTGAAAAAGCACTCGAGGAAACTCAAGGGAATGTAACTCGAGCAGCTGAGAAATTGTGTTTATCCAGAAAAGGACTTCAACTTAAAATGAAAGAGCTAGGGTTGAAACGCCCATTCGATTAGTGAACCTTGCAAGGCTGGCTGAATATTATATTTTTATGGGAATAGTCCGCGAAGGAGCATGGCTCGATTCAGGCGATCTACACCTGCAATGAGTGCGGCTGTTTTCATACCACACTTGAAGCGGGTTTGAGTATCTATGACTTTCTGAAAAGCACTTGCCATGACTTCAGCAAGTTTGCCATTGACTTCACTTTCACTCCAAAAGAAATTTTGCAATCCTTGAACCCATTCAAAATAAGAGACAATCACTCCCCCTGCATTGCAAAGAATATCAGGAATGATAAATGTCCCTCTCTCTTCAAGTTCCATCATTGCTCTTGAAGTAATCGGGCCATTAGCTCCCTCTGCAATAATTTTTGCATCGATCTGAGAGACGTTTTGAGAGGTGATCACCCCATCAATTGCAGCTGGAATCAAAATATCCACTTTAATTCTTAGAAGTTCTTCATTCGTAATTGCATCTGCTTCAGGGTATCCTTTGATAGTTCGATTTTTAGCAAAATAGTTTTCTACGTCCGGAATATTCAGACCATTCTTGCTGTAAATTCCTCCCTGAACATCACTGATAGCAACAACCTTTGTGTTCAGATCATAAATCTCACGAGCAGCAACAGCCCCTACTTTTCCAAATCCATGGACAGAAACCGTTGTTGTCGAGTCCATTTTAGGTCCGGACTTGCCAACTTCTTTGAGGTGACGAGCAGCATGTTGAATGGTATAAACGACACCCCTTCCAGTGCTTTCAGCACGACCTAGAGATCCGCCAATTTCAATCGGCTTGCCTGTAACAACTCCCGAGATAGCAAACCCTTTTTCTTGAGAGTAAGTATCCATCATCCAAGCCATGTGTTGAGCATCTGTGCCGATATCAGGTGCTGGAATATCCTTGTCAGGACCAATGATCATATTGATTTCACTTGTATAACGTCGAGTTAAAGCTTGGGCTTCGTGCCGGGAAAGCTGAGTAGGATCAACTCGAATCCCTCCTTTGGCTCCTCCCAAGGGTAAACCGACCAGAGAGCACTTAAACGTCATGAGCATTGCAAGTCCTGCAACTTCAGAAAGATTAACTTCAGGATGAAATCGAACACCCCCTTTTCCAGGTCCTAGTGTCATATTATGTTGAACTCGGTATCCTTCAAAACATCGAATGCTTCCGTCATCCAGACGAATTGGAACACTGACAATGAGTGCACGTTTGGGAACCTTCAAGCGTTCAGCAATATTCGGATCTAGTTTCATGGTTTCAGCTGCTTCTTGGAGTTGAAGAACTGAGTTTCTATACAAATCGCTTGATTCCCATAAATGAGAACTCAATGTGCCTTTCATTTGAGTCATGATATAATCCTTTTTTTAAAGTTCTACCGCGACCTTACTGATAAATTTCTTTCTAATCAAGAAGGATTCAGTAAAGATTCAAGAAGGTATTTTATCTCTTCTACGAAAGGATAATGGGGATGTCGAATCAGAAAAAAACTCGAGTAGTGGTTCTTTATGGCGGGAGATCGGGAGAGCATGAAGTTTCGCTCAGGTCTGCAGCTTCTGTGATTCAGAATTTGAATCCAAGTCGATACGAAGTGATCCCTGTGGCGATTGATAAACAAGGGCGATGGCTCTTAAATGACGTCCAGTTGATTTTACAATCAAAAGAGTCTCTCCCTGTGTATCGAGATGCCCCCATCGTTGCATTACCCCCTCATCCGGGAGTAACAACGACTGGATTGCTTCGTTTTGGGGGTTCTTCTGCTCCTCAAGCTCCTGTTGATGTTGTATTCCCAGTGATTCATGGCCCCCTTTGTGAGGATGGAACCATTCAGGGTTTGCTTGAGTTGGCTGATGTTCCCTTTGTAGGATGTGGTGTTCTTGCTTCAGCTGTGGCGATGGATAAGGATTGTGCTAAGCGTTTGGTGAGAGAAGGAGGAGTCCCCATTGTTCCTTTTATTACACTCAAACCAGAGGTATGGAGGAAAGAAGCTCTTTTTTTATCCCAGAGGATCAACGATGAGTTGGGATTTCCTGTTTTTGTCAAGCCTGCAAATTTAGGTTCCAGTGTGGGTGTTCATAAAGTGAATCAGCGGAAAGACTTAGACGCTGCCTTACAAGATGCTTTTCGATATGATACTAAAGTTCTTGTAGAAAAAGCAATTCGAGGAAGAGAAATTGAGCTTGCTCTTTTAGAAAATTCAGAATCTGGTTTACCTCCTCATGTGAGTGTACCTGGCGAGGTGATCCCCTCTCATGAATTTTATTCTTATGAAGCCAAATACCTCGATGAAAAAGGAGCTAAGCTTTTAATCCCAGCTCCTCTTGAACCCTCTCAAATCAAAGAAGCTCAAAAAATAGCTGCAACTGCTTTTGAGCTTTTGGGGTGTGAGGGAATGGCTAGGATTGATCTGTTCTTGGATCAAGAAACCGGAAAATTTTATTTCAATGAGGCCAATACAATTCCAGGGTTTACCTCCATTAGTATGTATCCCAAAATGTGGGAACATTCAGGAATTCCTTATTCTCAGTTGCTGTCTCGTTTAATTGATCTTGCCATTTTAAGGCACGAAAGAAAAAAAAGTTTAGTTCGAGATTATAGTACTCAAGCTGAGTCCTAGTTTTCTACTGCTTGAGTCAAATTTTTAATATCATCAAGAACTTCTTTTGGGTGGGCATCTGGATTCACCTGATCATAGAATTTTAAAATTTTTGCATCAGGACTAATCAGAACACTGCGGCGATGCACTAAACCTAGGACTGGAATTGTTCCAATTCCTAGGATTTTTGCAAGCTGTCCATCTGTATCAACCAAGAGATCAAACGAAAGCTTATGCTTAGCCTTAAATTTCTGATGACTTTTCTCGTTTTGAGTAGAGACTCCTAACACGACGGTTTTTACTTTTTGAAATTCAGAAAAATAATCTCTAAACCCACATGCCTCTCGTGTACAGCCTGGAGTGTCGTCTTTCGGGTAAAAATACAGGAGGAGGAATTTTCCTGGATAGTCTGAAAGATGAATGATTTTTCCATCTTGATTTTTGAGTTCAAAATCTGGAACTGAGTCCCCCGGGGAAAGACCCAGTAAGAAAAAAGATAAGAATAAGAGCAGAAGTGGTTTCATAATGTCTCCTAGTTGATCATTTCAGGTTTAATGCGTTTTGTGGGAGCTGCACCCAGTTCCCGGAGGTTTTCAATTTTTCGAAAGACATTGCCTGGTCCTTCTTTTAACTTTCCTAGAGCACTATCGTATTGGTTTTTCCCAGAGTCCAGAGTTTTTCCAATTTTTTCAAAGTCTTCTAAAAAACCTACAAATTTATCATAAAGTTTAGCTCCTTCTTGAGCAATCTCCAGTGCGTTTTTGTTCTGATTTTCTAACCGCCAAATCCAGGCTACGGTTTTAAGGCTTGTCAGCAGAGTGGTTGATGTTACAAGAGCAATTCCTTTGTTCCAAGCTCGAGAGGAAAGTTCGCTATCTTTTTGCATAGCCAGGATGTAAGCAGGTTCGATAGGGATAAAAAGAAAAACAAACTCAGGAGTGTTTAATCCCTTTAATTTTGAGTAGTGTTTTGAACTCAGGTCTTCGATATGCTTTTCCAGGGATTTCAAATGAGCCTGGAGTGCTTGTATTTTTACCGAGTCCTCTTCAGAGCTTTTGTAAAGCTCATAGGCTTTTAAGGAGACTTTCGAATCTACAACAATGTGTTTGTGATCCGGTAAATGAATCACGACATCAGGACGTAGGCGTTCACCGTCTTCGTTTTCATAAAATTTTTGTTGAAAAAACTCACGACCCTCTGTTAAGCCTGAGGCCTCAAGAATTTTTTCAAGCACAAATTCTCCCCAATCTCCTTGGACTTTAGAATCTCCTTTTAAAGCTTGGGTGAGGGATTGAGTTTCCTTTGTAATTCGCTCATTGAGACTCATTAAACGACCAATTTCATATTTCAGGGTATGTCTTTCTTTGGCCTCTGTTGTGTAGTTTTCGTCTACTTTTTTTTCAAATAGATGAAGTTTATCTTTTAAAGGATTAAGAATTGCATCCAAACTTTTTTCTGTCTGTTCTTGGAAGTCTTTTGTTTTTGATTTTAGGATTTCATTGGCCAGGTTTTCAAACTCAATTTTTGATTGTCTTTTTACTTCTTGAAAATAATTTTCCTGGTTTTTAACTTGCTGCTCTAAAAATACCTTTTCCGACTCAAGGCAAGCCACCCTTGAATTGAGCTCAGAGTGTTGAGTTTGTTGAACATCTAAAGCTTTTTGAAGTCGCTCTACTTCAGCTTCAAGGAGACAACTTCTTTCTGAAGCCCTTGCCTCTGCTTTTAAAAGGGTATGATAATCTTGGAGAGCTAAGTGATTTGTTTTGGATCTTAGTTTTGAAAGCCATCCGATCAGCAAGAGTCCTGCTAAAATGGCAATGATAGAAGCTTCAAACATAAATACGTGCTCCTTGTTTGTTCTGCCTTTGTTTGTTAACGATCCAGGCGGTTTGTGATTTGATACTCAAGGTGAAGCCAAAGGATTCTGGCATAAAAAAAGATAAAAGTCCCAACGAAGATAAACTCCAGAAAAGGGAATGCAATGAGCCAGTTGATATCTACTTTTAGAACCTTAAGAACAATGGTGGGAGGAATGATAGCTAAGGCATTGAATAAGAATCCTACGACCATAGCGCCTAAATAAAAACCAGGTTCTGGATGAAAGCTATACTTGCAGTAAGAGCATCGTTCGTTCAGAAGAAAAAAGTTTTTTGTCACGGCTCCAATATGACAACAAGGACATCTGGCTCGTAGAAGAGATTTTATTTTAAATTTTGATTTTTCTTTTTTTTCGTTTTCATTCTTCATAGGGTTAGTTCAGGATTTCATGAAACAGGATCTCCATTTAAATGTCGAGACATTAAAATAACTTGAAGAACTCCAAAACCTAAAATGACGATATATTCTAAGATACTCCACTTTTTTAGTTCATAAACAGCAGGACGAATAAGCTTTTCTTTAAACCCAATTAAGAGAAGGAGATAGTAACCAGGAAGCATATATCGAATCATTCCATACATGTTGTTTTCTGCTTTTCCAGAGAAACAAACATAATAAAAAAGAACAGCAATCATGAGCCAGATAAATGACTCAGAATAGAGCTTTTTATTGATACTTTTTAATTTTTGATAAGTTACAACAAAAAGAATAAAAAAAACAGGAATACAAAGTTTATGTAGAATGTCTATTAAGCCAGTATTAAAAACATCTGGAAAATAATATTTAGGATAAAGAGGAGCAAGGTATCTTGGTTTGTTTCCCCAGCCTATTTTTTGAACAATAAATGGGAGGTCCCATTTATCAAATTTGAAATAATTAAAAGCAAAGTAACCCAGGCATCCTAAGGAGCAGGTAAGACTCACTCCAAGTGTTATGATATATTGAGTAGATTTAATTCTACGGTTCTGGTTCCAGTAAAATTCGTAAAGAAAAGGTAAAGCAATAATGGGGAGACCTACTAATCTACTGCCAGTGACAAGGATTCCATGTAAGACGGTCATAAAGAAACTCAATTTTCTTTGATCCCGCTTGCGATACCAGTAAATCATTCCAAGGATTCCAGAAATAAAGACTGATTCAGAATATCCGACCACCATGTAAAAAGAGGTAGGGAAGATGACAGCCAAAAAAGTGCCCACTGACTTTTTTGGAAAGAAACGCCGACATCATTCAAGATCAGAAGAAAATAAGTCCAAGCGAGTGCCGCCATGATTTGTGCTGTGATGAGGAGAGATAGATCAGGTGAGATCTGAAAACATTTTGAGAGAACTCGAGAAAGAAGGGGGTAGGCTGGGAAAAAAGCTTCATTATCTTGATAAGAATGAATGGCTTGTGCTTTGGGTGGAAAGGTTGTTGAGCGAGTGTATCCAAATTGCGTAATGCTTAAGAAATGAAAACTATCCCAATTATTTAAACGTCGGTATCGCCCTATCCATCCTTCAAAAGAAGGAGCTGATTTTTCCCATTGAGGAGGGAAAATGACTGAGTGATAAGTGAGTTGGGGGTTGGGGTCGGAGTTTGATAAAAGAACGAGGACTCCAGTTTGCAAAAGAACGCATAGGATAGAAATCTTAAAATATCTTGAGAGCTTTTTGAGACTCGAGGTCATGAAATCTATTTATCACGATACTAGAGCGTTCATCAATATCTAATGTGATGTTAGATCAGTCAGTTATGAAGTTTGAGGGCTTAAATTGAATTAAATAAAGGGGTTATTTTTTGTTTATTTTTTATTGTGAAAAAGTCGATTAGATGTAGAGTTTGATATTTTTTTAGACTTTATTTAATCCGAGGCAGATCTTGTATTTTTTTAAATTAAAAATAGCTTTTCAGCTTTGAGTTTTTCATGAAAATTGAGAGAAGGAACTGAAAGAAGGTTTTTATGAGATGCGTCACATTGTTAAAATAGTCCAAGTTAATTCTTCCGCCAAGCAAGAATGAAGATCATTCTTGCTTGGCACTAAGTGTCAGAGTTTTATCCCCGATAACTGGGATCAGTTAAGATCAGTCACTCGACAATAGATGAAAAAAATTTTTTCCGACTCATTTTTTAACTAGATTTTAATGGAGCTGTTCATTAGCCTTTTGGTTGGATATCATAAATAAAATTATTAACATTATTTAGTAAATAATATGGATATTTTATATGTTTTTAAATATTTTTTTTTATTTTTTTGTAATCTTTTATAGTTATTTTTCTTATTCTTCCGACATATCTGGGATAGATGTTCTTGTTGTTGATGATGTAAGCTTAAATAGAAAAATTTTATGCCACACTATTAACAGTCTTAATGAGGGCAGAATAGTTAAATTTAACTTATTGAGTGGAAAAATATCTAAAAAAAATGGGATTTTTAAATATTTTTTCAGACACAAAAAAATACTTTCTGTATCTCAATTGGATGAAATTCCTGGATCGTGCGATGGGGATGAAGCTGTAAGATGGCTAAAAAAAACAATTCTAAAATATTATAAAAATCAAGAAAAAAAATTATTAATTTTTATGGATTTTGATATGCCCAATAAAAATGGAGCTGATGCAATTCATTCAATAGTTGAACTTATTAATAAAAATAAAGTAGATCGGCAAAGAGTAAAAATAATTGCATATTCTAATAATAATTCACCATTTTTTGATAATACACAGGATTTTGATCAAATTTTGGGGGCAATTGTTGCTAACGTAAAGAGTTCTAATCAGCAAATGCTGGATGCAGGTGCAGATAGAGCAATGCAAAAACCAGCTTCACGTGATCTTGTAGTAGCTCAACTGGAGGAACTCTATCCTGATCGAGAATTATTCCCAGAAATAAGCTCTGATAGCTCATCTTCCACTCAATTAGGGCATATCGTAAAAATTACACAATTTTTAAGACAGTTATGTAGTCCATGTTGTGGTCTCAGTAAATCGAGTAATCATTCATCAGATGATCTAGTCAAAGATGATCTTTAGATAGAGTTTTCTTTCGGATTTTTCTGAAGTAAGAAAATTGACCCAAGAATGGGTCCAACGCCGCCCCAAAATGGAAAAACCCTCACTCAGAATCTCTTCCAAGTTAGAGTTTTTGTTGCTTTTAGTATTGGTTGCGGGGGCAGGATTTGAACCTACGACCTTTGGGTTATGAGCCCAACGAGCTACCAGACTGCTCCACCCCGCGACATAAAAAAGTATTTAATTTCGAGAAGCTTGATTACTCTAAGTCTCGAGGGGGTGAGAGTCAATGAGAAAAATAAAAAGGTTAACGCTTCTTGTTTTTTTTGGAGTTGTAGGGCTTGGGTTAGGCTTTTGGGTCTTGCCTTTATTAGGTCAGCTGGAGACCGTTCATCGGCTTAAGTTAGATTTAGAAGGAGTTTATGAGAAAACTTTAGAAGGGGGGCTTCATGCTTGGGTTAGGGATATCGGGCTAGGACAGGAGGGAAGAAGCTGTTTAGCTTTGATTCATGGGCTTGATCAGAATGCAATGACTTGGGAGAAAATTCTCCTCATCCCTGAAAAAAAATGGAAAGAGATGGGTCTTGTGGATCCTCTGAAAATTTTTGCTTTGAATCTCCCAGGATCAGGCAAGAGTCCACCTGCAAAAGAAAAGAAAGAGGATCAAGTCCGTCGTCAAGCTCAGAAACTCAAAGAAGCTTTAGCACTGGAATGCCCTTCTTGGTTAGTGGTCGGGAACAGTTATGGAGGTTGGGTCGCTGCTTGGTTAGCATTTCTGTGGCCAAAAGGCATTCATCGCCTTTTATTGGTCGATTCTTTGGGCTTAAAAGAAATGCGTCCTCCTATTTTATCTTGGTCCATTCCTCTTCAAGCTCAAGTAGATGAAGATGCTCTGAATTTGGTTTTGCCAAAGCTTGAAGTCCCTACCTTATTTTTATGGGGAAAAGAAGACACTGTGACTCCTCTGACTCAGGGGTACCAGATGAGAGCTTTGTTACGCTCAGCTATTTGGCGCGAAGCCTCACCCTGTGGCCATTGGCTCCAACTCGACTGCCCTTCTGTCGTGGCTCAGTCGATTGTCGATATGATTCATTACGGTTCGATTTGATTTGTTTTTTGATGACGGGTTGAATTTTAGGTTTTGTGGATGTAGCAGCGACTCTCGGACGAGAGGTTTTAACATCTTGTTCCCATCTCCTCTGAGCAAGTTCAGGCTGTTTTAAAAGGGCTTGGACTTGAGAGCTTTTTAATCGGCGCATTTCCCCTGGCCTGAATCCTAGGAGAGTGAGGTGGCCCAACGCAAATCGAGTTATTTTGTCTACGAGGAAACCTCGAATCTCAAAGAAGACTTGAATATCAATAGCACCTCCCCCTTGAATAACAACCTCAATGAGGCTTTTGTTATTGAAAGACTGCAGAACTCGAATGGAGTGAGGTTTGATCGACTTTTTAGGGGGTCTGAATGAGGAAGACAGACGTTTTTCGTGGTAGCTTCGATGAAGGCGAGAGAGCATTTCAGAGTCGGGGTGTCCTTTCACTTTGACGTGATAAATTCTTAAGATATCCTTATGTTTTTGAAGCTTTTCAGCAAAATCACCGTCATTCGTTAAAAGCACTAATCCTTCACTTGTAAAATCTAGTCTTCCAATGGGGAATACTCTTTCTTCAATCTTTCGGAGATAGTCGCCGAGAGTGGGGCGATCTTGTGGGTCACTCAGCATACAAATAACGTTCTTGGGTTTATAAAAAGCCCAATAAACAGGTGTATCTTTCTGGTGAAGGAGCTTTCCTTTGACCTTAATAGCGTCTTTGCCCCACTGGGCTTTATCCCCGAGTTTGGCAGGTTTTCCATTGATTGTGACTAAACCTTCAGTGATGAGTTCCTCGGCTTTACGACGAGAGGCCACCCCAGCTTGAGCTAAAATTTTTTGAACGCGTTCTAATGACATAAGAAAAAAACCTATCACGACAATAGCCTGTGGGCCAAGAGACGTTTTCAACCTGATGGAGGTACATCAGCAGGTTGTAAGGCTAGGAGTTCTGCTGCCTTCAGTTCTTCTAAGTAAGGAGTGGAGGTTGGGATCGATGAAACTTTTTCTCGAATTTCCTTCAGAATCTTATCATCTTCTTTTGGGTTGTAATGAAGATCGGAAGAATGATCCGCTTTCATTTGCCCAACGAGGCGTCGCATCTCTCGAATCCTAGGGTCTTTTTCTTCAGCATCCTCTGGGTTTTGAGACTGAGATCCAGGAATCATTTGCTCAAGTTCCCTGAGTGAAGGAAGTGAGAAAAGGTCCTTCAAGCCAAATAGCTCTAAAAAATCTGGGGTGGTGGAGTAAAGAAGAGGACGTCCTGGGAGTTCAGATCTTCCTGTGATTTGAATCAGTTTTTTTTCCAATAAACCTCGGATAAAATAAGATGAATCAACCCCTCTGATTTTATCAATTTCTTCTTTTAAGATGGGCTGTTTATAGGCAATGATTGCAAGAGATTCCATGGCTCCACTGGAGAGGCGTTGAATCTGGACCTTAGCTAGCTTTTGAGCAAGTGAGGCTCGACCTGGTTTTGTTCTAAATTGATATCCATCATTGATCTCTAAAAGTTCAAATCCATGGTGGATCCCTTGGTAGCGCTGAACAAGAGTCAAAAGAGCTTCTTGCAGAAGATCAGAATTGAGTTCAAGACCCAGATAGATTTTAAATTTTTCTAAGGAAATCGGTTTATCCGACATAAACAGCAGAGCTTCCAGACAGGATTGAATTTCATTCATATCCAGGGAACTCAATACAGGAAGAGGGTGGGGCATTTCCGAATTTTTCGCATCTTCTGCATTGAGGGATTCAGCTCTACTTTTTTCTAGGGCTTGGTCTTCTGCGATTTGAGCTTCCAAATCGAAGATCCGTTGCTCTGGGGTTTGGAGTTCCCTTTTCTCTTGTTCTTGTTCTTCTTTTTCTTGCTCTTTCATGACCTGGGCTAGTTTTTTAAGTTGATGATCGAGGTCTTCAGAGATCCATTCTGATTTTTTTTGATTCATAGTTTTCCAGATTTAAGAGTTTACATAAGCTAATTCAGTTGTGATTAAGTCAAATCCTGAAGCCAATTTTTTATCGAAATCTTTGAGAGTTTCAATCAGTTCAAGGTAAATCTCAGCATAAACAATTTCTTGATAAAGACGCATTTTTTTTAATCGTCCTAGCTCAAGGGCAGCTAAGAAAGTAGCAACGATTTCTGGGCGACTGGGAGTTAGGCTCAGCAGTGTTTTAATCTCAACCCGTTTTCCAATGGGAAGTCGATTCTCAAATTCCATGATTTTATCCTGAATAGAAACTGTTTCTTTTTTAAGGACTTGTGTTCGTTTCCGAGCTCTCAAGCAAATATCTTGATAAGTAACGGCTAGATCAGAAATATTCATTTCTTTCCAGACCCGTTCAATCGGAGGTTTTCGGTTAGCTCGGATAAAAACCTCGATTCCAAGATGGGGAAGTTGCGCTAGGGTTTCGCCTGCTTCTAAAAACCTTTGGTGCTCTAAGAGTTGGTGGACAAGGTCTTCTTGAGAAAATCCGGCTTCTTCTAATAAGTTTCCTGCAGCATCCGCTTGAGTTTCTTGAGGTAGGAGTGCTCGACTTTTCCAATGCAAGAGAGTAGCTGCCATGACTAAAAACTCACTTGCAGCGTCAAAGTTGAGTTCCTGCATCAAACGAACATAAGCTAAATATTGATCCGTGATTTTTGTGATAGAAACGGATGAGATATCAAGCTCATGGGTTTGAATGAGGTAAAGTAAAAGATCGAGTGGCCCTTCAAAGCTCTCGAGTCTAACAGTAATCGGGACTCTTTGACCCATTAGTATCTTCCTCCCACACAGCCTATTTTATCGTATACTCGGGATAAAGTCCTTTGTGCTTTTTCTCGGGCACGATGGGCTCCTTGTTTTAAAAGAGCGTCAAGATAATTTCGATCCTTTAAAAGCTCAGCCGTTTTTGAACGAATGGGAGCAATGGTTTCAATGACTCTATCTGCAGTTTCTATTTTTAAATGTCCATACTGTTTTCCCCGGTATTGGTTCACCCATTCCTCTGGAGTTTTTCCTGTGAGGGCACAGGAGATATCAATGAGATTTTTAATCCCGGGTTGATCATTTCTATAAATAATTTCCTGACCTGAGTCTGTGACTGCACGCTTGAACTTTTTTTTGATCTGATCGTCTGAATCCATCAGGTAAATCACACCATTAGGATCCGGATCCGATTTTGACATTTTTATTTGTGGATTTTGGAGACTCATGATTCTAGCTCCGATGGGAGGACTATAGATTTCAGGTACTGTAAACAGATTTTCTCCATAAAGATGATTGATTCGAATCGCAAGATCTCGAGTGATCTCTAAGTGTTGCTTTTGATCTTCCCCGACCGGAACTAAATGAGTTTGATAAAGTAAAATGTCAGCGGCCATCAAAACAGGGTAGGTAAAAAGTCCAGCAGGGATGTTCTTTCCTTGCTGTGTGCTTTTATCTTTATACTGGGTCATACGACCCAGTTCGCCCATATAAGTAAAGCAATTGAGGATCCAAGAAAGCTCAGCATGTTCTGGCACATGGGACTGAATAAACAGGATAGCTTGATCAGGATGGATACCTGAAGCGATATAGGTAGCTACGGCTTGGTAGGTTTGTTCTTTAAGTTGTGCAGGATCTCTTTTTACGGTCAAAGCATGAAGGTCTACTGCAAAAAAAATACATTCATAGTCGTGTTGGAGTTTGATCCAGTTTTTGAGAGCTCCTAAGTAATTTCCAAGAGTCAGTTGATGGGAAGGTTGAACAGCTGAAAGCATGATTTTTTGAGAAGGACGAACGTTCATTTTAAAAATTTACTCCACTGAATCCAAAGATTTGGCTTACCCCCAGTAGGGTGAAATGAGTGCAAAACCGAATCGGATAACTTAAAAATGAAAGCGCTCCGCTGAGGAGTAAAGCCATGAGAATAAAAAAACTGTACTGAGTGAGCAATTCAAATTTTTTAGCTGCTTCATAAGGCAAAAATGATTCAATGATTTTACTTCCATCTAAAGGGGGTAAAGGAATCAGGTTGAAAATTCCAAGTGCATAGTTCAATGAAACAGACACATAGGTCATTGCAATAAGAGGTTCGAATAGATAAAAATCTCTTGGAATCCAAGCTTGAATGGCACAAAACACGAAAGCAGAACCAATGGCTAGAAGAAAGTTCATACCAGGTCCTGCAAAAGATACCCAAAATAATCCTGGTCGATATTTTCGAAACTGATTCGGGTTGATCGGAACTGGACGGGCCCATCCAAACAAAAAATGCATTCCAGTTAGCATGTTAATGATTGGGAAAACTACAGTTCCTAATGGATCTAGGTGAGGGAGGGGATTGAGGGTGAGTCTGCCCTGGTTTTTGGCTGTTTCATCTCCCCATCGATAAGCCATCCACCCATGGGCAAATTCATGAAAAACAACAGCCATGATAAATGGAACAAGCTGAATAGAAAGCATTTGCATGCGTTCGGAAAATGATACCATTTTGTCTAAATATCATAAGTCTTCGCCTCTGGGATGAAATTTACGGTGAGCTTCCTTAAGATGTGCCGGAGTAATATGAGTGTAAATTTGAGTCGTTGTAAGATCAGAGTGCCCTAAGAGCATTTGGAGGGAGCGAAGTTGAATTCCAGACTGCAGAAGGTGGGTAGCAAAAGAGTGTCTGAGGGTATGAGGAGAAAGATGAGAAATTTGAGCTTGTTCGGCCAAGGCTTTCAGGATTTTCCAAAGAGCCTGGCGGCTGATGGGTTCTCCACGGTGATTGAGAAAAAGGCAGTCTGATTTCGGATTCAAATAAGCTCTCCATCTTTGAAGATAACTCCAGAGGATGTCTCCAGCAATAGGAGCAAAAGGAGCAATTCGTTCCTTGCTTCCTTTGCCCTGCACTTTGATGTACCCTTGCTCTAAATCCAGTTGATGAGGGGTGAGTTGTAGAAGTTCAGAGACTCGAGTTCCGGTTGCATACAGGATATAAACCATCGCTTGGTCTCGAGCCCTGAGAGCTTGAGCCTGGGGTCCTGTATAAGGCAAACCTTCTTTTACTTTTTCTAAGAGTTGATCTACTTGTGCAATCGATAAAAAATGAGGTAAATGGTTTGAAAGTTGAGGGGTTTCAAGGTTTTCAGTTGGGTTTTGTTCAAAACCTTTTTCAAGAACACAGAACTTAAAGAATTGTCGCAGGGCGCTCGTTTTCCGAGCGAGGGAGGTAGGCTTGAGCTGCAAAGAGGAAAGGAACTTCAAAAACTCATGAATATCTTGGGACTTAAGGTCACTCAGAGAAGAGACAATTGCGTGATCTTGAAGCCATTGGGAAAACTGGGAAAGATCAGTCCGATAAGCTGAAAGGGTGAGTTCAGCCATGCCTCGGTCAATTCTTTGACATTGCAAAAAGTCTTCCATGAGATCATTGATTTTCGGAAAAGTATTTTTCATATTCTTGAGCACTTGTTACGCAAGGTTAATCTGATATCTATGTCTTTCACATTTATTTTAGTTTTTCACGGATTGATTATTCATCTTGATTTCCGTTAAAATAAAACTAATGCAGTGTGTTCAGAAGATGATTCAAGTGGGGGTTTTATTTTTTTTCTGGGTTGCAGTTCATTCCAGGGTTTGGGCTGAACCTCAGGCAGGTTCGTCTGATTCAGGGTCAGCTCTGCGAAAAACAACCTGGAGGGCTCAGATCCTTCGGGGTAGAGAGAGTCAAATTCAGGGATTAACTTTTGTAGAATCCACAATTCCAGTGGTTCTTGTTCTAAAAGAAGAGGTCTTACGTCCAGCGGTAGAGCTCGTTGGGTATTATTCTCGACCGGGTTGGAGATTAGTGGCTCAGGGTTATTCTCTTCTAGGAAAAATGCCGGATGAAACAGAATTTAAGTTTTTTACTTATCTTAACTCTGCTTTGAATCAATTGACATTGGTAGCTTGGGGTCCTTCAGATCAAAAAGAAGAAGAACAGGTGATGATTTTATCTCCTGAGGCTAAAGAGTTTCGAATTTCTCCACCCTGGGGGGAATCAGTGATTTCTCTAGGGGCCGGAAGTTTTAGCTATTTTCAGAGTGATTATGGTTATTTTAGCTCTTTGCCTTTATTGCTTCATGTGAACTACAGTACTCCCAGGTGGAAGCTTCCTGTTGGGATTTATACCGCTCTTCAGTCAACGATATTGACGACCCAATCCAATCCAAAAGACTTAAGTCCTCAGATTGTCTCTGGTAATTTAGATTTGACCTATCGTTTTAGGCCAAAGCTTTCATCTCCTTATCGGTGGAATGTTCTGGCAGGAGGTTCTTACCTGACCCTGATTTCAAATGCGAGCCCTTTTGGGTTTGCTAATTTATTAGCCTTTGAGTTTGGAGCTTTTGTGGATTATGTGATTTCTACAGAGTCTTCTTGGGTGGCTCGGCTTCATTACTCACCCCTAGGAAGCTTGACAGATTTTTCTCAGCACGGAATTCAATTCAGATTGGGTTGGACGACTACTTTATCTAACTTTCATCGAATTGAATTGCTTATTTCACTTTTAAATTACCACTTCCTTCAAAGTGATCAAGTCACTAAAGTTCAGTCCAATATCTGGGGATTGACTTTGGGTTATGCTCTTTGAGGTGTTGCAATTTAATCTATAAATAAATATAATAAAAAAGTTTTATGAGACTTGATTGTTATAGTTTTTTAGATTAAAAGTATTTTTATGCATGTCAACAGATATTATAAATTCTTCTTTTTTAGTTTAATTTTACAGATGTTGAGTACTTCAGTATTTGCTCAAAAAATTGGAATCTTAGGTTGTATTCATGGTGATGTCCAGATTCTTAAAAAAGTACTGACTCAGATGAAATCAGAAGGGGTGGGCTATTTGATTGGGACAGGGGATTTTGTTTCTTCTAAAGACTCACTGGATGATGTATTAAAAATATTATCAGTTGATTCTGGATTGAGTCGAGATGCAATTTATCTCATGCCTGGAAACTGGGAAAACGGATTTAATACGAAGAGGTCTGTTGAGTCAAATCTGAAAATTTTTCATAAATATGGGAGACTCATTTCTGAAGACTATTCTAAAAGTGGGTTAATTGAAATTTACGGAAAAAAAATTCAAGTATCTCATTTCCCTCAATATACCATCCCCATGCATTTACTTCCTCCTTTACAATTCCTGTATCGGTTTTTTCCTGACGAAGCTCATATTATTCAGACAATGACTTATCAGTCTGAAATCGCTCAAGATATTGATTTAAGTTTGTATGGTCATACGCATATTCGTGGTTATTTCTATGATCAAAAAAATTTAATACTGACAGTGAATTCAGGTGGATTAACTGACAAAAAAAAACCAGATGAAAAGAAATCGTTTGCTATTTATGATGTTGATCAAGCGCAGATTGAATTTTATGATGCAGAAGCTGATGGTCTGACTTTGATTGAGATCGTTCCATTGCAGAGACCTCATTTATCTGAAAAAAAAGATGTTTTTGAAGTAGGAAATTTTGAAATCTGTGATTTAGAACAGCAAGAGTTGCGTGGAATGTCTGAGTTATTTCAGGGGCTAGAAGGAATATTTGAAAAAATGATTTCAGCTTCTTGTCTGATGAGTCCTTTGGAGAAGTTAAGCAAACTCATGGAGTCACTTCCAGTTCATAAGGTCACTCCATTAGAAAAAAAATATATTCAAAAAGTAAATAGTATTTTAGAACAAGATTCAGATTTAATCCCTGAAATCATTTACCATCATGGATCTCATGAATATATGAAAAAATACATTGAAAATAAGCAGATTTCCTTAGAGGACTGGGATCAGTGGATGTCGACGTCAAGGATGGAAAATTACAGAAAAGGACTTTATGGAACGTTTTCTAAACGGTTCATACCTGAAAGCAATAGTGTCTGTCCTGAGACGATTGAAGTTCATCTTAAGAAAGAGTGTCGTCATCCATCGCGAGTAAGCACTGTCGCTCAGCTGGGTCGGGATAAAAGATTTATTGAGTGGGCAAAACTCGAGAATATTTTAAAACAAGAAAAGAATGAAAAAATTAATAATATTCAAGATTATTTTGATCAATGTTTCGCTACAGATAAAAATATTGAAAAAAATATTAATGAGTTTAATTATTATACTCTTGCTTCAGTTGCAGGTTCTTTAAAAGCATTTGAATCTTTTGAAGGATTTCAGGCAAAGTATGAGCCTGAAGCTCGAGGATTTTGTGGTGAAGTGATCCATCAGTATTTAAATGAACAAAAAATTGCAATAGTCTTGGATGATGCATATCAGCGATATGATCATGCGGTTTATGTTCGAGATCCAAGCTGTATTGAAGACATCCAAGTCGCCTTGCCAACTCAATTGGGTGAGAGCTACTTATGCTTAGAGGTAGGATGCACTCTCCGCCCTTTTGCTACTTATTCAATCAGAATGAAATAGTTTATAATTCTTTGAGTTCAAGGAAAAGGAGAAGGCCAGGAAGCACACTCTGATTTCTCCCTGTTCATCCGAGTACTGTCTAAAATGAAAACTACTGGAGGTATGTTTCGAGAATGTAAAGAATTTTGTGCCTACTCGCCGAAGCCTTCTTATTTCATAAAACAAAGACTCACTCATCATACCTGAGTCGCATTAGATTTGTAATCCATCCGGTCGACTATAAGCCATAGCTAATCTCACAGCCTACAAGAGCTTTCCTGAGAGCATCCATCGTTATATCGCTGATGCCGTTAAAATTCAGATCCAGTTTTTTCAAGCGAGTGAATTCTGACAAATGAGAGAGTCCAGCACCTCTAATGATGTTGTTACTTAGATCCAGTGCTTGCAAGTGAGAGAGAGAGCCCTGACAGATAAGCAACTCCGTCTAATTCAATAATGTTACAACACAGATTCAACGATTTAATATTTGGAAAAGACTTCTGAATAAAGACCACTAAATCTCTTAAAATCGTTTCTATTTCTACACAAAGTACTTAAAAACTAACCATTCTTATTTAAATTGTCTAATACTTAGTTAGGCTTCTCGTGATATTTATTTGAAATTTATAAATTAATATATGGCTTAGAAATTGCTTTTACAATAGTTAACTTAGTTTATGTTTAGATAAACAAAAAAGGTTAATTATAATGAAAAATATAAATTTTATCAGACAGATTAAAATTATTTTTTATATATTTATTTTTATTCCATTCTTATCTTATGCTGCAATAGATAGTCCTGTTCGAAATATTAGAAAACTTGAAAAACCTGAGCCTGAGAGTATGCTTAAAGTTCAGACTGCCAAAGTCATGATTGCTGATTATGATCTTATTAGAAAAGATTTTGCTTATACTAAAAAAATGTCTGAACGGGAGATTGATCAGTGGTTATTAAACAGTTTCGGTTTTATTTCTGTGTATCAAACTTTAGGAAGTAATAAGGTTAATTCTGAAATCAAGACAGAGTCAGGTCAATCTATGGTTGGTTATCGACCCCAGATGTATGGAAGAGCTTTAGTCATGAAGGACTCTTTAGGTCAAGGACTCGTTGATGCAAAAGGACTTGGGTCAATCAATCCTCAACAAAAGAGTCACCAAAATGGACTCCTCACTGTTGGGGAAGGTTTAAGAGAATTTCTTTATGAAAAGCTAGTTGAAAAAATACTCATCCACCATCGCGTTCATTTTCCTTATGAAAAAGAGTATCACACTGTTGGAACCTATGCTGTGCTAGATTGGGGGTTTGATGTCATTCATAATGATTCTAAAAAATCTCCTGCAGGAGCGGTCCTGAGACAAGCTCATGATCGATACGGTGATCCCACTTCAGATGACTACAACTTTCTTCCACCTCAGGAAGCTTCTACGATTGAAAAGATATTAAGGCGTTATGGTGTCACCTCTGCTGGGGTAGGTGGCAGAGAAAATCATTTTGAAATAGCAGATCTACAGGGTTCTAAAAGCTGTGAGATTGTTGATTTTGGGTCATTTTTAGTTAAACCAAAGTTTATTGCAGAGCTGTTGTTTTTTCTAGACTCTCTTCAAGAGTATGAGCTTAAACCGACAGATCCTTCTTTCCCACAGATTGATCAAAAAATAAGTATTCCTCTTAAAAGTTGGAGTCATGCAGGTGGTCCAGAAATTCATCCAAGAAATGATATTCCTAGAAAATATTCAGATCAAGCTGCAATAGCATTTAGACGAGGAGAAATCACTCAAGATCTTCTAAAAAGTCAAATAGAACACCTATTTTTTAAACCTGTTCTTGATAAATGGTATGGGAAGAAATGGTCTGATAAAGACTCATTGATTGAATTTTAAAAATAAAAGTGATAAACTAAAGCACATAAAAATGGTAAAACTGAGTGAGCCAAAAAGTAAAGATAAATTAATGAACTTTATTTTTTTAAAAAATATTTTATCTATTTCCGTTATTTCTCTACTTTTTATTAACAGCAGTATCGGAGATATGAAAAGAATTTCATTTAAAGCTCAAAACGGAGATTTAAGGGATTATGTTGTTTTTGAACCTGAGAATTATGATTCATCCAAGCCTTGGCCAATTATTTTATTTCTACACGGTGCTGGAGAAAGAGGTGAGGATGGTTGGAAACCCACTCAAGTTGGAATTGGAAAAATACTGAAATCTAACCCTCAGCTCTATCCAGCTCTAGTCATTATGCCTCAGCTCAGAGAAAATGAGGGTTGGTGTGTAGGTCGTGGACTCGATATAGCTGTACTTGCACTTCAAGACGCAAATAAAAGATATACGATTGATCCTCATCGAATTTACCTGACTGGAATATCTATGGGCGCCTATGGAACATGGGAGCTTTCGAGTCGTTTTCCTTCATTTTTTGCAGCAGCGATCCCGATTGCTGCAGGAAAGTATCCAGATGAATATACTGAAAATTTAATACATCTTCCAATTTGGGCCCATCATAGTTCAGAGGATGAAGTCTGTCCTGTTGATGCAACTCGTGAAATGGTAAAAAGAATCAAAGATTTAGGTGGATTAAAAGTGCTGTATTCTGAACTCAACGGCTTTATTCATAAAGAAACTTGGGATCCAGTCTATGAAAATCCAGAAGTTTTAAACTGGCTTTTAAGTCAAGTGAACTCTTGTCAATAAGGTGTGGGTCAGTTACGGCAACAGAACGGCGCTTGCCATGATCGATACTATGCGTATTCTTGACAAACCTAAGCGATTAGGTTAATATTAAGTTATGAATAATCATGCGGCTGCGCTTGGGAAATTAGGTGGACAAAAGAAATCCTCAAAAAAGGCTGCAAGTTCACGAAAAAATGGACGTTTGGGGGGTAGACCGGCACACGGGGGTATCCGAGACTGGGTAAAATTCATGGATGCAATCGACTCGTGCAGACGAGAACGCTCAGTTGATCCGCTTCACCGTTTGTTTGTACGGAGTCGCTCTATCAGGGAGCGTTCTTTGATTAACGCCTCATCTCGCTACTTGTGCTCAGAGCTTCACTTGTCTTTACTACCAGAATGGTCTAAGCTTTCGTTGTGGCTTAAGTCCCCGTGGTTCGTTTCAGGTATGGAGAACCTAAAAGCAACGGCACTCCTTGAAAGCCCGGCTGAGTTTCGAGCAAACAACATCTTTGTGCTTGGCAACTTTCTCTCAAGAGTATGACATGAAAAAGTCTGACATCATCAAGGCATTCAAAAAACTTAATGAAGAACTCTCAAAAAGAAATGTAAAGGGAGAGGTCGGCGTTTTCGGCGGTGCTGCAATGGTGCTGGGATTCAATGCACGGATATCTACTAAAGACGTAGATGCTATCTTTGTGCCAGCATCAAAGGTGAGAGAAGCTGCTAAGAAGGTAGCTGACGATATGGATTTGCCCGAAGACTGGATGAACGATGCTGTAAAGCTCTACGTTCCGGTCAGACCGAAAGAGAAAAAGGTCATCTTTTCAGCCGATCATCTGACTGTTTGGATACCGGAGCCCGAGTATCTTGTGGCCATGAAGGGAATAGCTGCTCGGTTCGACAGTTTGGACGCAGCAGATTTGAAGACATTGATAGAGCATCTTCATCTAAAAACTGTTGAGTCCGTTTTCGATATTATCGAACATTACTATCCGAAAAAAAATATTCCTGCAAAGACTCAATACTTCATTGAGGAACTTTTCTGGCACTGCAATAAGAAGAAAACTTAGGCTCTGTAAGATTTTTTCTGTCCAAGACTGCAAGTGGAAAAGACGATAGGAAGATCATTCAATCAAACTCGATTGAGGTTCATATTAAGCTCGGTCGCTCTAAAAAAGATAAGTCTATGAGTGCAGGAACAACTTGAATTCCATCTTTTTCATAAGGGCGAATGGTTTGGCCCACAATTTGAGTGCTGACTGAAACCTGAAGTTTGGATTGGTAATAGCGTAAGCTAGTGCTAATTGAGTCTTCTTTCCATTTTACTTCAATGAGTTCACAGACTTTTTTATCTCGAACTAAAACAAAATCAACTTCTCTTCCTTCCTTATCTCTTAGGTATCGAAGCGAGTATCGATAACCATCTCGGTCTTCTAAAAAATGCAAGGTTTTAAGCAAGTGGGTAGCCACTAGATTTTCAAATCTTGCTCCGGGATCGCCCTCCACATCTGCATTGTCATAAAAATAGATTTTAGGAGGTTTTTGAATCGCTCGGGAGAGGTTCGTGGAGTAAGGATAGACAGTAAAAATGAGATACATCCGTTCCAGGACTTCAATCCAATGCTTGACGGTGGGTTGAGAAACATGGAGATCTTCAGCTAGGTTTTTGATGACAACAGGCCCTCCCACTCTTGTTTTAAGAAGATCGATCAAAAGCTCTAAGGTGGTAAGATTTCGGATATTCTCTAAATCTCGGATGTCATCTCGGACAATTCGGTCGAGACGATTTCTTCGCCAGCGCCTGGCTTCACGTTCATCGCCTTGGATCAAGGGCTCTGGAAATCCACCCACAGTCATGAGTCTGTGAAAAAATTCTTCATCTGTTAAAGATTTGTGTAAAGATTCTGGTTTTTCAGACAAAGTAAAAGGATGCAGTCTCCAGTAGTGGTATCGGCCGAGGAGGGAATCTCCTCCTCTACCGTAGACATCTAATCGAGCGCTCCCTGTGACTAAAAATGAGTGATTTGATTTTTGAGTGTCATAAATGCCTTTGAGCCAGGATTTCCACCGGGGGAATTTATGCAATTCATCAAAAATAAGAAGTGAGTTTCTTTTAGACCATTTTCTTTCTAAAATCTCACGACGTTGATCATCATCATCCCAATTCAAATAAAGACTTTGATCAAAATCTTGGATGAGACTTTGAGCCAGTGTGGTTTTACCGCACTGCCTGGGTCCTCCAATGAAAACCATCTTTTTTTTAAGATCTTTGAGCACTGAAGCCGATATCGATCGTATCTGACTAGAATAAAGCATACTTTATTCTAGTCAAGGCTAAACTCAAGTACGCTTTATTTGAGTCAGGGCAATCTTTCAGAACGCTATTAAGGTCTTGAGGTGTCAATAATAATCTTAGAATCAACCAGGTGAGCATTACCACCGATTCCAGTGATCTCGGTTAAGAATTGCTGAAGCGAAGTGAGTGAGAAGGAAGAGGATCTGGCTCGGAGTTTAGGAGTTCCGATGGAGGGGGTTGGAGAAGGGCTAACAAAGCCCGGTCTAGGAGAAGGAGAGGGGCTAGGGGCTGGGGTAGCAAAGCTTAAGCTTGATCCAGTGACTCCAGTGAGTCCTGTGGTTCCAGAGTTACTGCTTGAGCTCATGAGCTGCATGGAAACAGATCCCGCAGTGGGGGTCATGACTACAGATTCAAACGAAGCTAAAGGATTTGTAAAAGCCGATAGATCGATGAAAGTGCGCTCTTCGCTTAAGTCCGTGGGTCCACTCACGGAGGAGACTCCCAGACTGTTTCGGTAGGCGACTTCAGCTTGTTTGAGTTTTAAGACATAAATCCAAAGTCCTGCTTTGTAGATGGAGACGAAGCCATTGGTACATCCTGACCAGCAGCGAAGAGCAATCTGGTAGGAGTCTCCCTCATTTTGAGTTTCAAAATAAGGAGCTCCGATATCAAAAGGAGAGGCAACAGCGTTTAAGGAGGGAGCGCTTGTCACTGCTTCCGTATCTAAGACAGGATTGTTTTTTGAGGTATTGTATAAGACTGCTGAGCCCATTGCTCCGCCTTGAGTGGCAATGAGGGTGTCAAGCTCTAAAGCATTGTAATCTGGAAGCTGAGAATAAACATTCATGAGTTTTTGATAGACCGATCCAGTATCCATTAAGATATAGCTCAGAGAATTTGTACTTCCTGTTGGGGCATTCATATCTTCATGAGAAGGGGGAGCGTGAGAGGCTATCAGGGGGATATAAAGTTTAGATTTGCCTGCTTGTACTTGTTTGACTCGAATCCTAGCTGATAGCACTTGAAGTTGATCAGCAGACTGAGTTGCACTGAGATCCAGGCGATACTCGTCCTGTCCAGAGCTAGGAGTAAAAGTCGTTGTGAGGCGAGTGGGTAAAGGGGTAGAAGCAGGAACTGAAATCGATCCGAGTGTACTTCCTGCTGCGCTCAGTAAGCTGATCGTGGCAGCAGCAGTATCCGTATTGGAGGCTACGACCTCAAGGGTGTAGGTTACCGTTCCATCATAAGCATTGGAGTCCAGTCGAGTTCGAGTTCTTTCAAAGGTGATATGAGTGATATCCGAAGAAAGACTTCGGTCTGTCATTTCAATGGGAACCTCAAGATTCATTCGAATACTTCCATTAGCTATAGCTTCAGCCGAATTAGCTGATGAAACACCTGAAGTAACAGCATTGACGACATAATAGTAAGTTGTTCCATTTTCTATATTGGTATCTGAATAGCTTGTCCCTGTAATTCCAGAGCCAACCAACCCATAGGGCCCTCCAGAGACGTTTCCGCGACGGAGGGTATAGCTATTAGCTCCTGCTAAAGCTGTCCAGCTGAGATTGATGGCTCCCGTTCCTGTCGTTGCAGTGAGTCCCACGGGAGCGGTTAAAAGATTAATTGAAATCATATTAGAATTAATGGATTGAATTCCATTGGTATTGACTGTGGTGATGACATAATAGTAAGTGCCTGGGGAAGGAACCGTATCTGAAACCTGGGTGATGGGATCTGCAATGGATGTGATCAATGAGAAGGGGCCAGTGGGTGAAGTCCCCCGGTAAAGCGAGGAGCTTACGACATTAGGGCTTCGAATCCAGGATAAGGAGACAGAGGATCCCACTCCATTAGCTACGACATTTTGAGGTTCGATCGGACGAATGCCTGTGCTCACAGGTTGACTGATGGCAGAGTAGACCATAGGGATACCACCGCTGCTTATAGGCATAAAGCGATACCAATAAGGGACTTTGAGAGTGATACTATTGTTGTCAATATAAGTTTGTGTAGAGCCTAATGCTCCAGAAACAGTTGTTAAAACTTGAAAAGAACTTCCGTTTGAAGAACGTTCAATTCGATAAGTGGTAGCAGAGGTAATCGTATTCCAAGTCAGCGTAACTCTTGCTGCAGCATTGAGGTCTGCAATTGCAACAGGAGCAGCTGGGGTAGCCAGGGGAATCAGGACGATGGGTGGATTGAAAAGAGCTGATTCAACGGTTCCAATGAGGCCAGAAACGGAAAAGTAATAAGGTGTTTCAGCTGTTAATCCACCGATTCCAACGGAGGTATTTAGAGTGGATATAATGGGGCTTGATCCTCCTGGAATGCTGGGAGTTGTGGATTGATAGACGTTATAAGACCCGAGTTGTTCTTGAGATCCGTTGTATGAAATGGTATTTATGGAAGTTCCATAGCCTGCTCCAAAAACAGAATCCCAAAGCAAAGAAATACTACTTCCATTATTATTACTGGTGACTCTCAGTCCACTCGGAATAGGTGGAGCCATGCCCGGAGTGATTCCAAGACTTGAGGTTGAGCTTAAGGATACGCCGTTTGCAAAATTGACTCTTATTTTGTAGAAATATTGAGTTCCATTTTGGACACCGGTATCCGTATAGCTTCTGCTTGAGATAGAAATGCTACCCACATAATCAGAAAAATGAACACTATCTGTGGATCGTAAAAGAGTGAAAGTAGGAGATACTCCATTCACAGGAGTCGTTCCTCCAGAATAACTCCATGATAGGCTGATCTGACTCACCCCAGGAATGGCTGAGATGGACGAGGGGCCGGTTGCAGTAAAAGAGGTAACGGCTGTGTAAGAGCTTTCGTTGGGGGTTGAAGCAGGGTTACTGAGGGAGACAATAAAAGAGTTATTCGTCAGTGGAGAAAGTCCTCCTACTGTGAAAGGAGGATTGACGGTGTCTGTCGAATTGCCAGGGTGATAGAGGTAGTATTGTCCATCTGTTGGATCTTTTTGAAAGAGTTGATAAGTGGGAGAAACCATTGGAACAGGCAGCCAGGAAAGGGTTGCATAGTTATTACCTTGGTCTAGGATACTGACTCCTTGGGGTTGAGTAATGGTGCCTGTTCCGGATAGTCCACTGACTTCTGAAGAAGTCAGGCTTTGCGTACCATCGGGGTAGTTTGCATGCATGACATAATAAAACCCATGTCCAGTGGGTGCAGAGTCTGTATAAGAAAGAGGCGTGGTGGTGGGTGGATATGCAACATCTGAATAAGGTCCTCCAGTTGTTGTGGAGCGAGATAGGGTGTAGCTACTGGGAGTGGGAGAGACAGCTGACCATGAAAGTTGAATGCCTCCTGAAACTGAAGTGACTGAATTAATCGATGGAGCAGGGGCTTGTTTATAAAATGAAGCTGAGTTTGTAGCACTGGATTCGACTCCACCCCAAACGGAGGTGACTTGATAAAAGTTATTTCCTAGAGGAGGGGAAGAGTCTGTAGCGCTTGTGATGGTGATGGATGAGCATGAAGTGCAGGCAGTGAAGGGCCCGCTTGAACTGCTCGAGCGATAAAACTTAAAAGAGCTAAAGAAGGGCGGAGCTGTCCAAGAAAGAATGGGTGCATTGTTATTGACTGCTACAGCTAGATGGGTGGGAGGGCTTGCAGGACCTCGGGGAGTTGCTCCTACTACCTGAGAAGCTCGATTCTCAGTGCTTGGGAAATTAGGAAAAATTTTGTAAAAAAACATCGTACCATTTGAAACGGTTGAATCCGTGAAGGTTAGGCTTGTTAAATTGATTCCTGAGCTTAAGAGATTAAAAGATCCATTGAACGAAGTGGATCTTCCAATTGAATAAGTGCCTCCTGATCCTAAAGAGTTCCAAGACAGGTTGAGGAACCCATCTCCAGTAGATATACCAGGAGTAAAGTCTGCACCAAAATACGCATGAGCCACGTTTGAAGCAGAAGACTGTCCTATATCCCAGGAGGTTGTCACTGAGTAGTAGTTATCTCCACCCAGGGGTCCACAATCAAAGTAGAAAGGATTATTGGATGTGCTCAGAGCGGTTTGTAGAGCGCTTGATGATCCTCGGCTGATATTGTAAGTTGTTCCGTAGGTAGTAGGATCCCAAGTGAGGAGTAATCCATTTCCGTTACCACAGTTAGGGTTTTGTAGGGCGGTTTGTACATTTAAATTTTGAGGTCCTGGATTAGGAGCATCTCTTGGAATGACAGAAGCTTCATTGGAGAAAGCACTTCTTCCATAAGGGTTTGATCCAACGATGACATAATAATAATTTAAATTATTTTGTGCGGTGGTATCAATGTAGCTTATGTCTGTTAACTCAGAGGCAATTAAAGTATTATAAGGTCCACCGGGTTGTGTTCCACGAAAAATTAAGTAAGTCATTGCTGTGGGTGAGTAATTCCAATTAAGGTAGGCCCGACTTATTCCAGGTTGAGCGCTTACGTTGGCGGGTGGAAGAGATTGAGTCAAAGCAACTTGAACAGGTTTTTCTATTGAGTTTAGGCTTCTTCCTGTAATATTGCTGGCATCTACAACGTAGTAGTAAGTCGTATTATTGTTAACACTGATATCTGAAATAAAGGTGGAGGTCGTGAAATGAATGGCTGTATAAGGTCCTCCACTTTTGATGGAGCGCTTTACTGTATAAACAGGAGAAGGAAAGGCCGTAAAATCTGGAGTCCATGAAAAATTAACAGTTCCATTGAGACTCACTCGAGCGCTAAATGAGTTGACTGTTGGGCCTAGGTCATTGTGAGTGATTGTTTCTAAAAAGGTACAAGCGGATTGGTTTCCTACTTGGTTGGTGCTTTTTGCGTAGATTGAGGTCACTGTATTGCGGTTCACAATAAATGAAATTCCAGTGTTTAGCCAAGCAGCGCCGGTGTCTGTGGCGAGCAATTGGGTGCAGGCACTATCACTAAAAAGCTCGACTCTGATCGTGGGTAAAAAATCTTTGCTTTTAGCAAGAATACCCTGCATTTTCATATTTTGACTGTAGGTATGTGTGCTGGGTGGAGTTAAAATTTGGTAGAGAGGAGCTCCAGGCTTTAAAGTATCATAGGCATATCCAGAATTGCTTGTGAGGAGGGGAGTACAATTACTCGCATTTCCAGGTTGATCAAAAATAACTCCGTAGATGGGGACATAAGTATTCGGAGGGACTTCGATTGTGATTCCTGATCCTGCATAGCTGCTCGGGATTCCTTGTCCGAGTGGAGGACCTTGGCAAAGTGAATCATTATAAAAAGCAATACTCGTAGGTGGAAGAATGGCTGCAGGATTGATCGGGACAGTTCCTTGGAGGGTGGGAGTGAAACTCGTATTGTTCGGAGTCGCAGGTGTGACTAATGTAAAAGTGGGATCGCTAGGAGCAATGTTAGTATGAGTGTAGGTCGTGAAGAAAACACAATTCGATTCATTTCCATACACATCTTTAGATTTTCCATAAATTGAGTTAAAAGCATTAGCGGTGATAGAAGTCGGGATACCAGATCCTATAAAATTACTTCGAGAGCCTTTGGCATAAAAAACAGTACAAAGAGAGTCTTGATAAAGGCTCACGCTTGTAATTGTGGTGGGAGCAGTTCCAATGATCATGGGTCGAGTTGAAAATCGATTGGGGGAGGCAGGATTTGCTTGAGTAAAAGAAGGATCGGGTGCAGGAAGATTAGAATAAGCATAACTTCCTAAAGAAGTACAAGCGGATACATTTCCTTCTTCGTCAGTCGAAGTGCCATAAAGGAGACTTACGGTATTGACAGGAAGGTTGACTTGAATGCCTGATCCTATGAAGTTTGCTGTTGTCTGTGAATTCATATTAATGAGATTTTTACAGGCTTCATCGGCATACAGTTGGACCGATACAGTATCAGTGCTTGCAGCTCCTATGATTTTAGGTTGGGCCGTGATGTTATTAGGAGAAGGAGGATCTGTTGTGATAAATACCGGAGGGTCAGGTGGGATGATGTTGTGCTTATACTGTGTAAGCAAGGTACATGTAGATGGGTTTCCTGCTGCATTCACGAGCTGAGCATGAACTGGAGTTGTTGCGTTTTTTAAAATGCTAATTACAATTCCGGAGCTAATAAATTGAGAAAGTGAACCTGATCCAATTTGATTGACGCACTTAGATTCACTAAAAAATCGGACACTCATACCACTGGATGAAATCGGACTGACTGTAGATCCAGTAATCTTTGGATAAAGAGTTTGATTGGTGGGTGAGGGAGGAGTGATGGTGCCGAACGTGGGTCCCGTTGGAGCAACGGTGGTATGGGTATAGGTGCTCATGTAAGTACAAAGGGAGGGGACATTGGAACTATCGTAAGCAATGGCATAGATGGGAGTGGTGGAGTTAGTAGGGACAGAGAGTTGAAATCCTGTTTTTGTAAAATCATCTCCTGTTCCTGAAGTTAAAATTTGTTTGCAGCCTGGATCACTAAAGACAGAGACTTGGACAGCTGCAGATCCGACAGACCCTAAAAGTTGTGGGGTAGTCGATTGATTATTGGGGGAAGTGGGGGTAATCGATACGAAAGATGGAAGCCCTGCTCCTGAGATTCTATGAACATAATCAGCAAAAAAAGAGCAATCTGAAGTATTTCCAAAAGGCTCAACGGACTTACTGTAAATTGAATTGGATTGATTAGGTTGAATCGTTACTTGAATTCCAATATTTAAAAAATCTTGGGAGGACCCTGAGCCGATTTGAGTCATACATTGAGAGTCGCTAAAAAAAATCAACCTTGAGGCATTGACTGAAGGCGTTCCAAAAAGAGCAGGAGTTGTTGATAGTACTGTAGGAGAAGGTGGGTTAGCAGCTGTAAAAACAGCTGGGCCGGGTGCACTGAAAGAAGGCTGATAAGTTGTTAGGTAATAACAAGAATGATCTGTATTCGTTGTGATGTAAATCGTGGAGTCGACATTACTTGGAACCTTGATAGGGATTCCTGCTTGAGTAAATTCTTGAGCCAATCCAGCTCCTACATCAGAACCGGAACAAGAGTCGTTTAAAAAATAAGTTAAGATAGAAAGGGGAGTGAGGTTATTAGAAATAATTGCCCCCTGTAGATTTAAAGTGGCTTCAGAGCGATCATACTGAGTTCGAGTGATAGAATTTAAAGAGATGAGGTTAGGTTTCGTGGTGGGTCCTGTTTCCTCAGTAAGACAAGCAGACAAAGCTAGGGTAAATATTAATCCTAATATTCTATATTTTATATCTTTTAAAAAAAAGAAGGTCCACTTCATTTTTATTGATCTCTTTATTTAGTTTATAAAAAATAAAAGCTTTCGAATAGGGTTGAGAAAGACACAGTGTTATTGTTGACCCATAAAAATTTGAACCTGATTATTCGTACCATCTGTTACTGCAATGTCTAAAGCTCCATCTTGGTTAAAATCACCTAAGATGATGCTATTGGCTGTTCCGTTTGTGATGAAGGGTTGAGGAGCATTTAGACCTCCTCCCGTTTGTCCTAGGAGTAAGTTAAAGGAGTTGGTATTATTATTGGCTACAGCAATATCTAATTTATTGTCTTTATTGAAGTCTCCTACAATCAAATCTCCAGCTTGACCTCCTGCTGAATAGGTTAGCTGATTGGGAAAGGCTCCGTTTCCATCGCCTTGAAGTAAGGTTAAGGTGCCATCAGTTGAGTTTGAAACAACTAAATCCACTCGTCCATGCCCATTAAAATCGCCTGCAATCATTGCGGTTGGGCTTTGTCCTACAGGATAGGTGACCATAGGTCGAAAGGTTCCGTTTCCATTTCCAAGGAGAATCCCTACGTTTGTGTCCGTTGAATTTAAAACAGCAAGATCCATGAATGAATCTCCGTTAAAGTCTTCACTTATGATGGTGTTGGGGGCTGAACCACTGACTAGGTCTGTTCTTTCGCCGACTTGAAAGCTTCCGTTAACTATGGCTCCAAAGGTGCCATCTCCTGCTCCTAAGAGGATGCTGATTTTTCCTCCATTGGCTTGTGTGGTGACAGCAAGATCGACAAACCCATTTCCATTGAAGTCTGCAATAGCAATGGAATTGGGGTTGGGCCCGACAGCATAATCGACTCGGGGCTGAAAAGTTCCATCTCCGTTATTGATAAAGACTCCGATGGAGGCGCTGCCTTGTTGCGTGACAATAAGATCGATTTTTTGATCCCCGTTTAAATCTTGAGCTCGGATCGATGAAGGGTTGATGTTCGTGGTGAGTGTCTGAAGGGGCTGAAAAGTTCCATTACCTAGCCCTTTAAATAGATTGATGTGATTACCACTGACGATGACGGCTAGATCTGGTTTCCCGTCTCCATCAAAATCAGCAGAAACTCCTCTTGTGGGATTGATTCCAGTTGAAGTGACAAAACCAAAAAGGGTAGATCCTGGGATGCCATATCCCGGTAAAAACTGAAGTGTATTGGCCCCGGTTCCTCCAGCCGAGGTGATGAGTAAGTCTTTTTTACCATCTCCATTGAAGTCAGCTGCAGTGATGGCCATAGGACTTAGAAAATTAGGGAAAACGGTCATATCTGAAAACGTTCCGTCGCTGTGACCCAGAAGAAGGCCGATCGAAGAATCTCCTGTATTTCCAATCAGAAGATCTGGATAAGAGTCTCCGTCCACATCGACTAAGCTCATAGAGCTTAGCGTTGCGCCGACATTGCCTACAGAAATAGAAGAGGAGGGGGCGCTTGGAAACTGTCCTGTTCCCGTATTCAAAAATAAACTGACTGAGTTTCCTCCTCCCATCAAAACAGCAAGATCTGGAAAATTATCTCCGTTGATATCTGCTGCGGCAAGGGTGATGGGGTTCGTATCACCCAAGGAGTAAGAAGCATTTGGAGCAAAAGTTTGACTCCCAAGATTCATTAAGACATTCAGAGCACTGTCTCCTGAAGTTGCTAATACGAGATCGGGTTTTCCATCCTGATTGACATCACTGACTAACATATCGACGGGATAAAGTCCTACAGACTGACTGGTAGTAGGGGTGATGAATGTTCCATCTCCTCGGCCGTAATAAATACCTACTGAAGAGTTTCCACTCGATGCAACGGCAAGATCGATATGGTGATCTCCATCAAAATCTGCAGTTCTTATGGCCACCGGGGTTGAAAGTAAAGGAGTCGTTAAAAAACTGGAGGGCGCTGAAAACGTTCCATCACTGTTTCCAAGCAAGACAGTAATCCTGTTTGATCCGGGGCAGGTCACGATGAGGTCGAGGTTTCCGTCTTCGTTGAGGTCTGCACTGGCTATTTGAGTGGGTCCTGTGCAGGTGGTGTATTGAACTTTGGGTTGAAAAAACCCATCTCCTTTACCTAGGAAGATGCTAACCTTATTATCATCCTGGCTGACAACAGCGGCATCGAGTTTTCCATCCTGATTGAAATCTGCTTTCAGGGTTGCTCCGGGTGAGTTTCCAGTGGGGGTAGAGGGTCCTAGGCTTCCATTTCCAAGAGTAGTCACGGTTTCAGTGAAGGTGAGGGAGGTATTTCCAGTTCCAGCATTATCTAGGAGCGGAGTACCGGAGGTGACTCGGATCAAGTTTCGGAGTGTTGAAAGTCCTGCGGTTAAGCCTATCTGAACAAAACCCTGGGCATCAGAACTTTGTTTGGCAGGTCCTTGCAGTTTGAGATCCCCCCGAGTTACTTGGAATAAAAGCGGGATATTGGGAATTCCATTTCCAAACTGATCTACAACTTGAACTTTGATCGGTAAGTTAAAGGCTGTACCTGCTAAGGTGGATTGCAAGTCTCCTTGAGTGGCTACGAGGTGATCTTGAACTCCGGAAAAAGAAGTGACATTTAAATTTACTTTAAAGTTTAAGGTATCTTTTACTTCAATGACATCTGTGACTCCAGAATAGCTTCCTAAAGTATAGGTCAGTGTTGAGCTATTCAGAGCTCCTCCTGAGAGATTGGTCTTAAGAGTGAGGGTGTAAGGTGGAGTTCCTCCTATGATGGTAAATACTTGTTGAGAGCCTACTAATAAGGTGGGGTTGGTGGGGCTTGCTTGTAAAGCTTGTTTGTTCCAAACGAGGGAAGAGGTTGCTGAATTTTCTGCAGAATCCGTTTGAGTGAGCGTTAAGTTAAAACTGCCATCAGCCGCTTTTGGAAGGCTCAATGAAAAATGAGAGTTCGTGCAAACTGTTGAGCCTGATCCATCTCCAGAAAGACTGATCTGTGCGCCTGTTTCACAGTCTCCATAGATCGTTAAGACATCCTCAGCAGAAGGATAAGGGGTTCTGGGCGGGTAGAGAACATGTGGAGAAGCAACACTTGTTTTGCGGATCCAAATCAAGTTTGCAGGGCTTGATGAATTTCCTGCAGAGTTTTTCTGGGTGATCGAAAAAAAATAAAATCCATCTGTTGTTTTATTCACATTAAAACTATAAGTCGAGTTATTGCAGGGTTGTTCTTCAGAGGCATCACCAGTGAGCTCTACGGTATCATCGGTCATGCACATTCCCATCAGAGTTAAATTGTCTTCTCTGGAATAGTAAGGATTAGAAAGAGGAATAGAAATCGAAGGAACAGCCACTTTAGGTGGATCAGCTGAGTTCAGGCTCGCTCCGATCGTGATTCCTCCTCCCGTTCTGCAGCCCAGAGGCAAGAATAGGATAGCACTTAGAATAGCTAAAGCCCATTGAGTGATCCAGTTTTGCTTGAGTGTTAAAGTTTTCATTTCCTTTCCTTGTTTGACCCTTTAAAAATTACTTAGGTACACGAGTGACTCGATGATACATCCCGTCAGTGATATAGAGGAAGTTATCATCTCCTGTGATTCCATAAATTGTACCGAACCCTCCTAGATTCGGATATGAACGTGACCATCGAATAAACGGAGTACACCATCCAGGTAAAACTCCTGTTGTTCCAGCACATCCCAGATCACCTCCAGTTAGGCCTGAGTTGGGAGTGTACCCTCTCCAACCCATGAAGACTCCTGTTGCTAGATTACGTTTCATGATGGCAGTGCTGCTAGTACCCCAATCAATTGTGTAATAAATGGCACCCTGAGGGTTAATTGCAGTTGGGCTTCCTGAAGGAAGGTCAATATAAAGAACTCGAGGGGTTACTTCAGGACCCCATGGTAGGTTGCCTCGTTGGCCATTGGAAGTCATGTAGGTGACTGGATCGGTCCAAACTGTGTTAGGTAGCTCTGGATGGGTTCTGAGTGTGCTTGTGTAAATTCCTTGTATATCCCATTTATCAATTCGGGATCCATAATCAGCAATATACAAATATTGACCATCTGTTGAGATATTATTTCTATCTTGCTGATCAGACGGGAACGAACCGTTTGGGTCATCGTTAGCAGGAATATAACGATTTGTTCCTCCTTTACACCAGCCTTGACCTGAGTATCCAGTAGCAGAGCCTTGCTTAGGAAATGCTCCTCCGGAAGGGTTACATTGAGTAATACTTCCGGATGTTGAA
>CAIZRG010000047.1 GCA_903935335.1 Oligoflexia bacterium
CGAGGAAAAGTGATTTCATTTATTTCTTTAACCCAAGTGTAATCGATCCCTCTTGTGAGACTGGTTTCGGTTCCTGTTGCATCAACCAATGTAAGTTGGATTTTTTCGATTTTAGGTACATGCTTTAAGATGACACGGTGGGGTAGTAGCAGGGTTGATGGATCGAGCCAAAGTTCAGAAAGCGTGCGACGTCTGCTTATTAAATCTGTTCCTCTATTCCATAAAGAGTTATAGAGTCGATCTTCTGTTTTGATGAGAAGAGACTGAAGGCTTCTATAAACATCGTGTTCAATAGGAGTGCCCGTTAGAAATTGAATTCTAGATCGGAAAGTTGGTAAACCATAGGTTTTCCCTAATTCTTGAAATTGGGTAATAGCATCGTGATGGGGATGGGGTTTGTTTTTTTGAGCACGTTCAAGATCATTTCCAACGAAAAAATAGTTAATCCAAGTTGGGCGCTCACTGAGTGAGACTCCAGTTTTAAAAATAGAGGTTGTGATATTAGAGAAAATGAGCAGGGGAGATGGAGTGAAGTGACCGTGGTTCCAAATAAAATTAGGAAAAGAATCTACAAAAGATCTAAACTCAGTAAACAACTGCCTTTTATCAAAATCGCTTGCAGGGTTGGCCCATATTGATTGAGTTGAAAGAGAATAACTATTGTCAGTAAACCAAAATCCGACTCTAGATATTGTATTAATCCTTGCCCAATTTAAAACGTCTTGAAAAAATTCCAAACACGAATGATAATGATTCTCTAAAAAATTTTTACTAATGTTGCCATAAGAATCAAAAACAAATGCAAAAATCATATCGCCTGAGGGCTGATTATAGTGAAAGATCTCTCTTTGCATGCGCTTGATGGGTGCTTTTGGAGGCAGCGGAGGAAATGGAGTCTCAGGAGTCTCAGGAGCTTCTGGAGTCTCGGGAAGAGCTACTGGTAATGGCTTAACCAGCTGGAGGTCGCCCTGATAGCATCCTGTCAGGAGACTCAGCAGGATGCTCATTCCGAGAAAGAGTCTGATTTTATTTAAGATCATGATCATGGCTTCTGATATCTCCAAAAAAGCTTAAGGCGATCCACTTGTCGGTATGCCGAGTGAGGGAGGAAGGCCTGGAATCGTTCCTTGAGCAGGCTGTGTAAAATAATTAATGTAGATTGGATCGCCTGCGTTTAAGCTAATACTATTATCAATTTGTATTGAATTAGTTATTTCATTCAGTGTGTAGTCGATGCCATATCTCAGTCGGGTATGACCTCCCGCTTGTACTGTCATCCACTCGGGGTGATAAGGAACTTGGGAAAGTGTAAAAATAGGAGCTGATCCATCACTTTGTCGATCTCCTCTGGATGCTAGAATCTTTGAATAAAGATATTGAGAAAAATTTCCCTGTTCAGGACTGAGGTTGCACAAGTTAATCCTTTCTAGGTTAAACATCTGGGGTGCAAACTTCTCAAGCAGGTTCAGGAAATGAGTTGGGTGCTCGTAGTTGCAGCCCATCTGAAAATGATGTGAGTCATTACTGACAATGAAGACATGGGTTAGAAATTTTTTTCGGTTGCTTGAATTCATTTGCTGAATGATCAGGTCTATATTTTTTTCGACACTATCTTGTCCTAAAAAATAGACTAAAAATAGGGATGCGGAGCTTCTTTCTGAATCCGTAAAAGGTTGAGAACTGAGAGCTGATAAAGAAGCTGCATAAGGATCCAGGGCGTCATTTTGTTGTTCACCAAATAAAAATGTAGGATAATTTACATTTCTTCCCATGCCTTTCATGGCTTCATCTAGATGCAATTTATTGTGCTGCTGTTTATTGACGTCACCTAAGGAAGATTGTAAATAATGTAAAGGCCACCTGGGGGAACTTTGGGAAGCTGTAATCAGTTGAGTGCGGTAGTTCAGGAGAGGGCTATTTTCCATGAGTATATAAAGAGTTTCGTAATGCTCTTTAAACCAAGTCAGAATGTTATACTGTCCTGGAGTCCCATCACTAGCCACATAACTTAGAACAGGAATTGTTCTGTAGCCTGCAGCCCAAGTTCCAGTGGATGCATCTGTATTATCCACTACAAAAACAATATCAACAGGGCCTGATGCTCTTTCATATAAAAAATGATCTGTTGCAATTCCTGCACGCCCTTCTGCCAGTAGGGTTTGCTTTTCTTTCATCGGAGCCACTAGAATCTTGGTGCACCCTAGCCCTAATAGATTTTGAAGTAATCCTAAAATTAGGATCAGATGGAAGGGTTTCATTGGACGCCTCCTACTGCTGTGAATTTTCTATATGCCTCAAGCATTTGGGCTCGAGCTCTCATGAGCTGGGCTTCATTCAGTGTGGAGTGCGAAGTTTCTCGGAGGTGACTCACCCGATCTCGTAAGGTTTTAGGCAGGCTCAGAAGTACTTTTTTCTGAGCTTCACCAGAAAGCTGTTGAATCAGGGCTCCTAACGATCCTACTTCAAGAGAAGTGAAAATCTCAGTTGCAGCTTGAGGATCCAGCTCCTGAACAATTGAATCCATAGAAAGAACAGCGTGTTTTTGAGAGGGATCTTTTGGTTTTCGTTGATCCAGTTCCTTCCAAAAGCTTTGAGCTTCATTTTCAGTCAAATACAAAGTGAAACTCTCTAGCCAGTTCATCGATGAGGCGCTTGCTTTCTCAAGAATTTGGGTGAATTGATCAGAAAGATGGAGTGACCACTGATTTCGATCTTGGGGTGTTGAATCTTGGTACTGGGAGAGACTGAGACCGAGCTCAATTCTTTGCTGAGAAGACCTTTGGCTCAGTAAAACAGGCCAGCTTTCTTCTGGAATCGATGAAAGAAAAGCAGCTCTTTCTAAATCAGATTGAAGTTCTCCAAAGATCAGAGATTTTTGTGCATCACTCAAACGTCCTAACTTAGAAAGCGGAAATTGCTGCTCATGAAGTCTTCTCCAGTGTACCCCTTTTAAAGAATCTTTCAACCAGGGCAAAGCCTCTTGGGCCTGAGTTTTAGCAGAAGCAGGAGAAAACTCAGTGAACCGTTTGAGCGTCAAGCTTGAAAATTTTAAACGAGCTGAAAGCTCTTGTGGGGGGTACAAAGATAGAACTTTCTCGAGTGATTTTAAATCGTTTTTGAGGGCTAAGTCTTCAATCAACCACTGAAGATCATCCTTCCTGGATTCAAGGAGTTGAAAAGCCTCTGCAAAAAGCGGAGATTTTTGGTCATTCGCAATCAAATCGGAGCCTTGAATTTTTTCTGAGTCCTGACGAGCTAAGATCTGATCACGTAAAAGATCCCTGCGGTTTTTAAGGAACAAGATCAGTCCAAATATACCCAAAAGAGTGATGATCAATAAACTGCTTGGCCAAATCAGTGTATTGAAAATCTCCATTTGATGATCTGCAGGAAGCTCAGGAGTGGTTTGTTCATTGAGTTTTCGGTGAAGGGAGGGGGACACTCCATGAACCGCTTTGAGCTGTACTTGAACGGGGACAGAAGAAGCATTACTCGTTTTCTCAGAGAGGATTTGTTTTAAGGTTTCCTTAGAGCTCTGTGGAACTTCGTTTTGAATGAGAACCGAAAGGGTGACTGATTGAAGCTCGGGTTGAGCTTCTTCAGGCTCAGTGGTTCTAGAAAATCCTAGATCCTCCAAAAAGTTTTTGGTCAGTGTTTTTTTAAAGTGAGAATCAATTCGAAAGCCTGGGCAATCCTTGCCACAATGTTCGTCGAGTGTCGTTTGTACGAGTGGAGAAAGTTTTTCTCGGATTTTGGCTGTGACTTCTTGAGTGAGCTGTTCTTTTCTATTTGCTGGTGTAGCTACTGTCACTTGCTCTTTAGCAAGAGTATCTGCGCTGAGCGGTTCAACAGCCCAGATAGAAGAAGCTTGAAGCAGCGAAATTAAAATGATCCAATTTTTCATAAATTTTACCTCTAATACACTAACAAAGTCACTCTACGGTTTTTAGCCTGGTTTTCCTCTGAGCTTGATTTTGAAACGGTTGAGTTCTCCAAGGGACGAGTATCTGCATAAGCACGAACCATCATTCTTTTTTCATCCACTCCATTTTGAGCTAAGAAATGAAGCACATTCACAGATCGAGCTGAAGATAAAGCCCAATTACTAGCAAAAGTAGCCGTATGGATCGGTTTACTGTCTGTATGACCTTCCACAGCTAAGCTAAATTTCTCTTTAATTCCAGAAAGAATTTTAGAGAATTCCGAAAGAACCTGTTTTCCATCAGAGCTCATTGTGGCTTCTCCTAGTCCGAATAAAATCCGCTCATTAAACTGAACTTTAAGCCCATCCTCGGTGATCTCAGTACTGACTGAAGCTGCTAAATTTTGTTTTGAAATTTCCTGGTCCAATTGCTGCTTAAACATGGTCAAGCTGGATACAGATTTTTGATTCATTTCATGACTGAGTAAATCAAGCTTAGTTTTACTGACTGATGAAATGGAGAGCATGAGAGCAAAAAAAACAAAAAGTAAGGTAATTAAGTCGGCATAGCTGACAAGCCACCCCTCTTGATCGGGTTCAGGCCCTTCTTTTGATCGAATCGATGAGTTTTGTAAGAGAGCGAGTGCAGTTTTCATGAGGCACTCCGAGTTGATCGACTCCTCGACGACCCAGCCTTAAGTCCAGATGCAGATAGACCTTCGATAGAATGAGCATGAAGTTCCTGCTGAATAAAAGTAGGATCTGTCTGTTCAGAGACTAAAATAAACCAGCGAATGATCATTTCGTTCCTCTGAACAATTTGGTTTCGAATTTCTTGGCAAAGACGCTGGAGTGGGGAGTAAGCCATGAGAAAACTCATCAAGCCATAAAGAGTGCCTTGCATAGCTAAAGTCATGCTAGGGCCAATTTTAGAAAAATCAGCCATGTTTTCTAGGAGTTTGACCATTCCAATGACAGTAGCCATCATTCCGAAGTAAGGGGCCATTTTTGCTAAGAATGACAGAGAAGAATATAATGTTCCCCATTGTTGATCTTCTGCTTGGCTTCGACGAGTCAAGAGTTGTGCTAATTCTTCTGAGCTAAAACGAGCTGAATAAATTTCTCCAGCAAACTGAATCATTGAGTCAGGATGAGATTCAGACATCTTCACAATATGAGAATATCCAAAAGGTCCTCGAGCTGTCGGAGTTTGTTCCTCCAACTCTTTCAAAAGCTCTTCGTTATTGCGAGCTGAAATTTGTCTCCATCTGCCCAATAAAACAGAAAGCGAGAGAGCTTCTTTCTGAAACAGGATTAAAATCAGAACGGGTGCAATAAAAACTAAGAGTGCAGCTCGAACATCAACGTAACTGTTTTCACCTAGACCTGTTTCCTGAAAGGCTAATTTCAAAGTGATGCCTAAGCCAATGAAAGCAACTAATTTCAACCCGATTTTTGTTAAGGACTTCATAATTTTTCTCCTATTTCATCTTGAATTTTGAGAACAGCTTCCATAATTTCAGGATTCTGGCTGTCAAGCTTTTGAGCTTTTTGGTAAGCTTCTAAAGCGAGTTTTTTCTCGCCCATTTTTTTAAACAAAGTCCCTTGCATAACGAAAAGTCGAGTTTGTTGAGGATACTGTTCAATCAGAGGAGCTAGTTTAATCAAAGATTCTGTATACATCTTCTTTTGATAAAGAGCTTCAACTTCAGAAAGTCCTCTTAAATAAGAAACCGTTGGAGCTCCGGTCTTATGGGTAATAGAGAGCTTTCCATCTCGAATTTGTTGATCAGCTCGTGTTGCCAAAGAAACCTCTGAATCACCTGGATGAGTCTTATTCTCACCTTTGTTCTCTTCAAGGGTCAGATTATCAGGCGTTTGCTGAATGGGGATCATGAGGCTTTCTTTTTTGCCTCCGTGGACATCTTCCACCTGGTAAAAAAGCTTTTGTGAATGAGTTTTATCAGAGTCACTTCCGACAGGAGGCTCAATCCACAACCGTGTTTTTTTCTCAGCACAACCTACCCAGGAGATGAGTGATAAAGCTCCATAAAGTAAACTGAAATAAGAGATTTGAAATGATCGATTTAATTTTTTCATAACGGTTTCCTGTTCATCACCATTGAATTCCTAGTTTCATCAGGAGTGCAAATCCTCCAAACTTACCCAACTGACCACCCCCTGAAGTTCCTCCCCCGAGAGCCTCTGGAAGTTGAGCCTGAGCTTCTTTTGCTGTTGTTGGAAATAAATACATCGGCATCAACGAGAGAGAGTAGCGGTTGATCATTTTTACTTCAGGCCCTAAGCCAATATAACCTGTCTTCACTGAGTCACCGATCATTGCACCTGCCTCAGCTGACACCGAGTAGCGAGCAGAACTCGTATTATAAGGGTTAAAAACATAAGTGAATCGTGGAGCTAGTTTGATCAGTGAAGTAACAGGTTCTCCTTTGAGTTTTGGATCTTTCTTATCAGAAAGATTCAAAACTCCTCCAATAATGAATCCAAACATCCTTCGACCCCGATCAAATTTTTCTCCGATAAAGAGGTCTACAGAAGGTAATCCAATAAGCTCAGTTCCATTTCCTTGATCAATGGTAGGTACCATCATGAATCCCGGAGACAAAGCGATCGTAAAAGCAATTTCTCCCAGAATCACCCGAGAAAGAGAGTCACGCTGACTGAGTTCATCTGAGCCGTTGTCATTGAGTTGCTCTCGGCTATGGGTGATATCAGCTGCAGAATATTCTTTTGTCCAGGCGATTTGGCCATTGTTGGGTTTGATCATTCGGACTCGAAGGACAAGATCTTCTGGAGTGTAATAGATTTCAGTGTACAAAAAGTGATCGACCCCAATTTCGCTTGCAATCTTGTAAGGGCGATTGGTTTCAGAAGAGAAAGATTCATATTTCAAATGCCCAGATTGATCCCTAAAAAGTCTCGACTCTTCACATGAAAGACATTGTTTGACCTTCAATTTTTTTGCCGTCAGAAGAACGCGCTCGAGTTTGCCCCGAAGTCTTTTATAATGACCACTGGGATAAGGTCCCTGAGTCCGCACTTCGTAAATAGCGACCTCACTGGCAAGCTCCTCCAGTTTAGGAAGATCCCTTTGAAAAAGGGCAAGGACTTCATCTTCTGCTTTTTCATATGAAACTTTAAGCCACTCTGTGTTTTTACGAAAGGGAGGGTCTTCTTTTTGTTCCGATGCCAAGACCTTGGCCGGCTCTCCCTTTTCAAGGTTTAATGGGTGGGTCGGTGATGAGTCAGAAGGTGTTTTGATATCAGTCAACGGTGGAGCTGCAAACGCTGAAAATTGTCCCTCCATCCAAAGACAGACAAAAAGAAGAGCTACGAAAAGTTTTTTCATTGAATTTAGATCTTTCATATTCATTACCATAAATTTTAATCATTGAGGTTCTAGCGTTTAAAACTAGATCCTGAAATTAATACCTCCTGTCACACTTCCTAGCCATGAGGAGTCAGTGCCCCAGCTCGGGCCTCCACTGAGACCTAATAAAAACCCAAAAGAACGAGTGAGATACGAATATCCCAGCCCTGCCATTAGAGCCGTCCGCTTCAAAGAAGACCCCTCTTTGAGTTTTGGCATCGGTGGAGAAGATTGGGCTGGATAGGAATCGAAATGGTAGTTTTTAATTGCTCCTGAAGTCTTTGATGTCAAGTGTTCGGGTGCCCCCCAAAACAAAAATGAGCTAGGCTCACTGACTCGAAGTTCATAGGTGGTACTGATACGAAAGACATTGGAGTCCAAGATCGTTTTTTCAGTCCAATAGCTGGATTGAAAGCTGTAATTGCCGTCTTCAGTAGAATTCGAATACTGACTTCGATAATCTGTTCCAGAGCTTGAGTTTTTACCTGCTTCTATTCCCCAATGAAATGAATCTCCACTCGGCAAGCTGTGACTCGAAACAATAGCGACAGATTTCCCGCCTTCCTTCAAGGATTCAGAGACTTTGTTTAAAGGAAATCCAAAATTGGGTGCTAGAGTCAATGTCCAGTTGGATGATTGAATCACAGCAAATTTTGCTAGGATGAAACCGTTGACAGGAATCCCTCCCATTCCTGCTTCCAGAGAAAGTCGGTTTGTGAGTCCTGCTCGAGCACTCAAGAAGGAATCACTCTCATTTAAAAGTTGATTCATCCGAGATTGACTCAACGAGAATTCCTGTCTGTTTATAGGGATGGGGTAGGCTGTGAGTCCACTGGGTGTGTCGTAGTGGAAAGGTCGAGAAGCTTTTAAGAGCTTTGGAGCGTTTCTCTCTGAAGGGTTAAGATCAAAAGATTCTTCGGTCCAGACTTCCATTTGCGGTAAGGTCATCGGATCTAAAGTAATAACAGACCCCATCTCTGCATAAGGAGCCACTTGAAGGAAAGTCATGCCTAAAGTTGATAAAGAGAAATTTTTTAAAAATTTTTCAAACTTCATAGTTCATTACAAAAAATAAAACCTATTTTTTGGGAATTCAATTTTTTTAGAATTACTATAAGATGCAATAAGTTCGAAACGCAATTTATATTTAAACTCGAGTAAAGTCAACTTATAAAATATAACTAATAGATTTATTTTTTAACTCAACTTAATTAATGGATATTTGTTCATTGATTAAGTTGAGTAATGACTCTGAAAAGTCCATCTGGATATCAGAGTTGAAAGATTTTTTGAGTATTTTCTGTTGTAATTTCTGCAACTTGCTCGATAGATATTTCTTTAATTTCTGCAAGCTTCAGTGCTGTGTACACAATCATAGAGGGTTCACATTTTTTCCCACGAAAGGGAACAGGAGCCAGGTAAGGAGAGTCGGTCTCAATCAATAATCTTTCTAGAGGAAAGAATTTTGCAGCTTGGCGAATTTCATCTGCTTTTTTAAACGTTAGAATTCCAGAAAAAGACAGATAAAATCCAAGATCTAAGCATTTTTTCCCAAACTCCAGGGTTCCACTAAAGCAATGAATGACACCAGGGATGCCAGATGCTTTTTGAGCATACTGGGTGAGGAATAAAAGAAGATCATTTTCAGCATCGCGACTATGAATGACTACCGGAAGCCGTGTTTTTAGAGCTACCTCAAGCTGTTGTTCCAAAAGATCACGCTGAATCTCTTGAGGAGAATGACTGTAATGATAATCGAGCCCAATTTCGCCAATAGCGCGGCACTTGGGATGAGTTGCTGCTCTCTCAAGTTCATCCAGCTCCTTTAAGTCGGTCTGAGCTGTATCATGAGGATGGACTCCCACAGTATGATAAACATTTTTATGATTTTCAGAGATTTTTTGGACTGTCGGCAGAGACTTAAAATCCGTTCCAATGGTGATGAGGGTTTCAACTCCAGCTAACTGGGCTTCTTCTACAAGCTGAGTACAGGTTTTGGGTCCAAAATCAGAATTGAGGTGACAATGACTATCAATGAGTTTCATTGATTAAGTAAGCGATCCATAAGGATGGTCCACGCTGAAGTGGGATACGCTCCCTCCATTTTATGTCCATTAATAAAAAAGGTAGGAGTTGAGGTCACTCCCAGTCGTTTTGCTTCTTCAATATCTCGATCAATAGAAGCTTGAGTCAGCGAAGACTCCAAGCATTTGGGAGCAGCGTTCTCAGTGAGATGAGCGTCTTGAAGGATCTTAAAAAGTCCTCCTGTTGAAAAAAGGAGGGTCTGGTTTTCAAAAAGCTCTTGATATGCAAGATCAAATTTTCCTGCTTCATGAGCACAGAGAGCTGCTTTTGCAGCCTGACAGGCCTGGGGATGAACGGTTTGAGGAGAAAGAGAATTACAGGAATGGTCTAAAGGAAAATTTCTAAAAATGACCCGTATTTTGTTGGGATAGCGATTCATCGTAGAGTTCAAGGCCAATGCTCCAATTTTGCAATAAGGACATTGAAAATCACTAAACTCAACGACTGTGATGGGGGCTTCGTAAGGGCCAATGGAAGGAAGTCCTGCTTCACTCTGCATTGAAAGTGTAGGGGAATTTAAAACAGAATTTACGAGTTCGGTCAGGTCAGGAGCTTGTATACTCGCTCCTTTTAAGCTGGTAAGTCCTAAGACTGAAAGAAAAAGGGAACTCGCTAAAATTCCTCCCATGGTTTTCCATTGAGTGGGATTGAGTGGATGTTTCTTGATTCCTTCAGGTTTGAGTGCAAAAGCGACCATGCAAGAAGCTAAGGATAGAGCATCTAAGACCAGGCAGAGAAGACAGTAGGTCTGCAGTTGAAACTTCATGATTAAAAAGTAAGGGATGGAAATAAGAATTCCTATTCCTGAGATCAGGAAGCAGGCTCGAACCGTCTCTCGTCGCCAGAAAGGGTTATAGGCAATTAGGCTTAAGATAAAAACCGTTAAAAACCAGCCTACAGCAAAACTTGAAATTGGAAACCCTCCGAAAACTTCAGCAAAAGGGCTTGCGGCAACTCGATCACAATTCATGGTTTGTGCTATATTACAAAAGGACTTAAATCCTGAGACCCCTTGTCTGACATCATAAAAATGCTGGGTTAATCCAATACCCACCCCAACTCCAGAAAATGAAAGAAGGTTTAAGAAGATGAGGCGAAGAGGGATAGTTCGAAAGGAAGGGGTGCTGTGCATAAATTTATAAACCTCCTAAAATGCCTGAGCGATAAATAAGATACTCGGCAAACGCCAGGAGCATGAGACCACTGATTGTCTTTAACGTTTTCATCCATGGCCCTGAGCGAGGCAAGGTCTGGATGGTTCCTGTAAATACTGCTAAGATCAGCAGTAGAGTGCCTAGGCCCAAAGAGAACGAGAGCATCAAAAAAAAACCAATTCCAACAGACTGTGTTTTTGCAATATAAGCTAGGATTGAAGTCAGAATAGGCGTTGTACAAGGGGCTGCGATTAGGCCAGATGAGGCTCCTAAGACAAAAGCTCCAAGCTTTGTCATTTCTTTTTTCAACTGAGCTGAGCCATGAGGGTGCGAAGATTGTTTTCCGTTTTTGAAGGCTCTCTTTGCTTTTTCCCAAAGAGTATTTGGATCAAAAGAAATCACCTCTAACATCATCAGCGAAGCTAAAGTGAGAGTAACCCCTAGGAAAAAGAATCCACCCGATGTATTTGTGAAGGAGCCAAAGACCTTGCCTGAGAGCCCTGCCAAGACGCCTAGAAAAGAATAAACAACAACCAGGCCTCCGATATAGACAATGCCTCCTACGAGAGTTTCTTGCCATGATTTCTTGGCCGAACCGATTCCCCCAATAGCACTGAGAGTAATTGGAATCATAGGATAGACACAGGGGGTGAGACTTGATAAAATCCCTCCACAATAGGCAATAATCATGGCTAAAAGGGCTTGCCAAAGGGTTAAATTTTGATCGATCGAGAGAATTTGAGACAGGAAATCAGTGATTGCTTGCATAGTCTAAAAATTAGAGGTTCCTTTGAATTCAGGCAAAGTTCAAGCCTTTGAATAATCTAACATGTGATTCAAGTGTTTCGCTAAGAAATTCGAATTGAAAAGAGGAAAAATGTCCGGAAAAATCTCAAATGTATTTACAAGCTCAGTGTTAGATGGGGTGCCTGGTTTGATTCATGGTTTTGGCACAAAAGAACAACCACAACCTATTTTTTTTTCCGAGAACGTGAACTTGCCCAAGTGGAAGCAGGTGCATGGGGTGAATTGTGTTGAAGTCTCTTTAGGTAAACAGCTTTGTGGAGAAGCCGATGCTTTATATTCTAAACTTGAAAAAATTCCAGTCGCTGTTATGACGGCAGATTGTGTTCCGATTTTGATTGCTCATCGATCTGGAAAATGGATTGCTGCTGTTCACGCTGGTTGGCGAGGGACTCGAGCTCGTATTCTTCATTGCTTATGGAATCAACTCAAGGGGTTGGCACCTGATCCTCAAGAATGGGTAGCAGCCATTGGGCCCTCCATTGGGCCGTGTTGCTATCAGGTCAGTATTGATTTAGCCCAGGATTTTACAACTGAGTTTAAAGACTTAGGTTTACTGACGGCGGTGCCCAGAGACCGGTTTTTAGATCTTCCGGGGATTCAGGCTGCAGAATTAAAAAAAATAGGTTTTGATGAAGTAGATTTAATGCGATTTTGCACTTATTGTTCAGTCTGGCCTGCTTTTTATAGCTTTCGGCGAGATGGAACAAAGATGCGTCAATGGTCAGGCCTGATGAAGTTGTAGCTCCTGAAGGAGAGTTTGGAAAGCAGGTGGGGGCAAGGCCTCAAATTTCATTTGGATTCCAGTGATAGGATGGGTGAATCCGAGAGTTCGTGCATGCAGAGCTTGTCCAGGGAGAGCATGAACCAGTTTTTGGATGGACGTAGGCAAAGCAGTCCACTTAGCTTGAGTCCGAGTTGGGGTTCCATAAATAGGGTCTCCTAAAATCGAGCAGCCGAGATTCGTCAGATGGACTCGTACTTGGTGTGTTCTTCCTGTTTCTAAGGTGATTTCAAGCTTTGAAGCAAAAGGCTTTTTAGGGCGAATGCAGTATTGATCTAAAGTTTTGACATAGCTGATTGCTTTTTTCCCGTTTTTGACTTGAATGGACATTTTTTTTCTGTCATTTGGGTTTCGACCTAATAAGCTTTCAATTTTGATGATCTTGTTTTCTGATGGGACGGGGGCACTATAGCAGAGGGCCCAGTAAGATCTTTGAATCGAATGTTTTGAAAAATCTGTACTGAGCTGGATATGGGCTCTGTCTGTTTTTGTGATAACCAGAGTTCCACTTGTGTTCTTGTCAATTCTATGAACGATTCCAGGCCGCAAGACTCCTCCAATTCCACTTAAGTTTTTGATGTGGTAAAGCAAGGAGTGAACCAAAGTTTCTTTCATTTGAGTTGAACAGGGATGAACGGTTAGCATAGGAGGTTTGTTGATGATCAGGAGGTGTTCGTCTTCAAAGAGAATATCTAACGATCTGTTTTCAGGGTTTAATTCTAAGAGAACCGGAGTAGGAAATTGAATTTCAATGACAGAGTGAGGTGTTAGTTTGCTGCTGGGCTTGAGTACTGAATGATTTTGGGTGACTCGTTTTTCATCAAAAAGTTTTTTAAGTCGGGTTCGGCTGATGGGGTCAATGGGTTGCTGACTGAAGCCTCTTTGGTTTGTAATGGCTTCGAGTAAGGCCGTGTCAGCTCGATCATGATGGGTTTCAACCTTCCAGGTCCAAATCGTGTATTTTGCTTGGGGAGAATCCATGGGAGGATTTTTACTTAAATTGACGTTTTTGGCGATATCTTTCTAGATACGGGGCCGCTACTTTTTCAGAGGGAAGCTTCAAAGCTTTAGCGATTTGAGTGATGAAGCCACGGACATAGACAGGTGCAGGTAGTTTCTCAAAACTTTCGTTTTCAATAGCAGTAATATAGGTTTTTGAAATTTTGGTGATACCCATCATTTCTTCTAAAGAAATTTTATAAGTTTCTCGAATCTTTTTAAGGAAGCTCCCTCTCCATTCAATCTCAGATTCAATAGCTTGAAAGAGTTGAGAGTGAGTTTTAGGCTTCATAGGGGTGTCAGGAGTCTGTGTGTGATGCATGGGTGGCTCTAAATCTGCATCTGAAGTGGGTCTAAAGTCGGTTGAGGGTGGGATCAAAGTTTCGTTTGGGTCTGAAAGATTTTCCATCGGAGGATAGCGGTCAATGGAGACTACGTTTTCTAACTCATTGGGTTCTTTTTGGCTAATAAACAAACTTTCTGTGTCAAGTAGGCTTCCCGTATGGTTGTCGTATTCTCGTTTTTTTTCTGGATTGGAAAGAATCTCGTAAGCGTCTTCAATTCTTTGAATCATGGCTTCTCGCTCTTCGGGGCTTACTAATGTATAAAGAGCTGGGTTACTTCGGTTGTAAGCTGTTTTTGTTCGGAGGTATGCCTCACGAATATCTTGAGGGGATGCGGTCGAGCTAATTTCTAGAATTTCATATAAGGTGATGTCATCATTGAGTTCCATCTTTATTAACCTGAGTCAATCCAAAGCATGGTTCAGGGTACTCTTCTGAAAGCTATGGTTTTTGATAATTTTTTCTGCAATCTGCATAATATTTGAAACAAGTTTAGAATTAGGAAACTCTAATAAAAGAGGTCTTTTTCTCCGAATCGCTTGCCAGACAGCACTGTCGTACTCTAAATGGCCCAGGTAGTTCATTTCAATTCCGAAATATTTTTTTGAAACCGTTTTAACAGAAGATCCAATGTCAATATCTGTTTGAGTTCGAGTTTGATTGACAATCAGCCCTGGGCTAAATTTTTCAATCTCCCTTTTAAGCAGGATACCAGCCTCTGGGCTTGCTTTATTGACCTCACGAAATAAATCAGCAGGGGATTTAATTCCAGCTGAGTTTTTTGAGTCCATTGCCATTTCTATGAGAGGACGAACTTCTTTTAAGTCTTTCGATAGCCAGAGGTAACGATAATAGGCGCTTTTAATGAAGCGGTAACTATTTTCAATGGAGGTAGGTTCTGGTAGGAGTGTGATCAGGCCCACATCAGCAGAAATAAAAAAATCGAGCGTGTTGAAGCTCGTTCCTGCTCCTAGATCAAAAATTAAGTAATCTGCGTTTAAGTTTCGGACTGAATGTAAGAAATCGATTTTCTGAGGTTCCAAAATATTAGTGATTCCTGTTGAGTCCTGTGCACCACTAATGACTCCAAGGTGTGGCATTCCGCTTGAGATCACGCATTCATCAATTGAGTGTACACGTCGGCTAAAGTAGTCATTCAGGGTTTGTTTTGGAGGGTCCATTCCAAGAGCAGTGTGCAGATTTGCTCCCCCCAGATCAAGATCAACAGCAATCACATTTTTTCCTAGTCGAGAAAGAGCAATGGCAAGGCTTGAAGAAATAAGACTTTTGCCGACCCCACCTTTTCCGCCTCCAACAGCCCAGATTTGTTTCACAGTTTTACGAATAGATTCTGGGCTGGCTCGTGAAAGAGAGTCAGTGATTAAATTTGAAGAAGATTTGACGGTTCCTTCCATGGATCGTCCTTTTTTGAGTGTGTCACAATACGCTTACTCTTTATAGGATTGAGCTCAATGCCTTTTGTGTCAAGAGAAAAAATACAGAGTCATTTTTAATGAGTTTAAAAAGAGTAGAAAGCTACGCACTTGACCTCCTCGCTGCGTAAAGCATTTCTCATGGAGTGAGCTGTATTCATCCGAATGACTTTTTTTTGTTTGGAAATCTGAGAATTTGAATTCAACTATTTGATATTATTTATAAAAAAAATAAATCCAAATCAGTCCAAATCAGCGAAGAACAGCTTTTTTTGGCATTGAGATTGCTACTGTAACATTTAAGTCAGGAAACTTATGAAAAGAACAACTGCTGAATTAAAGCTCAATCATTTCTTAGGGGATTTCACCATGAGGTTTCCAATTAGAAATGATCTTCATCTTGCTCGAAAGATGTGGCATTTTATTATGGGGCTTTTGATTGTTTCAATTTATAGTTTAGGTGTTTCTCGTAGTCTGGGTGTCATCATTTTAGGTTCTGTTTTGGGTTTTGACCTCATTTTAGAAGGCATAAGACTAAAAAATCCAATTTGGAATGATAAGTTTTTGCGATTTTGGGGTCCTTTCATGAGGGCTCATGAAGTCAGGGAGTTTAGTACAGTCCCTCACTATGTATCAGCTGCAATGATTGCTGTAGGTGTTTTTCCGAAGCCAGTTGCTATTCTGAGTATTCTTTATTTAGCCTGTGGTGATCCGTTTGCCTCGTTGATGGGAATTCTTTTTGGGCACAAAGGTCCTACTTTGGGTCGAGGAAAGACTTGGGTGGGTACAAGTGCTGGAGTATTGATTTGTACTCTGGTGACGTTTTTTTATTTAAAAACAACAATGACTCTTTCTGGGGCAAGTTTGTGGGTGCTTTCGTGGTTAGGTGGTTTTGTAGGTGGGACTGTAGAGCTTTTGCCTTTGGAGATTGATGATAATTTCACTATTCCTGTAGTATCAGGTTTTGTTCTTTGGCTTATCTTTATGGTTTTGGGGGTTTAATTTTTTTATGAATAGAATTTTTAGTTTTTGATGTTTCATCATTTAGAATTTCAACATCATAGATAGAGAGGGTCATTTTTACATTTCCCATCAGGACTTGAATTTGATCGTTTCTCAGTTCTACAATTTTTCCCATGCTTTTCCATTTGGGGATTTTGACTAAGTTTCCTACCTTAAAATTTTCTAGGCTTTGGTTTTTGTTTTTGAATGAGAGGTTGAGGGTGTGATCTAGCTCTGGGGCCTCTCTTTGCAGAATGGATTTCATTTGAATCGAAGTTTGAGTAAAAAAGTTTTGAAGTTGTCTTGAGAGGGCCTTTTGTTTGTTTGGATGTTCTTTTGAGTTTTTGTCTGGGTCTAATTTTCTGAGAGAGGTTCGGATTTCTTCTTGGGCTTGATCTAAAAGATGGTTTAATTTTTTTTGTACTTGATCCGCTATTTTCTGAGTCGTAGTAGTTGTCCGCATCATCCACTCTGCCTTGAGTTGTTCAGCCTCTTTTAGAGCTTGGATTGCTTTTTCTTTTGCGTGACTGGTTTCTTGAAGGTCTGTTTCAAGTTTCAATAGGATTTTTTCCCATTCTTGATGCTCAGTGGATAAGAAGCTTCGTGCTCGAGAGATCACTTCCTGAGGGATGCCGAGTCTTTCAGCCGTTTCTAAGGCTCTAGATCTTCCAGGGATCCCCAAAGCTAGATGATAGGTAGGTGTTTGTGAGGATTCATCAAAGGCCATACTGGCATTGAGGATGCGTGAGTCTGAAAGGGGGAGGGCTTTGAGGTGTGGATCGTGTGTTGTGGTAATAATGATTGATTTTTTTGATAAGAGGGTTTCAAGGATAGCTCTTCCAAAGGCAGATCCTTCTTCTGGGTCAGTTGCAGAATTGAACTCATCTAGGAGGATTAAGCTCTGATCCGTTAAATTTTCAAGAATTTCTTTAAATTGAATGAGATGACCTGAAAAACTAGAAACTTGGTGTTCAAGGGATTGAGAATCTCCTAAATCAGCAAAAAAAGGATCACAATAAGGGATGATGGGTGATTCACTTGCGGGGAATAAAAATCCTGTTCGAGCGCAGATTCCTGCTAAACCCAAAGTTTTTAATAAAACAGTTTTACCTCCCGTATTAGGTCCAGTGAGTAAAAGACATTGAGAAGGTTCTCCAAAGGTGATTGTATTTCGGATAATCGAATCCAGAGGGAGTGACCATCTCAGGAGAGGATGAAAGGTTTCCTTTAAAGAAAAGTAACGTTTCTCAGTGATTTGGATGAATTGACCTTCGTAGAGTTGGCCTAATTTTGCTTTAGCTTGGATGGAGTCCCAGTAGGAAACAGACTGGATGCTTTGTTGAATCTGTTGAATAAATGGTATCAATTGATCAGAGGTTGTTTTTAAGATTCGATGAATTTCTTGAAGTAAATTACTTTGTGTTTGACGTAATTGGTGGTTGAGTGAAGTGATTTCTTTGGGTTCAATAAAGGCAGTTTGACGGCTAGCTGAAATTTCGTGCACAATGCCATGAATTTCATTTTGCAATGAAACTTTAATAGGTAGAACATAGCGGCCATCCCTGAAATCAGTGAAATTTTCTTGGGCAATTCCTTTCTTTAGAAAATGCTTAAGAAGGTTCTCTAAAGTCTGATGAATTTCTTTTTTAAGAGAACGAACTTCTGAATGTAAAAAACGGTAGTGGTGAGATGCATTTTCTGAGATTTGTCCGTCAGGATCTAAAACCGTATTGAGGATCTTTAAAATGGGTTGAGGATCAAAGAGTTCAGAAAGCGATTTTTTGAATTTTTCTCCTTTGATTTTCTCATAAGGAAATTGAATCCAGATATGGATAGTTTGAAGCCAGAGTCGAAGTTTATGGAGTTCGTTTAACTCAAGAGTCGCACCTCGAGAGAGACGGTCAATGAGTTCGGTTGGATCAGGTAAGTCGGTAAGAGCTTCCCAGAGCGGGGTTTCAGTCAATAGCGAAAGAATTTCATAAACCTCTTGTTGAAGATCCTGGGCTGTCTGAATATCTGATGCCCAAGAATTGAAATCTTTCAGTTGAACAATAAGTGTTTTTCCGGGTATTGTTTTTGCTTCATTTTCAGCTAGATCAAGAAAACGATTCCAATCGAGTGCTTGAGTTGCTTTAGATTTTGAAAAAAAGGTCACGAATGATACCACCTTGCTCAGTGAAGCGGGTTACCAGAAGCTACAGATACTCAGATTCATCTTTTGTAACAAGTAATTTGAGAGAAGGGTTTGGTTTAGCATTGGATTTATTGGTCGTTTTTATGGAAATCAGTCGGGATCACTTTGATAACTTTTTAGATCCCCCTCAATTAACTTGGAACTCACGCTTACGGGTGAGTGCAGGAAGATTTATTCCGGGGAGTAGAAAATGGGCTCAACGATTTCCAGCAAGAATTGAAATTGCTCAATATTTGTTAGAAGAAAAAAATAGCATCGAACTTATTTATGATACTCTCGCACATGAATCGATTCATTACTGGTTGTGGTTGAGGAGGCGTCCTTACGGTCATACTCCTGAGTTTCTGCGAAAGATGAAGGAGATGGGGGTGAGTCGCTATAATCCGGTGCCTCGTTTGCGGCCATATAAATATTTCTATTATTGCCATCAGTGTCAGAAGAGATTTCCTGCGAGAAAACGACTAGGCTTTCTTGCATGTGCAGGATGCTGCGAGCAGTATTCAAATGGACAATATGATGCTCGATTTAAGCTTGTATTAGAAGGCTGTTCGGTCACTTCAACTGAATCGCCTTGTGCATAGGTATAAAATCGATTATAGTCCTTTTCTCAATGGGGAATAAAAAACGACTATCTATCATTATAGTTGGAGTCTTCGGGTGGATGCTAGGAATTGCTTCTGATGGAGTTGTTGAAAAAAAAATACAAATAAAAGACAAAGCTCATTTGCTTCCGTCTCAAGAGGTGGTTTGGGTCTCTAAAAGCGATCAGTCTAAGAGTTGCGATCCAGAGTCGGGGGTGAGTCTTCTTCAAGGGAGGGAAGAGCTGAAAAAAATAAAAATTTTAGTATTTGATTCTAAAAAAAAGAATAAGGGTCGTTTGTATATTCAGATGTGTGGAGCCCCTGGAGGTACCATGAATGTGTTTTTGATTCCGAGAAGAAATCTGACGGCAGCTATTTCTTTAGGTTATGAAGAATTTTCAGACCCATGAAAACAGTCACGAAATAAACAGTTACGCAATGAAGAGTATTGAGATGGGATTTTAAATTAAATTTTTTCCTAAAATAATTATATTGACAGTAATATCGCCTAACGTTAGAAAGATATTTAAAAAAAATTCACATTGACTGAAATAAATCAGGGAAGAAGTAAGGGACTCCCTAATGTATGGAAATGGTTCATTTTATACCGCCTAGTCAGCGACGTTTAGCGCTTTTAGCGGCGCAAGCCGATAGTGCTCCTGCTCTTATCTATGGGGGAAGCGGAACTGGCAAAAGTGCAATTGGTTGTTGGATACATTCAAATGGTCCTCGAGCCGCTCAGTCTTTTGTTCATGCTGTCCAGTCTAAACCTTTAGGGGGTCAGATCTTGCAAGCACAGGGGGGGACTCTTATCATTCCCGAGATGGGAGAGTGGTCTCTTTCTGAACAAAAAGTTTTGCTGGGATATTTGAAGACAAAAGTGATTGTCAGTCATGAGGGAGAGGTTTTACCAATGATTGCAAATGCGAGGATTATTGGTACAACGAGTCAAGCCTTAGAGGGTCGAGCTCAAGGAGGGCTTTTTAACATTGAACTTCTGGAGAAGTTGAATGTTTTTCGAATTGAAATGCCTCCTCTTTCTAAAAGATTGGAAGAGTTTGATGATATTGTGATGGGATTTATGGGCGAAATGACTCGTCAACTCCACAAAGACCATTTGAGGGCATTGGCTCCTGAGGTATGGGATCGGCTTAGGTCTTATGATTGGCCAGGAAATTTGCGGGAGCTGCGAAACGTGTTACGCTATGCTGTGGCGACTGCAAAGACTGATCGGATTGAGTTTTCAGATCTACCTGACTTTGGTTATGCTCGAGTTGATTTTCGTGCTACACGTGAAGAGTTTGAAAAGATCTATCTTTTGGAGTTATTAAAAACGTTTAATTGGGAAATTGATAAAACCTGTAGAATGACGCGTATTGATAAAAACGCCCTTTTATCAAAAATTAAGCATTACGGGATTACTGTCGAACGATAGTAATCTTCGTAACCACTTCTGGAAGCCACCCCCTATATCCCCCCAAGGCTTCTAGAAGTGGTCTTTTTGTTTTTTTCCTTTTATTTTCCAATTATTGAGAATCTCTCAGTTTTTTTCACCTTTGTCATTGAGCCTAAGCGCAGGATATGGGAAAAGGAAGTTCTAATGAGAGCATGGTTCAAAATTTCTCCTTTATTATGTGTTTTTGTAAATTTTTTTGTTTGTTCCGAAGTTTTTGCGGAAGAGGTGAAACTTCAGGGAGGCGGAAAACTTCGAATTGGATTGGTTTTAGATCGGGGAGGGATAGATGATAAATCTTTTAATGCATCGGCTTATGAAGGGGCGAAAAAAGCAAGAGATACTTTGGGTGCTGTACTCAAATATGTAGAATCAACAGATGGTAATTTTGTTCCTTTGCTGACTTCTTTTGCTCAGAAGAAATTTGATTTGGTGATTGCAGTGGGCGTGTCTCAAGTAGATGCTTTGAAAAAGGTAGCTTCACAGTTTCCGCAGCAGCAGTTTGCAATTGTGGATGGAGAAGTAAATGTTCCGAATGTGAAGTCCATTTTATTTCAAGAGCATGAAGGCTCTTTTTTAGTGGGGGCCATTGCTGCTTTAAAGTCGAAGTCAGGCAAGATTGGGTTTATTGGTGGAATGGACATTCCTTTGATTCGTCGATTTGCTTTAGGCTACCAGGCTGGTGCAAAGAAAGCTCAGCCAGATATTAAAGTGGTGACCAATTATGTAGGGATAACAGAGGATTCTTGGAATAACCCAGCCAAGGCAAAGGAACTCGCTGTTTCACAGTACGATTCAGGAGTAGACGTTATTTTTTCTGCTTCTGGAGCTTCGGGTAGTGGTCTCTTTGATGCTGCTGAGGAGAAAAAAAAATATGCAATTGGAGTGGATTCAAATCAAAACTGGGTAAAACCTAAATATATTCTAACGAGTATGGTGAAGTGTATTACTCAAGCTGTTTTTGATGTTTGCAAAGAAGTTTCTCGCGGAGAGTTTCATGCGGGGATACAAAGAAATGGTTTAGCTGATGGGGGTGTGTACTATGCTGTAGATCAGTTTAATCAGGATCTTCTTTCAAAATCTCTGATAGATCAAGTTGAGCAATTTAAGGCTGATATTATTTCAGGCAAGATCCAGGTGCCTGATTACTATAAAAACAAAAAATGACTCCGTCTGTTGAGTTTCGAGGTCTCAGCAAAGCTTTTCATGGCAACATGGCCAATACTGATTTGTCTTTCAAAGTCAGGAAGGGAAGTGTTCACGCAATTATTGGTGAAAATGGTGCTGGTAAATCTACTGCTATGAAAATCCTTTATGGGATTTATCAGCCTGATGAAGGTGAAATTTATATTGAGGGAAAGCTTTGGGGAGGTCGTCAAAAACCTTGGTCTTCCTCGTCCGATGCGATTTTACATGGGATTGGAATGGTCCATCAACATTTTATGTTGGGTGGGCCTCATACCGTGCTGGATAATATTCTTTTAGGAGCAGAACAGGCCCACTGGGGTTGGAGGTGGTTACCTAAAGCACTGAGGCCTATTGATCGTGATGAAGCTCGCCAGCGTTTGGAGTCCTTGTCTGAGCAGTATGGCCTCAAAGTTGCTTGGGATGCTTTAGTGGAGAACCTCTCTGTAGGGGTTCATCAAAGAATTGAAATTTTGAAACTTTTGTATCGGGATGCCAAAATTCTTATTTTGGATGAGCCGACAGCTGTTTTAACTCAGCAAGAAACGAATGAACTGTTTGATCATTTAAGAAAACTTTGTCATCGAGGTAAAACGATCTTAATGATTACTCATAAACTCAAAGAAGTGATGAGTATAGCAGATCGAGTCACTGTTTTTAGAGCTGGAAAAATCGTAGGAGAACGTGAAATCCACAAAACCTATGTCGAAGATCTGGCAAGCCTTATGGTAGGAAGAAAGGTGAGTCTCAAGGCTGAATCTCCTCCACAGGTCGTACTCCAAGAACCAGTACTTCAAGTTCAAGGGTTGAGTGTGAAGGACTTTAAGCTTCAAGAGGTCAGTCTTCAGGTTCGTCGAGGAGAAGTGGTGGGTATTGCTGGAGTCGAAGGCAATGGTCAAGCAGAGCTGCTTCAAGTTTTACTTCATCCACTTGAATATCAGAACCGAATGAAGGGGGTCATCGAAGTCGTTGGTAAAAACATCGAAGGCTTGAACACTCGCCAAATTAGAGATTTAGGGATGGGAGTGATTCCAGACGATCGTTTACGAGATGCTCTTTTGACCGATCGTCCTGCCCAAGAAAATTATATTTTAGGCTTACATCGTGAAAAGCCATTTTGTCAGGCAGGACTGATTCTAGATCGCCAGGTAGAGGAATTGACTGACCAAGCGATGGAGGAATATGATATTCGGCCAAGGTCTCGACTTTTAAAAGCAGATCGATTTTCTGGAGGGAATCAACAAAAGTTGGTGATTGCTCGTGAATTTTTTCGATCTCCTAAGCTCTTAGTGATCGCTCAGCCTACGCGGGGAGTAGATGTGGGAGCTATTGAATTCATTCATAAAAAAATATTTCGTGCTCGTTCTGAAGGAAGTGGTATTTTGCTGATTTCGTCTGAGCTTGATGAGATTTTAGCTCTTTCGGATCGTATTTTGGTGATGTACACAGGGAAAATTATTTTTGAATTTAACCGGGGTGAGGTGACTGAGCAGGCTCTTGGTCTCGCGATGGGGGGTGAGGCTAGGTCATGATTTTTTTTAAAAAGATGATTTATTTTTTAAAGCCTTTATTTTCTGTAGTTCTGGGTCTTGGCTTAGGCTTAGTGATTACCAAAATTGCTGGAGAGGATCCCTGGAACGTTCTCCAGATTTTACTAAAAAGTGCTTTTGGTTCTCGCTATGACATAGGGATGACTCTTTTCTATTCAATCCCTTTAGTTTTTACTGGGCTTTCGGTTGCTTTAGCTTTTCAGGCAAAATTATTTAACATTGGAGCTGAAGGTCAACTTGCTATGGGTTCTATTGCTGCAGCTGCCTTTGGGATTTATTTTCCAAATATTCCATTTCCAGTAGCTCCTATTTTAGCTTCAATTTGTGCTTTTTTAGTAGGTGCAGTTTGGGGAGCAATTCCAGGCTGGCTTAGGGCAAGACGAGGCAGCCATGAGGTGATCAATACGATTATGTTAAATTTTATTGCCTCTGGTTTAACAAGTTGGATGACACTTTATCTTTTTAGAAATTTAGATTCCCAAAACCCAGAGACAAAGGCAGTGGGAGCAGGATATTGGATGCCTCATCTGAAAATTTTTGGTGAATCACCGGTGAGTTTTTCTATTTTTATTGCTCTTTTTGCTGCATTTTGTGTTTGGTTTTTTCTGTGGAAAACCGCTCTCGGATATGAAATTCGTGCTGTGGGTCAAAATGAGAGTGCTGCAAGAACTGTGGGAATTGATTCTGCGAAGATCCGGATTTTGGTGATGGCAGTCGCTGGAGGGCTTTCTGGATTGGTTGCTACCAATGAAATCTTAGCACATGCGGGAAGATTTAGATTAGGTTTCTCCCCTGGGTATGGATTTATGGGAATTGCAGTGGCTTTATTGGGGAGGAACAAGCCAGGAGGAGTTGTTCTTGCAGCACTTCTTTTTGGGGCTCTTCATAAGGGGACTTCTGATTTAGATTTAGAAACTGAAAATGTAACTCGAGACTTATCTCAAATTCTCCAAGCTCTGATTATTCTTTGTGTGTCAGCTGAAGGGCTTTGGTCTTTTTTATTGGAGAGTTCTTTTGGGTTTAAGAAGAAAAAAAAATCAGAGATTCGGACTTTATAGGGGATATAAAATGGAAGTTTTTATGTGGATTGTTCAATTAATGGCATCAACTTGTCGAGTATCCACACCCCTCCTTTTTGCTGCCATGGGTGGAATGATGAGCGAGAGGTCTGGGGTTGTCAATATTGCTTTGGAAGGATTGATGCTCTTGGGGGCATTTGTGGCCGCAGCTGCTACGGATTTTACTCATTCTCCAGTGCTGGGGGCTTTTGCGGCGTTCATGGCTGGACTGATTTTTTCAATTTTTTACGCATTTTTTGTCATTGAGATTGGTTCTGATCAGATTGTAGCTGGGACTGCAATGAACATGCTTGCACTAGGTTTGACTCCTTTTTTTTCAAAAATTCTATACGGATCTAGTACTTCTACTCCGAGTTTACCGATTGAGTTTAGATTTCAGTATGCACCTGTTTGGATTGCTTTTGGGGTGGTTGTTTTATGTTGGGTTTGGATCGTGAAAACTCCATTTGGCCTTTGGGTTCAATTTGCAGGAGAGCATCCTGAAGCATTAGATTGTGCTGGGGTTTGTGTAAAACGAGTTCGATGGATGGCCGTTCTAGTGGGAGGAGGATTAGCAGGTTTAGGGGGAGCTTCTCTTTCTATTTTTCTCTCTTCATCGTTTTCAAGGAATATGACGGCGGGTCGGGGGTTTATGGCTTTAGCCGCCCTTATTTTTGGAAAGTGGAAACCGATTCCTGCAGCATTGGCTTGTTTATTATTTGGATTTTCAGATGCTATACAAATTAGGCTTCAAAGCGTCGTTCTCTGGGGAAATGAGCCTGTACCCGTTCAGTTTATTCAAATCTTGCCTTATTTTGTGACCATTCTTGTTCTTGCTGGATTTGTGGGTCAGGCAAGGGCGCCTCAAGCATTAGGTATCCCATTTGTAAAATGAAGGGTCTGGGGATGAGTAAAATATGGATGAGTTTATGGATAATTTTGGCAGCTACTGGATGTCAAGAGTTCCTGGAGTTGAAAAATTTATTTGGGAGGGGTTCTCAATTACCTGCTTCAGCGTTAAGTCCTGTAGTTCAAAAAATTGAAGAAGCTCAGTTGAGTTTAGATGCGTCTAAAAATTTTAAAGTTAACCCTGAAATTCTTAGTGAAATTATTCAAGTGATTTATGATCGGCAACCTAAAGACAGTGATCAATTTGAAAATTGGGTAAATGCCCTGAATCAAGGGGCCTCCTTTGAAGGAGTCTATAATGGATTGATTCACTCTTCAGACTATCGCCAATTGGAGAAGGTTCAAGGGAGTGCTTCAGCTGAAGCACTCAGGATTTTTAGCGAGGAGCTCGCTCGCTTTGAAGTAGAATTGCCTAGGTTGACCCAGTTTGATTTATTGACTGGGGCTGCGCTTCCCACTTCGTCTGAAGTGCCTTCTGAGCCTTCTTTGGAGATTGACCGTGTGCGAGAAAGTCCAGCTCCTTCTGAGTCATTGATTTCTGAGTTAAAGGGCAAGCAAGTCCAGGAGCTTTCAGAGCAATATTCTAATCAATTTGTTACGATTTCTCTTTTTACGTTGAAGAGAGTATTAGGAGATGAAGCTTTGAGAGTCATTGATTCAAAACTTTCTGATCGTGCTCAGTTGTCTTTGTGGTATTCTCGTTGGGTAGTTCGATTAATTCAAGCTAAAGTTGAGTTTGGAATTCCTTTAAGGAATAACCCAGATGAAGATTTTCATTTTAAGTGGGCTATAACCTCTAGTGGAGATTCAATAAAATGGGAGGTTCTGAATCGGATTCATCGCTTACTCAATAGAGTAGATCGGAGAAAGTAAAAACAGTGTTCAAGAAAATAGATGTTGGCCCAAAAAAATTTTTTTAAACACTGTAGATATCTAGATTGGTTTTTTTATGGCACTTAAAAAATTTTCCTCTACATTGGCTGAAGGTTCCCCAGGCTTTAAAAAAGATCAAAGATTGGATCAATATCTTGCAGCATGGCTTTCTTGTGCTTTGAGTCAGTCTTTATCTAAGGCAAAAATAAGAAAGTTGATTATTGCAGGGGCTGTTTACTTAAATGGGAAAAGGGTAAGAATTGCTTCAAAAATCATTTTTTTAGGAGCAAGAGTGGAAGTTTATGTTGATCTAGAACGATTGAATTTAGGTCTTCAAGCTCAAGAAATGATTTTTCAGATGACAGAAGAAGCTGTTCTTTTTGAAGATGAATATTTGATTGTAGTGAATAAACCTGCACATCTACCTACTCAGCCTACTTTAGATGAAGCACGTGCAAATTTATTTTTAGAAGTGAAAAAATTTCTTGCTCGAAGGGCTGGTAAATCCATCTCAGAGATTTATTTAGGGCTCCATCATCGTTTGGACCGAGATACCTCGGGTGTTGTTTTATTTACAAAATCTCAAATGGCTAATCCTGGGGTGGCTGATTTATTTTCTCATCATCAAATTGAGAAGATTTATCAAGCGCTCTCAACATCACCTTTGAATCGATCTCCAGAGAAAGTTTGGGAGGTTAAAAACTATTTAGGGGAAGAAAATCGTCGTTCTGGGAAAAAGTCTCGTTATGCTTCTGTGCGTGCAGGAGGGAAGTATGCTCATACAGAGCTTTGTCTCCTCTTTGAACAGGGTGGATTTTATGGGTTTCAAGCAAGACCTTTTACTGGAAGGACTCATCAGATTCGTGTCCACCTTTCAGAAAGTGGATTTCCTATTTTTGGAGATTTATTTTATGGGGGGGTTTCTCAATTGGGAAATCAGGTGGCCCCACGAATGATGCTCCATGCTCTTCAATTAAAATGGATTCACCCTATTTTTAAGACAGAAATCTTAGTAAAAAGCCCATTGCCCAGAGATTTTCTTTCGTTGTTGCAAAAATCTACAGTTACGCTGTAGCATTATTCTACAAAAAATCAAATATTTATTCTTTAAATCATTAGAATATTATGGCATTATAAATTAAATAAGGAGACTGACTATGAAAAAAATGGGATTGGTTTTAATTGTTGTATCATTTGCAATGACTTCTGTTGCTTTTGCTCATCAGAATTCAGGAAATACGGTTGCATCCAGTGTACAAGAAAAGAGTATGGGCGTGACCAAGCATAAGAAGAAAAAGAAGGCAAAAAAAGATGCTAAGCACGCAAAAAAAGAAGCTGAAATGAAGGAAGAGTCAAAGGCTATGGTTCCTGCTCACGCTTCTTCAGAAGCTCCTGCGCACGTTCCTGCACAAGTTCCTGCACAAGTTCCTGCAGAAGCTCCTGCACAAGTTCCTACTCATTCAGGCAACTAATCTGTCACTGAGTTGATCGCAAAGCCATGTCCAAGCATGGCTCGGTTTGAAGTCTCGTTCAATTAGCTTCGTGGTTAGTTTGCTTGACTTTAAAGTTTTTAGAGTGTTCCAGGGAATGTTTTTGGGTCGAAATCTAAATCTTTACGCCCCAAAAACATTCCCTGGAACACAAATTGCGGTATTTTTAAGTACATTGATAAAATAATTAACTAGAACAATCAGGAATCTGAAGCGATAACCCTCTTTTAATCCAAGCGTTCCTAAAGAACGAGGTGAAGAACATCCAAGAGGGCTGTGTCCTCGAACATCAGTCTATAGTCAATTTGCTTCAAAACCTTATCATCGCGCATTTTACTCCTCAGGGCCTTCCCAAAAAGCTCGTATTCTGGGCGAACATTAAAACTTGTTTGAGAGTATTCCATTGCTTTGACATCATAGTAGGTATACTCCGAATAACTGGAATAGGAACCTACAGAAGATTTGTTATAAAATTTCTGATCTACTATTTCTGAAACAAGAATAAAATCGTCAATTCCATTGGACCTAAGCTTGCTTATTCTATATTGAAAAATTTGTTTTAAAGTCTCGGCATCTTCTAATGCAGCACTATACTCAGGAAATAAAGAGGTGTTTGTGCGCCTCATCTCCTCTAACTCAAACTGCAAATAGCAAATCCGACCTGAATTCAAAACTTCCCCAAGTATTCCAATAGATATAATATTTATCTTTATACTTTTACTTTTAAAGTAATCACTTAGAAAGAGTTTCGCGATTTGTAATGAATCCCCACTATCAACGTAGTCTATCAAGACAAGAGTTTTATTTCTAATAAGACCAAGCTTTAATACATTATCAAAATGCTGAAAGTATTTGGATTCAATCTCTTTAAGCTGCTGCGGTTTGTAAACTGTTAGAACTCTCAACTGAGACAAGGGAATGGACTGGTGGTTTCTCAGTCCTAGTTCATGAAAGAACCGAATCAGTGGAGTAGGACTTCTTCCTATCCCAAGATAGAAATGGTGCGCTGGTGGATATTTGTAGATGATCTTTAAAGAGGCATCTCTGATAGATTCATACTCTCCTTCTTCAAAGATAGGGATATGCCCCGAGCCACTAGCGAAAGACAACACACTTTTCAAGAAGAAAATCAGAAAAAATAAACTTGATTTAAAAAATATTTTCATTATTCTCCCAAAAGCAGTACTTAAAACAGCCCCTGTAAATAATCAAGCTCAAACATTAAATCGATTCAATCGCAAAAAGAAAGAACAATTCCATTCCAATAATCACTAGTAGTTGTGTATTTTTTATATCTAGTCTCGTTCAAGCTGGATCGGGATGTGAAGCTTACTCAAATCCAATATCCGAAATAAAAAAAGAACTTCAATGACGATTGTTCCTTGTGCACACCCTTCCTGGTTTAAGCGACAATGGAAGTTTTATTAGTAACTTTAATCCAAAAGGTGTCCATATCAAAGAATCTAATGATTGCAATAATCGAGGTCAACACATTAATCAATCTTCTGGATAACATCCATTTGAATCACTCACTTCGAGTTCCTTTACTGAGTCTATCACAGCAGGAGATATGAAGCTCCCAAAAAAATTTAATTATTATGTATAGAAAGTCTGAAATTGAAAAAAAACCCTCTTTGGAGGCTATGCTAAAATCTTCAAAGAGAACGAATATGAGATCATTCCATTTGACGATACTGTAAATGACGATATTTATAAAAATGATTATAATAAAAAGAAAGAAGCTGTTAAGCAAGCAGTCCTTTGACTTCTTCCGAAAGATGACCCCCATTAGAGACGTAGCTGTAGGAAGTGATGATTTTACACGCTTTGAATCTCATGGAGAGCAATGAAGATCTCTCGCAATTCGCAGAAGAAGCAGCAACTGCATCTTGTCTGACGATAGTTTCATGTCCGAAGCCCACCAAAAGCATAAATATTTAGAATGGTTAAGGAAAATTGATCTTCAAGATCACTTAATCAAACACTAATCTCAGTTTATAAAAAATCTTTTAATTGCTTATCGAGCCATTTTAAACTAAAATTTTAATCTGTTTTTTTTGAATTATCTGTGGGTTCTTTTAAGGTGCCGAGATACTCTGGAAGCTCAATCCCTACTTGTTTAGCCAAGTCATGCACAGCGGGAAGCGAGCTAATCAAACTTCGAAGAAAGTTTGCCGTTGAACTCCCTTGATCCGTTGAGCCTCCATCCCATACAGTGATTTTATCAATTTTTAAATTTTGAATAGCTTTAACTTGTTGTTCAATCAGCTGAGGTAATTTTTCAACCATCAGAAGTGTTGGAATCATTGCTGGGCTGTGACTCGATATCTGCAATAGTTCTTGATACCCCTTTGCTTTAGCTTGAAGCATCTTTTGAATACCCTCAGCCTCAGCAGAATATTTAGATAAAATCGCATCCGCTTCACCTCGAGCAATGCGGCGTTTTTGTTCTGCTTCAGCTTCTGCATCTACTTCTAGTTTTCTCTTTTCGATTTCTCTCGAAGCAAGCTGTTCTTTCTCAAGTTTAGCAATTTCCTTTTCTTTCTCAGCTATTAGAATATCTCGCTCTGAAAGAGCTCGAGCGATTTCACCTCGACGCAGAGAATCTGCCTCTCTTTCTGATAGGGCGGCATTAAAGGCAGCAATTTTTGCTTTAGCTTCATTCTCACCTTCAATAGCTTCTGACTCAAGTTGTGCTATGACGACTCTTTTTTCTCGGTCAGCTGCCATTTTTCCTTGCTCAGTTTTTGCTATTTGTTCCGCAATAGCTACTTCTTGAGATCGCTTTGAAGCCACTTCTCCTGCAATCCCTTCAGCCTCATACTTGGCAATAGCTACTCTTTGATCTGTTTCAGCTTTTTTTCGTCCCATGGCTCCTTGAGCCAACTCGTTAGCAACACTCACCTCTCTCTCTCGAGTTGCTGTTGCCTCACCCACAGCGCCCTCTCGCTCTTGCTGGGCGACTTCAACTCGAGCCTTGTTAATTGCTTCAGCAGCGGCTTTTTTCCCAATAGCTTCAATATAGCCAGATTCGTCAGTGATATCACGAATATTAACATTAATGACTTCAAGACCAATCTTGTTCAACTCAACGTTTACATTTTTATTCACGAGGTCTAAAAATTTTTCACGATCTTGATTGATCTCCTCAATGGCAAGAGTTGCTATGACTAATCTTAACTGACCTAAAATAATATCGCGAGCTTGTACTCGAACTTGTTCTTCAGAAAGCCCCAAAAGACGTTCAGATGCATTAGTCATAATTTCTGGTTCAGTAGAAATTCCTATAGTAAAAGTTGAAGGGACATTGACTCGGATATTTTTTTTAGATAAAGCTCCTGTAAGCTCAATCTCAATGGTGATTGGATCAAGAGACAAAAAAGAATAATCTTGAATTAAAGGGATGACAAAAGTACCACCTCCGTGAATACATTTTGCAGCTCGATCAGCACCAATCCTCCCATAAATGACTAAGATCTTATTGGAAGGACACCGTTTGTATTGCTTTGCTACAAAAAGGATAAAAGAGAAAATAATAAGACTGGGCATAAGGACGAATACAAGGAGTGTCATTTCATTCATAAATTAAACCTTAAATTTCAGTTAAAGTATTTTTTTCACAATTAAACAATTTTTTTCAATTCCTATAATTTCAACTTCGACAAATGAAGGTATGCTCTCTAACCCTGCATTCATTGCTGGAAGAATTTTTTTGCCTCCAGCCGAAATAACTTCAACTCGACCTTCCCCAGAACCTTGAGGTGGAACAATGAGATAAGTTCTGCCTCTTTCTCCAATCAATGCTGATCGGTCCATGGATGAAACTTGATTGAGTTGAACTAAGCCCTTAGCAATAAAAGCTACAAAAATCATCATTCCAATACCAAAACTGATGGCAACGAAGGCTATGAATTCTCGCGATAAACTCAATTCATTGCTCAGGGCAAGACCTAACCATCCCATGCTCATTAAGAAGATCAATAAAGTCTGAATGGTTAAAAGTTTAAACGAGGCTTCAGATCCAAAATCATGATCTTGATCAAAATCAAAATCTTTAGAAGCTCCAAAGAAACTAAAACATAAAAGCTTTAGAAAATAAACGATGGTCGAAATCGAAGCCATTAAAAAGTATATTGGAGCATTCTTGTAGAGTTCAACCCAGGACTTCATAAAAACCTTAAAACCTTCCGAGAAATCATTACCATAAACTGTCATTAAGTAAATTAAATATTGAAAGGTAAAGCACTGGTTGGGCTAATGAGCACTAGAGTGTTCCAGAAAATGTTTTTGGGTCGAAATCCAAATCTTTACGACCCAAAAAACATTTTCTGGAACACGGATCACAAGCGGTAGGCTTGGTATTTATTTATGAATAATTTGATTCAGTTTTTCTATGTTTTCTAGGAGCATTTTTTTAAAAATTTCTATTTCTTTATTTTCACTATTTGCTTTATCATGCTTTGAGAATGTCAGAATAACACTGAAAAAGTACTTGCTCACATTTTCCCAGTTAACGTCCTTTAACATATTAAATAGAATACTAGCTTCGTTTTTTGAAATTGCTTTAGGCCTGTAAATGCTATTGAGGTAGAACAAAGTGTACCCAGGTAATGCGGTATTTTTAATGATTTCTCTATCTTCAGAAGAAAAGTGATTGTGGTTAAAAAGCGATGATTTTGAGAAATAGTCGTTAAAAAAAATCATTTGCTTCTTCAGGACGCATATTAAAAAGATTATTTCTTAGAAGAAAAATAATGTCTTCCGTTTTAGCTAAGTCGAAAGAGCCTTGAGGTTTATTTTTTAGAAAATTAAAATCACAGTATTCTTTTGCCAAGTCATCAATGGATCTATCGGTCTTCATTTCTTGGTCAAATTTTTTCTTAAATTCAGCGTTATTTCAAGAAAGAAGATGTGTTTTAATATATTCGTGCGAAATAGACTTATTTTGGAGATGACCAAAAATGAAGTCCATAGCTCGATAAGCCACTAAAAGATTTTTCATAAACTGAGACTGGTGTTCAATTAAATAATCTTGAAGGTCGATTTTCTTTAACCATTCTAAATATTTTTTGGCGTGGTGGGCTTCTGGCATGAATCCATAGTCATACAAGCCGAAACTATTTCTTTTGAGAATATTCAGAGATCTCCATTGCTCTCCATGAGATTCCAAACATGTAAATTCATCACTTCCTGCAGCTACGTTTCTACTAGGGGTCATCTTTCGGAAGAAGTCAACGGTGTTGATGTTTTCACCAGTTGGGCCTAAAATTTCTTCGATACAATTCTCTACAATCGTGATGTTTGCTCCGCCATGGTCAAGGACTGCTTGCTTAACAGCTTTTTTCTTTTTGTTGTAATCAGTTTTATGAATATCATCATCTGCAGTATCTTCAAATGGAATGATCTCGTATTCCTTTTCTTTGTAATATTTTAGCATAGCTTCCAAAGAGGGTTTTTTATCAATTTCAGGCTTTCTGTACATGATGATGGAATTTTTTGGGATCTCCATATCTCCTGCTGTGACAGCTTCAGTAAAGGAAATAGAAGTGAGTGATTCAAGTGGATGTTATCCAGAAGATTGATTCAGTGGTGCTAAAACTACAAATGGAGTCCACATGTAACGCCCACCGTAGGGGGCTAGGTTATTAATAGTGAAATGCAATGTGCTTAGATGATCTTAAGTAATAATGTATTGATCTCGATTCTCATAATCCTCAGATTTTTTGATATGCACACATTTAGGGTTCAATGTGCTAATCAAGGTTCAATTGTCGCTCAAATCAGGAAGAGTTTGAACAAAGAATAATTTTCCTTGAAGTTCTTTTTCTATTGCAGATATTGGATTTGAAAATACTTAACACTCTGTTACTGCGTAAGTTTGGGTGGAGATAAAAAGAGCGATTAAAAAAAAGGAAGATAATTTAATTTTTTTATTTATACATTTTTATTA
>CAIZRG010000048.1 GCA_903935335.1 Oligoflexia bacterium
AACCAATAATTCCAAAAAATGCAGAAAAAAAGACTGGATTTGAAACCTTGATTCGATGAAGTGGACTCATAAAGATCCTTCTATCGCTCTTCTTTTCATGAACTTCCAAAAAGAATGATTCGGTCAGGAGAAATATCCAATCTTTTATCCGAATCAAAAAACTGAAGGGAGATTGGCAAATTCACTTTCGTTGGCAACACAAAATAACGAAATACCGAACCCGGCAGACTCATTTCTTTGACGACTTGAGAAGAACCAGACTGCCTAACTAATGTGGAGATAGGTTTTTTAAATTCGAGATTTTTATTTTCAAACCCAACTGCACGGAGCTTTCTAGGGCCGTCAGGGCTCTCCATTTCTAAAAATGAGCCTCTTTTAGCGAAAGCTGCTTTCAGGGGGCTACAATCCTTCAATAAGTACCACCCTCCCGGATTAATTGGGATACAATAGTCTGTGCTATCTAACAAAGAACCATAACTAGGCCAATTTGCGCTCGATAAAAGCGGATTCCGATACGGATCGTCTGAGCGGGGCTCGAGATGCATAAAATAACCAAAAGTGCTCGAAGCAAATCCAAAGACAATGACAATCGGAATCTGAATCCATTTGTTCGTCCATCGCCTAAGCAACAGAACTATCGTCCCTAGAAATACAGAGACCATTAAAAAGAAATGATGACTGTCATCTACAAAACTGGGTTTATCGTTCAACGGCACTTTAGAGGTCCCATAAAAGGCGAGAGTAGTTAATGCCGAAGCTGACAAGCCGATAAAGAGTGTCGCAACCCAAAACAAAATCCCTTCCTGATCCCGTGCCTTGATTCGATGCCAACAGAGATACGCCGTCAAGATCAGCATTAAAATTCCGAAGCTCAAACTCCGCCATGGCGCCATTTTAAATGGCCAGAAAACGGCCCCAAAAGAATGAAGGTAGAAATTAAAAACCCTTGATATCAAACCGATTAGATTTGGCGAGCTTGATCCACCACCGTGGCTGATGGAAGCAATCTGAAGCCCCAATGTCACCAGTATTGGGATTGCTGCTAGACTTGATTTCCATTTTTTCGATTTCAGCTGAAATCCCAGATACACAGCAAAAATTGGGAAGAAGACTACGAAATAAGCTTTCGACGCCACAGCCAGAGCAACTAGGCTCGAAAATAGAAAAATTTTCAAGTAGCTCCATCTTTCCCAGTCAAAAAAGATGGAAACGGTGGCAAGAACAACCGCGTAATAACCGAGGTTATGGAATAAATACATCCCCATTCCCCAATGTAAGCTGACAAGAAGCCCCACGAAAAATCGGGCTAGATCTGATGGAATTAGAGATCGAAGAGAGCGACTATTGAGGGACGAACCAAAGAAAGCAATCAGGATGATTGCGAAGTACTGAGTCAACAGAGGAAAAGCAAAGCTTGTAACCGAAAATCTTGACTGCTAAGAAAAACACCAGTCTTGGTAAAAAAACAAAATATCCGTAATCCTTCAATAAGAAGAAATCCATGAAATTGGAATTTCTGATTACTCCCGCAGCAAAATAGTTAGTCGCATGTTCAGCATAGGGTTGGGCAAGATAGGTGGCCGAGTGAAATCGGTAGCTTAAAACACCCGTCACTAAGACTACAGAAAAAATCCAAAAAAATTTAGCTTTGACTCTGCTTTTTCTTGATTCATTGATTATTTTTTTACATCAAATAGATGAGTTTTTAAAAAGAAATTTCGTCAGCTTAAGTTGGTGCTAAACTTGAATGATAGGGATCTTCAGTTGGTTACCTATGTGTTACCTAAACAAAAAAGGCCTGACAGCCGAAGCTGCCAAGCCCATGAAATCTTTGGTGGATCTCGCAGGGATCGAACCTGCGACCCGCTGATTAAGAGAATTACTATATTGCTACAGTAATGTAAAGTAGTTGTCTAGCTAAATACGTTGAAACTTAAAAATCACAATAATATCCAGTTTGTATATCTAATTAGTCATCTATTTTGATAAAATGAAATAAATTTAAAAATTGCTATTTTTTAACTGAATTGACTGGATTTTAGTGGACTTTACAAAGTCTGTAACACTTTTTGCTACACTTTTTCAGGCGCAAAAAATCACAGGATTTCCAGAGTATTGTAGTCATCTCGAACTCGAATGTGATAGTTTTGAAAACTCAAAATAATACTGAGGTATGCCATGCTATTAGACTTTTTGTTCAAAAATAGAAAACTGTTTCTAGCAAGTCTATTTTTGGGCTTTGCAATCCAAATGAATTGGGGACTCATGATGGGGCAGCAAGACGTTCGGTACAGAATTCTTGCATTTGTATTAATTCTTATCTTGTTCAGCATCTTCATCAAAGCGATATTGAAAAACTGGTTCAAAGATAGAATAGAAAATTTTGAAGGAAAATTCGACGGTCTTTTTCTGATATTTTCGGGACTGGCATGTACCGTCTTACCAGATATCAATTGGGTCTTATTCGCTTTATATCTAATTTTTGTCTATATTTACCTCCCGAGGGGCTTAGAAGTAAAATTCCTAAGCCGACTTGCTAAAGAATTTGGCACTTTACTTGGGTTAACAAGAAGATCAAATTTGAAATTCAAGTTAGAAACAACCAAAAACACTCTTTATATTCAGGTCTATTCATGTTCAACTGAAGATATTTCTTTTTCGGACAGATCACAGTTTCTACTTGAAATATTGGAACAACTACCAAGAGGAGCGTTTAGCTCCATTAAGACTGTAACTCCTGACAAATCGGTAGATGAGCACCTTCTTTCCACTTTAGAATCTACCGTACGCAACTATTATTCTTTCAGAGAGGCTACCAGTGCCATTTAGGTCGAAGACGGATGTCCAATTTTTACCGGTCTATTTATGGATGATATTATTGTCTTTGGGGACATTGGCCATCTACCTACGACTTACCTATCCTACGATTAACATTGGTCTCTGGGATTTTGCAATTGTAGCGGATGGCGCATGGAGAATCATTAACGACCAGATTCCACATCTTAATTTCTCCACTCCATTGGGACCCGTTATTTTTTGGGTAGGCGCTTTAGGCATGAAACTCGCCGGACTGACTCTGATGGGATTCAATCTTGGTTTCTGCATAGTTGGGGCAATGGTTACCATTTTAATATTCCTTATAGGATCTAATAGAATGAGCTTATTATGGGCATTCTTTTATACCCTTATTTGCGGATCCTACTTACTCACCCCAAGGATTCTACACTACACTGAAGCTCAACTGGGATTTGTCGGGTCATACAATACACTCGCATTTGGTCTCCTTTTTCTTATTTTTGTTGATCTGTTTCCAATATCCCAATCAAATCTCGATTCAAAAAAGGAGTTTGGTTTTGGTTTTTTGACAGGTGCTGCAACTGCAATCTTATTTTTCTTGAAAATTACTTTTGGTTTTATTGCTGTCGGATTCCTTGCTTACAAATTGCTCTTTCTTAAAAATAGGAAACCTCATGCCTTGGGCATGTTCGCTGGACTGACGACTTTGCTTTTGGCACTTTGGGCTTATTTTGGATTTAACTTCAGACCTATGCTGAGAGACCTAGCTATTGTGGGTCATTCACGGTTGAGTGCATTCAGTTTTTTAAATTTTAGTTTAATTACAGATATCGTTTGGTTTGCAGACTGTTGGTGTCTATTGGGCACTTTCTTACTTTGTAAGATGTTTCAACGAATTAATGAAAGATATTCTTATTCTAAACGACATATTTCTCATTATTTTTCTCAAGAAAGTCTTTTTTTCGTTCTCATGATCAACGTTGTAGGAATCATGATTATTAGGACAATAACGCAACCCCCTGAATTCGTAATTGCGGGACCAATTGCTATTATTCTTCTTAATAATTGCAGATTCAGAATAACGCGATTTCATTCTCTAAGAAATGCTCTCTCCATTTTATTGATAGGGTTCCTTCTTTCTTGTGGAACTTTTCTTTGGGTAGAGCCACTGAGAAAAAACTTGGCCGCCTTTGGAGTAATGCAGGCTATTCACCAAAGCAACTCTTGTGGCCATCTAAATGGAGTCAATATGTCTGACGGCTGTATCACTGACAATACTAACCGGCAGAATGACGCCTTTAAAGCTTTAAGAACAATCGTGCATTCAGACGATCACGTGATGTCTGTAGGTGAAAATAATATTTATTCGCTCACGCTCAATCTCAAGCCACCCAAAAACAACATTCTTTATTGGCACAAAGGGGTCACATTCAATGAAACTGTATTAGATGAGTTTTCTATCTTTAACTCTGAAACTCTATTCCAGGACGTCACAATAGTAATGATTCCTATAAATCGAGACGCATCTTGGTCTAAACCATTCTTTTCAAAATATTATAGCTTTCTAAAAAAAACATTCACTCATAAGATAAGAACAGAATATTGGGATATTTTTTTAAAAAATTAACAAATAACTTAGCACTCTGTCGAATATACCCTGAATACAAGAGAGCGATTGCCGAGATTTACAGGGTTTTGGCTCCTGCTGGTCGTGCTGTTCTACAAGTTCCATGGTCTATTTTGCTAAAAGAGCACTTTAATGATGCTGGCATCAATACAGATGAGCTGCGACTCTTCTTTTTCGGCGAAGAGTGTCACTTTCATATTTTCTCAAGAGAGCGTTTTCTGGTGGATTTGAAGGATGCCAAATTCAAGGTCAATTTTGTCTTACATGATGATTACTGGACCGCACGAGAATCTGTTCTGTGGGGTGTGAACCCCTTAGAAGGCCTACTTTTGGTTGAGAAATAGACATTAACTACTTCACACATAATTCAACTGCGCTTGTATTTGTACTCACGACAATCTTGTATTGAATAGCCAAGAATCCTTTTATCTTAGCTTCCTGGAACGAGTATTCCGCAACTCTTACGGAGCAGACAATCCATGAAACGAAACTAAAGCTACAACTTCCATGTGGCAGCTTCACAATCGTACTGAGCCCAACGACCAAAACCTCTCTTGCCGTTCGTGGTCTTTGGAAGACCGAGTATAGTGAACTCAAGACAGTACAATGGTAATTATATTTTCCCCCTCTTTCAATCCGGCATTTCGGTTTCAACCTGCGGCATATCGTGAAAAGCTGATTGCACGAGACTCAGTGAATCCATTCGCTTCACTGAGGAACAACTCATGGCCCAATAAAACCGAGGCTCGAAGTACCCTTCAAGCTTCTGACTCCAAAAAGGAATAATCTCCTGTCTCAATATCGAGATGCTTCGCTAAGAACGCTTCAGAATTATTGCAGTAGATACAACCTTCCTGTTTCGCTAATTGCTCATCGAGTTCCCTACGTTTTCTCTCATTGATCGAGTCCAGATAGGGTTGAGCATATTCCCTGATCTTTCCTCCCAAGGGCGCTGTTCCGAAATCGTCAATCAATTGACTCTTAACCCAGAATTCCTGAGCCAATCGCCATGCCCGAATTATAACTTGATCTTGGATTTCAGTTTCTAAAAGATGCCGAAGCAAATCTCACCTCGGGTGACTCCACCAACATTCTTCGATATTGATTCTCGCCACGATTACCCCCTCAGCCACTCCCTCAAAGGTGGTCCCGAACCAGCAAAACGATTCGGGACCGGCTCGCAAATTTGAGTGTTGGCGTAGCCAAGGAGTAGGTTGGGATGAAGGGATTATTTTTTCAAATTTGGGGTATCATTCTTTATTGCAGTGTAATGAGATTTATAGAAGTTGAAGTCTTGATGCGTTAGGAACACTTTTGGAACACTCTGCTGTGTCCCTTGTTTTACTGATTATTTGTATGTATTTGGTTTATTTAATAAATTTTGGTGGATCGCACAGGGATCGAACCTACGACCCGCTGATTAAGAGTGAGTTTTTCCCGAAACTTCTTGAATTTCAATGCAACGGAATGAAACGGGCCTAAAGCTATAATATCTTGATAAAACTGTGGTTTCTATTGTAACAAGGTTAACTAGTCAGTTGCAGCTTGTTTGAGTCGATTGATTACCTATGTGTTACCTATTTTGACCCACTGATGCCGAAGGGACCCTGTTTCATGCCTGTTTTAAATTTGACCGCCAGAGTTGTTGAATCGCTCAAGCCTCCCGCCGACAAGGCGCAGATTGATTATTTTGATAGCGGCAACATTCCCGGTTTTGGGCTTCGAATTTCAAAGGGCGGGAAGAAAACTTGGATTCTTCTTTTTCGAGTCTCGAATAGCCGTCGGTTGAGACGTCTTTCTTTGGGACCCTTCCCCGCTCTTTCTCTTTCCGATGCTAGAGAGAAAGCAAGAACGGCTTTGGCGGAGTCGGCGCATGGAAAGGACCCAGCAAAAGCAAAGAGAGAAGATCGAAGAGCTGAAACCTTTGCAGAGTTATCAGCTATTTACTGTGAAGAATACGCCAGCAAAAAAAAGTCCGGGGACGAAGATATTAGGATCATCAATCGAGAACTACTCCCCTTTCTTGGAAGCCAGAAGGTTAAGGAAATTGAAAGAGGCGAGATCAGGAACATCTTAGCACGCATTGTGGAGAGGGGCTCTCCGATTCAAGCAAACCGGTGCTTGGCTGTGATTCGAAAGATTTTCAATTTTGCTTTGTCTGAAGAAAGAGTAACTGGTCTCCAATTCAATCCCTGCCAACAGATTAAAGCCCCTGGAAAAGAAAATAGCCGTGACCGAGTCCTAACAATGCAAGAACTGAAGTCCATTTGGAACGCTATTCAAGCAGAGGACACTCTTATTGCTTCCATCTTCCGCCTTTATATTCTAACTGCTCAGCGTGGAGGGGAAATTTGTTCTATCGCGCGAAAGGATATCGACTTGATATCTGGCTGGTGGACCATTCCTGCTCACCAAGCAAAGAATGGGCTCAGCCACCGAGTCCCCTTAGTGCCGGAAGCAGTAGAAACAATCAAACCCCTTCTTGAGAAAAATAGTGCTTCTCCCTGGCTCTTTCCAAGCCCTAAGAACAAAGAGCATCACATCGAGAACATTCAAAAAGCTGTTCAGCGCATTCGGAAGAATTCTCAGATTGATTTTACAGCTCATGATTTCCGACGATCCACAGCAAGTTACATCGCAAGCTTAGGGGTTCCCCGACTTGTCGTTTCAAAAATCTTGAATCATGTGGAAGCTGGAGTCACTAAGATTTACGACCGCCACTCTTATGATGCTGAGAAGAAAGACGCACTTCAAAAGTGGACCGATCATTTGAAACAGGGATTGAGTCAATCAAATGGGTCAGCAGGGCAGATAGATAGCTCACCCGAAGTAGATCTTCCACTTATTATGTTGAATCTGAGTCTCTCCTATGAAGAAAGAATCCGACGTCACGATGAAGCAGCCCGTTTCTGTGAAGACCTACGACAAGCAGGAAAGGCATTAATTTATGCATAATTTAGGGGATCTCTTAAAAGTTCTAATGGGTGTGGAGATTGACTTCGTTCTAGTCGGTGGATTTGCAAGTGTTGTTTACGGCTCCAGCATGGTGACCCGCGATCTCGACATTTGTACTCTCATCACATCCGAGGAAATCGAAAAACTTCGGCAATGTTTGAAAGATTTTCACCCGAAGCACCGAATGACCCCCAAGAAACTTTCGTTTCTCGAATTCCCTGCGGAACTCAAAGGCGTGAACAATATCTATCTTGAAACAGACCTTGGTGTATTGGACGTCATCAGCCAAGTGACTGGTGTCGGAACCTACGGCCAAATTAAATCTCGATCAATCGAAATCGCCCTCTACGGAAAAAAATGCAAACTCATTTCGCTGGATGACCTCATCACCTCAAAGAAGGCCATGGGTCGGGATAAAGATAAAGCCGTCGTCAAAGAGTTGGAGGCTGTCCGAAAAGCCAAAGGAAGCTCCAGAGAATGACATTTTTTCGTCTTTGCAACTTTGTATTAAGCAACTGAGATTGGAGACCAAGCATGACCTTGCAACGGCCTCGCCATGGTCGATATCCAGGCTTAAGAGTCCCAGAGCGTTCAATTTTTTCTGGAACGAAAAACTGTAATTCCATGTATGGTTGGCATTTCTTCTATAATCGAACGAAATTGTGGAATTTATCCAAAACAATTCGACAGTTGGCTCGTGGTACCCACTGTGGGGTGCTGTTATCGCGCCACCTGGCTTCTTAAAAAGTCCAGCTCTAAAAGAAGCTCTTGCACCCATTCAACGGCTAGAGAATCTTTTGGGCAAGTCATTTGATGAGGCTGAGAAAGGGAGATCTGTAGAAACTCTCACCCTACAAAGTCACATTAAAGGAATTGAAAGCCAAATTGCTGATCGATTTAAAGGGAAGAAAATCAAGGGTAAGGGTGGTCTGACCATTGAAAGCCTTAAAAGCCAATGAGGTGAATTAAAAGAAAGGCTTGAAAAAGAAAGGGTGCCGCCTTATTTATGCGGGAGTCATTGAGCCTCAAATCCAGTTTGCCCACGCATTGGCGACGAAAATCAAGTTAGGAGAAATAAAAACTGGAGTTAAAGTACGGGACATCTACAGACATTGCTGGTCTCGACTAGATATCTCAAAAAAAGTTGAATCGGGATTGTCAGTTTTGAAGGAGTATAATTGGATTCAAATTTGTGAGGTTAATACGGGAGGGCGTCCGAGCGAGATAATCTACATTCATCCCGACTTCCGGAAGGAATCGAACCGATGACAGTATTTCAATCTCGATGGAAAGGTTGGAAGCCAAACTCTAAAGGACAGTCTTCTGTCAGTTTTGTCAGCTCGCATATCAGTCATATTTCAGAAAACAAGGGACCAAAAGAAAGTACTTCGAGTCTCAGCGGAGAGAGATCCGATCACAAAAAACAAAACACACCGGAGATAGGCACTGACAAAACTGACAAAAGGGAATTAGCATCGGAAATTCCGGCACTCCCCTCCTCCAAAATGGATTGGCCTCCATGGGATAGTGATCTAGTGGTCTAACCAATTAATTTTTTCACCTCTGCCGGGGTGAGCAGCTTCCCAGCAGACGTAGATTGTGTGAAGATCCTCCGATGCTCGAACTGTGGGAGAAGGATCTAAAGTACGAGATATTGAAACCCTTGAGAAGAGAACCAAAGCTTGGAATCGATACATAAACCGTAAGAAGGTGAAAATTCAGTGGAACTTCACAAAAAAAGATGCTCATGAAACTTTTGATTACTCTGAAAAAATTAACCGGTTAGACCACTAGCAAGCGATGACGTAAATATTCTTTCGGATGGGTCAAGACTGTATTAACCCATCCTTAAAATAAATTTTTATTTGGTTTGGATCATAAATATAAGGCATTTGCTTTGGAGAACCATTAAAAAGCTCAACAATAGTGGAAGGAGTATATATTTTTTGAATATCAGTTTGACTGAAAGGGCTATACTGTTTGTTTATAAAGTCAGGTAGAATAACCATCCCTTTAAAAGAAGATATGCCAACAAAATCATGAGCCCATATTTGCTGAACTGGATACATTTTTTGAACGTCTTAAGCCTTCGTATAAAGGCTCTCTACTCCCTTGAAACCAATAAAAATAAGAATAGTAAGACCCAGTGCAATAAACTCCTTCTTAATTCCCTGCCGAAACTGTCGAGGCAAGTAAAAATGACCTAGAGCGCCACTTGCCACAAGTAAAATAGAAATACCAGGAGGAGGAGCATTGTGTCGTATTGCAAATCCATAGAAAAGAGGCACAAAAGCAACCCAAACCCTTTGCTGCTTTAAGATTGTCCATGCTAAAAATTCCAAAGAAAGGGCAAACGCAATGCCCATTTCTACATCTTTCCAGATAATGCCAATATGAGAAAAAATAGGCGAGAAAAAACCAATTCCGAACATCACAGCTGCAATGTGGGCCGATTTTCGAAAAAGCAAGCTAAAAAAATTGATAAGGAGGCCCAAAATCCCAGTAATTGCATCAACAACATACCTGATGGCCCGAAGAACACCTTCAACCACCCTCTCCAAAACCAACTCATGATGGGAGGGTGCCAATCCCCATATTGATTGCTGATCGCTTGGTTATACTGCATCAGGGAATCCATCGACATAAAGCCAGGATAAAAATAATAATACGAAATCAAAAAACCAATAATTCCAAAAAATGCAGAAAAAAAGACTGGATTTGAAACCTTGATTCGATGAAGTGGACTCATAAAGATCCTTCTATCGCTCTTCTTTTCATGAACTTCCAAAAAGAATGATTCGGTCAGGAGAAATATC
>CAIZRG010000049.1 GCA_903935335.1 Oligoflexia bacterium
AGCCCCTTCTCCTGGAGGAGGGCTTTGATTTGATCCAGAAGCAGCTGATTCCCAAATTTTGAGCGCTTTGAATCTCGAGTCAACCGTATAAATTCAATAAAGTAGAACTTTGAAACTTCTTCAGGGGTTACCTTTTCTCCCTGAAAAGTCCAAAAAACATTCCGAAAAGGCCCCATCTGGACCAAGAGATCCTGAGATGGACTTATAGAAGAGGATGAACCTTCAGGATCAAGACCATTCACAGCTATTGTACCACGGATATGTTGAGCAAACGAAATTTGAATAATTCCATGAGCAGAATTTGAGAAAATCAACTTTACCTGGTTTCTAAAAAGCATAAAATCAGCTGCAGTCTGAGCCACTGCATAAACTTTGACATCTTGAAACCGGGCTCCCCCTTCAGAATATCCGTTTAATGCTTGAGCGTAGTCATTGAATCGCTCCTTCAGTTCAGAAAGAAACTGGATAGTACTCTCTTCAACGAGCTGTTGCGGATCAAAACTTTTTCCTAGCTGAAGAATTTTCTCAGCCTCAGGATGAATCTCAGCTCGAGCCAACTCGTGAATCCAGCCTTGCTGGGAGGGTACTAAGTCTTGAAATCGACCCATCCTTTCACCTTTCTTCTTTAAAAACCCCAGAGGCCAACGAAGTCAATTGGAACCCAGTAAAGTTAAAGTGGGTGCCGTATAGCAGTTTTAGGCTTCCTAGACTGACTAGGCATGCTCACCACTGCGTAGGAACAGCTCCCTGGGTATTGACTGTCGGGTCCAAATGTTAGCCGTCGGTCCCTGGGCTTTTTTTATTATACTCCTTTCAACCCAAGAAAGAAAGCAATGCGGGAAAACTTTGATAAAACAATCTTTACGGGACACTGAAGAAGTGACAACATTAAAATAGATGTCGGGGAAAAAGCTACTTGTTGCAGATGATAGTCTCACCATTCAAAAAGTGATTCGACTCGCTTTATCCAATGAAGGCTATGAAATTCAAGCAGCCTCAGACGGAAGTAACACTCTACAGCAAATTATTCTCTTTAAGCCTCATGTTGTTCTTATCGATATTTCTCTCCCGGGAAAATCTGCTTTTGAATTAAAAAGAGAAGTTAACCAAAACCCAGACCTTCAAGAGATGCGATTTATTCTCATGTCCAATGCTTTTGAAAAAATTGATGAAACTCAAACAAAAGAAGTTCAATTCCACGGTCAACTCACTAAACCTTTTGATCCAGCGCACCTCAGACAAATTCTATCTGAAGTTTTAGCAGAAAAATCTGAGACAAAAACAGTTCCTTCAAGTATTGATTTAGTCTCTCCAAGCACATCTTCCGAGAATCGCTCTGCCCTTCCTCCCCTCACAGAGGTTTCTCCACCTGAATTTTCTAATGAATTTTTTTCAAAAATGGATTTATCCAAAGATCATTTTCCTCCTTTACCAGAAATACCAGAATTGAATCAGAACAGCGATCTTTTCACACATTGGGATACTCCAACATATTCTGAAGGAGCGCTTGACTTTCTTGATACCCATGAAGAAAAACAAACTCACCCTGATACATGGGAGCCTCCGATTTCTCCTGAGACAAGCAGTTCACCTTCAGATCCTCCTCCACCCCCCCCAGCATTCACGACCTCAGAAGGAGATATTAAAGAACTTACTGAGACGACTCTAAAAATTTCTGGAATGGATGATTTTCAATGGAGTGTCAAAGAACCTTCCATTGAGCTACCTACACCCCCTCCCTCACCCATCCTTAGTCCAGAAAATTCTCCCCTTGAACAGACAAAGATTTCCATCAACTCGTCGCAATTAGAGACTGCCATTCATGAACAAGTTGAAGCTGTTTTACAAAAAATGGCTCATAAGCTTTTGCCAGAAGTCGCTGAAAAAATTATTAAACAAGAAATTCACCGAATTCTCTCCGACTCATGAAGAACTCACAGCATTATAATTCCTGATTAAATATGTAAAGTATTATGAATTTCTTCCGATACTATCCTTAAGAGACAAGGGAGAATAAAAATGTCAAAAGGACACAATTCCGGTGAAAAAACTAAGGAGACACCTCATGGAGAAACTAAAAAACAGGGAGAAGTAAAACCCAATGAGGCTAGTCAACCCAATGCGTCAAAATCAACTCAGTCCAAAGGACATACACCCATGCCAGGGGGGTGCTTTTCTTGGGAATGTAAATCACAAGCAACCCAGTTCAATTTTTGTAGTCAACACTTTGAACATTTTAAGTTCGGTCTCATTAAGAAGACAGGAGAACCTGTCCCAGATTATGAAAAAAAGATGAAGCACTTTCAAGCCCATAAAGCTCGGAAAGATTCTAAAAAAGTAGCGTAATCTACAGCGCAAAAGAGCTGTACCCACCTCCTCCTCAAGAAGAGCTCCATGGCTGCTCAAGCCTTCGGAGCTTTTCTTCATTCAGAATTTGTCTCAGAATTTTTTTGAGGAGATCGCTTTTGAGCTGTTTCAATTGCTTCTAATTGAATGACTCGGATTTTTCGAGTCGCTTCAAATGCACAATCGGTCATTAAAAGAAGGTCTTGCTTAGAAAAAGTGTTTTGTTCACCTGTTCCCTGAACCTCAACTAAACCCTCTTTTCCAGTAATGACAAAATTCATATCCACTTCACACTGAGAATCTTCGTTATAGTCAAGATCAATAAGAATGGATTGCTTCATGACCCCAATACTCACAGCAGCAACTGTGTCTGAAAAAACCAACGCAGGAATTTTTCCTTCACGAGTCAGTCTCCCTAAAGCCATAGCTAAAGCAACACATCCCCCTGTAATAGAAGCCGTCCGCGTTCCTCCATCGGCCTGAATGACGTCACAATCGACCAGAATCGATCTTTCTCCGAGCTGTTTTAAATCCACCATGGACCGAAGTGCCCGTCCAATCAAGCGTTGAATTTCCTGGGTTCTTCCTGATACCTGACCTCGTTCTCGCTTAACACGAGAATGAGTTGAGCGCGGAAGCATAGAATATTCAGCACTCACCCACCCCCTCCCTTTTCCAGCAAGCCAACCTGGGACATTTTCCTCAACCGTTGCTGTACAAAGAACATGGGTGTGACCGGCTCGAATCAAAGCAGAACCTTCTGCATATCGAGTGACATGGGTTTCAATCTTTAACGGACGAATTTCACTAAATTTTCTTCCTAAGGGTTCTCTAAGCATCATTTTCATATCCAGGTTTTAATGTTAACGATAAAGCATGTATCATGAGATGGCCAATCTATGGAAGAACCACCTGAAATTAGGACTCAAAGAGGACGGATGGCCTTGGGACTGGACCACTCTTGGAAGTTGCTCTTCAAAAAAAACAGCTCCTCAAGTATCAGCCAAGGTCATAGCAAAATCGCCCGGAATTTGGGCAGCACAAGGGCTCACTCTAGCCCTGAACCAAATGGCTCATACGATCAAAGCTCAATCGAAACTGGAAGATGGAGAAATCTTTGATGTGGGTAAAACTCTGATTGAATTCAAGGGAAACGCTCACGAGATCCTTGGGTTTGAAAGACCTTTTCTCAATCTAGCAGCTTATGTCAGTGGAATTGCAACGACCACCTCACGTTTGGTGAATCGGGTCAAAGCTGCTTATCCAAAGAATCCTCCACGTGTGACGCTGACTCGAAAAACCTTACCCGGCTACCGAGATATTGCGATTTATGGAGTTCGTGTAGGAGGAGGATTCCCTCACCGAGTTGCCTTATCAGGAGGTCTTTTAATCAAGGAAAACCATATTGCCGTGGCGGGAGGGATAGAAAAAGCCATTCGGAGCACCCAAGCGATTTCTCCTCATGGCCTGAAACTAGAAATTGAAGTTAAAACCTTATCGGAACTCAAGCAAGCTATTCAGGTAGGCGTAGACGGAGTTCTATTAGACAATTTTTCAGTAAAAAATATTCAATCCGCTCTTAAGTTCCTGAAAACTTGTATCCCTCGCCCATTTGTTGAAGTGTCAGGTGGTTTAACTGAAGAAACGATTGCCGATTTTGCGCTGGAAGGAGTGGATATTCTTTCTGTGGGCCTTCTGACTCACTCTCCAAAATCTGTTGATCTTTCTTTTTTAATCGATGCGTAATTTCCAGAATTTTGCTAATCAAGTCGTAGAAGTTTGTGATTCTACCAATGACATCGCAAAAAAATTAGCCGAAAATAATTTTCCTCATGGGACCTGGATCTCATCACTTGCTCAAAGTTTAGGCCGAGGACGTCTCGGCCGAAAATGGCAATCTTCTGAAGGAAACCTTTATCTTTCAGTGATTCTTAGAATTGAGAAAAAAAAATTATGGAGTTGGATTCCACTCGCAATCGCTGTAGGAGTGACAAATTGCTTCAAAGATTTATTCCCTGAAATTCCAATTAAAATCAAGTGGCCAAATGACCTTTGGGTAGGAAATGCTAAGCTAGGAGGAATCCTCTGTGAAGGATCCGGATTCCAAGAAAATCCATTTATCGTTGCTGGTATTGGACTCAATTGTATTCACTCTCCAGAGGACTTAGGCAGATCTACAACGAATTTAACAGCTTTACGAGGAACCCTTACCTCACCCGATGAGATCCGGTTACCGATTCATAGAGATATCTTAAAGCAAATAGCTTTTCTAGAAACTCACGGATCCTCAAAATTTATTTCTCTTTACAATCACTATGCCTATTTCACTTTAGGATCAGCAATCGAGTGGTTTTCTGAAAAAACTCGTTTAATCCATACAGGAGTCATTCATGGGCTAGGACCATCAGGAGAGCTTCAGGTGAAAACTCCCGATGGAGAACTCATCAGCCTATTGACCGAAGAAGTCACTGTGAAGCGCTTGTAGTGCGTCTTAAAAAGTCCATAATGATTTTGCATGGCCTTCATTGGTGGATAAAATCATTGGACAAGTATAGTTATCTGAATCAGTGATTCTTTAAATATTCATTAATAAATAAACTGAATTGTTAACTATATGAGCCCTTTGTTGATTCAAAATCAGCAACTGTATGATCGTGTGTCTAAAAGTGATAAAAAAATGCAGTAATAGGAACCTTGTTTATGCCTATCGTACGATTTAACGTTTTTATTACATAGAATGGGGAGTACCTGAATCTTACTAACCTGTCCCCTTTTCAGAAGCTCCCTGTGAAAATCAACCGCACCTTGATAGATTCCGCCCAAAGTTACCACACTCATTCCGAGCACCTGAAATCTTGCACAACCAATAAAATCATCTTGGTTAGGCATGATCAGGAGTTCAGGATGCCTATTCGTTACGTCAAAATAAGGAGAGTCTTGGATAATCGAAATACTGGTATCCCGATCAAATTCTCCAAATACCGATGCAGGGAGAAGACTTCCTAGCACACGGGTAGGAAGTCTTTGTGAAAATACGGCAGGACAAGCTGCGACCGCTTTTTGGAATTGAATTGAATCCGAGTCTGTGGAACCAGAGACCTTGAGTACATTGAATCCACCCATCGACTCTCCATAAAGGACTGATTTTTGATCAGCACTCATGCTATATTGTTGCTCGACAACACTACGAAATCGGGCAAATGACTCTTTTAGTCCTGCCTCATGAATAACCCAGTAAGGACCGAATGATGGACATATCACGTGAAAAATGCTTCCATGAGTTTCAAATGCTTGAGTGTCGGCAGTAAGCTTGTCACACATCTCATTTGCACTCCCCCCCATTCCATGAAAGGCATAGAGGGTTTTTCCAAGGTTAGCTGGATGATCCGTGCTTTTTATACAATATTCGATACGGTTTCCATTAATGGGATCCATCCAAGAAGAACAAACATTACTAAAAAATTATGATTGATTTTCAAGCTTATTTTTAGAGCCACAGGAAATGACAGACACATTAATAAATAGACTCAGTAAAATTAACATAAGCATACAGTCGAGTTTATAACAGGAAGCGAGAGATAGAACCATCAATACTATAAATTTTATATAAATAACATATTTTTTAATGATCTGCTAATCAGCACTAACTCAAGAAGCCTCCAACCATTTTATAGTCAGCTTCTTTCTGAGTTTAACGTAGTTCTTTAGGTAAAGATTAATCAGCACAAAGATTGTTTGAATTTCATTTTTTATTTTCTCACACCCCTTAAAAACTGATGAGACTCAATTTTTTTAGTTTTATAGAAGAAATAGTTCTGATTATCCCATTGCTTCTCTCACGAAATCACACCAACAGAACATGAGAGATCAAGCTCAATCTTAATATTAAAAATCAGTTCCTAATTCTAGGCAATGCCAGTTCTCACTATGTGTTTTATATTTTAATTTTTAATTACATATGTTACATAATGACCTGTGATAAATAAAAATTTGTTGCTATTTTTATTGAGCTGTTTTACTGTTTTTCAAATTGTTCCCTCTTTTGGAGCTGATCCTATTGCTATCAGCTGGTCTCCACTGAATGAAGATAACTCTGATAAAATAGCTAAGTCTATTTTTACTTCACCCAATCAAAGCTCTTATATCACCACGACTTCATTAGATCGTTATTGGGTCATTGATCCTAATATAGATTCATTAAAAGCAGGCATTCTATCTGCATTTGAAAAAATGAACTCTGAACCTGGGGATGCTCTTCTTTACTTGCTTATAAATGCTCACGGATTTGGAAACTATTTTATAGATCAGGATAGCAATCCTTTTTTTCATAGAGAACTCGTAGAACTTTTACACGAAAAAATGCTGGAGTTCGAAAAGAATCACACCCATGCTATCAAAGTAACAATATTTACAAATTCTTGTCATGGATTTTCTATGAAACAAATCGAACGGATTTTTGGACGAGCTGACGAGACAACCAGATCAGAACCTTCCCGAATAGCACTAGAAGTCTTTTCAGCATCACAAGCCAAATATGTTGCTCATGGATCCATTTTCTGGGAACAAATTAGATTCATCTCGCACCTCAATAATAATCTTGAAGCTCCAATCACTATCCAATTTTCTCCTGAAACTTTGCTGGCTCATTCTTCAGTCAATCAATATGATTATTATCATTCTCAAACAGGCGCTACTTCTCCAGCAAAACTGAGACTCCCTTTACTCGAACTCATATCCATCATTCAGGGAACTCACCCTTACCTTAAAGGATATCATGATCAGAACTTAGCTGCCTTAATGTTAGGCACAGCTCAAGATTTGCAGGCAGATCAAACCGCTCGGTTGCTTTTAGATCAAGGACTATCTATACAAAAAGAAACTGCTCCTACCCATTATATGGGATTTACTGCTTTTAATCTTTCTATGATAGGAAAAATTCAACAACTAAGTAATATCATCATAAGTCTTAATAAACTTTACACCAAAAAGACCCATGAAGAGATTCCAGAAGAATTTTTTTCTCTCATTTCTTCAGTTATTTTAAATCCACTTCTTGGAGAAACCTTGGATAGCGCTCTAAAAGCTCAACTTATGCTTGATTCGACCGACTACTCGTTTAATAACCTAATCCACTTGATGGATGGTAATTTCATCCGTATTGGAAAAAATTCATTAAATCATGATTCGATCTTACCCTCTCTTTCTGAAAGATTAATTACTAGACTAGGTCAAGACTTAAGTGCTGCTTATTTACATTTAGGAAATCAAAATTTTGCAATTCAAGTTTTCTATCACTCAAGAGATATTTTAGCATTGCCTTGGCTTAAACTGGCTTTAGGTACAGATTATGACCCTAGAATCAGAAAAAATGCACTTATTGCCATTCAGCAACAGCGAACACCCCAAGCTCAGAATGAATTGATGGCTCTTGCCTCTTCCCAAGTAGAATCAGAAATAATCCGTACAACTGCCATTGCAGGACTTGCTTATTACGATTCTTCAGAAGTAATTGAAATGCTTCGTGCTCTAACACTGGATACCAACGAAGCAGTCAAAACCCAGGCAAAAAATGTTTTAACTTTTTTCCATTTATAATTTTGAGATCTCTTGACCTAGTAAATTCCAAGAACTTTGGGAAGCCATGAAAAAATTTACATTAACAAAAAAAGAGAAAAAAGCCGCATGAGAGTCAGACTGAAATTTCAACTAAAAAATTGTACCCTCAGACGATACACCTTCCTGAAACAACGCCTTTTGATTCCCACACGAAGGAACTCATGCCCCGTCTGTAATTGAATCGTTTAGTTCAATAATCCCCGATAGCGCTAAATTTCTCAGAATAATATCCAAAAGCATCGGTGTATTTTTATACAAATTTTTTAAATCTTTCAAGGCAGCACCAGAAGAACTTCCGTAGTTTTTTGAGCACAAGGCCGGCCTAAAAAGCTCAATGACTAAATCTGAGAGTTTGTCATCAGGAAGCTTTCTACCTTTGACACTAGCATAGCCCAGGACCTGGTTGTCTCGAGCCAATACTTTGGAAAACAAAAGTAAGTAAATAGATTCTTCCGCTAGGATCTCGTCTGGAAAAGCTAACCCCTGTTGGTTAAATTCCGAGCCGAGATTCTTCAGCTGATAGACTCCTATCTCAGTGACAGCAAGGTCTATCATGTTTGGATCACAAGATCGTAAACCCTAATGCTCTAGTGATAAAAAATTTTAAAGAATTCAAATGCAATAATAACGCAACATGTAACAATCTCCTGATAGAGTTGAAGAATTAATAGGTACAGGGTATCGTGGTAGTGAGGCAGTATTTGTAAAATTTATTACCCAATTAAATAAAAAGATAGAGAAGTGCTCATCCTGCCCATCTTTAAAAAAAGATATCTTTGGGAAATTTGCTGGAGCTCATTTTAATTCTGACTCAAAGAAAAACAAACTCGTTTTTTCTATTTTCATCACCCATTTTTTTGACAAGTTTTGGCCCGAAAGTATTTCGGACAAAGACAAACCTCTTGTTTGTAACCATTTCACCGCCTTAACACAGGCTCTAGAAGTGTTTCTTGTGACTTTTCAGACAGGCTCTTTGTCCTCAAAGAACATAGATATCTATAATACTAAAGATCTAGAATAATCGGTAAAACAATAGGCTTTTTGCCTATGTTTTGATTAAAAAATCGACGAAGCTCTACCCGAATCGTTTCTTGAAGGTCCATTTCAGGCCCCCGACTCCCTAAAGCTCGATCATAATCAGAAACAATTTTCTTCACTAACTTCTTAGCTTCTTCAAGCAGCCATCCTTCACGCTCTTCATGAGCTAACCCTTTTGAAATAATTTCAGGACCAGAAATAACACGTCGGCTCTCTGCATTTCGCACGAGAAGAGAAAAAACGACACCTTTCTCGCCCATCTGACGGCGCTCCCGCAAAACAAGCTTTGAAATATCATTTCCTTCTCTACCTTCAACTAAAACCCTGATTTCCTCTCTATGTTCTGCAATACGACATGTTTCAGAAGTTAACTCGATTACATCTCCATTCACAGCAATGAAAGTGTTCTGATCTAAAACCCCTGTTTGTTTTGCCAAACTGGCATGATGGACCAAGTGCCGATATTCTCCATGAATCGGAATAAAAAATTTAGGTTTCACTAACTCAAGCATCTGCCGTAACTCAGGTTGGGTTGCATGACCTGAAACATGGATATCGTGAACAGCTTCATAGAGCACTTCAGCTCCCTGCTTAAACAAATGATTAATCATACGTCCAATGGCTTTTTCATTTCCAGGAATAAACTTTGAACTCATTAAGACTAAATCGCCTGGCTGAAGCTGAACTTGCCCATGTTCTCCCATTGCAATTCGAATCAAAGCTGAACGATGTTCTCCCTGACTGCCAGTCGATAAAATAATGACTTGATCCCTAGGATAATGATCAATTTCTTCTAAACGAATCACTCTTGATTCAGCTCCCTGTAAATACCCAGCCTCAAGACCTAATTTTACATTTTGCTCCATACTACGCCCTGCAAGAGCAATTTTTTTATTTAATTTCTTAGCTAAATCAAAAACTTGCCCCATCCGACTCACATTAGACGCAAACATTGAAACAATCGTTAGACCCTGAGCCGCAGCAAAGAGTTGTTCAAATTTTTGATAAATAACACTCTCGCTCATACTGTGTTCATGCCGTTCAACATTGGTTGAGTCTGAAAGAAGAAGTAAAACCCCTTCCTCACCAGCCCGAGCAAACGAATTTAAATCAATCATTTGTCCAAAAAAAGGAGTTGGATCGATTTTAAAATCTCCAGTATGAATTACTTTTCCAACAGGAGTATCAATGATCAAAGCAGCAGAGTCGATAATACTGTGATTCACAGATACTGTAGAAATTTTAAAATTTTTAAATGAAAACTGATCCCCCATTCTAAAAACTCTCAAATCGACTCGATCTTCAAGTCCATGCTCTTTGAGTCGTTCCCGAATCAAAAGAGAAGTGAACGAAGAAGCATAAACAGGAGCATGAATCCCTGCTTTGATAGCAAAGGGTAAAGCACCAATGTGGTCTTCATGCCCATGAGTCATAATGAATGCTTTAATTTTATCTTTCTTTTCCCTTAAATACGAAAAATCTGGAATAACAAACTCTACCCCCAAATAATCTAAATCTGAAAAGATAAGCCCACAGTCCACGACGAGGATTTCGTCATTGAACTCCAGGATCATACAATTCATTCCAATCTCTCCAAGACCCCCTAAGGGGATCACCCTTAAAACGCTCATTAGGATGAACTCCTTCTACCTCATCGCCCGAGTTGTTTCATTCACACGAGCAGCAACAACTTCTCCAGCAACATCCGTCTCTTCCCCTACAATGAGATCAGCATACTGTTGAGTCGGCTCTAAAAACTCCCGATGCATCGGACGAACTGTGTCATAATACTGTCGAATAATATTATCCAAGCTTCTCCCTCTTTCTCGAACATCACGGTGAAGCCTTCGGATAAAACGAATATCTGCCTCAATATTCAAGTAGATTTTTAGCCCAAATAAGCTGCGCACTTCAGCATCCCAGAGTGCAAAAATTCCTTCAAACAAGATTGTCTTGCAAGGACCAATACGTTCTGTTCGAGAAGTTCGGCAGCTCAATTGAAAATCATACACAGGCACTAAGATTTGCTCTCCCCGCTTCAATCGAGCAAGATGATCTCTGAGTAAAACCCAGTCAAATGCATCTGGATGATCAAAATTAGGCTCTCCATGAACCCTCAAATCAAAAGGGGGAGAAGGCAAATAATAAGAATCCTGGTGCAACAATGCCACTTGAGATGCATTTTCGTGAGATACTTTTGATAGAACTTTCCTAGAAAAAGTTGTCTTACCAGAACCTGAACCCCCTGCAATTCCAACCAAAAACATGAAGATTACCTCAACTGACGTGCATGAGAACTTTTTTTAACCTGATCCTCATCTAATCCCTTTCTCCTACCATACTTTCTAACAGGTTGCGCTTTCTGGTTCAAAGAAGCAGGGATTTGAGCATAGGAATCCAAAAAATACTGTAAAGTCTGCTCCTTAGATAAATTGGGTAGAACAGGAATTTTCAGCCAATAGCCCATCGGGATTCGGAGCTGTCCAGATAGAACAGCCTCAGTCAAACTCGGATTCAATCCGATGGTCGTATGAGAATCAAACTTCATAAAATGCAATAATTTCTTAAAATGAATAGCATCAGGAACACGAACTTCAACAAAATCAATCAGTTTTTCTTTTTCTATATTACCAAAGTATTTTTCAGCATTTTTCTCTACCTCAATAGCGGCTAAAAGCTCGGCAAAGAAATTACTACTTGCAAAACCAAATGAACGATTCCGAGATTCCAAGATAAGATCTTCTAATTTCTCAGAACCAACACGCCGAACCCCTCTCATCATAGATTTTCGACCATGATTGTAAGCAGTCACAGCCAAGGGCCAGCTTTTCAAAGAAGCATAATTCATGGCTAAAAGTTTTGCTGCTGCTTCAGTCGAACGAATAGGATCATCTCTCTCGTCAACAGCATCATTCATTTTAAGAAATAGCTGAGCTGTAGATCGCATAAATTGCCAAACTCCGCTTGCACCGACTTTTGAACGAGCTTTTACATTAAAACTACTTTCAACAAAAGGAAGGCGGGTGAGCTCTCTGGGTATTCCTGCTTGCTTAAAAATGAACTCCATCTGAGGTAAATACTGTTCAGACTGACGTAATCCATCTAAAAACTGTTCCTTCATCCCAATTTGAAGGCGAAGTCTCTTACGACGGGCTGCGTTTAAAAACTTATTGGGTTCATTCACATCTTTGAAAAGATCAAAGATCTTTTTTTCTTCTGAATTCAATTGGCTTGGAAAATTCTGCTTCCGATGCAAAGAAAGAAGAACCAATTTCCATTTCTTTTTTCTCTTTTGAATCGATCCACCTTCTTTAAGAAGATCTCTCAAATCCACAGTTTCATAAATATAATCTATATATTTTGAATCATGAATCAGCCCTTGGTGAACAGAATATCGGCTGTAAATACTCACCCAAAAATCGACCTGCTTCTTTAGTTTTTCACTCGATGTAAAAGAAAATACAGCCCCCTCCAAAAAAGGAGAAGAATCGACATGACCCATAGAAAAAGCAGTAGGAAGAAGAAGACTGATCGAACAAAGAAGAATCAAGATTCGTTTCATAGAGACTCTGGCTATCTGTATGATAAGAGTTTTTTCATGAAAAAGCGACTTCTTTGCCCTCAGTTACCAACGCCTGGTAACTCTATTACACTTTCAAGCCAGGAGGCCCACCACGCCATTGGAGTCTATCGTCTCAGGGATGGAGACATTGTAGAAGCCATAGACGGACAAGGAAACCGTGCCTATGTCTTGCTCAGAACCCATCATGGGTCTCCTAAAATTGAGTCCATCAAACCCGACTCCCATCGCATCATACAACCTTTCGCAGCTGAAAAACCTTGTCCTGTTGTTCTTGAAATAGCGATTTTGAAAGGAGAAGCCATGGAATGGGTAGTAGAAAAATCAGTTGAACTTGGAATCGATAAACTCGTTCCAGTGATCACAGATCACACAGTAGTCCAAATCAAAACCAAAGGCCCAGACTACTTCCAAAATCGATGGCAAAAAATTGCAGATCAAGCCCTAAAGCAATGTGGACGAGCCCATCAAATGGGGATCAGCTCCCCCACCCCTCTGAACACTCTCTTAGCAACCCCTTTACCTAATCATGTTCCAGTCAGACTTTGGTGTGATGAAAAACAAGAAGATCCGTCAAGTAATCTACTCCATTGGATTGATCTTCATAGTTCAGCTCTTTTATCTGAAATGACCATTCTGATTGGCCCAGAAGGTGGATGGAGCTCACAAGAAAGGGCTCTTTTACTTGAGACATCAAAATATCGGCCCATTCATAGAATTCAACTAGGCCCTTACATTCTCCGTTCTGAAACGGCTGCCCTCTTTTGCATCAGCATTCTGACTGCACAAGCTCGGTCGAAACATTTCTCTAAAACTCTTTAACGCGTCATACCTGGTAAAATCCTAAAATTTCCTCTATTTTTCATAGAGTTCTTAGGCAGTTCTAAGGTTTTATTGAAGCACTCCACAGTGGAGAAAGAAAAAACGACACATGACTAGCAAGAAGTGCATTCGTTCGCTTGACATCGCATCAGGCAGCTGGAAAGATTACACTCCATGTCACACCTCAGATCCAATTTCGGGGGGATATTTTAGATCATGAATTTTCAAACACATAAAATCTCTAAAGAGATTCACTTAGAAGGGGTCATTTTCAGTTTACCCTCTCTTACTCTACTCAATGGAATGCCTACGCTTCCTCAGATTTTCAATACACCCCTATTGAGATCTCAAGAGCTTGATCCAAGCCAAGTGACATCTTTTTTAGCAAATTCTAATCTAGTGCCTTCAGAAATCCCAAATTGCTTATTCAACCCTCAAGAATCACATAGTCTCTCTTGCCATTCTTTATTTGAACTGCCAAAATTATTAAATTGTGTTCAGTATCAATTCTCAGATGGTCAAGTGATCAATGCTCAGGAAATTTTTTATCACCATTACTCTAAAATAATCAGACCCGAATTCCTAGCAACTCTAAGAAACATCCGCGCAGACGTCCTAAAAAGTACTTGGCTCAAACTTCTCCCAGGATTAGATCTTCCGCTTTGGGGACATTTAAGACAGACTGAACTTGCCTTAATATCTGTTTTACTCAACGCATCTCTCTTTAAAATTTCTGAGCGCCCAGGTGCTCCACGCCATTTATGGCTTACCCACTCCCAAGATCGAACATCCCAACGACTTGCAGCCACATTGGAAGCGATTCATATCAACCCTCAGTCTTTATCAGGATGGTCTCTAGTGCCCTGGGACTCAAAAGGAACTCCAGCCACTCATGAAAATGGAATCGCAGTCCTAGAATTTACTGAAAAAACGATTCATAAAGATGGAATAATTTTTGAACAATTCGAAATCAGTAAAAATAAGCAAATACTTCATTTTCATTCTTATCAACGGCAAATGAATTTGACTCTCCATTCTGTCCATATTCATAATAGAAATGAGCCTGATTCTGGAACATTAATCGAAACACCCTCAAAACCAAATTCTTTTCAAATCCGATTATTTGGAAATTCGACCATTGCATCTATTGCAGATAATCTTGATAAAAAACTTGAAGCTCATGGATTTCCTCCTTTAACTCGATATCCTAGCCAAACCATCACTGTTCCTGAATTAAAATTCCAAATCTGGATTGAAAACCAGGGAGTAATAAAATTTTGTCGATTTTTTAAAACTGAGCAAGGATTCATTAAAGTTTGGAATTTACCACAGGACGCTTGTTCAATTATAAAAGGATTACAAGGGGGCCTGGGTGCTGTTATTCACAAGAAAAGCAAACTTCTATTAGGAGAACGCAAAGGAGCACGTCGAGATCGTGATATGAAAATATTGAGGCATGCTGGATTTTTTGCATGTATGCTTCTAGAGACATTAAATTACATCAATAACATAAAAGAACTCAATCAGATCAATTCTCAATTTCCACAGTTTTTTCAAACTCTACTTAATCGTCTTGGGAATTTAGCCTACGAAATTGAGAAAAAATCAGGCCTCAGTGCTTTTTCTACAGCTCTACCATTGGACAGAATTTGCTCGCCTACCCTCATTGATCTCATGAAAAAATATATCTTAACCCTCTTAGAACTTAATCAATCAGGGACTGAAAAAATTTACGGCAATTTTGGAGAGATTAGAATTGAGAGAGGCTTTCACGCAGCTCTTTGTCTATTCCGAGTTCTTCTTTCGAGTGCAGCCAATAAAAGTAATGGCCTTTGTTTTCTAAAACCTCGTTTAAGTCATTTTAATTCTTTTTTTGATAAAATTTCTCAAAAGTCTCTTCCTACTGAATCTGACTTAGAAGAAAAACAAAATCAAGAATCCCAAATGGATGACCTTTTAGTCCAGTACAGCCAAGAGCTTCATTATAATGGCACTGCTCAGGACTATAATGTCACTCAGGGTTGGATCTCCATGGGTAAAATTTTACATGGACTCTATTCACTAGAGAACCTAGGCTTTAGCTTATTTTATGAGCAGCTACCCATCCATCAGATGGACCCTCTAGATTTCAAGCCTGAATTTATTTTGACTGAACCCGATGAATCTAAAACTCATCCAGAAACTGCAATTGACTGGTTTGAACTTCACCCTAAACTTTTCTTTCAAGGGAAGGAAATCCATCCCAACGTACTCGGAAAACTTTCTAAAGAAGGCATACTGGAATTCCAAGGTAAAATTTTCTTAATTCATAATAAAAATCTTCCCACAGTTAAAAAACTTGAAGAATTTTGGTCAAAAATTCATGGAGGTCGATTTAATACAGACCCCAAGAAAAAAACTACTGAAAAAATATTACGGCTTCCCAGAAACCAAACACTAGAAATTCTTGCTCTGCGTGCTTCTGGAATTTCAGTGAAGGGTGGAGCTCGATGGCAAAAAATTTGTGCATTTTATGATTCACTTGATCAGAAAAGAGCTCCAATCATTTTACCTAAGAGCATCAAGGCTCACTTAAAACCTTACCAAGCTATGGGAGTACAATGGCTTCTTGATCTTTATAGCCTGGGCTTAGGTGGGATTTTAGCTGACGACATGGGACTTGGGAAAACTGTGCAAACTCTTTCATTTCTTGAAATACTTCGCAGCCAAGAAGAAATGAACCATACCTTAATTATTGTCCCCACATCCTTAACTTTCAATTGGCAAAGTGAATCTGCAAAATTCACTCCAGATCTCCCTATTCAAATTTTTCAAAGTAAATCCAAGGATCAAACAATTCATTTTTTAAATAAAAATAACCAAGCTGCACTTATTTGCACCTATGGACTATTTACTGAACATATCGATTTTTTTACAAAAACCAATTGGAATATACTGATCTTTGATGAAGCTCAAAATTTAAAAAATCTTACAGCAAAACGCACAGCAGCATCAAGACATGTATCTGCAAAATTTAAAATTTGTCTGACTGGGACTCCCATGGAAAATCATTTAGGGGAATTCTACTCCCTTTTAGATCTTGCAGTCCCTGGAAGTCTCGGTGATTTAACAACATTTAGATCAAAATTTATTTCCCCAGATTCTCTCAACCCAGAAGATATCAAGCATTTAAAACTCAAAGTCAAGCCTTTAGTGTTGCGTAGAACTAAGTCTGAAATTCTGACAGAACTCCCTCCTAAGCTTGAAACCACAGTGAAGCTTCCCTTCGAAAAAAAGCAAGAAAAGATTTATCGTGACATTGCTCTTTCTTGGAATGATAAAGTCAAAAACTCCATCTTAAATCATGGAGAAGCCAAGAGCCAACTACTCATGTTGACAGCTCTTCTTAGACTGAGACAAACCTGTTCTGACCCAGGATCGATTCCCCATGTCAAGTATCTAGAAGAACCACCAAAAATCACAGTTCTCATGGAAGCCCTACAGGAGATTACTGAAAGCGGAGAAAGTGCCTTAGTTTTTACTCAATTCCTTCACACGTTCACCCGTATTAAAAAACAGCTCATCAGTTCACATATTCAGTCATTTTCTCTGCACGGAGGAACATCAAGAACTGAAAGAGAACGGACTCTTCAAGCCTTTCAACAAGAACCTAAAGGATCTGTCCTACTCATGACCTTAAAAACAGGAGGTGTGGGACTCAATTTAGTTAAAGCAAGCTATGTATTTCATATCGAACCCTGGTGGAATCCTGCTGTAGAAAATCAAGCCTCAGATCGAGCTCATAGAATAGGGCAAGTCAAGCCCGTTCAAGTCTATAGGTACTTAATGAAAGAATCTGTTGAAGAGAAAATTGAAATCTTAAAAAATAGAAAGTCTTCAAAATTTAATTCTCTATTTTCTTCATCTGAATCCCCATTAGAACTATCCACTGAAGATAACTTTCTCAGTCGTTCGGATTTTGAATACCTTATTTTCTAGACTCAATAGAGTGCTCAAGAAAATTTCTCTTGGATCAAAATCTAGATTTTCAGGCCCCAAAAGAAATTTTCTTGAGCACTATAGACCTGGTATCCATTTTTTCAAGACTTCTGTTAGTTTTTGAACAGAGATAGGTTTAGTTAAATAATCATTCATTCCCGCTTTAAAGCACTTTTCTGCATCTCCAGCCATAGCATTAGCCGTAAAAGCAATAATCGGAATAGACTTAGGGTAAGACCCGTCTTTCCGAATTTTATCAGAAACTGTATACCCATCCATATCAGGCATTTGACAATCTAAGATCATTAAATCAACTTGAGAAGCTTTAAGGGCATCAAGTGCCTCAAAACCTGTTTTAGCTATAGAAACTCGAAAACCCATTTTTTCAAGAATTTTTAATATAATAAATTGATTAATTTTATTGTCTTCAGCTACTAAAATATGGATATTTTTAGAAATATTCTTATTCAACGGAACAAAAGACTCAGAAGAAATCTCTTTCTTAGAATCTACCCCCTTCTTCAACTGAAGCTTAAACCAAAACAGAGAACCTTTCCCCTCTTCACTCCGAACTCCTAACTCTCCACCCATGAGCTCTACAAGTCGTTTTGAGATTGACAACCCTAATCCAGTTCCACCATACTTTCTAGTAGTGGAAGCATCTGCCTGAATAAATGGCTGAAATAATCTAGATAAAATTCTTGATGAAATTCCAATTCCGGTATCTTCAACTTCAAATAAAATTTTTTTTGAATCGACAGAATCACTCATCTGAACCAACCTCACAGTAACACTTCCCTCCTTAGTAAATTTAATCGCATTACTAATTAAATTAGTAGCAACTTGCCTTATTCTACCTAAATCTCCACGAACATACCCAGATAAATTAGAATCAATTTCCATCGAAAATTTTATTTTATTTTGATTTTGAATAGCTAAAAACATTTTTTCAATATTTTTAAAACTTGATATTAAGTTGAAATCTAAATCTTCTAGCTCAAGCTTTCCAGCTTCAACTTTTGAAAAATCTAAAATATCATTAATAATGTTCTTCAGTGCCTGAGCAGAATGATCAATAGCATGAGCAAATTCTTGCTGCTCAAGATCCAAGTTTGACTCCAAAATCAGGGCTGTCATACCACTAATACCATTTAAAGGGGTTCGTATTTCATGGCTCATATTAGCAAGAAATTCTGACTTAAGCCGAGAAGCTTCTAATGCTGCCTTTTCTTTTACAATGAGCTCACTTTTTTCTTGAGTTCTCTGATAAATCGTTTCTAACATTTTATTGAACTCAGAAATCAAAACAGTTCCTTCTTCAAAGTTAGCTTGAATATTTTTTGCTTTAATTCGAATAGAGTCATCACTAGAGCTTGAAATTTCTTTAACAACTTGCGCTAGCTGAACAATTGGTTTCGACAAAAACTTTTGTGCGATCTGAGCAACAAATATGGTAATACCTATTCCTGATAAAAAAACAAAAATAGTCACCCAAATGAAACTAGAATATTCTGAAAAAATAACCCAAAGATCAAAATTTAAACACAAAATGCCAATGACTTCTGTATCTTTTTGGATTGAAAAATAGTACCGAACATTGCTCTTATCAAACTCCATCCCTTGATCACGCCTCAAAACAAGAGATTCATAGTTTGGATCAGAAACTTTTTCGTATTTAGCAAATATTTTGTGATTTGAGTCAAATAAATAAATTGATTTAAAACTAGGCTCATATTTAAGTGAACTTAGAATTTTTTCAGCTTCTTTATTATCCATAAAATCTAAAGCAGATTTGAGATTATTTCCAAGAATACGAGATGTTGTAACAAAACTTCTTTCAATACCACTATGAATAATATTTATCTCGTTCCAGAAGAAACAAATAGTGCAAAAAGTAAGCACTAAAATTACAGTTAAAACCTGCATTTTAATAAGCTGAGATCGAATCGACCGAACTCTACTCATTCTGACCCTACAATTCTCGCTAATTTTAAAAGTTGAGAACTTACCTGAAATCCTTCTGCTTTTGCAGCTTTTAAATTTATTTCAAACCTTAACTTTCCTGACTCCTCATAAAAATTTACCATCACCCCTTTCTCTGCATACCCTTCAGATCGACTTACAGTTAAAATGTGATGTCCTTCTACTTGCTGTAAAATTGATCCCAAGTTTTCAACTTTATTTTCAGGAATAATCAAAATATTACAATTATTTATTTTTTCATGATCTAAAACAGTTCGAACAGAAACTTTTTTCCCTAAAATTTTTTTATTTTCTGAAATTTTTTGAAGACTCTTAGTTAACTTAGATTGTCCTAAAACAATAATATTAAAATCAGATCCATAAAAAGTTGACCAATTTATATATTCTGATAATTTAGAAATAAAAATAGACTCAACATCTTCAATTAAGTACTCACTTCCAAAAGCTAAGCCTGGGAAATAAATTTTAAAAATAAGAGAAAAAACTCCCAGCTGGATTAACATCCACCTAGTTAAGAATAATTGACAAAAAATTGACACAAGATCTCGTTTCATTTTATTAACATAGACTTGTCGGAAAATATAATCTCAATTTAAATAAGTCTTTGTAAATTTTATAAAATCTTACAAAGATAAAGAATAGTTGATACGCGTTAAATATTCTCTGCCGTACCCAGGGATAGGCGAATGGATTGCATTGTAAGCTTGAGTGTATCCATATTGCGAATCCAGCAAATTCATTACCCCAAATCCAAGATCTAAATCTTTAAAAACAATATCTTTTTGAGTAAAATAGAGATTCACCAACAAAACCGCAGGTTGATCAACCATAGAAAATACTTTATTTTGATTATCCCAGCTATTCCCTTTTTTACTGCTTAGCCAAGCAATTGATGGAGAGAAAAAAAGATTTTCCCATAAAATTTTTTGATTAGCAAGAATTGTAAATTTATGTTTAGAAACCCCAACCAATTGAGTTGGATCAGAAGTACTATAAATATCTACCTCATTTTTCAAAGCCGAAGAAAAAGAGTACGAAGTTAAAAGATATTGTCCTTTTGATTGCACCCTATGCTGTAATTCAAAGCCTATGCTTCCTGTTTTCTTATAATTTAAATAAACATCTTGATCATTTAAATTAGTATAAATAATCGGATCTTTTATATTTAACTTAAATATATTAAAACTTATATTACTTATTTTGTTTATATTTTTAATTACTTCGAACTCAATATTTGAAGTTTTTTCAGGCTGAATGTTAAGATTTGTATTAAAATTCTCAAAAGTGGGCGCTCGATAGGCATTACTGTACAATAGCTTAAAATTCCATGACTCTATGGATTTAGTTAACCCAGCTCTTGGAACTAGATTGGATCCATAGATACTATTATTTATGTATCTTAAACCTACTGTGAAATTTGCAATAGAACTCTGAATCATAATTTGATTTAATAAAATAGTGTCTGAATAACTGATGTTGCTTAAATTATTGTAGAATCTTTCTGGGATTTTAGTTGTAGCTAAATATTGATTCAATTCAGCTCCAGCTGTCCAGCTTAAAAAACTTGTCAGATTCCAATTAAATTCGGCTCCGAAATTTGTTCGGCTAACAGTGCGATCATATGGAATTCCTGATTGCTCATTGACTTCATCTGGATATGTTGCTCTCCAGGGGGCCTGGCTTGAGTAGTAAAGATAAGGTTTGAATTGAAGATCTTTTGAGATTTTTAATCTGTAGCTTAATGAAGCTGATGTTTGATTAAAATCATTTTGAACTGGAACTGAAATATTTTTGCTAACCCCATCTCTTTCTAAAGTATGATAGATATTACTAAACAACTTAAAATCTAGATCTTTATAACTTAAATCTAGATTAATAAGACCAGAATTAAGTCTTGAGTTTCCAGAAAAATTGTATGAATCACCATTAGAGTCAAAATAAGTCTGATTACTTCTTTGGCCTTGACTATAAAAAGTTTGTAAAGAAATCGACCAATCATCCCATCTTTTACCATAAGAAAGACTTAGATTTCTTCCTCCTAAAGTATTTCCCATTTGCCCATAATTTACAGTTGTTTCCAACCCATTTAAATCATCTGCATTCTTTGTAACAATATTGATTACTGCTAACTCTGCAAAGCCTCCATAAATAACAGAGCCAGGCCCCCTCATCACCTCAATTCGATTAATATGATCGACTGGATAACGTCTTCCTAACTGCACAGTCCCATAAAGAGCTTCATTCAGTTCATGACCATTCCATAACAAAAGAACCTTACCTTCATAAGCCCAAATACCTCTAAAACCTAAACTCACCACACCTTCAACATCACTAGCAAATGTAAAGCCTGGAACTTGCATTAAAACATCGATTAAATCTCTTGCTCCTGAGTTTTTAATTTCTTTTTCACCAATAATAGTAATAATTCCTGGAATATCTTTAAACAATGTAGAATTTTTAGTGCCTACCTCTAGAGAGACATTCATAAGTTCTTCTATTGGAAGATCTGAAAGCTCCATTGGGAATTCTTGATTTTTATTTTCTATGCGATCTGCATTTGACAGAATGCTATAAAATGTAAAAAAAATTGAAAAAATAATTAAAATTATATTATTCTTTTTTTTAAAGTTATTCATGACTTATTTTTATAATATTTCAAATATTTTTATTTGAAAGGACATACTTTAGAAAGAAGAATTTTTTTTATCGGTAAATACCGCTCTAAAAGAATCAACAACTTGGATAGAGAACCCGACTGAAATGATTGGCTCGATCTCTTTAATTGGGTTAATCTTAGGATTATATTTTGACTTCTTGATAAGTTTTAAAAACTCGTCACTAATCCCAATTAATTCTGAAATTCGATTAATTGAACCAGGGCCAATTTTATTTGGAAATCCAAGCTGATTTCTCCGTTCATGATGCTGTAAAACTGCTTGTACTGTGATTGGCTCTATTCCAGGAAGTGTTTTTAGAATATCAGCGCCTAGGATTGGATGCATAAAATACTGTTCTTTTACAGCTTGACTCATTATTTCAAGATCTTCCTCATGAGTCTCAGGAGGCAGCTGAAATAACCCGATATCGTGAAGCATCCCAGCTATCCCCAGTACCTCAATTCGACTATGAGAATCAATTCCTAATTCTTTTCCAACCATACAGGCAATCAATGCAACACTAACACCATGATCATAAGCAATCAAAGAATTAAGGAATCCATTTAAATATAGATTATCTTGGGATTTTTTACTTGTATCTTTTACTAAATCTTGAACATTACCAATGAAGTTTTTTGCGTACTCTAATGTTGATGATTTGATTCCTTCTTGCTGAAGAAACTTCATCACTTCATGACCATGATTAAGCGTGTAATTTGATTTTGTCTGATGTGTTTTTTTTGACTTATTAATAAGAGTAGAAGCTAGTTGATCGCAGTAATTTAAGTAAATTTCCTGAGCTTCTTTTTTAAGATAAAAATGGGTTACACCTTTATTTAAGTAATTTATTAATCGATCATCTGAAAAAGACTCTCCTGCTTTTAAGATCTTAATACAACGATTACTTGGAAGTTTAACGTAAAGGTCAAAAAAAGATCTTGATCCAGAGATAAAATTCTCAGCAAGAATAGGAATAAATTCGTTAACCATAAAATCTTTTTCAAATCCAACAGGATCTGAATTCCATCGACTCATCTCTAGAGCAATTTTTGGATCAAAAGTATTATTAGAAATACTTGTAAAGTTTAAATATTTAGAATACTCATCTGTCTTCTGAATACATGCTTGAATACCTAATCGATAAAAGTTTCTAGTTAAAAACTCATTTTTATCCTCAAGGTTTTGAATCAAAAATTTTGGAACTGAAGGTCTATATCTATGAGCAAATCGAATCACAGATAGCCCATACCCGTCTTTCAATGAAAGATTTACGAAAATTGAAAGGTACTGTCTGCTCGTATCAGCTAACATAAGTTGAGCCATTTTTCCATTATCTGCTAATACTGGAGGTATAATTTCAGCTTTTGGATCTGAACCAATTTTGTTTAAAAAATCAAAATCTGAATCTATAATCAAAGGAACTCGCTGTTTATTTGACTTTTCTGAATCTATCATAACCCAGCTGCTTCATCGGTCTAAGAAACTTAGGTCTTTAAAAAATTTACAATCACTTTATTTAATTTAAAATTAGATTGAAACTATCTTTTAATGTTCCGATATAAGCTTAGAAATTATGTCTCAATTTAATTCTTCTTTTATTGCCAACCATATTAGGGTTTTATTAGAAAGTATTCAACACAGCATTCTGCATGATGAAGCCGATCCTCTGACTCCTATTCAACTTTTCCATGAACTCAAAACCCTCGTCAACCCGATCCGTTCTCTATCTTTATCCCGATTTATTCATCAACTTGAAATCACTTTTCAAGTTGAAATTATTCGAGCTAATACAACTTATAAAAATAATTTTAAAAAAAGATCTGAGATTCTTCCTTTTTTTATCGCTTGCTGTCATCACATTACTTCCTTAATTCAGTCAAGCCCAACTCCTATCACACAAGGTGATCAAACTGATTTAGATAACGGAAGAAAAAGAGTTATTATTATAGATGATTCTCTTGCCTTCCAAGCCCTACTCAGTAAAATTTTACAATCAAATCCTAAACTTGAAGTTGTAGGAGTAGCTTCAAACACACACGAAGCAGAAAAAATGATAGAAAGTCTTAGACCCGACATTATTACGCTTGATCTTCATATGCCAGAAATGGATGGCTTCGTATTTTTAGATCATCTCAAGTCAAAACATCCCATTCCTGTTGTTCTCATTAGTGAAATTAGCTCTGAAGGAGGGAAAAAAGTTTTTAATGCTCTGTATCAAGGTGCTATTAATTTTATTCCAAAATCACAGATCTCTCTTGCTGACTCAAAGAAAATGAGTGAGACTATTTTTAATGGGGCTCGATGCAGCCTGAGATCACTGATGCGTTTTTACAAAGATCCAAGCCCAACTCAGACCTCATTAAAACTTGATCTTACTAAAATTCTCGCAATCGGAGCAGGAATTGGTTCAACAAGAACACTCATCGATTTATTAAGTAGACTTCCAAAAAATATTCCTCCAACTGTTGTTGTTCAAAATATTATTCCTAAATTTTCTAAAATTCTTATCCAAGAGCTTCATGAAATTTGTTCATTTGTAGTCAAAGAAGCAGAAGATGGAGAAATTCTAGAGCCATCAAAAGTCCTCATTTCTCCTACAGGAACTCAAATGTTTATCGAACCTTGTTCTGAGGGACTAAGAGTCCGTTTAGTAAATGGAAATCATGTCCATGGCCAAAAACCTTCTATCGATGTCTTGTTTGATTCAGTCTCCATTTGTTCGGGGGAAAAAGCTGTTGGCATCTTACTGTCTGGAGTAGAACTTGATGGAGCGCAGGGACTTAGAGAAATTCGTAATGCAGGTGGTTTAACTATCGTCCATGACGAAATGGAAACTCTTTTTTCAACTGGAATTGAAGAAGCAGTTCGACTTGATGCCTGCTCGTTTTCAAGTTGGGGTGAATGCCTCAGTGAGACGACTTCTCAAACTCTTTTAGATCATACTCAGCAAGAGAATAAATCTGTTGCTTCCACTACCTCTGTAGTTGAAGGCAGTGGTTCAAAAATACTTATTGTTGATGACTCTCCTGTGATTCGTTCGATTCTCAAGTATAATCTTAAAGCACTTGGATTTTCTTACTTTCATGAGGCAAAAGATGGATTAGAAGCCTGGAATATGCTAATTACAGCTTGCTCAAACAATCAACCTTTTGAACTTATTATTAGTGATCATATTATGCCAGAACTGAATGGGCATGAACTCTTAAAAAAAATTCGATCTCATGAAAAATTAAAATCTACTCCATTTATTTTAGCAACTTCTACTGCAGATAAAAAAAGCATTTTAGATGCTGTTGAAAGCGGAGTTACCGGATATATTTTAAAACCTGTATCAACAAAAATACTTATTTCAAAAGTTATTTCAGTTTTAAAAACTAGAAGATAAAAAATATGGATAAATTATATATTTTAAAAATAAAAAATATTGAGATAATGATATGAAAAATTTAAAAATTAAATCACTTTCTTTTTTGAATTTTTTTGAAAAACTAGAGATATCAAAAAATATTATTTTTTTAATTGACCAGAATTGTTGCGTTTTATATTTTAATCAGCTTGCCAATTTATTATATGAGTTAAAAGATAAGAATTTTTATTTAGAAAATCTTTTCTTAACAACGGATGGACTGGAACTTGACGAAAACCTAATCTGTCTTATTAAAAAAGGCACCTGGAAAGGCTCTGTCTGCTTAAACTCTACTAAATTTTTAGAAAAAAAAATTACTACTCAACTTGAAACATCTATAATAAGTATTGATGAAAAAGAAAAAATTATTCTGCTGTCTGGAAAATTTTCTTCTTCAGATTTACTTATATTTAAAGAAAAGATTAATCTTGAAATCAAAAAAACAAGCCACTCTTCTTTTCGAGAAATTCTTGAAAATATAGACGGAGTTGTTCAACAAAAAGAACGTGTCGACGAAAGCACTAAACTGAAGGCTAAGCTAGAAAGCCAGGTTGAAAACAAATCATTAGAAATAAAAAAGGCTACAGAGAAACTTCAAATTCAAGAAACCCGAATCAATCAATTTCTAAAAACTCTAGAATTAAATGAAAATCAATTGAACTTAATTACCAACTCTATACCCATGTTAATCGCCTACATTGAAAAAGATCTCACTTATTCTTTTGTTAACAAATCTTACGAAAAATGGTATGGGAAACCTATCTCTGAAATTTTAGGTTACTCTATAGAAGATATAGTTGGGCCGAGTTATTTTGTTTTGATAAAATCTAAAATTGAAGCTGTCATGTCTGGATCTTTTGTAGAATTCGTCATTTCTACTCAAGATAGGATTAACAGACCCAAAGAACTCAATGTTTTTTACTTACCTGATTTATCTCAATCTGGCGAAGTCCGTGGTTTTATTGAAATAACTCAAGATATCACAAGCAAGAAAAAACATGAGGAAGAAAAAGCAAAACTTATAATACGTCAACAAACCCTTCGTGAGATTTACGAACTGAAGTCGGAGTTACTTTCCAATTTCAGCAATGAAGTACGAACTCCATTAAATAACGTTCTTGGAATGATCCAACTTTTACTAAACTCTGATCTTAATAACGAACAAAATGAACTCGCAGAAAACATTAGAATCTCTGCTAACCTCCTCCTTAATCTCATCGATGATATTTTAGATTTTTCAAAAGGAGAAGCTGAAAAACTTATTATTGAAAGTTTAATCTTTGATCTTGTGAGTACTTTTCAAGACCTTGAAAAAATATTTCGTGGAGCTGCTGAGAGCAAGGGGCTTAAGTTCTCTTTAACAGTTGATCCAAAGCTTCCTCTTTTTGTAAATGGAGACCCTGGAAGAATTCGGCAAGTTGCGATGAACTTAATTGGAAACGCGATTAAGTTTACACAAACAGGTGAAATTCAAATTAAATTAATTTTGATTAATGAAAGCGAAACTCATGCTCAAGTAGAATGCCAAATACAAGACACAGGAATTGGAATCCCTGAGAAGGTACAATCTGCTTTATTTCAATCTTTCTCACAAGGAGAACCGTCAAGATTTCGAAAATATGGTGGACTTGGACTTGGACTTGGACTTGCCATCTCAAAGCGACTTTTGGACCTTATGCACGGAAAAATTGGAATTCAAAGCTTAGAAGTAGGTGGAACCCTAGCATGGTTCCGATTAGATTTTCCAAAAGTTTTAAAATTACCTACCGAAGATTTATATGTTGAAAGTTTAATTGATCGAGAAAAAGCTTCTAAGTTCAGAATTTTAGTTGCTGAAGACAATTTGATCAATCAAAAAGTCGCCCTTAAGATTCTTCAAAAAATGGGATTCCAAGTAGATGCCGTCTTTAATGGTCGTGAAGCCATCCAAAAATTAGAGAGTACACCTTATGATCTGTTATTAATGGACTGTCAAATGCCAGAAATGGACGGATTTGAAGCAACCATAAACATTCGACGTGATGTTCGATTGCCAAACCATATCCCTATTATTGCCATGACCGCAAACGCAATGAAGGGGGATTATGAAAAATGCTTAGAATGCGGAATGGATGACTACCTTCCAAAACCCATTTCAGAAAAAAGACTAGCCAATATTCTGAACAACTGGATGAATCGTTTGACTCAAGCTAAACTCAAGCAAGAGAAGCATTGGCTAATGCTAGAAGATAAAGTCATAAAGCCCAAGAAAGGATTATTATGAAAACTAATAGACTTGACATTCAAGTCTTTGATCCAAAGTCATTTTATGAAAAGATGGACAATGATGAATCGATGATCCATCATATTTCTGGTCTTTTTATCAAAAGCTGTCCAAAATATGTAGAAGAAATGGGAAACGCAATTCAAAGTAATTCATCACGTAAACTTTTCGAAATTGCACATAATCTCAAAGGAGAGCTTCTTATTTTTGGACATGACTCCGCTGTAAAACTTGCTGAAGAGTTAGAGTCTTTAGGCAGAAGGGGTCAGATTACAGGTGCTGATCAGATTTTAGAAAGGCTCAGCTTTTCACTCAAGCCTATTTTCAGTTTTATCAAAGATCTCTTAGAAAATTCTTCTTTGAATTCAAGCAAATAAAGGAAACTTATGAAAATCGTACAAAAACATTGGAAAAATGAAACTGGTTGGAATGAAATATCTAACTCTCAGCCGCTCCCCGAGCTAAATCAAATTAATCTTGTCCTAGCATTTGGAGGACGGGATGTCTTATCTAACTCTATGCGTTTTAATGAGTTGAAACAGCAGTACCCAAAAGCACAAATAGTCATGGGATCTACTGCTGGAGAAATTATTGGCTCTAGAGTTTTTGACGATACCCTCTCTGCCACTGCAATCGCTTTTGAAAAAACTCAATTTGAAACCTTAAGACTTGAAATCACAAATCCAGATGATAGCAAAAAAATTGGAGAGGAAATTGGAAGAAAACTAAAGAAAGAGGGCCTCACTTATATCTATCTCTTGACAGATGGCCAAAAAGTCAACGGCACATCACTTCTTGCAGGGCTCAACTCAAAACTTCCTCAGGGAGTTATAGTCACTGGTGGTCTATCAGGTGATGGAGCTAGATTTCAAAAAACATTAGTAGGTCTAAACTCTTCCCCCACAGAAGGACAGGTTGTAGCCATCGGATTTTATGGAAATCACCTGAAAATAGGCTATGGTTCTATCGGGGGCTGGGATCCATTCGGACCTATTAGAAAAGTAACTAAATCAACTGGGAACATCCTCTACGAATTAGATCACAAACCTGCATTAGCTCTCTATAAAACCTATCTAGGTGAACAAGCAAAGGAACTGCCTAGCAGTGGGTTATTGTTCCCTTTAAGTATCGCTCCTGAAAACAGCAAAAGTAAATTGGTTAGAACTATTCTTGCGGTAAATGAATCCGAAAACTCTATGACATTTGCTGGAGACATTCCTGTTGGATTTCAAGTTCAGCTTATGAGAGCTAATTTTGAAAGACTCATCGATGGAGCTTCTCAGGCTGCTTCACTTGCAACTCAACGACAGGAACTGAAGCGAGCTCAACTTGCTATTTTAATTAGTTGCGTAGGAAGAAAACTTGTTTTAGGACCCAGAATCGATGAAGAAATAGAAGGAGCAAGAACCATTCTTGGTGAAAAGACTGTGTTGACCGGATTTTATTCTTACGGTGAACTTTGTCCTAATACTAGCGAATCTTCTTGTGAACTTCACAACCAGACAATGACGATCACTACATTATCTGAGGAATAAAACTAATAAACTTTATGAGTTCTTATCATAGTCTCCTCCAACGTCAGATAAATCGGATTCTAAAAAGTACGACTAAGTTCTCTTCAGAATTTAATAGTCTTTTTTCCATGATCTCTGAAACCTACCAGCACTATGAGAATGATCGAGTTCTTCAAGAACGCTCTATGGAACTCAGCTCAAAAGAACTCACAGAAGCCAACCTCCAGCTATCTAAAGACATTGAGCAACAAAAGCAACTTTTAATTACTTTAGAATCAATGGTTTCTGAACTTTCATATGAAGATTATGGAGAACAATCGAGTGCGCCTGAAAAAGGTAACTTACTTTCACTCGCTGAAGTCATCCGAAGCGAAATTCAAAAAAGAAAAAATGCAGATGCTAATTTAGTTGCTCTACTTAATAACACTTCAGATTCGATTTGGTCAGTCAATCAACTTTATGAGTTGGTCTCTTTTAATTCCGCTTTTGAAAAAAAATCAATGGAAATTTATAAAGCTTTAATTCGAATTGGAATGAGACCTGAAGATATTTTTGGGATTGGCACAACAGAAACTAAAATATGGCGAGCTTATTATTTAAGAGCACTTAAAGGCGAACGATTTGTTCACGATAGAAAAGTTAAAAAAGATGGAGCTCATTTTGATTTTGAAGTCTCCTGCAGTCCTATCATTTCAGAAGGAAAGATAGTAGGAGTTACTATCTTTGAAAGAAACATTACAGAGAGAAAAAAATCTGAAGAAGAAATCATCCGGGCAAAAGATGCTGCAGAAGCTGCAAGTCGGGCTAAATCTGAATTCCTAGCAAATATGAGCCATGAACTTCGAACTCCTCTTAACGCAATTATTGGATACAGCGAGCTAATTTGTGAAAATATTGAAGACAACCAATTTGACTTGGTAGATCAAGATGCCAACCGAATCCGTGCAGCTGGAAAACACCTACTAGAACTCATTAATGAAATTCTTGACCTTTCAAAGATTGAAGCTGGAAAGATGGAGGCTGACATCGAACAGTTTGATGTTAAAGAACTTGTTAATCACCTTGAAACTGTTACTGGCTATTTAATTGAAAAGAACGGAAATAAATTTAAAATTAAGTCTAATTTTTCAATTCATTTTTTTCATAGTGATCGAGGAAAACTTACACAAATTCTTTTCAATCTTATATCAAATGCTGCAAAATTTACAAACCAAGGGGAAGTCTCCTTAAATGTACAATCAGAAATCATAGAAAACAAAACTGGACTCCGATTTGACATACAGGACTCAGGCATTGGAATTCCAAAAGATAAAATCGACAGACTTTTTAAACCTTTTTCGCAAGTGGACTCTTCAACTACTCGAAAATATGGAGGAACAGGATTAGGTTTGATGATTGTTAAAAAATACACTGAACTTCTAGGAGGAAATGTCTCTTTTCAGTCTGAATTTGGGAAAGGATCAACATTTTCAATTTGGATACCAGATCATCAAGAAAGTAACTCATCAAATCAAAATATTTAAATATGAATAAAATTTACAAAATATTAATTGTTGAAGATAATGAATTAAACCGAGATATGCTGAGTCGCAGACTTGAACGCAGAGGCTATCAAATACTAGTTGCTGAAGATGGGATATCCGGAGTTGAAAAAACTTTTAAGGAACTCCCAGATCTAATCTTAATGGACATTAACCTTCCTGGAATTGATGGACTTGAAGCTGTTCGAAGAATCAGAGAAAACTCTTCAACTCAAATGACTCCAATCATTGCCTTAAGTGCGCATGCTAGAATTGAAGACCAGAAAACTTCTCTTGAGGCAGGATGTAATGAATATGAATGCAAACCTGTAGAAATAAACAGGCTCATTCAAAAAATTAATAATTTAATTAAAAAATAATTTAACTAGACTTTATATTTTGAAAACTAATTAATTAATCTTGCTCTAAGCTTACATTTATTTTTCAATTTATTTATTGAATAATTAGTTAATACTATAAGAAAATCTAATAGAATTTTTTCAATAATAAAAAAGTTTATAAAGTTACTGAAATTTTCTTGAACATTTCTCGTAAAATTGTAACTCAAGGTGATGCTGGTCTTGATTTCTATAGAGCTTCTTATCTTCGACAGCAATTACGCTATAATCATGATTTTAAAAAATTCAAATTAAATTAAAAAATGTTGTATTTTTGAATTATTCACAATATACAGGTGCACAAGTAAAGGGGTTTTTATGTCTATTTTGAAGTTTAATTTTTTAATTTTAGTTATTTTTTTATCCTTATTTTATTCTAAATATAGTTGGTCTATGTTTAATGTCATTCATCCTATCCTTAGAACTTTATGCTTTATCAGTTATAATAATCCATCTATTGATTCATTAAATTCTTTGAATAAATCTAAGACGAAGAATCTTAAAAAAACTAACTCAATTTCTGCTGAAAAAATTAGTCATTTTATTAAATATCATAAAGACTGCAATGACATTACATCCGAAGAAATCATTAAAATGATTGAATGGTGGGAAACCTATGTCGACAGCGAGGAATTTATTGCACTTTATTTTGACACTAAATCCATCTTACTGACTGCAGAAGCTTCTTATTGGACTAAAAAACTTAATTTAGATCAGGAAATAAAAAAATGGCCCCGTATTCAAATACAAGAATTTTCTCCGATTAAAAAAAGCAAACACGAAGACGAAGTAGGCCAACTGATTTATAATGTTTTCCAAAAGCTAAGGATTCCCACACAATTTAGCGAAGCAGAATATGCCCTGATCCAGGCAGCATGGTCAGTTTATGTTCATGAAAACGGTTATAATTCTGTAATTTCTCAATCCGAAGATTTTGAGGTGTTGGAGCTGGAATCTCAAAAAAAGTAACCCCCCAAGGAAGGTCTGATGATCCTGCACCTCACTTCTAAAACGAAGGAGTTTAAAGTCCATTAGGCTAAGATTTTAAAACATGTCTTACAAAGATTTTTGAAAATTTTTGTAAAGTTCATTAAGTATTTGAAATTTTTTTGTATTACCACCTTTATCTGGATGTCTCTTTAGACACTCTTGGTGGTAAGCTTTTTTAACCTCACTATCAGTTGCAGAAGTTAGGATATTTAATTCTCGACAAATTGCTTCTTTTGCTTGAACCGAGTTCAAATTTTTTGAACTCGTCTGAGGGATTTTTGACTTTAATTCTGAATCAATGTCTCCATCTAGATATCTTTCATAGCATTGCACAAATAAATCAGATCGTTGAATTCCAATTTTAAAAGCGTTTTCTATTACTTCTTTCACCGAAATCATTTTCTCCAAATAAACGTTTAAATTTTCAAAATCATTAGTGAGTTCTATACCTTTATAAATTTTTTTTATTCTATTGAGTTCTTCTATGAAAATCACTGATTCAGTATAAGCTCGATCAACGGTAGCTTTTACTGAATGAGTGATCAATTTTAAATGAATAATTAACTCTGGGGCATTGTTAAAATTGTACTCTACAAGTCCTGGAGCTGGTGCGCAGCCCGTATTTTGATAAAGTTGATCTAAAGCTTTAGCAAAAGCTAGTTTTGGTTTGTTTTTTTGAAGCTCTTCGCTAGCTCGTCTTTTTGCACTTTTGATATAATAGCCATCTTTTATAGGGAGATTCAAATACTCACTCTCAGAACAATCAGGAAGTGCTAGCAGCTCATCAACTTCAGAGTTAATCTGTTCATAATGTTGAATTATTTCTTCAATTTGACTGATATCTTTTTCATCTACAAAATTTAAAAAATATTTGTACTGCCGATCAAAACTACTTAATTTTTTTGCTTTTTGAAGGACTTCAGGTGAGCAATAAGAATAACCTAAAGACAGAGGCTCTGCACACCCCATCATTTCTATAGACACAAAAATACAGAAAAGTTTTTGAAATAAGCTTAAATTGTTTTTTTTAATATTGATCATAAATATTTTGTGTTGGACCTAACTCTTTTCAATTTTAGATAAAATAATAAGAGCCTCTGTTTCTTAGACATCATGGTCGGGGTGACGTGATTCGAACACGCGACCTCTTCGTCCCGAACGAAGCGCGCTAGCCAAGCTGCGCTACACCCCGACTGGCCTCTGATAAAACCTCAGATACCGCTCCTAGTCAAACAATCAATCCAGATGATACGTTAAAGCACTCAAAAAACTCCACCCTGCTAAAAACAAAAGAATCAAAGCAAAAAGAAGCCAAGCTTTAAAAAAACTTTGATTTGGAGGCAAAATCGAATACCAAGAACGAAATAAGGACTGAGGCCGATGGCCTTCCCAAACTACCTTAAACTTTGGAAAAAGCACTTCTACGCTCTGAGCCATTTCAATTTCACCTTGCTTAGGGTGCGCGACCGATGGATCCCCCCAATAGCCTGAAAGCCGCCCCATTCGACGTGAAAAATTTCGTATCCACCGAGAAGAAAGGCGATTGACTCGAGGCAAATCTTGAAAGATTGGACTCACCAGACCTTCAGAAATGGCAAGTGCCACTGAAGTATCTCTTTCTCCCCCATGTTCTTTGGGATCAGGCCAAAAGGGAGAAGTTAAAACTTCTTTCCAACTGATAGAACCTGACTGGGCAGAGAGTAAGGTAGGACGAATCTTCTTAGGCACAAAAAAAGGGGCAGACCGAGGGTTCCACCACTGGGCTCTCCCAATGATCTTTCCCGCTTCTTCAATGGCAGTGAGCTGTCTAGGCCCCAAATGGCCAGTAAAACAAACAAAATGAAAAAATCCACAGCGAATCAGACATCGACAGCTATCCACTAACCAATCCCGCAAAACATGCGCGCGCACTGTGATCACAATTTGAGAAGTATTCGCTTCAATACCCAGAGCAGCCTCCGGCATGATTACCCCGCTCCATCCAGGCATTTGCTTTTCAAGCTCCTGAGCAGCCTTCCAACCTAAAAAGCGAGCCTCTTGCAAATCCAGTCCTAAAGGAAGATGGGGCCCATGGTCCTCTAAAGGACCGACTGCAAAAAAAAATACAGTAGTAGCCCTTGAAAGAGCTTGAAATTGAGAAGAGTTGATTTGAGTCAATTCAATCGGCATGTCTTGATGTCTATTTTATTATCATTTTGAATCAAGTGACAATAGAACTCCTTCTGATATGGATGTATAAGGAGCTCATGAAAACCTCAGCAATCACTGGAGTCATTGGTCTTCTCTTAAGTCTGACACTAGGTCGATTTTATTTAAATTTCAGTCCTTTTGACATTTTCTTCTTTGTGCTGAGCGCCAATATAGCATGCTTCGTCTCACTGCTTGGCGTTTTACAGATTGACCAACTCTCCTTTTCCATCAAGAAATGGTTGAGTGGAACTTTTAAAGCTTGGTCGATTTTGATTGCGCTTTATCTAGGTATCCTTCTCGGACTTTGTCCTGCTCTTAGAGATACTCAAGCCTTGGCTTATTTGATCTTACCCCTGATTTTCAGTTCAGGGTTTTCTCTTTTAGCGTTTGGTCCCATTCGAGACCGAATCGTCTGGGGTCGTCAAAAAAAAACCTTTTGTCAATCCAGCCCATCAGCGTCATCTCGTTTGAGCTCTGCCATGGATTCGTCTTCATGATTTTCCTTGTTTGCCAACTCTTGCAGGGATGTTATACCAGGATGGTATGGAATATAACTTAGTTGAGATGTGGTTGAGAAAAGATCCGATCCGCTGGTTATGTGGAGGAGTGTCTGGTCTTTTTGCCGGAGGGATTGCTGTTTTAGTTTCAATGATTTGTGCTCATTCTGCTGGATTAGAAATGGCTTTTCCTGTCAAATTATTGGGCACGATTCTGGAAGGACCTTCAGCAACAGACGTAAACACTTGGAACGGCTTCATTGCCGGAGCGCTTCTGCTTGCAGTTTTATGTGTGTTTCTAGGGGCTATTTTTTCTCATTTTGTTGGAACAAATTCCTTAAAAGCACTTGTGCCAATGGGTTTAGTCTGGGGTATTTTTAGCTGGATTTTCATCTGGAACCTTTTTTTTCAATCCTTTCCAACTCTATTTGCAGCTCAGGTTGCTTCTGGTGTAGTGTTTATCATCTGTATTTCTTTTGGTTTAAGCTTAACGTCAGTTGCCTTTTTTGACTCTGTTTTCAGACTCAAACCAAGGAATGAGTCCTGAAAAAACAGTGGGATTCATGTCTGATGATTGTACTATGAACGATTTGCTTTAGCGATCAAGTTCGTTGTGCTGTGCCCTTCCAAGTAAGGCAAAGAGTAGACCTTACCTTTCCAAGAAAGAACCTCCTTCGCTCCTACAATTTGATCAACTTTCCAGTCCCCTCCTTTGACTAGAAGTTTTGGACGTAAAAAACAAATAAGCTCTAGAGGGGTATCTTCATCAAACCAAGTCACAAAATCGACACAACCCAAAGCAGCAATCACTTCCAACCGATCTGCCAATACATTGATGGGCCGTGTAGGACCTTTCAATTTTTGAATTGTGACATCGCTATTGAGAGCCACAATCAGTAAATCACCCAAAGATCTTGCATCATTGAGATACCTCACATGTCCTTTGTGAAGGAGATCAAAGCAGCCATTTGTAAAAACAGATTTTTTCTTAAATTGCGCTAAGGAGCGTTTCAGTGAGGAAGGAGGTTTAATTTTTGATAGAAAATACTTTGGCATAACAAACCGTTAATTCTGCATCAGTTCAATAGGCTGCAGGTTGACAAGTCGATCATGCCACCCCTGCTTCTTTGGATCGAAAATCATAAAAAATAGACCCAATCCAAAAAAACCTGCACTCGGGACAAAAAAGAGAGCCCTCAAAAATCTCTGAGTTCCACTCCCTTTTAAAACAAGGCCAAAAATCCGTTTTCCAATGGATGTTCCAAGTATGACTTCCTGTAAGGAAATGAAAGTCCAATTTGCCATGCTCGCTAATAAAATGAGCAGAATAAAAATACTCGCATTGGAAAAAATATCTAAGTTGAATTCCTGCCTTAAGACCCATGGGAAAAGAATTCCTAAAATCAAGACCGAGTTTATAGCAAAATCAAATGTATAGGCTAAAACTCTCTTTAAAAGATAAAAACCCCCAAAACTCAAATTTTGAGTCAAAACAATTGGCTTGGGTTCTAAACCTAACTTTTGAAAATTAAAAGCCGTCTGTGGATGGATGAGAGGCCCTGAAACAATCCCCGGAGATGAAACACGAACAGATCCAGACCCAGCAGGCATCATCCCAGGAGCCGGAGGATGAGATAAATTGGCCTGAGCTCTGAGATTTTGAACAACGGGTAAAGATGGATTGATTCTAGGAGATTTAACTACCGGTGCATAAGGCAGGCCATCTGAAAACGGATGAAAACCGAGTCCCTCCGTAACAGGACGAAATGAAATCTCAAGATCAGAAGGAGCATTGGGTTGAGTGGGTTCCATCTCTTATTCTAGGATCTCTTCAAAGCAGAGTCTTTGTCAAGACAAGACCTTTTAGGGAACTACAACCCGCTCTAAATGAGACCCAAGACGGGTCACGACTTCATACTGAATCGTATCCGCCCAATCAGCTAGCATTTGAGCCGAAACCACTTCATCGCCACTTTTTCCAATCAGAGTGGCCTCAACTGGGCGATTATCATGACTCACCTGGGTGATATCAACAATAATATGGTTCATCATGACCCGACCAATCACAGAACATCTCCTCCCCTGGATTAAAACATGGGCTTTTCCTGAAACTGAACGAGAATATCCGTCATAATAACCGACCGGAAAAATAGCAATCCGAGTTTCTCGATCACATCGATAAGCACATCCATACCCAACATAAGTTCCTGGCTTGAGCTTTTTAACAACCTGGCTTTTGCATTTCCATGAAAGCACAGGCTCTAAGTGGGGGAGTTCATCAAAATTAAATTTTGCAGAAATCCGGGTCTCAGCAGACGGCCAAAAACCATAAAGAGAAATCCCCACCCGTATTCCATTGAGCCGAGCCTCAGGCAAAAGCAGAGCTGCCGCACTCCCTGAAAAATGCTCGTCTAAAGGCTCTGGGAGCAACAAAAATTCTTTCAAACAAGTCACACCTTTCTTGAAAGCTTTGATCTGAGAAATTGCATAATCCTGTGCAGTCACATCTTCAACATTGGCAAAGTGAGACATCACTGCAACTACCGAGATCACGTCAGAAGCTGTTTTTAAAAATTTGAGATCTTGTTTAAGATTTTCATGAAAATACCCCTCTCTGGAAAGACCTGTATCTAAATGAATATGAACCTTTGCTTTCAGACCCCTCTTCCTCAAAAGAGGAACCGCCTCTTCCCAAACTCGATCCCCAAGAGCCATTTCAATATTCTTTTGAGCGCAAACACTAATCTCCTCCGGCGTAAGCCCTCCAATCACGATAATTCTAGGAGAAAAACCTCCATTAGAAAAAGAGGAATCTTCTTGTAAGAGGATCGCATCCTGTGGAGAAATTAAATAAACACAATCAACTCGATCTCTAATAACCCTAAAGACAGTTAAAAGCCCATGACCATAGGCGTTCCCCTTTAAGACAACTCCTAGCGAAAACCGACCCTGAGCAGTTTTTTTAAAACAATCAATATTATTTTCTAAAGCACTTTTACTAATTTCAACCCAGGAAGCAGTTCCAGGTCCATTGAAATCTCGACTCAACAAAAAATCTTTTTTATTTTTAAACACAACTTTATAACTATCACTGGAATAGAACGGATTCAAGCCCGATAGTTAAACCAGCGAGTGCCCTCACCTTTCGAATAGAAAGCTCAACCCCACCCATATAAGTAGATCGGTCGATCACAGAGTGTTTGATCTCTAAAGTCTCTCCAGGAGCACCAAAAATAATCATTTGTTGAGCTAAAAAACCACTCAGCCTAACTGAGTGAATAGGAACTTCATGAACTTGTGCCCCCCTTGCTCCCTGAGCTTTCATGACTTTTGTCTCAGGAACAGTGGGAACTTTCAATCGAGACTTTTGGATCAATCGAGCAGTTTCTAATGCTGTTCCTGAGGGTGCATCCAGTTTTTTTTCATGATGCATTTCAATGATTTCAACATCAGCAATCCACTGTGCTGCCAATTGAGCAAACCGCATTCCCAGTACAGCACCTACAGAAAAATTGGGAATCACCCAGGCTGGCACTTTTTTGCTTTCACAGGCTTTCTCAATCACTTCAAGATCACCTGCCTCCAAACCACTGGTTCCAATAATCGGAGATACCCCTTTTTCTATTGCCCAAAGGGCATGAGAAACCGCAACTTCAGGACGAGTCAGATCAACTAATACATCGAATTTCTTATTTCTCAGTTCGTCTCTGAGATCACCTCCAATAATCAAATCAGGGGATGCCTGACCCAAAATATCTTGGAGCTTGAGTCCCCCCGCCTTAGAGGCAACCCCAGAAACTAATTCGAGACCCTTCCATTGGGGTAAAGTCCTAACCACTTCACGTCCCATTTGACCGGTAATTCCAGCAACACAAAAACGAATCACTTTAGAAGGATGTGTCATAAAATAAGATATATCAATTTATCGTATTTTTGAATACAGGGTATTGTCTCTAGATTTATGATAAATTTACACTTATAGTAAAGCCGGTATGAGTTTTACCCCTAAAACAATGCTTCTCTTGTCTCTTCTCTCCCCTCCCGCATGGGGTGGAGGAAACATAAAAATTAAGCATTTTTCTCAAGCTAAGCGTTTAGCCAGGGAAATCCATCAGGAACATCCTTATACGATTTACTGTCATTGCCGCTATGAAGGACAAACAATCAATCTCAAAAGTTGTGGATACCAAAGCCCCCATCACTCTAAGCGGGCTCAAAAATTAGAGTGGGAACATGTCGTCCCAGCTGAAGCTTTTGGACAATCTTTTCCTGACTGGAAAGAGGGAAGTCCCTTTTGTATCAGAAAGTCTAAAAAATATAAAGGCCGCGCTTGTGCAAAAAATAACCCTGCCTTTTCTTATATAGAATCAGATTTGTACAATATTTGGCCAGAAATCGGAGAACTCAACGGACTTCGGAGTAATTATTCTATGGCCGAATTAAGTACTCAAAAACTTAGCCCTTTTGGAAAATGCAAAGTTAAAATTGAAAATCGTAAATTTGAACCCATGCCTCTTGCAAAAGGAAGAATAGCCAGAACTTACTTATACATGAATCAAGCCTATCCAGGTCGTGGTATTATTTCAGAAAAAAACAGAAAACTCTTTGAATCCTGGGACAAGCTCAATCCTGTAGATCGCTGGGAGTGCCAAAGAGCTGAAAAAATAAAAAAAATTCAAGGAAATGAAAATCCGATTCTTAAAACACGCTGCAAACCAGAAAAAACCGATCAATAGACTAGAAATCTCTCTCCATCAGAGTTTGTCTTCCACTTGACTTAGCTTTCTCAATAGCTAAGTCAGTCATTTTTAAAATATATTGAGTTAAAATCCAAGAAACAGAATCTGAAGTATTCATCCCTGATTGAGCTCGAATATAAGCTTTGACCTTAGAAACTACCACCAAAATCTCGTCAACTCCCTCTGAGGAGGCCTTGATTTCAGGTTTGTCAGTTTTCTCAGCCTTCTTAACCTTGTTGTTTTCTACTATCTGTGGAGAAGAAGAACGAGGCGCTGTCCGTTCAAAAGCCCCTGCATCTCGATGGTTCATCACAGGAACATGAGCATCAAAACATTGTAAATTACAAAAAACTAAATCGGTTCGAATTCGATTACAAGTTGAAACACTACAAACCCAATACTTTTGATTCAACTGAATGTGATTTTTACAGGTGGTGCACTTACGCCAATAGGGGTGTAACGAAATCGGATCACTCACTGGGTTCATCTCTCCCTTTTAAGCCTAGTTGAACTAAAAATTGTAATAACCCTGGAACAAATCGTCTCAAAAAAAGAGCAAGTTGCCCATGAAAAGTAATGACCTTTTCTCTTTTCTTTTGATATATGGCCTGAATCATCTTTTTTGCAGCTCTATCTGAACTCATGACAAGCCAATGCGGGACAGGATCCCTCGCATGATCTTGATAAACCCCTTGATTATTCACTTTTCGAATTTCACTTTCAATAAACCCAGGAGTAATTAAAACAACTGAAACACCATATTTTACAAGCTCACCGGTCAGCGAGTCTGAAAGAGCATTGACAGCAGCCTTGCTCATAGCATAGGCTGAATTCCCGGGCAAAGCAATTGAACCTGCAACACTACCCACTAAAACAAGAGTTCCTTTTGTATTTTTTAACTGATCTAAAGTTGAGTAAGTAGTATTTAGCACTCCAAAAACATTTGTTTCAAATTGACGCCGATAATCTTCAACATGAATCTTTTCAAGAGTTCCAGCAACTCCAAATCCTGCATTGGCAACTACCACATCTATTTTTCCAAATTTATTCACTCCCTGAACTACTGCAGCCTTGAGATCTTCAAGACAATTGACGTCACATTGAAACGATACAACACGTTGATCTTTATCTCCAAGATTGGCAACAATCTGATCAAGTCGATGTTTTCTTCGTGCAAGAAGAATCAGACTAGCTCCTTGTCTAAAGAACTCCTGCACCAAGGCCTTTCCAATACCCGAGGAAGCTCCTGTTATAAAGATAGTTTTATTTTTAAATTTATCCATTTAAAAAACACCTTTTTACTAAAGTTGTCAAAAGTGACACAGATTGCACATTTTATTCTTTTTGCTAAACTCAATGTATAATCAAAAATTTTTGGTTATTAAAATTATGAAATCAAAATCGAATTTAACTTATTTATGCCATGAGACCCATTACTTTCAAAAAGATCACTCGATTCTTTCAATCACTCTATTTGGAACTCTTCAAATTAAAAATTCTAGAATATTTGAGCACTGCTGTGAACAAATTTTAAAATCCGCCTCAAAATGGGTTATCCTTAATTTTCGGGATGTGACCCCAAAGATTGATCCTGAATTTATTCCTCTAGTTCATCAACTTTTTCACTCTATTAGAATCAGACCAGCAAGAATTCTTCTTTCAGGCGTACATCCGCAGCTAAAACAAGTATTTCAAGAAAAAAACTTAGCTCACCCTGAAGAGTTCACAAATAACTTAGCCGATGCTCTGAACAAATTACCTCAAGTGGATACTCTTCTGAATAAAATCTAAAACCTCAAACTATAAGGAAAAATGACGACCCGCATTAACCGGTTCCTCTAGAGTTCTTGCCCTACTTTCAAAATGACTATTGAGAGCCAATCTCCAGTCGAAAACAAAACAGTTCCCTTGATAATGAGCGTTATTACATTCTTTAAAATATTTTAAAATACCACCCTCAAGTTGATAAACACTTTCAAAACCTATTTTCATAAAATAAGCGGATGCTTTTTCACACCGAATCCCTCCAGTACAAAACATCACGATTGTTTTTTTCTTCAACTCTTTTGGAAGCTGCTTGGCTGCAGCAGTTATTTCACGAAAGGAGTTGATTCCAAGATGGATAGCTTTTTCAAAAGTTCCACACTTAATCTCATAAGTATTGCGTGTATCAAGAAGAATGATATCACGATTTTGGTCTAACCATGCTTTCAACTCCTGAGGAGCAATAGAGGAGGCAGTCAAAACCTCTGGAGAAATAGAAGCATCCCCCATCGAAATAATTTCTTTTTTTACTTTCACCAACATACGCGTAAAAGGAGAGCTATCGCAGAAATGCTCCTTATAATTTAATCTTCTTAGACCTAACTCCTCCTCAAAAAATCCCTTCAACTGAAGAATATTTTCCCTCTCTCCAGCCAAAAAACAGTTCATCCCCTCAGAAGCAATCAGCAGAGTCCCTTTCAAACCAAGAGAAAAACAAAGCTCCTTAAGTCGAACTTTTTTTTCAGGAAGTTGATCTAAATGAGCGAACTGATAAGCCGCAATCGTTACAAAAGCCATATTTGTTTCTATCGCAGACCTAAACCAAAAGCATCCACTGAATCCTAATTTTTTGGCAATCTGACCAGTTATAATTTGATTCGTCCAGAATTGTTGATAAAGATGAGTCATTATGAACTTAGCCTGGATCGACTATACCATCATCTTGATTTATTTTATTTTTGTCATTGGCATCGGATTATTCACTAAAAAAAGAATTAAAAATAGCAATGACTTTCTTTCTAGCGGAAAATCTATCCCTCTTTGGATTACAAGCCTTGCTTTTATTTCAGCAAATCTTGGAGCTCAGGAGGTCATGGGAATGGCTGCCTCTGGAGCTAAATATGGCATGATTACAGCACATTTCTACTGGGTCGGAGCAATCCCTGCCATGGTCTTTCTGGGTGTGTGCATGATGCCTTTTTATTATCAAAGCAAAGCAAGAAGCGTTCCAGAATACTTAAAACTCAGATTCGATGAAAAAACTCGAGCTTTTAACGCCATTTCATTTGCAATCCTAACCGTTTTTTCCTCCGGAATTTCACTCTACGCCTTAGCTATTCTTCTGGATCCACTGCTCGGATGGAACTTTGAAACCTCTGTTTTGCTCTCTGCAGGAGTCGTAATGGTCTATACATTTATGGGAGGATTGACCAGTGCGGTCTATAATGAAGTCTTTCAATTTTTTCTGATTATTTTAGGCATTGCTCCCATTTCTATTTTAGGTGTCATTAAACTTGGAGGTTGGAGAAATTTTATTGATCAGCTTCCACCCGTAATGACTCATTGTTGGAAATACCTAGACTCAAGTGACCATAACCCCATGGGTGTGAATTCTTGGAGCCTGATGCTAGGTCTTGGCTTTGTGCTCTCTTTTGGCTACTGGTGCACAGATTTTTTAGTCGTTCAAAGAGCTATGATTGCAAGAAACTTATCATCAGCCCAGAAAACTCCCCTGATCGCTGCATTTCCAAAAATTCTTCTACCTTTTGTAGTCGTATTACCAGGATTAATCGCTGTAGCTTTATTCCAATCGGGTGATACTTTCCATCTCCCCATGCGATCTGACCAACAAATTAACTATGACATGACCCTTCCTTTGCTCCTTTCCCATTTTTTCCCCTCGGGCCTTCTGGGATTAGGTCTAACTGCATTAATTGCATCTTTTATGTCTGGGATGGCAGGTAATGTCACCGCCTTTAATTCAGTGTGGACATATGACATTTACCAAGCTTATTTTAGAAAAAGTGCACCCGATTCTCACTATCTCTTAGTAGGGAGAGCCTCCACAGTTCTAGGTATTATCCTCTCCATTGGAACTGCTTACCTCACTCGCACTTTTAATAATCTCAATGACTTGCTCCAACTCATCTGTGGCTTTATTAATGCTCCATTATTTGCAACTTTTTTCCTTGGAATGTTTTGGAAACGTACAACAGGTCATGGTGCTTTTTCAGGTCTTTTAGTTGGAACTCTAGCAGCAATAGGAGTACATGGCCTGACTCTGGCTGAAGGAAAAGGAGCATGGTTAGTTCACACTCCTCTTTATGAGTTTCACTCAGGAATGGGACATGCCTTGGGAGTTGCCATTGTTGCCTGGAGTACTTGCTTCATCACAACCCTCCTGGTGAGCTACCTCACAAAACCCAAACCTATCCATGAACTCAAAGGTCTTGTCTTTGGTACAACGCAACCCACTGATGAAAACCCAGAGCAGTGGTACAAAAAACCTACTACCTTAGGTTTCGTTGTGATTGTAGTCGCTTTGATTTTCAACTATGTTTGGTACTAGGAGACTATTATGTTTATTTTGTTATTAGAAGATCTTCGGTTTGTGATTGGTTTGTTTTTTTCCTTAATTAGCCTCATTCTTCTATTAGCAGGCGTTATTTCTCCGTCTAACCCACACTCAGACTTTAACCTAAATTGGATGGCAGCTGGATACATTGGGGTATTCTCAGGGGTCATGCTCTTTTTAGGAATATCTGCTTATAGGAAAAATTTGTCTAGCCCGTCTACCAAAAAGGAAAAACCCTCTTTTGAAATTAGAGAATTCACCGAAATCAGCGCTCAATAAAGAAGGTCTTCTGGCTTTACCAACGATTGCCACGCCCTCCGCCGCCACCAAAACCTCCTCGGCTTCCACGGTCACGATTACCACCGCCTCCTCCAAAACCCCCTGGTCGCTTTTCTCTCGGGGCCATAGGCTTTGCTTCATTGACAGTCATGGGTCTTCCCTCATAATCAGCCCCATTAAATTTCTGAATCGCATCTTGGGCCTCAGCTTCTGTTGACATCTCCACGAAACCAAAACCTTTACTCCTACCAGAATCCCGATCCGTAATAATTTTTGCAGACTCAACTTTGCCGCATTGAGCAAAAGTATCTGATAAAACTTGTTCAGTAGCTGAAAAAGGTAAGTTTCCTACATATAATTTTTTTCCCATGAGACCTCCTAGATACAGGCAGACACTTAAGAGACAGGAGACACAATGCCACACCGACTCAAAATAAGCGCTTTCATTATTGACCCAATTTTTTTATCACACCAAAAATCGTTTAGGTACTCTGTAGTGAACATCCTTTTACTTTTTAACTGTAGGTTTTCGTTGAACATAGGGAATTTGAAACTGCACCCCAGCTTCAACACGTTTTTCTAAAAAACGATCCTCCTGAGATCCTACTGATACAAATAATTTAAGATGATCATCCCACTCTTCTAACTCTCCCAAACCAATGTCATAGTACCAAGCTCGAAGACGAAGAGTTCCTTGAGATATTTTTTCTTTAATAATTGGATATGTTTTTAGATTCTCAACCTGCAAAACAGAATTTAGCTCAGCTGCTTGTTCAGGAGTGGCATCATAAGGTAGCTGATTTTTTATATCCCTCACCTTTTCGAGCCATTTTCCGACATTCGTTAAATTTTTCTGAAATTCCGATGAAAAAATTTTCTCTAATAAGACTTCTGACATCGCACCACAACCAGAATGACCACAAATGACGATATCTTTTACCCCTAATACATTAACTGCATACTCAACTGCTGCCCCCTCAGAACAAGAACTATTTTGATCAAATAATGGAATAATATTTCCTATATTCCGAACAATAAACAATTCTCCAGGATCTGTTGAAGTAATTAAATTGGGATTAATTCGACTATCCGAGCAAGTAATAAAAAGTGTATGTGGATTTTGCCCAAAAGCAAGTTTTTCAAAGAGAGTCTGATAGCCGTGTTTTAAGTCATTCCGAAAGCACTCAACTCCGTAAACCAAACGATCTAATCCGACAACACTGTTATCCCTTCCTAAGATTCTTAAAACATCGGCTTCATTCGACGCAATATGATCAGAAATATCTCCTCTAGAATCAAGAGAGAGCAAAACTTTCCGACACTCAGGGACTAGACCTTTTAATGCAAATTTAAGTTTCCAATTTTCCAAATCCTTCAAAAATTCTTGTAATTGTCTTGCACCAGAGGCATCCATTGAACTCACTTCTGCTAAATCAATCACCAATCCTCTCGACGGGCTCATCTGACCTAAACTCTTTCGAAGATTTGAAATCTCAGAGGAAGATAAAAATGTCATAGGCCCATGAAGTGAGACCTGTATAGGCCCCTGAGAAGAGAATGAGTGAACCTTAGAACTCACTTTTCCTAATCTTAGGATAGCTATTACCAGAGCAATGACAACACCCGCTTGCACCCCAATGGCAAGATCAATAAAAACCACTAAAAAAAGTGTCGTTAAATAAATCCAAGAATCAGCACGAGATGAATGCCAAAGGTTAAAAAACTCTCGAGGGTGAGCCATCCTTAAAGCCACAGAAAGAAGTACTCCTGCTAACACAGACAAAGGAATGTAACTCATCCATATTGAACCCCAATAAATCGATAATAGCAAAATAAACCCTTGAAAAATTGAAGCTCTCCGAGTCTTTGCGCCTGCTTGAATATTGAGTGCTGTTCTTGCAATAACTCCAGTCACTGGAATACCCCCAAAGAGTGAAGAGACTAAATTACCTAAACCCTGCCCAATCATCTCCTGATCTGGATTATGTTTTTCTGTTTTAGAGAAACGATCTGCTGTACACGATGAAAGAGAGGTTTCCATAGAAGAAAGACAAAATAAAATAACTGTCGAGGTAATCAAACTAAAAAAATCTTCATAGACGAACTCAGGAAACCTGGGAAAAGGAAAAGAACTTGGAATAGGTCCTAAAGTTTCTACTGAAACACCAAAAATCACCCCTACTAGCGTCGGAATCACGACAGCTGCAAAAGCAGCAGGAATTTTTGATTTAAACTTTGGAAAACTAAAATTAATTAAAAGTGCAAGCCCTGACAATAAAAGAGAAGCCCCTTGAGTTTCATGAATTAATTCAAAAATATGAGTTATAATAAAAAAAACATGAGATTGATCAGAAGCAGGCAATCCAAGAGCTCTAGGCAACTGAGAGATCAAGACAATCACTCCGATTCCAGCTTTAAAACCAGCAGTAATTGATATTGGAATGTATCGAACTAATCCTCCTAATCGAACTAATCCAAATACGAGTTGAAGAATACCACACCCAAAACCAGCAAGAATCAGTGCTTCAAGACCATGCTGCTGAACAATAGTAGCAACAAGCACAGCCATCCCAGCAGCAGGCCCACTCACTCCCAAAGGAGTTCCTCCAAAAACACTACAGACAATACTTCCAATCGTTCCACTGACTAAACCTAAAAATGGATCAACCCCACTGGCTAAGCCAATTGCAAGACAAAGAGGAATTCCTGTAAAAGCAACGATAGATCCAGCAAAAAGATCACTCTTGAGTCCCCTCACAGTAAATAAATTTTTAAATTCTGCAAAAGAACTTTGAACACCTCTATAAAATTGACTCATCCCCCACCTCTCTTTATTAAAAAAAATTATTTTAAATAAATTAATGAAAACTAGCGTTCCCAGCGATGTTGGAAATTAAGAGCAATCGTTCTATTTACATTTAAATTCATCGCCACACCTAAAAGAGTCTGATCTGTATAAGATAACATTAAACTATCTGATGCTGAAAGTAGCACACTTGAATCTAAACCTGTATCACAGACTGATAAGAAACCTTCAGTTTGCATCTGCAAAGTACGATTTGATAAAATGACTACAGTTGATTGATCTAGTCGAGGCTGAATTCGAACTCCGAAACGAAATACTTTATAATTCCAACCTCCTCCAAAACCTAAACTTCCTCCAAAACGAGGATACACATAAATAGAATTTGCTTGGTCTTGAAATTGTCTAGGAAAAGAAAAATGTATCTCTGGAAGCAAAAAAAGATCCCAAGAACTCCAATACTTCAGAACTAACCCACCCAGGGAGATTCCATAAAATCCATTTCCTCGAATATCTGCAAGTAAAAAATTTTCTGCTTCATACTTTGAACGTCCGGTAGGAAAAGCTAATGAAGAGAAAACAAAAACCTGAGGTTTCCATTTTGAATAGCTCCATACTGGGATGAGTTCATAGGCAAGACTCAACCTTGAATCTCCCCATCCCATGACCGAATCAGACAAACCCCACTGTGAAACAAAATGCTTCACCCATGAAGCACTAGCCCCTAATTGAAAACGATCCGATAAAAGGAAACTTCCATCCAATCGAAAGACTTGACTCAAATCAGACGTTGATGAAGAAAAAAAGCTCAGGGAACCGTCATTGGCTGCCTCAGCAACCGCACTAGCTAGGGAGTATCCTAAGTTTACTTGAGCCCGATCATCACCCACAATGAGTGATGGAGTTGCAGCATTTCTAGCACAACATGGAGCTGCCCAAGCTCCTGCTTTTAATAAAAAAAAATTAAGAAAAAAATAAACAAGAAAGCCTTTAGACCCAAATATACTGAACAACTTCATCATCAACTACAGCTCCACTCTCATCTTTCAGCTGAATATGAATTTCCCATTCACCAGCCATTGTAAAATTAGCGTTTTTTACCTCGTAACTTCCTAGAATTGGCTGAAAACTCTCATCTAAGGAGGACTCCACACTCACTGGACTTGATCCATGAGATCCCGATGCCATCACCATCCATAACCAAACATGAGGGAGCAATCCCTGATTCAGATAAACTCCTGTTTTTGGCCATAAGATAAGACGAAAAGAAGTCTTCCGACCCACTTGAGCAGAATCACTCACTAAGATCAATTTGGCAGATACATTCAATTGATTAAAGTTCAACGTAGAGCCAAGGGGTGGCCGACTTCTATTCACTTCTCTTAACTTGGGTTCCTTGAAAAGAGGAGAACAGCCAACCACACTCAAACAAATAAAATTAATAAAAAAATAAAATTTACGTATCAACATCGATTTTTAAGGTCTAGAAATGACACACCCTACTACTCTTACACTTTTTCGATAGGAATTATTTCCATCTCTAATTGCAGTAAGTGCATCCTTTAAGTAATGTTCTGTAGCATTTTGCACCATTCTACTGTTATCCACGCCCCCTTCAAAGAGAATTTTTTTATCTCTGCCGACAATATAAGCATGAGGAGTCTTCAATGCCCCAAACTGAATAGCAATTTCAGCTTCTGAATCTTGGAGAACAGGAAATGAAAATTTTGATTGATTAAAATGCTTTCGAGCTTGATCCACATCCTCATCGAAATTGGAGTGAACCCCTATAAACTGAAATCCGCTTTTTTCAAAATCTTTAGCCAATACATTGAGTGCCTCTTCATGGCTGTTAGAACATGGACATTTTACTGACAAAAAAGCAATTACAGTTCCAAGTGAAACTGAATCCCACTGAATCTGGATTTTTTGCCCCGTCCTCAAATCTATGCCTGACAAGCCATTAGAAAGCTTTGTTAGATCAACATCAGCAGAGGAATTTTGACAAAAATGAACTCCAATTGAAAAAAATTGTATTAATAAAAAAAAACTTTTCTTTAGACTTTTCCTTAGAGAAAACAAATCAATTTCTACTCCTGATATTTTATTTTTTAGTTTTCAAATTTTTTCTTTTATACCATAAAAATTGTTAGACGAACTATAAAATAGAATCGATCATTACGAATTATTTGGCTCTGAAACTCAAAACAGGTATAGAGGGACGATGGCTCATACCGCAATCGTCATTCCAGCAAGACAAGGTTCAAGTCGATTTCCAAATAAACCTCTGGCTTTGATTCTTGAGAAAACCCTCCTTTATCGAACTTGGAGAATTGCCAAGGCCGTTGGATCCATTGACGAAGTTTTTATTTCAACCGATGATTCAGAAATTCAAAAACACGCAGAGTCGTTTGGTGCCCAAGTCATTCTCACTCATGGAGATTATAAAAACGGAACTGAGAGAGTTCTTGCTGCATTAAAGAAAGTTCAAAAAAAACCTGAACTCATAGTTAATCTACAAGGTGATGCTGTCCTAACACCTCCTTGGGTTATCCAGGAAGTAGTTGATCAGACCCTTCGGGATTCATCGATTGAAATTGCAACTCCAGCCATTCACCTGAATTGGAATCAGTATCAAGATTTTCTCAAATTTAAGAGAAAGAACAGTTCGAGTGGCACACTTGTCGTCTTCGATCGAAATAAAAATGCGCTTTATTTTTCTAAAACAATCATTCCTTTTTTGAGAACTAAAACTCAAGATTTTTTTCCGATTTATCGTCATATTGGATTATACGCTTATCGATATGAGGCACTCAATCAATACTCTCATCTTAATCCAACTCCTTTGGAAACGGCCGAACAACTGGAACAACTCAGAGCTTTAGAAAATGGATTAAAAATCCGAGTAATTGAAGTTGATTACCGCGGACGGACTCATTGGTCGATTGATTATCCAGAAGATATTCAAATTGCTGAAAACCTGATTTTAAAAGAAGGAGAACTTATTTAATGCACATCCTTTTATCCCGGCACGGCAATACGTTTGGACCAAAAGATAAAGTTGTCTGGGCAGGCATCTCCAACGACCTTTCTTTAGTTGAAGAAGGACTACTCCAAGCAAAGCAATTAGCTTCTCAATTCATCCTTCAAAAAACTTGCTTAGCTGCAATTTATTGCGCACCTCTTCAAAGAACTCGCGTCTATGCCTCCACCATAGCTCAAGCAATCGGCTTTCAAGGTCCACTGATCAATGACTCTAGATTGAATGAAATCGACTACGGTCCATGGACCGGACTCAGCAACGAAGAAATCACTCAGAGGTTTGGAAAAGAAAAACTCAAAGCCTGGAACGAAGAAGGCCTCTGGCCTACCCTCTCAAACTGGGGAAGTTCCGAATCTCAAATTCAAAAGGAGGTAAAATCCTTCCTCGCAGATTTGTTTCAGACCTATACTGACGATACTAAAATTTTAGTGATTACCAGTAATGGTCGTCTCCGATATTTTCTAAAACTTCATAAAGAAGAATTTAAAAAAAGAATCCATGAACAAAAATTTAAAGTCAAAACAGGTCACGTATGTAAGCTGATTTGGAATGGTAAAAATTCTGTTATTTCTTATTGGAATCAAAATCCAACTGAAGCTATATTTTGAATCTTTTAATGTCTGCAATAGATTCATTTGAGACTACTTCATCTTCAGAAGGTTATTAGTGTTTTCCTATCATCTGGAGTGAGCCGGAGAAAAAACTCGAAGTTACTTTCTTTATCTGTATCTTGATATTCAGTGGAATGAAAAAACTCGTATTTATCTTTTTCTTGAGAAATCCACCCTTCAAATACTTCTCCCTTGAAAATCTCTCCTTGATCTAACCAAGCATTTCCATGAACCTTAGCATTCAAATAGACTTGAGTTGTTCCTCCAATTCGCGCATTCCCATAGACACGTGCATACTCAAAAACTTCAGCTTTTCCGCTAATGACAGCTTCGCCAGAAATGACAGCAAACCCATCCACCTTTGCTTCATCTAAGATCTGGGCATTTTCACAGACTTGAGCATACTTTCCAATAAAGGGCTTGTTTTTTTTGAAGAAGAAATAATTCGTTTTTTCAACATATGCAGTATCTGCTACAAACCCACCCTTTGATCCATCTGCATTCAGAGTACACACCCCAGGAAGTCCTGTACACGGAGGTGTATCTGGATACAGAATACACCATGTTCCGGCAGCTTGAGCCGATAAAAAAAATAAAGACAATAAAAATTTTCCTAAAAGCAGACCCTGAAAAAACATAATCCTCCCAAATGAGTGTTTTTAAAATAATCGCTTAAAAAAGTTCTTTTCGAATAAAATTAGCCTCACAGGCGATTTCAAAGAAAGCATCGAACTCATATTTGGGAAGCTCTATACAACTCTTGTTCTGATATGTCAATAGTTAGAAAATCCCCTCGTGGGGATGCAAACAGGTCAAAGACCTGGATTCATGGAATACGCTCCTTTTAGAGGATAAACATAATTTTCCAAAACCTTCTTAAATCTTTCCGAATGAACACAAGGTTTAAAAAGCATCCTTTTACAAATAAGCATTTGAAGCCGAGTTGTTGTAGAATTAGAATAAAGCTTGACTGCAAATTGAGAAAAATCCCTAACTATAAAATCAAAAATTTGATCTAGTAAAGCTGGATCAATTCGATAAATTTCAGAGTTTTCAATAATCAGCTGTCCATATGCAATTAAAGTAAAGAGTTCTCCGAGAACCAGCAAAAATCCAAAATCTTCAGTTTGCTTACGTGTCGGCTTTGCAACAAAAAGAAGTAATTTAAAAAGCTTAATCTGTTTTTTAAAAACTTCTATATTCGGAAGCTCAACACCATGGTAAGCAATCCGATAATCATGAAAATAGACTTTACCTAACCCTTGAGTTGCACCCTGATTAAAAAGAAAATTGTCATCCTTAGGCTCATTCCTTTTTGAGATTTTATTAAACTCTTTAGGATTAAAAAAATAATTTTTCATGAATTTGATAATGAGCGCCATATTGACATGAACAGTGCCTTCCAGTTTTGGAAGCGCGCGGATATCTCGACACACTGTCTCAAATTGCATATTCTTTTCAAATCCCTTGGCAGCAATAATATCCCATAAATCATTAACAACTTCTTCACCCTGAGTTGTTACCTTCATTTTGACGATAGAATTATAAAGAAGATACCGTCGATCTTCAGATGAAGCTGAGCGCATATAATCTGCTGCTCTCAAACTAAAAAGTTTCATAGCTACAAGTCTTGCATAAGCATCCACAAAAAGCTGCTGGACATGAGGAAAATCAGTCACCTGACGACCAAAGAGCCGTCGGCTTGAAGCATGATCAATCGCCTCGTAAAAGGCATGAGTACACATCCCAATAGATGCCCACCCTAGATTAAACTTACAGATATTTACGGTATTTAAAGCAGAATCCCAGGCTTCTTGACCCATTGAAATAATGTCTTTTTTTTCAATTGGATACGCATCTAAAACATACTCAGCCACATAATTTTGAGAATTAACAATATTCTGAATGCATTTGTAATTTTTATGATGAGAATCTACTGCGAAAAAAACATATTCATTTGTGTTTGAGAACTTTCCAAAAGTTGAAACAACTACTGCTTCATTCCCATTTCCAATATAGTACTTTTTCCCACTCGCTTTATAGGTTCCATCGCTCTGAGGTTCAAGAGACATCTCAGACGAGTACAAATCAGCTCCATGTTCTTTCTCAGAAAGTCCAAAAGCAAAAATATTGCCTTCTTTCAAGAGCTTTGCAACACGTTGCTTAAGCTCTTCATTCTGACTCATCCAGATCGGCCCCAATCCTAGCATTGAAACCTGCCAAGTATACCAATAATTTAAGCCGTAGAACCCTAGAATTTCATTAAACTCGCAGATCCTCCATGTATCCCACCTTGAATGCACATCCCCTAACCCTGCTGGAGTGAGGAGAGTTGAAAAAATATTTTCTTCTTTGATAAACTTAAGAAAATCGGCATACCAAAGACGATCATGATCGTCTCTTTTTAATCGAGATTTCCCTCGAGATTCAAAAAAGGCAACCGTTTTAAGCATAATTTCTTTAGAAACACCTTCTGCATACTCCCGATCCAGCTGCTTAGGGTTCAATAAAATCATGCCGCCTCTCCTTTAACTCTTATTTCAAAGAGTCAATCATAAGACTGGTAATTTTTTTAGAATACTTGACTAGATCATCAATAGCGGAGCCTTCATTCAGAAGTGCTTGCTGATAAAGCAACTCTGAAAACTCTTCCTGCTTGGATTTGGGTGCCTCGAGCATCGCCTCAAAAACAGGATGTGAAGGATTAATTTCAAAAATTCTTTTATTCTGAGGAACAGCTTGACCCATTGACTTTAATATCCTCTCCATTTGAGCCGTTGCACCTTCCCCTGATGAAACTAAACAAACCGGAGAATCAGTCAGACGAGTGGATAACCTAATATCTTGAACTTGATCTTTTAAGGTATTTTTCATTGAATCAACCAGGGGTTTTAGCTTCACTTCAAATACCTTGAGCTGATCTTCTTCAGCTTTTTTTTCTTCGTCTGTGTTCAGATCTAAGCTCTCTGATAAAACCGACTGCAAAGGCAGTTTTTCATATTCGGTCAACCTAGACACTACCCATCCATCTACTTTATCAGTCATCAAAAGTACTTCAAACCCTTTGCTGCGAACCTTTTCAAGGTATGGACTATTTTGAGCTTGCTGCAAAGTTTCTCCAGTCATCAAGTAAATAGCCTTTTGCCCTGGCTTCATCCGATGAACATACTCCCCTAAAGTTGTTAAGTTCTCTGACGTGGTAGAACGAAACAAGAGTAATTCTTGAAGCTTAGAGTAGCCTCCTGACTCAGAAAGGACTCCTTCCTTCAATGTTTGACCAAAATTCAACCAAATCTTCTCATAAGAAACCCGGTCCGTATCTAAGATTTCTTTGAGTGAACTTAAAATTTTATTTGTAAGAGCTTTATGAATTCGAATAATCTGCCGGTCTTTTTGCAAAATCTCCCTTGAGACATTTAAAGATAAATCATCGCTATCCACTATCCCTCGAACAAATCTCAAATAAGGCGGCAGGAGCTCCTCACAATCCCCCTGAATGAACACTCTTTTAACATAAAGATTGAGACCCGATTTTCGATCTTTAAAATCATAATCAAAGGGTTTTTGAGATGGAATATACAAAATAGATACAAATTCAATGGATCCTTCTGCTTTGTAATGAATCGTTTTTGCCGGATCAGCCCAATCATGAGTGACATGTTTATAAAAATCAGAGTACTCTTGAGGAGTTAAATCTGAAGGAGATCTTAGCCAAAGCGCTTTTTGAGAATTTAAAGTCTCATCTTCTTCAGCTGAGCTGTCTTCTGTGGGTTTTCCTTTTTTGGATTTCATTTGAATTGGAGTAGAAATAAAATCAGAATATTTCTTAACTAAGCTTTTTAAAACCCAAGGATCACTAAAATCAGAAACTCCTTCTTCATCTTCAAATTTCTTAAGGTGTAAGGTAATCGTTGTCCCGCGACCTTGTACTCGGGGGGTTTCTTCAATACTATAACTGCCACTTCCATCTGACTCCCAAAGCACTCCCTGATGAACACCACCCTTGGAAGTATGAAGGGTCACTCGATCTGCGACCATGAAAGCTGAGTAAAAACCAACTCCAAACTGACCAATCAGGTCTGTACTTGCTTTATTTTCTTGTTTTAATTTTAAAAATGCCTTAGTTCCAGACCGAGCAATGGTTCCAATATTTTGAACCACTTCTTCATAGGACATCCCAATTCCATTATCTGAAATGGTTAAAGTCCTTGCCTCAGCGTTGGGACTCAGACGTATTTCGTAATTCTCTCCGCCTTGGATTAAGGAACTATCCGTTAAACTTTCAAATTTGAGCTTTTCGATGGCATCCGAAGCATTTGATAAGAGTTCCCTTAAAAAAATCTCGCGATGAGAGTACAACGAGTGGATCATTAAATCGAGAAGCTCTTGAGTTTCTGCTTGAAATGTTTTTTGGATTTTTGTCATCATGAATACATCCTCACTGAAATACATCTTTGACTCACTACAAAAGGTTAATTTGGATATTTATAGCCAATTGTCAAGAGCTTGCTTTTGATGCTATAGCTCTCTTGTGACATCAGCTGGATTTTCTAAAAATTCAATTTTAATTCCATGGCACACCTGTTTTCGTGAATCTATTCAATTGATTCGAAAACATCCATTGAGCTTTTCCATTTTTTTATTTGCCTTTTTTTTGACTTCTTTTTTGGGACAACTTGTCGATTTTGATTGGAACACTGTCACCCCACTTGAGCTTTGGTACTCGATTAGCCTCAGCTTAAGCATCTGGTGTGTTTCCTACTTTATATTTGTTGTTTTAATCTTATGGATCAAGAATCAGTCAAAAAACACTGTGCCCACCTCATTCTTGAAGATCCTCCAAGAAACAACTGTTTTACTACTCCCCTTGACCCTTCTCTCCATTCGAGGAGCCTTCATCTCTGTGTTTGGCTTTCTCTTGTTCATCGTTCCGGGGCTTTACTTTTCATTCAAGTACCAGCTTGCTGCAGTTTGCTTAATCCTTGAGGGCTGGAAAACAGGAGCTTCTCCGCTGATTGCAGCAGAACAACTGATTTCGGGTTACAAACTCAAGCTTTTTTGGTTAGCCGCTTTGATGCTCACAACAGGTCTCATTCCGTGGTCAATTGAAGTATTTGTAAAATTTACCCAATCCGAAATACTCCCAGGTATAAGGATAGGCCTTGCACTTTTGGATGCTAGCATGACAGCTTCTTCTCAAATTTATTTCGCTGTAATGATCCTATCCCTCCTCCGAACCTTGGAAGAGGTTCCAAAAAAATGAACTATTTTTTAGCTGATCAACGTTAGAATATCTTCTTTCGTCATTGAGGTAAACAACTCAGTGCCCTCTAAAATCCCAGCCGCAATTTGAGCTTTTGCCTTCTGTAGAGAAAGAACTCTTTCTTCTAGGGTATCCTGAGCAACAAGTCGATAAACAAAAACAGGATTTCGTTGACCAATGCGATGAGCCCGATCAGCGGCTTGATTTTCAACAGCAGGGTTCCACCATGGATCCATCAAGTAGATATGATCAGCTGCTGTCAGGTTTAATCCTACACCTCCTGACTTAAGCGAGATAAGCATTACTGCGGCGGCCGAATTCTTTTGATACTGGTCCACCACTTCCTGACGATTTCTTGTATGACCATCGAGCCTAAGAAATGAAATTTGCTCTGATTTTAAAGCAGGCTCAATTAAGTCGAGATACGACGTCCATTGAGAAAACACTAAGGCCCGATGGCCCATAGCAATCGCTTTTGTAAGGCTTTCTAACAAAAGTTCAATTTTCGATGAATTGACCACCTGATATCCAGGAACCAAGGAAGCGTGACAGCAAGCTTGCCTGAGCCTTAATAAAAGTTCAAGAGCAGCAAATACACCCCCCCCCATTTCAAGCTTTTCAATGACTTCCTTTCTTGATGAGGCTAGAAGAGCATTATAAATCTCTCTTTCCTCAGAAGTCAGTTCACAAGTCAGTACGGTATCCGTTCTCGGAGGCAACTCAGGAGCAACATCCCCTTTCATTCGCCTTAAGATAAAAGGACTCACCTTCTTTCTCAATCGCTTCATTGTATTTTCGTTACCCCGAGAAATAAACTGATCCTGAAACTCTTCTAGGGAACCTAAAAACCCAGGGTTCAAAAATTGAAATTGACTCCATAAGTCAGTCAACTGATTTTCTACAGGGGTTCCACTTAGGGCAACTCGAAAATCACCTTGAAGAGCATGCGCAGTTCGTGCAATTTGACTCTTAGGGTTTTTGATCATCTGAGCTTCATCTAGGACAACCATATCCCAATGGCGATCCACGATTTGGCTTCGATCCCGTCGTAATAATGCATAGGTTGTCAAAATAATATCAGCCTTTAAATTAAGTCGCCGCTCTTGCCCATGATAAACACAATACGTCAAGCTAGGTCGAAATTGCTCAATTTGTTGAACCCAACTATATAAAACACTGGTGGGAACAATAATTAAAGCTTGCCCTTGAATTGCACATAAAACCTGAAGAGTTTTGCCCAACCCCATATCATCAGCAAGCAAGGCTCCGACTTGAGAACGTTTTAAAAAGCAAAGCCAATTGACCCCTGTTTTCTGATAACCTCTTAAATCAGCTGATAAATCCTTTGGAAGCTCTACATCCTCAATCGTCTCAACTTGCTCTAAGGACTCCTGTAGTTTTCTAAGCGGGTTAGGATAGGAGATACCAAGCTCTTCACAAAAAGAGGCAAGCTCGGGTAAATTGCAAGCTGCAATTTTACCTTCTGAATCTTGAGCGTTTACGAGTGCAAGAATCCGATCCCCATACCGTGCTAACCAATCCTGAGGTAAGGGTGCCCAGCCTCCTCCTAAAAGTGACACAAACTCTTGATTCTCACGCCATGCTTGAATCACTTTCTGAGCACTGACTGACCGATTTGAGTTTCCAGAACTAAATTCAATTTGAAATGAGTTTTCATAAAAATGGATCTTAGGTTTAAGAGCCTCGTTCAATGAAAAAGATGCCAATCCATCACCTTGAACCTGCCAACCCTTCAAATGACTCACAAACTCGACAGCCGAATCCCCTCTGAACTCCACTTTTTGCCCTGGATTGAGCTGGAGTTCGCTTTGCAGTTTCCTCTGGAGAAGACCTTCTGCGACTTTATCCTCAACAAGAATTTCTCTATGTCCCGACTTTCCCTGGAAATAAACGATTTTTGGAAGTACCTCAAGCCTTTGGCCTTGATCCAAGGCTGTTAACTCAAGAACAATCTGAGGTGCTTGCCAAATCACTTTGGGTAAATTTTTAGACTGATTGTCAATAGATATTTTTTTTTCTAATGCAGGAATCACTTGAGTCACAAGATTGGGTAGCTCCTCTACAGAGAAATACCTTCCATCCCCCTGAAGCCAAGGAATCTCTGTGAAACTCAATGCTGAAACTTCAACTGCCCTAAGAACATTCCCACAAAGCACAGCTCCATTCAAAAATCTTTCAGTCACTGAAACATCATCCATTGCCTGAAGTCTTACTCCAGACTTTTCATCAACAATGCGAACCTTCACCGAGTACAGCTTTGAAGATACTCCAACCCGCTGACCCTCTAACTGAATCTCAGAACACCCTGCTAAAGCCTTGAATAAAGGAACGAGTACCCTTGGCTCTAAAACTCCATGAGAACTATTCTGAAGAGCACTATCCACGGCATAATCATCCCGAGTTGCAGTTAAAGGAAAGGAAGAAATTCTCCCTGAACTAATCCCGCCAAAAAAACCCACCAAAGATTGTAATAAAATCTCTTCTCGACCATCGCTTTGAACAATCCATCGATCTAAATAAAGCCGTCCTGCCCGACGTGTAAAACGATAAACCACTCGAGCAGACTTAGATTGTGGAAGTGGAATTTGTTTTTTCCCTTCAGATTCTGATTGAGATTCTGGATGATTTTTCAAAAAAATAATAGCAGCTGCTACATGAGCACAAACCTCCTGCTTGAACTCACAATCACAATACCAATCTTCGTCCTGGGGCCACAAAGTGACTTTGACACAGACAGGCTGGCTTGTCGGTCGAACTCTTAATAAAAATTCATTTGAAGATTTTTGGTCCAAAAAGACGGATCCCTCTCGACTCAAGGAAACTCCTTTAGACCAAATCCCTGGAAAACATACCCTTTGAATCACTGCATATAAATCAAGGAGTTTCATGCGATTTTAACCCAAAGATATCTGTTCTAGATACCTAAATTAACCTTTCTTTTAGAAATTTTTATACACTAATTCAGTTAGCGCCGTCTGCCGCTTCCTATGATCGATTTGTTTAACTGCCATGGAGAGCGCTTTTCGACTTCCAACAAAAACACAAATTTTCTTAGCCCGAGTCAAACCTGTGTAAATTAAATTTCTAAATAACATTTTAAAATGCTGAGTTGAGACAGGGATAATCACTGCTCCAAACTCACTGCCTTGCGATTTATGAATCGTAATTCCATAAGCTAAAGAAATTTCCACTAAATCTTCTCTTTCATAAACAACTTGAGTTAAACCGCTGAATTGGATAATACACTGCTGAGCTTCTAAATCTATTTTAATAATTTTTCCAATATCTCCATTATAGACATTCAAATGATAGTTATTCTTAGTTTGAATAACACGATCACCTTCTCTAAAAATTCGATCACCGAACTTAATTTCTTTTACTCCTTCTCTCTCAGGGTTGGTTTCGTTTTGGATCAATCGATTCAGATTGATTGCCCCCAATGACCCTCGTACTTGAGGTGTTAAAACTTGAATTTCTACATCTTGTCCAAAATATTTTGGAATAGTTTTAGTATACAACCTAAGAATCATGTCTAGAGCCGAAAAACCATACAAAAGAGTAGACCAAGGATGAACCCCCTGAAGAACGGACTTGAGTTCATCTATTTCATTTTTGGCTTGATGAAGATTTAAAAGATCTATGTATTTAAATTTTTCTGGAATTAAAAAAATAGGCCGATCTATCTCTGCTTGGTCTGCGAACTCTTGATTGAAGAGCTTTTCAATTTTGAGTTCATCATTTCTAAGACTCATCAGACCTGTAGACTCATCTCCCGTTTGAATGATTTGCTCTTCTCCTGAATCAAGAGTTTTCTGAATGGCCAACTTGGCTCTTCTTAAAAAATGAATTTGCTCCTGAGTTGCTTCTTCCGCATCGATAAAGATGCAATCCGCTTTTTCTTTCCATAACTGGGGTCGACGAATGGGAGAATCAATTTGAGGAACTCTTCCTTGATTGATCTCATGAGCATACCGGATAATGAGTGATTCTTTCGCCTGTCGAAATACTTGTGTAAGATAAAAAGAAGGTACAGAAGGGCTTTTTAGTAAATCATAAAGAACACAACCTGCTCCAACCGATGGCAATTGGTCTGGATCTCCAATAAAAAGAACTTGTGCATCTAAAGGGATCGCCTTAAAGAGGCAAGCCGCTAACTGAATATCCAGCATGGAACACTCGTCAATGACAATAAAATCTGCTTTGAGTGGGTCTTCTTCTCTTTTTTTAAATCCTCCTTTTACAGCATCTAGTTCTAACAACCGATGAATCGTTTTAGCCTCAAAACCAATGACCTCAGCCATACGCTGTGCTGCTCGACCTGTAGGCGCGGCTAGAATCACTTTTTGATTCATTGCTTTGAGTAACCGAACAAGGACTTTGGTTGTCGTTGTTTTTCCACAGCCAGGCCCCCCAGTCAGAATTGAAAAAGAGCACCCTGCAATTCCAAGGACTGCATTTTTTTGATCAACGCTCAACTTGATTTGATTTTTTAGGCAATAGTGATCAACCCATACTTCCATTTTCTTAAAGTGAACTTCAATTTTTTTAGCAACGTATTGATTGACTCGAGAAGCTACATAAGCTTCATCAAAATAAAGTGACTGAGAATAATAAGCAACTTTGACACTTTCATCTTTGTCTGTCCATGAACGGGTTTTTATCTCTTTTTTTTCTAAGAGCAAACTCAAAATGTTTTGAATTTTTTCAGGATCAACCCTTCCAAGAAGTTTTGTTGAATTTTCAATAATCTGATCTTTTGTCAGATAACAATGACCTTCCTCACGGGAAGCTGCTAAAACATGCCTCAGCCCTGCTTCAATCCTGGCTGCACCATTTTCCTCAAAGCCCATTTTTAATGCGATTTTATCTGCAGAAAAAAACCCAATTCCATAAATATCTTTTGCTAATTGATAGGGATTTTCAGAAACTATTGCAATCGAGTTATTTCCATAAGTTTTGTAAATTTTAACAGCAAACAAAGTGCTTACGCCATAGTTTTGCAGAAAAAGCATGACTTCTCGAATTGCCTTATGATCTTGCCAAGAGTTTTTAATATCTAAAAGTTTTTTCTCAGCAATACCAGGAACTTTTAAAAGATCACTGATTCGATCTTCAAATACTTCCAAAGTCTTATCTTGAAAGAACTGAACAATCCTTGAAGCTGTCTTTGGACCCACCCCCTTTATGAGACCCGAGCCTAAGTATTTTTCAATAGCTGCACTTGAAGCTGGTTTTTTCTCAATCGCACTCTCAGCTCTAAATTGTTCTCCATATTTGGGGTGATGACACCAATTCCCCAAAAATTCCATAGAACTCCCAGCAAAAACTTCGGCTTGATGAATCACAACCGTAACCAACTTATGAGGCTCATGAAATGGGGAAATCTTTAAAACAGACCATCCGTTTTGAGCATTGTGAAATGTAACTCTTTCAACAACTCCAGCAAGACGAATAACCTCGTGTTGAGATGACATTTTTTAAAAACTCGATTAGGTCTAAGTCAGTTTTTTTGAACTCTTACGTAATCTCTTAGAAATGCTTCCTTGTCATCACGATAAGAACTAATAAAACCTAATTTAATTAATAAAAAAATAAATAACCAAGGGATATCTAATTGATAGGGTAAAAACCCACTCCTCACTCCATGAGGCAAAAGATGATGATTATTATGCCATTCACCAGCCACATAGCCTGGCCAAACTCGATTTACTGATAAATCAGCTCGATTAAAATCAATTCCTTCTCGCCTTAAATCCTTCCCGCCCCCATGTCCATCATAATTAAAAGTTCGGACACCCACTGCCCAGACTCCTGCAAATCCAAACAAAGCTGTAACTAAAGGCATCCCCCCTAAAGTATAGAAACAGGCAAACCAGAACAACCAATTCAGAAGAAAATGAGTCACGGTGTAAAATGGATGACAAAGAGTTCCCCATTTAAGATATTGCTCAAAAGTATTCACCCTCACACCTGTGTTATTCATGAGTTTGCAAAGTTGCTTATACTCTTTTTGAGAAAGGTCTCTTCTAATCCCCTGATGGTTGATATCAGCTAAAAAGCAATAGAGCCAGCCTCCATGCACATTATAGGGATCTCCAGGTTTTTCAGAAAAACGATGATGCACATGGTGTGAAATAATATAGGTCTCATCAGGAATAATTTTGATCGCTAAATTTCTGCAAATTTCTCTGACAAATGAATTTTTAAACTGAAAAGCCCTATGAGTGCAATATCTATGAAACCAGAAGGTTCCATAGCTTCCTAATCCAACCATGCTATAAAAGAATCCAAGCACAAGCAAATGCCATGAAAAATAATGAGTGAAAAAATAATACAAGGGAATACTAAAACTTAAAGTGACAGACCAGCTCAATAAAGAAAGCCAGTTTTTTTTAGATTTAAAAATATTTAATTTTCGAAAAGACTCCGATAGAATTTCTATTTTTTTAGGAACATAAAGACCGCCATTGCGTAAAAAGCCATAACTAGGTGGTTCTAAAACTCTCTCTAAAAACATGGAATCACCTCTTTCTACTCTCTGTTATGTTAGCCCCTAGTTACCTAGAGTTGTGACAACCTGGTAGACCAGATAAAAACCAATTCCAATACTTGGAACTCCAACCAAAGCTCCTAGCAATGCTGCCATCACTTTTTTAAAATATCCTGTGTTTCCCATAAATTTCTGACTCCTATTGTGCTATGATTCCTAAGAATTGGCAAATATAAACTGGCAGTCCCTTGGACTGTCCTCTATCACTTTAGATTTAATTGAACAGGCTGGCTTCAAAGCTCCAACCCCTGTTCAATCTTTGGCAATCCCCATTGCTTTAAACCAAGAAGACCTGATTGCCTCTGCGCAAACAGGGACCGGTAAAACAGCAAGTTTTGTTTTACCGATGGCTGAACGATTTGCAGGACGAGAAGGAACTTACGGATTAATTCTGGCACCTACTCGAGAGATTGCCCAACAAATCCATCAGTGCTTAGAAATTTTTGCCGCTCCACAAGGGATTCGTTCAGCTGTTCTAATCGGCGGTGTAGACATGCGACAAGATCTTCGCTCTCTTCAAGGATATCCACAGGTTATTGTTGCTACTCCAGGACGTCTTTGTGATCACTTAGACAGAGGAAATCTTTGGTTGGATTATATCGAAGTTGTTGTTTTAGACGAAGCAGATCGTATGTTGGATATGGGGTTTTCAGCACAACTATCTAGAATTATGGAAGAAGTTCCAAAAAAACGACAAACCCTCCTCTTTTCTGCAACTATTTCTTCTGAAGTTGAACGTCTTGCAAGGAAGATTCTAAACCAACCTAAGAAAATAACGATAGGTCAACCCAGATCCGCAGCTGGATCGGTTGAACAAAAAATAATTTGGATGAATGAAGCATCCAAAAACCATCAACTTCGAAAAATATTAAAAGAAGAATCTGGAAGCATTATTGTTTTTACTCGCTCAAAAGATGGCGCAACTCGAGTTTGGAGATCTTTACATAGCTCTGGCATTTACGATGCAACCTACATTCATTCAGATCGACTTCAATCACACCGTGAACAAGCTCTGCTCGAGTTTAAAGAAGGAAAATATAGAATCCTCATTGCAACGGATGTAGCTGGACGAGGAATTCATGTCGACGGTGTTGCCCATGTGATTAACTACGACCTCCCCTTTGAACCCGAAAACTATATTCATCGCATTGGTAGAACAGGAAGAGCTGGATCAACTGGAAAATCAACTACTTTTGCAACCCCTCAAGACGCCCCCCTTGTAAAAGAAATTGAAAAAGTGCTCGGTCAACCTATCCCTTCTAAAAAAATTGAATCTTTTTCCCAAATCACTCAAGTCTCCCCAACTGGGAGAAGCCCTCATCCTGAAAAACGAAATTTTAAGCGCTACCCAGCTAAAAAAAATACACAGAAATAACTCTTAATCTCCTGGTAATGAAAAAGCATTTTGCAAGCCTTAAGGAACTCCTACAATGTAAGCAATCCATGAATAAGCGTTGTCTCCTTGCTCCATTGAAACATACTCTCCAGTTCCTTCTCCATTCAAGGTAGACTCCCAATAAACAATGCTTCTCTTAAAACCTGCTTCTTCTAGTAAATCCCGAACTTCTGGAATGGTCCATAAACGCCAATGATAGTTAAAAGCATTTTTAAGTTGGGTCCCATTTGCTAGTTTAAAATGAATAGAGTATTTTGCATCATGAGTAATTGGATCAAACGATTTTTGATCCCAGATATAAACAAATTTTTCCTGATCTTTTACCGTTTTTTGCTCCCGAGTTGAGGTAATCATCCCAGGACCTCCAGCCATTTCTAAAATGAGAACACCTTGATTCCGAAGTGACTTCAGGCAACTAGAAAAATACTGAAGAAGTATTTTTCTTTCCTTAAAAATAAAAAATGAAAAATTACATGCTACAACTAAATCTACTTTTGCTTGGGTCGTTAGGAGTACATCACGCTTTAAAATAGATAAGCGCTTTTGCTCAGGTTGAGAAAGATGCTGCCAGTGATTTTTTTTCCCATATTCAAGTGGCTCAGGATCAAGATCGACCACCCATGCATAATTTCTAGGACTTCGCTTTACCCATGCGCAAGAAAGAATAAAAGTACCACAAAAATCTTCTCTCAACCTCCTTGGCTCACTGTGATAGATATCTTGGTAGATAGACAAAAAACAGCTCAAATGAGCGCTAGGACTTTGCACCGATCGTTCATAAAGTTGATATTTATCCATCATATAAAATCCTTAAGAACGAGGCTTCAAGTTATTTCGAAGCGCAGCTAATCCAGAAAAAGGATTATTAAAAGCTTCTTTTCGCTTTCTTTGTAAAACGGCTTTTTTTGGAGAAATCATGGGTTTTACAATTTGCTTAGAAAGCTCAGTTCGGATTTGAACAGGAGGAATCACAACTCTTTCTTGAGTATTTTTCATGGAAAGTGAAATTTGACTTTTTTCAATATGAACTTCCAATACTTTTACCTTAACTTTATCCCCTGGGCTCACAACCTCCCTAGGATCTTTGATAAATTTTTCACAAATCTGGGAAATATGAACAAGCCCATCTTGATGAACTCCAACATCTACAAATGCCCCAAAATTAGTGACATTCGTTACAATTCCTGGACAAATCATCCCAGGCTTTAAATCCTTTATTTCATGAATATCTTCTCTAAACTGAAAATGACTAAATTCTTCTCGAGGATCACGCCCTGGTTTTTCCAGTTCTTTGACAATATCTTGGTATGTAAACGCCCCGATTTCTTCCTTAAAGTTCGGGTCTTTCTTCAACAACTCCACTCCCGAACCTGTTAAATCTTTAACATTTCTCCCATGCTTTGAAGCAAATTCTTTAATTTTTGAATAATTCTCTGGATGAACTCCGGTATTATCCAATGGCTGCAAGCTATCGGGTATTCTTAGAAATCCAGCAGCTTGTTCAAATGCTTTTTTACTAAAACGAGGAATTGTATGCAAATCTTCCCGAGAACGGAAGAGACCTTTTTGACTTCGATATTCTACAAGTGTTTTAGCCAGGGATGGACCAATTCCAGAAACATGAGACAGTAAATGATACGAAGCAGTATTGAGATTCACCCCTACCTGATTGACACAAGACTCAACAAGGTGAGTGAGGCTACGCTTCAAAGCATAGGCAGAAACATCATGTTGGTACTGCCCTACACCAATGCTTTTCGGATCAATCTTAACCAGTTCAGATAACGGATCTTGAAGTCTTCTAGCAATAGAAATAGCTCCTCGAACTGTGAGATCTAAGTCAGGGAACTCTTCTCTAGCAACCTCACTGGCGCTATAAACACTCGCTCCTGCTTCACTCACCATAACAACTGGAATGGATATATCCTTCTCTTTTAAAGCTGCCCGAACAAAAGTTTCTGTCTCTCGACCTGCAGTTCCATTACCCACAGCAACAGCTGAAATTTCTCCTGTTTTTACGATTTCAGCAATGAGAGCTTTTGCTTTCTCTTTGACATCTTCATTATTTAAATGAAGCACTGTACTTGCAATGTATTTGCCCGTATAATCAACGATAGCAAGCTTGCAACCCGTTCGAATGCCTGGATCAATCCCAAGAACGGCTTTTGGACCAAAAGGCGAAGCTAATAAAAGCTTTCTTGCATTCTCAACAAAAACTTTGATCGCTGCTTCGTCAGCCACCTCTCTTAAGGCTTTGTGAACTTCATTTTCAATACTGGATACAACATGAACTTTATAAGCCAACCGCGCTGCTTTGAGTAAAACTTCAGACCCAGGAGAATCTGCAACTGTACAAGCAGCTTGCTCAAAAGCTTGAATCAACCTAACTTCAAACTCAGGATCATTCTTTGGACCTTCAACTGTCAAAACAAGTTCTTCTTCAGTCCATCCCCGCTTAACAGCTAAGTAACGATGAGAATTTTGGGGAAGCATTAAAGAAGGGATCGCTTCAAAGTAATCAAAATAATTTTCGAACTTGCTATTGTTCTTTACAGCCTTACCCTTTTGGGTACAAATGACCCCTTTTTCAAAAAATTCTTTTCGTACCAGTTGCCTGAGTTCCTGAATTTCAGAAAGACGCTCGATAAGAATGTCTTGAGCTCCAGCAATAGCAGACTCAGCATCTTTTACGTCTTTAGCTTCATTCCTAAAGGTAAAAGCCCAAATCTTTAAAGTCTGTCCTGGATGAGGAACCTCAGTTGCATGACCACAATTCCAAATCCACTCGGCAAGCGGTTCTAGGCCTGCTTCTCTTGCCAAAGCCGCTTTAGTTTTACGTTTCTGCTTGTAAGGCAAATACAAGTCCTCAAGAACTTCTGGTTTGAAGGTTTCCTGAATTTTAGCTTTCAACTCTGGAGTCAGTTTCTTCTGATGTTCAATTTCACCTAAAATAAACTCTTTACGTTTTAAAAGTTGATCCCAACGTTCTTTGGCATCCAAAGTACTCTGAATAGCTACCTCATCCAATCCCCCCGTTTGCTCTTTTCGATACCGAGCTATAAACGGCACCGTCGCTCCATCCTTGGCTAAAGCTAAAACCGAAGCTGCTGATCCAACTGAAATCTCTGGATGAGTAGATTGGAACCAAGTCTCAAAATTCACGTCAAATACCTCCAAAAAGTCATCTTTTGCGTACTCCTTAATTGTTCACAGGGGAAGATCTTACACCATTGTTTTACAACGTCGATGACTTTTGTGATTTGAAATGTTTGAAAAATACGAAAAAATTTATATATTCACGAATTCCTGCTAGACTGAGCCGATGTCTATCCTTGTCACTGCGTCCCGCCTTTCTAAATCATTTGCTGCTCGCCCCCTTTTTGACCAGCTTACTTTTACTATTGAGTCAGGAGATCGAATTGGACTCATTGGACCCAATGGAGCTGGAAAATCAACTTTGCTCCGAATTTTAGCATCCCAAATCCCTCCTGATCAAGGGACTCTATCCTTCCAAAGGGGAGTCCGAATTGGATTTTTAGAGCAAACCCCTCAATTTAAAAAGGATGCTACGATCCTTTCGACGCTTTTAGAAGGTTCCATGACATCCAACTCGGATAGAATTGTCCCAGAATTAATTTCAAGATTTACTTTTGAAGATCCTCTAGCAACGATTGCAAGCCTTTCTGGAGGATGGAAAAAACGAGCTGCTCTGGCCAGAGAACTTGCTTATCAACCCGATCTCCTCTTACTCGATGAACCGACAAACCACTTAGATTTAGAGGGAATCTTATGGCTTGAGGAATTTCTCGAGGCCTCCCATATAGCAACAGTGACCATTACTCATGACCGAGCTTTTCTTCAAAACATTTCAAACCGAATCCTTGAACTTGATCGAAGAAACCAAACTGGATTACTCCAAGTGAAAGGGGATTACGCCACTTATCTAGAAATAAAAGAACAGCTTATGGGAGCTCAAGAACAGCGAGAAATTGTTTTAAAGAATACTCTCAGAAGAGAAACTGAGTGGCTCAGGCAGGGAGCAAAAGCTCGTACCACGAAACAACAAGCTAGAATCCATCGCGCTGAACTTCTCAGTAGCGAGGTTCAAGAACTGAAAGATCGCAACCAAAATCGAACGATACAGATGGATTTTCAAAGCTCTGATAAAAAATCAAAAAAATTGATTGAAGCTCAAGAAATTTGCATGAGTTATGGCTCAAAAAAGATATTCTCTGGGGTCAACCTTTTACTCACTCCAGGGAAAAGAGTAGCAATCTTAGGTCCAAACGGTTGTGGTAAGTCAACCTTAGTCCGTGTTTTAACAGGTCTTGAACCTCCTCAAAGCGGAAGAGTCACTCTTTCAGAAAACCTTTCAATTGCCTATTTTGAACAAAACCGAGAAACTCTAGATCCAAGTGCAACTGTTCTAAAAACTTTATGTCCCTACGGAGACCAAGTTCACTACTGTGGGAGACCCATTCACATTCGGAGTTACCTCGACCGATTTCTCTTTACTCCAGGACAAATGGAAATGAAGGTTGAAAAATTATCTGGAGGGGAACAAAGCCGGCTTCTGATTGCTCAACTCATGTTAAATGCAGCTAACTTACTTGTTTTAGATGAACCCACAAACGATTTAGATAGAACGACTCTCTCTGTTCTTCAAGAGTGTTTAACTGATTTCCCGGGTGCTATCCTTCTGGTCACTCATGATCGATATTTTTTAGATCAAGTGGCTACTGAAATCCTAGCTTTTGGATTAGAGCAAAGTCATTCAAAAAATCTCATCTCTTTTGCTAGCCTAAGCCAATGGGAAACTTGGCATGCAAATCAACTTAAGAAAAATAAAACTTCAGTCAAAAAAAATCAGAAAATCAATACAAAAACTGAACCCACAACTTCCTCTCTTAAAAAAAAGAAACTCACATTCAAAGAAACAAAGGAGTTAGAAACTATTGAAGAACGAATTCGAACAACTGAAAAACTCCTCATCCAATTCACTCATGAGAGTACCCTGGAAGAAACCTCAAAAAACTCAGACCGGTTAATTGCAGTCACCCAAGAAATGAATCGATTACAAGCTGAGATTGATCATCTTTATTCGAGATGGTCTGAGTTAGAACTTGCATCTTCCTGAAAAAAATAATCAAATCACCTGAATGAAAATCTTTTCTAGAGAACGACTGATCGATGCTGCTCAAGGCCGAATCGAATGTGATTTAATTTTAAAAAATGCGAACTACTTGGACGTATTCTCCTGTGAATGGAAAATAGGCGATCTATCTATTCTAGACGGTCAAATTGTTGCAGTCGAAACGGGGCTCAAGGGAAAACAAATCTTCAACGCCCATAAAAAATGGATTGTACCTGGATTCATTGATGCTCATGTGCATGTAGAAAGCTCAATGATGACTCCACGATATTTTCAGCAAGCTGTCCTCAGCCGTGGCACAACAACAGCAGTGTGTGATCCTCATGAGCTTGCCAATGTCATGGGACTTCCTGGAATTCAATATTTCCTAGAAAGTGCTGCCCAACTCGATCTCAACCTTCGAGTCATGCTCAGTTCTTGCGTTCCAGCTACAACCATGGAAACCAATGGAGCAGGGGAAATTTCTGCTGAACAGCTGATTTCTTTAGCTCAACATCCTCAGGCTCTCGGTCTTGCTGAGGTCATGAATGTCCCAGGAATCCTGAATAAGGATAAAAAATTACTCAAAAAACTTGAAGCATTTGAACATCAACCCATGGATGGGCATTGTCCTTTACTCAGAGGACAAGCTCTATCAGCCTATGCTTCAACAGGAATTTCAAGCTGCCATGAATCTTCTGAACTCGAAGAAGCGAAGGAAAAATTATCCAAAGGCATTGCCATTTGGATTCGAGAAGGAAGTGTTGCTAAAGACCTCAAAACCCTTCTCCCACTTTTGAATTTGGCTACTTCAACCAGTATGGGTTTTTGTACTGATGATCGTAATCCTTTGGATATCTCAGTTGAAGGTCATATTGACCATCTGGTAAGAACTACAATTCAGCAAGGGGTTTCGGCTGAAGTTGCTTTTCGGACTGCTTCTTGGAGTGTTGCTCGTCATTATGGACTCAACCAAGGCCCTCTGCGGATAGGTGCCATTGCTCCAGGTTATGGAGCTGATCTCGTCATCTTAAATGATCTTAAGACTGTTTCTCTTCATGACACGCTTAAGTCAGGAAAATGGACTTCTGAGCTTGAATTACCCAGAACGCTCTCTCTCAGTGGACTGACTGACTCCATCCAGGCCGCTCTGCCAGAAGTGTGTGACTTAGAAGGACCCAAAGGAAGGGTCCATGTCATTGGCGTTTTAGAGGGGAAGATCATTACTGAGCACCGCGTTAGAAACAGTGATCAGAGAGGAGTAGCTCAACTCTCTGTGCTTGAGCGATATGGTCACGGATCAAAACCAGCAAACGGCTACGCAGAAGGATTTGGTCAAAACTTCAATGGTGCGATTGCATCCAGTGTCGCTCACGATAGCCATAATTTAATTGCAGTTGGCAGTACGAGTTCTGATATGAGAGTCGCTTTTGCTGCTCTCAAGGAAACCGGAGGCGGATTTTGTGTCGTCCAGCACGGAGCAGTTTTAGCTCAACTTGCTCTTCCTCTGGGTGGCCTCATGTCTGAGCTTAACCCCATTGAACTCAAACGTTCACTCGAAAATTTGAAAAGCGCTAGCCAAAAAATAGGATGTGTTCTCAGTGAACCTTTTTTGCAATTGGCTTTTTTAAGCTTACCAGTCATCCCCTCTCTGAAATTAACGGACCAAGGCCTTGTTCAAGTTGAAAAGTTCCAGATTATTGATGTCAGAGCCAGCTAATACCAAAAGTTGCCCTTTTTGATCTCATTTGCTATAGAAAACTAGATCATTCGCTGTTTTTTTGTGCGGAGAGATGGCCGAGTGGCCGAAGGCACTCCCTTGCTAAGGGAGCAGCGGGTAAAACCGCTCAAGAGTTCGAATCTCTTTCTCTCCGCCACTCTCTGGTTCGAAAGAATCACCTAGGGTAACTCTCACTCACCCTTTCAAGGTGTGGGCACAGTGCAACTGTAAAACTGTACTTTATCTTTTACCTTATAATCAATCTTCAGGTACGTAGCGGGAGAGTGCTCCTGAAAGCTTTTATAAATCGATGTATCTGTACAAAGAATATGCGATCTGCGGGGGAATTTAAATCTATTAAGGCCTCCGTATGCTTCCGTTAAAACTCGGAGTACTTTGCGGGAAGGATCACTGAGATGCCCGACGATGATCGGGAAATTTTCATAATTCGCTGCCGCTGTCTTTCCATCTGCGGCATAAGAACTCATTACATAGAAAAAATTGAAGGGTTTTTTTTGCCATGGGTTTTCTGAGGGGCTATCCAACCAGGTGCCTTCAATTTTCTGTTCTAGAATGAGTTTCAAGATGAATGCATTTACACCTTCGCTCACTTTTAAGACTCCATCAGAGACGCTTGAACCTTTTTCCGGGAAATCAAACCCATTCTCACTAAAATTTTTAATATCATCTGGTGTTAGATAAGAATGCGAGTACCAGATCCCATGATCGTAATGGGTTGGAGTTAACAAATTTTTTTGAATCATCTCCATCACTTGATCCCGATAGTTTTTTTCATTCCAATAGCCTACATGCGTAATACCATTCACAGCTTCATAATCATGGTTACCGATCAGAGCGACGATGGAGTGCCCTCCCATTTTTTTTTGTTTTTTTTGTTTCATAAGAACGTCATTCAGAAATGCTAACGTGAGTTGTTCGTGAGAAGGGTCATTTTTAGCAATATAATCTCCCATAAAGATAAGCTTACTATTCTGATGTCCATCACGGAATTTGAGATTAGGAATTTCAACATCCAGAGGAAGACCTTTATAAATTATGGATACTGTTTTTTTAGTAGGTGCATCCACTTCCATAATTCCTGAATTTACTAATGAATAAAAAATCATCTCCCAACTTCCATGAATATCTCCGATCACATAGACGCTCTGATCTTCTGGAACTGAGAATCGCTTAGTATCTTCGGCCATTGTATAAAAAGAGAAATCATCACCTAAACCCGAAGGACTTTTCTTATCCTCAGCGGAGATAACTTGACAGCTCTCATGGAGGACATTCAGTTGGTTTAAAGAAATGGGACGATCGATTTCGTTGAAACTCTTAAGCTCACTTCCTCCACAGCTCACAAAAATCACAGAATGAGAAAGAGAGAACAGAAGGAATAAGTAAATTCTATAATTCATAAACCACCCTCAGCAGCTGAATAAGCTACTGAGGGTGGTTTCTACTTTAATTTATTGATTAAATCAAGAGTATTTTTTGAAGCTTTTATCTGCTTGAATTTAAGTGTGGTTTTACCTGTTCTCGTGTCTAAACGAGTTTGATTGCGCCTCGCCGCCCCTTGGCTGAAACTCAGATAATTCCGATTAGATGGTATGATCGAGGCATTCGGTGATAAAGTTGTCAATTTTCAATAAGCCTATCTTATTTTTTTAATTTACAAGTATTGATTCCAAAAAGAGCATAGGGCGGACACCAGCCAATAAGACCTGTGGCCAGAGGAATCAGCCCGAGCAGAAACCACAAATTCGCAGGACCTACAAACGCAAGCGTCACTAAAACGACGCCAGCTAAAATTCTAAAAATTCTCTCTAGATTATGAATATTCTTTTTCATCATAAATATCCTTTTTTTGAAAAAATAGATTTACTTTGTCTTCAATAAATAATATATCGGAATAGTTATGTATAATAATAAACCATTGAAAGCCTATTTTAAAGAATTAAGATTTTAAGAATTAAAATTATGACACAAACTCAATCAATAATCCTTATAGCTGATCAAAAAGTTTTGAACATTCCGATTCAAGAATGTCATGAACCCCTCTTAGACTTGAAGGATCAGTCTAAAATTCTGTATGGCCCCTCTCCAGAAATTGACAATAACTTTTGCTACACTCAACTCAGATCAACTATTTATACTAAACTCATACAAGCACAAAATCACCTCCCTCCTCATCTCAGGCTTTGTCTCTATGAGGGATTGAGAGCCATTTCACTCCAAGAGTACCTGTTTAAAAAAAGATGGGATACAATCAAAATGCGTTACCGTGAGTGGTCAGATCATGACCTTTATCAAGAAGTAATTAAGATGGTTTCCCCGGTAACTACTTTAGACGGAAAGCAAAACATACCTCCTCATTCCACAGGCGCTGCTGTTGATATTTATCTTGTAGATGCAAAAACTCACCTTCCGGTAGAAATGGGAATTTTAGCAAAAGACTGGATGCAAGATACAGATGGAATTTTATCTTATACTGATTCCACCGTAATTTCAGAAGAAGCCAAAAAGAATCGCTCCATTTTATCTGAAGCAATGATCGGCGCAGGATTTGTGAACTACCCTACCGAGTATTGGCACTGGTCTTATGGTGATCGCTATTGGTCGTTTATTCAGGGTGAGCCTCACGCATTTTATGGCCCTGTCACTGATTTTTGAGCTATGAATTGATCGGATTTAGCCCCGCAAACTCCTTTCTTGATAAGATGGACTTCAAAAATGCTCACCCCAAAGTGGAGTTACCTCGAAAAAACGGACACAAGCTTAGGTGGCTAAAGACTCCTCAAACTGGACTGGCGTCATGAATCTAATTGAAGAATGAATTCGGTTCCTGTTGCACCAAATCTCAATGTATTCAAAAATAGCTTTTTTCGCTTCCTCTTTATTTTTATATTTTGAAAGGTATATTAACTTCTTTAATTATATTGCTGACAGGTACCTTTTCGGTATAATATTATATTTATAGCTCTTTTTCATGCGATCACCAAGATCATTCAAAAGATTCAGGAACTGCATCACGTTGATCTGGAAGAGATCAGGGAATCGTTCTACAGTTTTGATGGAAAAATGCAGGAAGAATCTAGAACCGAACATCAGCGATGTCTTTCAAAATTGTGGTTTATTTCTGATAACTGATAGCGGGAGACAATTAAAAGTTGCCCTGTGTGAGAATGGGGATTCTTTGGAGCTATTGACCGCTTATGATCCTGACGAGAAGGATTTGAAATACTATGCAAAACTCAAAGAAAAAAATGTCAGAGAATGAAATTTTGGTAGCACACGAGGAAGCAGAAGCTAATAGACATGTCCGTTTCAGGACTATGAGCCAGGAGGAGACTGATGCAATTCTCTCTAAGACCGGGTTGCAGTCCATTAATTTAAGGTTACCCACTGATGTGATCGAGAAACTAAAAAATAAAGCTAAAAAAGAGGGGCTTAAATATCAGCCATACGTTAGAAAGCTTTTAATTCAGCACGTAAACATTGATGCGAATGAAAAAGACAAATTACGTGCTGACATCAGAGAGTTAATCAAGGAAGAACTCGACAAACGACCCAGTTACAAGATTAAAAATTAAGGGAATAGCATCACAGTCCAATCCTCTCTTAATTTGCTCTATCCGCTCGCGCCATGCAAAGATTGATTTCATCTCAACCCGGAAAATTCTTTGGATATGAACGCTGGGTTAGGATACAAAAAAGTTACAGTAAAACGTCGCAAAAAAAGTCTCTGCAAAAGCGTTATCATAACAATTTCCTTTTCTAGACATACTTGCCGTAATTCCAATGCTGACTCAATGATCTCGGCATGCTTCAAAAGCATATTGAGAACCTTTATCAGAGTGTCCGAAGAGCTGAGTGCCCTCCTACAGTTGTTGTCTTCCCAGAGCCATTTCTAATACTGATAGAATCAGAGCAATTCCCATATGATCAGCCGTAGAAAATCCTGCTACCTTACGAGTAAAAAAATCCAAATAAACTACTAAAAATACAAATCCATCTCCAGTTGGACTGTAGCTGATGTCACTTGCCCAGACCTGATTGACTCTCATCGGGTACGTCTGGAGTTCTTCCATAGATCCCACAGGATCTTAGGGCTTTGAGTTCAACATCCTGTTTCCCTTTACTGAATCCACTTCCTAATATTTGATTCACTCATCCCAAGTTTTTTTCCAGCTCTTATTGGAGATTGAAACTCCTTGACTAGCTCAACCGCATGATTTTTAAACTCCTGAGTATACTGATTCTTCTTTTTTTTTAAATAATTAGATAGTACTCACTATTTAATGAAAATATTTTATTTTTTTTGTTGTTTATTTTTAAACGTATTCCCTTGTTTAGTTCAAGCAGTTGGTTTGAATGATGCTCCAGAGGATCCTAAAAAAAATATCGTTAGATTTTTAGATCAAGAATCCTGGGTAAAAATTTTACGATTGAACAAGGAATTCTATGAATTAACCCCTCAAGCTATAACAGCGATTAAGGTGAAAGGAACTTCTGCATCTGAAGTTATAGAAAAGTTAACTGCTCTTTTATTTAAAGATGATGCTCACGGTAAAGTATATAAATTCCTTGAGTCATTGAATTTAGTTGGGTCACGGATAGGAGATGATGAATTAGGGACTGTAGTGGATTTTATTCAGGAGCATTTTCCAAACATTAAATCACTGAATCTGTCACGTAACCGCATAGGAAACGTCGGAATTGCGAATCTTGTAGGACTGACTGGACTGACTCAATTGCAAACACTGGATTTGTCCGATAACGGCATAGGAAACGTCGGAATTGCGAATCTTGTAGGACTGACTAGACTGACTCAATTGCAAACACTGGATTTGTCCGATAACGACATAAGAGACACCGGAGTAGCACATCTCGCTGGATTTAATCAGCTCAAAACACTGGATCTGAGCTGGAACGACATAGGAAACGCCGGAGTAGCACATCTCGCTGGACTTAATCAGTTAAAAATACTGAGTCTGAGCTATAACAGCATAGGAGATGCCGGAGCTGCTCATCTTGCTGGACTTACTCAGTTGAAAGAGCTGAAGCTGAGTGGTATTGAAGCCACATCGATCGACGCTCTCAAGCAAGCTCTTCCGAACTGTGTAATTGAGTTTTAATTATTGCTCGCTTCAGTAGTCCATGATTTTGAGAAGCTCAAAACGGAGCTTGGCCTCGTGGAACGCAAGCACAGACCAAGTCAGGATGATCAGGCTAGAATTGTGGCCTATGAGATGGTTTAAGCAGCCCACTTCAGGGAGAGTTTTTTCTTCTGCTTAACACAATCAAGCAAGTAAAGATCAATTAGCTTCTGATAGGGAATTCCTGTCTCCTCAACAAGATTTTTAAAATAATCAATGACCTCAGGACTAAGATTAATTCCAATCGCTTTTTTCTTTCCAATATATGGATTTTTAATTTCTTTCATTTTAGAAAAATTATGCTCTTTTTTCATAACTCTTCACTTCCTGTTTTATAGATTTTCGTGTGAATATAATAATGAATCGGTCCTCATTGTCGGAATGATCCTCATCAAGATAGACCCTTGAAAGAGGGTCATCAAAAACACTTTGAGCCTCTTCAAACCACAGTCCATGCTTACGTCGGTTTATCTTATTTTTACTTTCATCCCATTCGAATCGAAGCGCAATCTAGACAATACCTAGATTTTATATAGATATTAAGAAGTTTTCTAAGTACAGTAAACAAAAAAATAGAGATAACTCTGCTTTTTCATATCCTAATAAAACAACTAATTGAAAGCATTCCATTTTAAAATGAGAATGCATTCAACTAGCATGAATAGATCAAATTGTTCTAATGAATTTAAGCAAAATCAAATTGAAACAGAATTTGAGGCTTAGGCAGAAACGACAGATTGTGATGTTTGGAGTTACCTCAGTACACTGGTTCTTCTTACTTTCCATTCCTAAATCCTTATTAATAGACACCCTTTTATCACATGCATCGCATTCCGTCGTGTCCGTTCAATCGAGCGAGCTTCAAACAGAGGAAAATCAAAAAATGGCAGCGAAGACTTTCTCGGCAAAAGCTTGGATCTCATCGTCGATTCTCTGATCAGAATACCTCTGATACAATAAAGATATTCAAGAAGATTTGAAAATTTCAGATCCAATCCTCACATGAGTTGCTCCTTCTTGGATAGCAATTTCAAAATCATCAGACATTCCCATTGAAAGCTTTAACTCAGGACAGGGAAGAGTTTTGCCTAATTCCAATAATCGGGCAAAACTTCCTCGAGAACTGGATCCTCGCTTTGGAATGCACATCAATCCTTGAAAGTCGAAAGAATTGAGGTTTTTAATTTTTTGACTGAGCGAATAAACCTGCTCTGGGAGAACGCCTGTTTTGGTAGGCTCATTGTCAATATTGACTTCGATAAAAACAGGGAGTCTTTGATTGGACTTCAGCTCGGACCATCGGCGATGAACTTCAAGGACGATCTTTTCAGAGTCTAAAGTATGAATGCAGTTCACATCATTTAGCAAAGCTTTTACTTTCTTAGTTTGCAAATGGCCAATAAAGTGCCACCGAAGTCCAGTATAGCCTTTTTGATTGAGCTTCTCTGCTTTTTTGCAGAGTTCTTGAACGTAGTTTTCTCCAAAATCACGTTGGCCGAGTTTAAAGAGGGTTTCAATGGATTCAATAGATTGATTTTTAGAGACGACAATGAGGCATGTCTTATTTTTTTTGGATTGAAGGGCTTGGGCAATATTTATTCTTTTTAAAATTTGCGTATAATTTTTCTCAAGTAGATTTTTTTGTAATGGATTTGAACCCATACTCACTTAAGCCAACTCAAAAACGGGATTTTAAATTCTTTTTCTAAATCAGTAAGAACCTCAGCAATGGGTAGCCCAACAACATTGGTGTAGCTTCCTTCAATCTTTTCAATAAAAGCCATTCCTAGGCCTTGAGCACCGTAAGCACCTGCTTTATCCATAGGTTCTTGGGACAAGACATACTGCAAAATTTGAGAAGAACTGAGTTTTCGAATTTTAACTTGGGATTGGACAACTCGAGTCAGTAATTTTTGAGATTTTCCAAGCTGTAAGATACAATATCCTGTAAATACAGTATGTGTTTTTCCTGAGAGAAGTTTGAGCATCGATGTAGCCTCTTTTGGTGAACTGGGCTTTCCCAGGATTTTTTTCCCTCCAGGAGCAACTACCACCGTATCTGCTGCTAAGATCAAACACCCAGGGTTCTTCTTCTCAGAAATCTTTGCAAAGACGGACTCAGCTTTTTCTTGAGCTAGCCTGAGTACCATTTTAATAGGTTTTTCCCGAGGTTTTTGGATTTCAACGACTTGAGGGGAGTAAACTTCAACCTTAAGATGAACCTGACTGAGCAGGTTCACCCTCCTTGGAGAAGTTGAAGCAAGAATAATCTGGGTAGGTCTCAAACACTTTTCCTTTTAAAGATGGGGGAGATTTTTGGGAGGATCCTCTTCATCTGTATCTTTACCTTCTAATCCACGCTTGAAAGCACCCACTCCCTTTCCCAGGGCGTGTCCCAGTTCAGGAAGACGACGATGACCAAAAAGCAGGACGACAAAGGCTAAAATCACGAGATGTCCTAAACTCAATCCAAACATACCTTTTGGGTATCGCAATTGAACTATGGCGTCAAACAGGATTCTGAGCTAGTTTTAAAAGCCAAATTTATAAGGTGAGGCAGAAATGAAATCTGAGTATCTTTGTACAGTAAAATCCTTCCGAATGCTAACCCCCACGGTTTTTGAAATCGCTTTTGAAACAGATAAAAATCTCGTTTTTGAAGGGGGCCAATTTGTGAGTATTATTATCCCAGGAGCAGGCCCCAAGGGGCGAGATTTGCGTCGAGCTTACTCAATTGCTTCTGCTCCGGAGGCTCGTCCCTATGAGCTTTGTGTGAAGCTTGTGGAAAATGGCCCAGGGACACAGTACCTTTACCGGCTCAGACCTCACGACACTTTTCGAGTGCTAGCCCCCTATGGAGATTTTACTTATCGGCCTCAGACCGATCAGCATATCTGCTTCATTGCTACAGGGACTGGGATTGCTCCTTTTCGTGCAATTGCAATGTCCAAAAAATTTCAAGACAACTTGCCTAACTCAGCCATTTGTCTGTTTGGGGTGAGAACAGAAAGTGAGCTTCTCTATCAAAAACCAGAAGAAGGTTTTCAAAATTTAAAACTCATGAATGCTGTATCCCAACCCTCAGATTCCTGGCAAGGCTTCAGGGGTCGAGTGACTCATTACCTACAAAGTCTAGGAGATGAATATCCTTGGCTTAAAACACAGTTTTATCTATGCGGTAATGGAGAGATGATTCAGGAAGTAAAAGCTTTTCTTGCTGAAAAAAATATTGAAAAATCAAAAATTCACCAAGAAAAATACTATTAAACATCATGGATAATCTCACGCATTCTCTGGTTGGCGTTTTGCTTGGAGAAGTCGGGTCCAGGCAGGCCAATCTTCCTAGAAAAGCCGCAGTTTGGACTTCTGTGATAGCTAGTAATTTACCTGACTTAGATGTAGTGTGCAATCTAGTACACGACGAAGGGAATTTATTTTATTTATTACATCATCGAGGATGGACTCACAGCTTACTGGCGGTAATCCCATTAGGGGTCTTTTCTTCATTTTTTGGAAATAAGATTGGAAACAACCACAAAAAATTAAGCGGGAAACTTATTCTCCTTGGGGTCCTGGCAGCTTTTCTTCATATTGCAGCAGATTACTGCAATAACTATGGGGTTCATCCCTTCTCTCCTTTTTTAAACCGCTGGTTCTATGGAGATTTTTTGTTCATTGCGGAACCTTTTATTCTTTTTATTTTGATTCCTTATGTTTTCTTTCGAACTCAGTCACAGATCTATAAAATCCTTCTTATTCTATTTGAGATTATTTTAGCAGGAGCTCTTTTTCTTATAAGCCCTAAAATTATCGCTCTCATGATTTGTTGTTTAGGTGGTTTATCTTTTTTTATTCATTATAAAAAAACTAAAAGCCTTCCATCGGTTTTAGGAATAGGATGCGTATTAATAGTATTTAAATTTGCCTCTGTCTATGCTCGAAATAAAGTAGTTGAATCCTTCAATCAGACAAAAGATCGCATTAAAATCGATCAAATTGTCACAAGTCCTGCACCTGGAAATCCATTTTGCTGGGCAGTGATTGCTCAAGGAGTTGATCAGGATAAAAATTATATCGCCAGAACAGGGATTGTATCTTTAGCACCCACCCTCATTTCAGAAAAAATATGTGACTCTTATGCAAAATTGAGTCACCCTTGGACTCAACCTGTATCTTATAATAAGCTCAATTTTTGGAAGACTGAATTTAAGAAACCGTTAGCTGAGCTGAATGAGGGTAAAAAATACTGTTTGTTTGAGAATTTTCTAAAATTTTCTAGAATTCCAATTTGGAACAGAACTGAAATGGGTTGGGAAGTTGAAGATTTAAGATATGCAGGAAAGACCAATGGTGGGTTTACTTACAGAGAAATCAAGAGGGACTCAAAATGTTTTCAAGTTGGTGCTCCTTGGGAACCACCAACGGCTATTTTACGACCATAACGGTAACGCAAAAAAAGCAAATCAAGCTCTTTTTGACTGATAGGATAGGAAGAATGTCGCGTGTAAATTCTAGCCTCGAGTAATTTTTTAGCTTCATGAGTCCAAAAATTCACGAGATGATTCAGATTTTCTTGGACTTGATGTTTGTCTTTTCTTGCCTTTGCATTTTCAACTAAAGCCAAACTCATTTTTTCAAGGATTCTTTTTGATCTCCCTTCCATGAAAGCATTCCAATCTTTCTCCCAAGCAGAAGGAAGTTGCCTAAATCCATAAAGATAAGAATATCGTGGAACTTTTTCAGAAATTTCAGACTTGGGCAAAGCATGTCCAAGATACCCAAGCAGATCAATCATAGAAAAAAAGGTAGTTTGAGTCTTTTTTCGGGAACGAAATGCGCCATGGAACGAAAATCCTTCAAATTGATTAGGTTCGGTTGTATAACAAAAATACACTGATTGAGGAGTCCAACGAACTCCCAGCATTGGATAAAGGAAATAAAAAGCTCCAACTACATTCCACTTGGGTCTTAGAGTCTGAATCAACTCAGTCTCAAGAACTTCTGCTTCCTGCTCAGTTGAACAGACTTTAAATTCAATCCGAGCAGATTCTTTCATGATTTTCAGCATTTTTCTGTGTCTTTTTCTTCTCTTTGCATTCTTGTACTGGGCAATTCTTCGATGCAGATTTTTTGCTTTACCAATGTAAATAAGCTCTTGCCTCTGGTCATAGAATTTGTAGATGCCCGGGGCTGCAGGAACTGCCGTTATAAAATTCAAACCAAATTTTTTTTCAAATAGATCCATAAATTTAGGTTTAAAAATCGAGAGTAATTCCAGATTCTTCAAATTTTTGAGATACAACTTTTTGAAGTTTTACAAGTTCTTGACTTGCTTGTGAAAGTCGAGCTTCAAGTTGGTGAACTCGAGCTAGGGCATTTAATTTTTCTTGTTTTTCCTGTTTCATTTGTTCTTTGAAGTGTTGATTTTCCTTTTTTTCTTGGCCGAGCGAATGAATCATGTCCTCTAGCTTTTTCCTATCTTTTAAAGATTGATTCATTGTTTTCTGGGCCGTCTCATTCTCAATGGAGACTTTTTTACAAACTTTTTCAGATTGAGCTAGTTTCTCTAAAAGAGATTCTATTTCTGTCTTATTTTTCTGAATTTTGTTGATACCCTCTTTTTCTGCTTTTTCAAACTCCTTAATTTTATTTTGATAGAAGTCTTCTTGGTTTTTATAGACCTCTATTTTTTTTTGTAAGGCCTCAAACTTTAAGACGGTTTTATTTTTGATTTTTTTGAGTTGTGCATTTTTTTCAATTAAACAAGAGATGCGATCAATGAAAGATTTCTGAGTCTGGTTGGAAAGAGAAATTTGAATTTTAAATTTTTCTTCTCGGATATGATAGTAATTTTTCAAAGCTTTTGCATGAGCAAAAAGTTCAGTATATTTTCGATAAAGAGCATTCAGTCTTTCTTGATAGCTTAAGATTTGGGTTTGTACGTCCTGTCCAAATAGGCTGTAATCAGAGGACAAGGGGCTTAAGTCATCTAGATGACAAGGTGTGTTTAGGCTTAAGATACTTTCTTTTTTATACGTACTCATTAATCATCCAAGTTAAAGAGCTTTCTCCTGTTTAAATATATTTTATTCAATTAGTTTTACTTGTAAATAGGCTAAAATTTCCGAGCTCAAAGTAAAAATTTAATTTTATTTTATTCCAAATACACAAGAAAACGGACATTTTAATGGAACAGCCCTCAGTCGACCTATTTTAAAATTTTTCATATAGATTTTTGCTTCGTCTGAATGATGGATCTCTTGAAATCCTTGTGAAGCATCTTTCCCTGCATATTTAAGTAAAACTTTTAAACCGCCAGGATGATTTTTTGAGAATTGAGTCAGATCATAAACCTCGGAGTCTATAATAACCCAAAGACTTTCTTCGAAACCATGCTGAGCAACTTCTTCTAGAGTAAATTCAGGAATGGCCTCTTGGGAACTCATCTGAGGAATATAAGCAGAACGACCACTCACCCCCAATTCATGAACGTTATAACCCTTGGGATACACAATATTGTTTTGTAAAGTTCGAAACCAAGGAATTCTGGGCAATACAGCTGAAAGATGTCCAATATAAAAAAATGCAGATTTCACAGAGTCAATGGTTGACTTTGGTAAATCTGGATAGCCAGTTGCTCTCCTAAAAACATCATCCATCCCAGCTAAAAGTGCAGTTCGGACAAGAGGGCGAACCCTTTCGGGATAAACAACTAAAACCTGACTCACAATTTGATCAAAAAGACGTCTTTTAACTTCACCTGGCTCAGAATGTTTGAAACAATAACTCCAATACCAAGATTTCATCTCCTCATAATCTTCAGTTAAACCTCCAATATTCATCGCTTTTCCTATTTTTAAAATAGAATAAAACCAACCTAGTTTTTCAACTAAAGTAAAAGACCTCCATCCCAATCTTGAATTCCATTCTTCAGGCAAAAACATAATCCCAGCTAAAATAAACCGATAACCTTCTTCCGGAATATGGTATTGCCCATGGATAGCATTAATTTTTTCAATACAAGTTCTTCCACGATAACTACCCAACCCCCACTCTAAAATATTTGAAACAAGCAAGACCGTATCAATCAGTCGTTTCAGTGCAGCTTGAGATAACTCATGCGTTGTCAAAAGAAAAGAATTAGTGCTAGCAACAATGACAGATCGAATTTCATAAAGAATAGAAAAAAGCTTCATCTCCCATCGAAACTCGTAGCTCATTGAATGATAAATAATATCACAATCAGACTTAGGATCTAAATTTTGGATCTCACTCAAAGTCAAAGGCCTCATCAACCAACTGAGTCGTCGCTCAAGATCTTTATGTCGTTCAATTACTTGACTTACAGGGTTAACCAAAGAAGAAAATTGGGGAGAATCTAAAAATTTTGGAAAAAGCCCCTGAAGTTCTTCTCTAGGAAATCGGTAGGGCTGATGATGAAGCTGCTCAACAATTGAGAGTAATTCCTCAGAAATCTTGTAATTCTCGCAAAATTTCAAGATCTCAAATTCAGTCTGGCGATTCATCTCTTGAATTTCCTCTTTTACAGCATCTTGGATACGCTCAAAAGGAGTATCAGGAACAAGAGAAAGAACCTCAAGTAGAGCATGGATCATTTCTTGGTTGAACTTTTCTGCAGAGAAAGCAGTAGGAGTCAAGATTTCTAAACAAAGATCTTCTTTTGCCATGTTTTCCTCAAACAAAACCATTGCTCATTGTGTATGAAAAGTTAATTTCAATATCTATATGTCTCTTATTTCCTCATTTCAAGTCCTTAGCCCCCAATTCCAGCGAAATTCACAGCGAAAATCTTGCATGAATCCCAAGAACACGATAATTCAATGAAGTGAATTGGCCTCTTTTTGACAGAATTCCTGCTCCCTCTGATCTTCAACCGGGAACACTATTAGATCGTTTCTTAGACTTCGTCCGAGAAAAAAAGATTTCTCTGTATTCAACGCAAGAAGAAGCTATTCTCGAAATTTATTCTGGTAAAAATGTCATTCTCAATACCCCGACTGGTTCTGGAAAATCTTTAGTCGCTCTGGCCCTTCACTTTTATGCAATTGCTTACAAAAATCGATCTGCTTATATCAGTCCAATTAAAGCTTTAGTAAACGAAAAATTTCTCTCGCTTTGTAAGGAATTTGGACCTGAACAAGTCGGAATGATCACTGGAGATGCTGCAATCAATCCACAAGCTCTGATCCTCTGTTGTACAGCTGAAATCCTAGCCAATCAAGCTCTTAGGAAAGGCTCAAAGTGCGATCTAATCGACATTATTTTAGATGAATTTCACTATTACTCAGACCGTGAAAGAGGCATTGCATGGCAAGTTCCGCTCCTGACCTTATCTCAGTCTCGATTCCTCCTGATGTCAGCCACTTTAGGAGATACAAGACAATTTGAAGAAAGTTTATCTAAACTCAATCAACGTGAGACAGTGCTCATCCAGTCAAAGGAAAGACCCGTTGCTCTTTCCTTTGAATATTCTGAAACCCCTCTTCACGAAACGGTGTCTCGGCTTCTAAAAAATGATCGAGCGCCTATTTATCTAGTTAATTTTACACAACGAGAGTGCTGCGAGGAGGCGCAAAACTTTTTAAGTATTGACTTTTGCACCAAAGAAGAAAAAAAAATTATTCAAGAATTAATCATTGGAACTCGATTTTCTAGTCCTTATGGAAAAGAGATTTCTAAGTTACTCAAACATGGAGTTGGCATTCATCATGCAGGGTTGCTTCCAAAATATCGACTGCTGGTTGAAAAATTAGCCCAGCGAGGACTTCTTAAAATCATCTGTGGGACAGATACTCTAGGTGTAGGAGTCAATGTGCCGATTAGAACGGTTCTTTTTACAAAGCTTTGCAAATTTGATGGAGAAAAAACATCAATTCTCAGTGTCAGAGACTTTCAGCAAATCAGTGGAAGGGCCGGTAGAAAAGGCTATGATACCCAAGGTTTTGTCATCTGTCAGGCACCTGCTCATGTAATAGAAAACTTGCGTTTAGATCAAAAAGCTGGCGGAGATCCAAAAAAAATCAGAAAAACTGTAAAACGTAAGCCTCCAGAAAAAGGATTTATCCCCTGGAACAAAGATACATTGATGCGTCTTGTCTCTGGGCAATCTGAACCTCTTATTTCTCGATTCAAAGTATCCCACTCCATGCTTCTTCATGTTTTAAGCCGCTCTCATGAAGACGGCTGTAAAGCCATGCAAATTCTGATTCGAAACTCTCATGAGTCAGAATCTGCTAAGTACAAACATCGAAAAACTGCATTTCAGCTTTTTAGGTCTTTGATCGATCGAAAAATTATTGAATTCAATCCTCTTCGAGTCAATGTCGACCTCCAAGAAGATTTTTCTCTCAATCAAACCTTATCGCTATACCTGCTAGACACTCTCCTTCTTTTGAACCCTCTCAGTCCTGACTATGCTGTGGATCTTTTGTCCTTGGTGGAATCCATTCTGGAAAACCCAGATATCATACTACGAAAACAGCTCGATCGGATGAAGTCTGAAAAGATCGAAGAATTAAAAATGTCAGGTGTAGAATATGACGCAAGAATGGAAGAACTTGAAAAATTAGAATACCCAAAACCAAATCGAGATTTTACTTATCAAACTTTTAACCAGTTTGCAGCCACCTATCCTTGGATTGGACAAGAAAATATCAAACCTAAGTCGATTGCTCGAGAAATGTATGAAAATTTTCAATCTTTCTCTGAATATATTCGAGATTATGGTTTACAAAGAGCGGAAGGAATCCTCTTACGATATCTCTCCGATGTTTACAAAACTTTAACTCAAACGGTTCCTGAGACTGCCAAAAATGATGAGATTGCATCCATCCTCATTTATTTACACTCCATCGTCCATCAAGTTGACTCAAGCCTCCTGGATGAATGGGAAAAATTAAAAAATCCTCAATGGATTTCAAAAGAAAGTCTTGAAACTTCATCGAAACTCTTAATCAACTCAGAAAGTATTTCTCAAAATATCACTGCAAATCGTAAAAAATTTTCAATTAAGATTAGAAATGAAATTTTTCACATCGTGCGAACTTTAGCCCGCAATGAATTCGAACTGACACTCTCTTTACTCGAATTCACTCAAGTGCAATCAGAAAAAAAATGGTCTATTTTTGATTTAGAGCAAGTTATGAATGAATACTACAACTCCCAACATTCTAAAATCTGTACAAACAGTCAAGCAAGAGACCCAAAAAATACACTTTTTCTAAAAGACGATGGACCGATTTGGAAAATTCAGCAGATTTTGATTGATCCAGAAGGACACAACGACTGGGCTTTAAATTTCAACCTGGGCTTGGAAGCCTCTCAGGCAGCATCTCACCCCATCCTCGAGCTAACCCACATAGGACCTTTGTGACTCACACCCCTCTCAAAGTCTTTATCATTGGATACGTTTGGCCAGAACTGCAGTCTTCAGCAGCAGGTTTGAGGTCTTGGAATTTAATCCAAAGCTTTCAAGAAGCCGGATGGTCTGTCGCTTTTGCCTGTGCTGCTAAAAAAAACTCATTCACCGCTATCCTTGAAGAAAAAGGAGTTCAGACGATTCCGATTGAACTCAATCATTCCAGCTTTGACATCATCGTAAAGAATTTCAACCCTAACTTTGTAGTTTTTGATCGCTTTATCACCGAGGAACAATTTGGATGGCGAATCCAAGAGCATTGCCCAAAAGCGATTCGTATTTTAGATACCCAAGATTTACACTTCTTAAGACGAACTCGAGAAAAAGCTATAAAAGCGCAATCAAATTCTCTGTTTGAGTTTGAACCATTTCATCTATGTTCTCCACCTTCTGAAGACGTTTTACGCGAGATTTCGTCTATTTATCGTTGCGATGCAACCTTAGTCTTGTCGAGCTTTGAATTTCAACTTTTAACTGAAACTTTTAAAATTCCTCAAAATTTTATTCACCTCAGTCGATTTCACTATCCTAGACCTCCTGACTCCCCTGGATTTCATGAGCGAGAGAATTTTATATTCATAGGAAATTTTAGACATCCTCCCAACTTAGATGGAATCCAATGGCTCCGCCGATCCATTTGGCCGGTCATCTATCAAAAATTACCAAAAGCTCAGGTCTTCATTTATGGAGCTTATCCCCCTAAAATCATGATGAAACTCACCGAACCCAATATAGGCTTTCATGTGGAAGGTTTTACTCCTGATCAGTTTCAGGTCCTGAAAAAACACCGTGTTAATCTTGCTCCCTTACGTTTTGGAGCAGGAATCAAGGGAAAAATCACAGATGGTTGGTGGGCAGGACTCCCAGTCATCACCACTCCCATAGGAGCTGAAGGAATGGCAGACGAACTGCCTTGGGGAGGAGATATATCGACAGAGGCCCAAGATTTTGCTGAAAAAGCAGTTCAGCTTTATACAGACGAACTCCAGTGGAGAGATGCGCAATCCAGAGGTTTTGAAATCCTCCGCTCTTTTTATGATCATTCAGTGAATTCAAAAGCTCTCATCCTCTATCTTCTCAAACTAAAAGATCAATTAGAAGAAAGAAGAAAATCAAATCTTATTGGATCCATACTGAACTTTCACACTCACCGGAGTACAAAATATTTCTCTCAATGGATTGAAGAAAAATCTAAAAGACTCAAAATGCTTTCGCTGCCAGCTCAGTTTTAAAATATCTGTTTTGAAAAAAGCAAACTGGAAAATGCAGATTGATTCAGGTTTTAATTTTTTTATTTTATTAAAATCTGCTTCTATATTCTATTCCGCCTGAGCGATAAATTTGATCGAGTTGGTTAACTATTTGTTCAGGCAAAACATCCATCCAAAAAAAATCTTCTTTATTCCCAGAGCCAATAAACTGAATTTTTCTTTTCTTAAAGCTATTGATTCTTATTTCACTCCATCCGTATTGATTTAAAAACCTATTAAATTCATAAGAATTTGACTCTTTAAAGATTAACAGAAAAGCCAGAAGAATTTTAGCAGATTGATTCTCTTCATGGTCAAACAACTTTTTTAAAATAGGCACAATTTGACCAGCACTAAAAGAAGAAACAGCTATTGCAATCTGTTTTAAGTCATTGAGATTATTGCTATTTTTGTACTGATTAAAATATTTAGGCACTGAATTTAAAAAATCTTGTTTTCTAGCTTCCTCTTGAGCAATTGCGCACGGAAAACTTTCTTTCGGATCTTTGCCTTCGAAACCTTCTTGTATTGGGAAAAATCTTATTCCCGGCTCATGGATATGAACTCCTCCACATTGCTTACACTCATAATAGCCACCTACAGGAACACCATCCCCAGAGACAAAAGGATGTACAGCATATGAATTATTTTTAAAAATAATTCCCAACACTAAACCGAAAAACAAAAAATAAAGGGGCCTATTTATTTTTTTTATAATGCTATGCGTTATAATTTCCATTGCAGTTAGGTATAAAAGAGAAAAAATACTTTTACACCTAAATCTCCTTCCTCACTCAATTAAATCTTTACGGTTCTGAGTTTAAAACATACATTTAGAGATGTTGCATAATAATCTGTTCAAGTAAAATAGGCAAGGCAAATTCCCCACACTTTTAACGGTGAGGACATAAGGGTCTCTCAGCGCGGAGTTTTCTACTAGTTAATATCCTGTTTCATGACGTCCAAAGGGATAACTCGGAAAGAGCAATTCTAAATTAATTAGGAGTCAAATAAATGACACAATCATTCAATGATCACGATAAGTTGATGTTACGCCCTGACTTATAAATATTATCATCTACTTTTTCTATTTTTTTATAATTATTCTGTATTTATAAATCTATTAATGAATAAAATATAATAAGCTTTAATACATATTCAGAATGAATTAAAAAATACTGAGGCTCTAAGAAAAGCAATTTATCGTAATAGAGGGAATTATGAAAAAAAAGCTGATTAAATTATTTGTTATTTTTCCAATTCTTGGGAGCACCTTTTTATCTTTTGGAGGATGCGGTCAATCAGCCACTACAAATACTGCAGATGCTACAACGTCCAATTACCCAACTGTAAGTGTAAAATGCGGCACAAGCTCATGTATACATTAAATAAATCAGGAGAAAGCATGAATTTAAAAAAATCTAAAATGGAAAAAATACTAACATTCATTCTGACTCTTGGCGTTTTGATATGGGCATCTATTGGACAAACTCCGAAAGGAATTCGTATTACTGCTCTGAAACTCAGAAGCAATCCATATGATGCTATTTCTTTAACGATGGAGCAGTTGCTAAAAATGAACACATCTTATGCCGCTACATTGGGTGGCGGACTTGTCCCTAATGTGATTAACTTAGTGCGTAACGCAATGGGCAGCATCATTGGTTATTCAAGTGAAACTAATTATTCTAATCTAGTTTGTGGTGGTCTCACAGTCAATAGTACAAATTGCTCGGGACCCCCTGAGAATGGAATTATTGGCACATTGACGTCGATTATAAATGACACTAAAACTGTAGCTACAACAGGCGGAATCACATCATGCACTGCTGTACCTGCTAAAGGGTCAATTACAGGAAAGAATAGTTCTGGTGCTTCCGTGACTATTACCTTTGAAACTCCAACCCATGCTATCCCTTCCCAATGGGTTGGAGGAGGAACAACCTTTTCTAAGCGTGCCGTCTTCAATACCGATGTAAGCCTCGATGGAGGTACAACATCAACCCCTCTGGCTATCGCGTACGAATTCAACTGTGGCTCTTCCTCTGCAGCTTATGTTGCGGTATCTATGACTGTAGGAAGTCAAGCCGCAGGATATTCTCGTGATATCGCCGTCTATAATGGATCTGTAGATACGAGTGGCACCAATGGTTTTCAAGTCTTTATGGCGGAGCATGATCGTACAGATACGACAAATGCAGCTAACAGATCGGCCTATGGTATAGACATTCATTATAACGACACGACTAAAATTTTTAACCTATGGGGAGTTCTGAGTGGTGCTTTAAACTTCGCAAGTGGAAATGGACTCAATACGCTGATGAAATTAAATGTTAATGGAAACTACAGCACCGGGAAAGCCCTTGTCTTTAATCGGGTCATTTCTATGCAGACTAATGACCCTAAAGGTGCTTTTGACTCAACAGTTTTTACTCACCCCACAGCACATGCGAATGATGCCACATTAGAAGCTGATCCTGGTAATATATCTATGGACGCAAACTTAACCTCTGATGCTACGTTACGTACCAGCGTAGCAAACGGCTCTCCAGGAGTTCAAGCTTTTAAAGCATGTCTTGATTTCTCAGCAGTCACAGCGGCAGCCACATCGTCTTCTGATTGTAGTGGTTTCTCTTTAGTTACACCAACTGATGCAACACCTGCGATTGATAGTACTGGAACTTGGTCAATTTATTGGACTGCTAAAACTCTGCCTTCAAAACTTGAAGCATTAACTATACCGTCAAGTTGAGATTGAATAAACCTATTTAGATTCATCCAGCTCAATTTCGAGGGTGCTAATCACTCGCTCTGTCGCTAAAATAAGTTTAATTTTATCAGCAATAACGTGTGCAGCTCTTTTAAGGTTTTCAGTGCTCCACTTTCCTTTCGTTTCATTGCCTTCGCTATTTGGATCATTGCCTCTCATATTAAATAATGCTCCTGGGATTGGACCCCCTAACTTAATGCCAGTAATATATTCAAATTCAGGGTTTCCACGGCCAATGACATGTCCATGAAGCATGGATGGCTCGCTAGGCTTCCCTACAAAAGTCTCTCCTTTTCCCGCATCAAAAGATTGGGAATTATTTCCAGCCACTTCCACTTGGGTAATCAGACCCAGTGTCTCATAAGCTTCTACTAATACTGAGAGAGCTAACTGCAAAGCAGCCTTTTCTTCAAAAGTGTAGGCTCTATTGTAAGTTGTTAACATATCTTTATTTACAAGTCTTACTATCGACCGATAGCCTCTACTGTCAGTTGGATTTATATAAAAAGCGAAAAAAAATCCTCTGACCTTTAAGCGCGCAATAAATTGAGGGTCTTCCATGCGGGGATATTGAGATGACCAATGCTCAGAAGAATAATCAAACTTATTAAAAATAACATCTCCTGGAGCGGCAGATGCACCCGTAGAAAGCACCATTCCAACACCCATTACGACAAGAGATCTCCGTAAAGATAACATTTTAATTTCTCCTAAAGCATAAAAAGTAACTGACACCCAAGCCAGTCCCATAAAATCATAGCGTTAGCTTAATCGCAGGGGTTGAGAATAAACCGAGAGACCCACGCCTGTCAAGAGAGGGCAGCTCACGAAATAAAAGCTATCTCACTTTTAACAGTGGTCTGTGGCCATTCAATTACAGTGTCCGGTACGATACAAATTGGACTTTGTTGCCAATGATCTTTAGAAACTAACCAGATAGGATTTTACTTTGGACTGAGGGATTTTTACATGAAAACCAGCGGTAACAGCAACCTTAGAAAAGGCACCATTTCCTAAAATCCAAAAGAACTGAACGAAGCCCATTAGGTAAATTGACGTCAAACAACCACATCAGAATGATCCGTAATTCAGCGGCGAATCGTAACACTTCAGAGATGCTTTCGAGAGGGGATTCAAAATAGTCTTGAACCATGTCTTCTGTATGAGTGCCGCCTTCAAAATCAACGACAATTTAGGGTGAATATTTTCTTCCCAGAAATTATGCATGACCGGATTGTTTTCGATATAGAAGACAAAGAAACGATCTTTTCAATGAGGTCAGACCATTCTTGGCGAGGAGCGACTCTTTCGGTAAAGAACATGACAATGGCTCGAATGACTCGTACTTTTTTCATTATTTCCCATTTTTCCTATGATCATAAAGACTTACAACTCTTTCCATCAATAAGGGTTTTAGAAGTGAAGAATAAAAAAAGTCAGTGTCCACAAGGATTCAAAGATCATGCGGTTCAGCTAGCTCAGGAGTTTGAATCTCCAACAAAAGTTGGCAAACAGCTTGAATCAAGGGCTCTGGACATGCGTACCTCCGGGTCCGACGTTCGCATTTATCAGAAAGTGGCTTTGGGATTTGAAAATTCACGCTCAAAAAGTTCGAGCGCTGTAAACTGGCGGAGAGAGAGAGATTCGAACTCTCGGAAGGGTTACCCCTTCACACGCTTTCGAGGCGTGCTCCTTCAGCCACTCGGACATCTCTCCACAAGATAAGATAGATAACTCATTTTTTGACCTGATGTGCACAAAATGTGAACACTCTAGTCAAAATTTAGCCTCCTATAAGCAAAAGGAACCAAACTCTAACCTATTTTTTGGCCTAAGAAAGAGTATAATAGCTAAATATAAAGGAGTTTCATTTTTGATCTTCACAAGTTTCTTACTACTCATCCTGTTTATTTTAATTATGTTCTACCTCCAAATGAGGAGAACTGGGGTCCTACTGATGATTGGTACGGTCCTGGTGATTTTCCTGGTAGGAAGTGGTTTAATTCCGTCTGCTCTCCTAAAAAATCTGCAGGTACATCCACCCATCAAGAACTTTGATTGGAAATCTAGCAATACAATTGTTCTCCTGGGTAGTGGGGTCATTCAATGGTCCCTCCCTCATCAGGGTGATACTCAGAATGACATAAAGTCAACGCTATTTGGCTATTCTCGAATACATGAAGCTGCAAGACTTTATTGGGATTGTAAGAAAAAATCTCAGAACTGCACTATTCTGGCAACCGGTGGAAGTCCTCACAAGGAGCGGATTTCTGAGGCTGAAGTCATGCATAGAGAGTTAGTGGAATTAGGTGTTACAGATGTGATTCTTGAAAAAGAAAGTAATAATACTTATCAAAATGCAAAATTTTCAAGTGCAATTCTCAAGATGAACAGAAGTGATTCCATTCTATTAGTGAGTTCTGGAGCCCATATGCGACGTTCACTCCTTTATTTTTCACATTTTGGCGTCAATGCGATTCCTGCTCCATCTGACCATCTCAATACCCAATTGTCATGGCTACCTTTGTCTTATAATTTGCTCTTAACAGACCTAGCGATACATGAGTATCTGGGTATTCTTCGCTTTCATCTTTATAACCGACTCGGATGGAATACGAATAACTCTACTCCCGGTGCACCTTAAATAGTTAAACGAATAGCACCTAACTCCACCCCCAGAAGATCACACAGGCCGACTTCAACACAAGTCAGTCTAACACTGGGACTGAATGGGAGAAAATTTTTTTCTAAAATTTCTTGGATTTTATCATAGAAAAATGGGGCTAAAGTTTCACAAGTTGGAAATTCATTCACCTGAGCGCTGACCCCATTGCAATCATTCAGATCAGTTTGATCTAAAGAATCCATCAGTTGTTGAATCCTGTTGCGCAAAACCACTAAATCAATAATACGACCCTGAATGGGTTTGCCCTCAATAGCAACTTTGATCTTCCAAAGATGAGGATGAGGAGTCTCATAACCTGACAAAGAATGAGATGCTTCAAACTGAAACTGCAGCAAGAGTTCTTGTTTCATAAGACATCAGATGAAAGCATAGAACCTTGCCATAAACAAGAAGCCCCCTGTCCTAACATTTCGTTCACTCGCACTTCAACAGAAGAGATTTTTTTGCTGAGAAAAGTAAATTCAAATTTCCCAAGAAACTGTCGACAAAATTCCTGAGTAAGAGCTTCTACCGTCACATTATCAATTGACAAGAGAACAACGTCCTCTGAAGGAAGAATATAGCGTTTTTCACAAAGTAAAAACTCGATTTCTCGGAGATCAAAATTTTTAATTTTTAAATAAGGACATTTCCCAGCTAATAACACTTTCTCATCCCACTCTTGACAGATCTCCTGAATGGACCGCTTAAAAAATGAAAAAGGAACCATCTCTTGAATAGAAGGCTGCTTTAATTCTATGGATAACTCGACAGAATAGTTGTGCCCATGGAGAGATTCTTTTGTTCCATCTGGAAAAACTGTCATATGAGCTGAAGAGAACTTAAAGTTTTGTTTTTCTAAATGAATCCAAGGATCAGTCAAATTTCCAAAATAGGGCATGAGGAAATAACAGTATCAGCACTCACTCTAAAGATCCAGAGATCTCACAGCTCATTCTTTTCAAGCTCTAAAAGAAATTCATTAAGACACTACACACTTCCAATAGCATGATTTTGAGTCCGATCGGAAAAGTCATATTTTTTCAAAACTTCGATTGCTGCACGGAAACCACTTTTAACAATTTCAGACATTTTTTTTGAAGACAAACTAAAATGGTCTCCAAAAAAAATCTGGCGATCATGAGCACTCGGGTGGATATAAATGGTCTCGACATCCATTTTGTAGTGAAGTTGATTTTCAAGCAACTCACAGATTTTCGTCTTATGCTCGACTGAAACCCCTTGGGTTTCACAATACTGGGACACAGCCAAAATCGTATCATGATGCAAAGCTTTACTGTAGATATGATTATTAATTTTTTGCTCTACTAGTAAATAAATCGATTGAATAATAATAGCTGACAAACCAAAACCTGTTAAGGACTCTGACTCTTTAAAAACATGATAGGGCTGGTGAGTATAGCTAGCAATCACTAAATCCGCTCCACCATCGACTGCAACGTGAGTGGATAACGTATCCCTAATCTCACCATCAATATAGTAAATGAGCTGACCATCAGAGTTCTTGATCCCATAAGGAGAAAAAATAACCGGCAATGAAGTACTTGCAGCACAGGCTTCTGAAATGCTTACATCATTGTTATACTGACAACTTAAGTCATGAGGGGGAGGTTGATACTGATACTTTCCAAAAACAACCTTGCGAGAATGATTCAACTGAGTTGCAACAATAAATAAATCAGCCAAATAGTCTTGAAACTGGTTTGAAGACAGGACTTCCTCCCTCATGTATTGTTCAATTCCATGAGTAGAAAATAACCCCGTTAACTTAAGCCACTTAAGTTGAACAAGAGACTCCCAATCTCCCTGAAACATCAACCTCATTAAAGCTTTTCGAAGTTGCCCAAGTTGACTCAGTTGCTCTAAAGTGAACTTTGATCTAATTTTAAACATCTTTGGGTAGGTGAGTCGGGGAAGAATTTTAGGGAACTCATCCTTAGGATCGATCGTAATATCTCCTGCTGGAGGCTTATAATCTAAAAAAGAATTAAAAATGTTATCTAAAGAATACCCTGCGGCAAGGTAAGATGAAATAATGGCTCCAGCACTTGACCCCACGTACATTGAAATCTCCATCGGAGAAGGGGGACGTGCTTTCTGATTAGGAGGTACCGTACCACCATAAAACCTAAAGCCCTGCTCCTGAAGAGCAAGTGCAACACCTAAGTGAAATGCTCCGGCTTTAGTGGCTCCGCCACTACAGACAAACGCAATCTTTTTTTTAGGACCAATTTTGATTTGATCCCCGGACTTTTCTGATTGGATTAATTTAGAATAAGAATGCTTGAATTTAACTTTCATAGAAATAGAATTGACAAAGGTTGAGCCAAAACGAGAATCTAGATCTCTTATATGACCAACCTCAGTGAGAATGCAATACTTAAAGACAGTGACCCATAGTTATGAAAAAAAACTTCTACAAAACAAGAATAATGATCCTCATCTTCCTCATCTGTCTTGGATCATTTTCATATTGCGCCGTAGCATCGACAACTCTTGACAAAAAGTACCGTCTTGAAACCTTAGGAATTTTGAAATCATGGGATAATTTGGATGGAGTATTTTCGGAGTCAGTGGCTAATGCTTTTAATCAGTACTTTGCTCACCAAAATCGATTTATCCAAAATGATTTGACGAAAACAGACAATCTGTTCTTCAATTCAAAAATTTCATACCAGAAAATTATTCAAGATAATCAAATCTTAGGCCAATTAGCTATTATTTCTCACTCGGATAGTTTGATCAGGACAAAATTAATCAAGCATGGGAAAAAATATTTTATCTCCCTTGATTGGCTTCGCTTGGACCGTGCAGATTCAAAAGAAAAATTTGAAATGGAACTTCTTGCTACCCTTGAATTTCATTTAGAAGAGTCTGGACCAGACGAGCCTATAGAACCCGATTTGATTTCAAAAGGGATCCAACAGAATTTACCAAAACTTCTATCTCAGCTTCCATTTATGGCGACAGTAACAGGCCGAGATAGCAACACAGTCACTTTAAATATAGGGAGTTCTTCCGGCCTTAAAAAAGGAGATATCCTTCGAATTGGAACACTTGAAGAAGTCAGAGTTCATCCAGTCCTAAGAAAAATTGTGAATTGGAGAACGGTCAGTACTGGGAAAGTGCTCGTAGAACAGATTGAAGAAAGTATCACTTTTTGTAAAATTCTAGAAGAGGAGAACGGAAAAGCAATCAGTTACTTACAAAAGGTATTGACAGTGGAAGAGTTGATCTCGCCGAAAGAAGTGAGCGGGAAAGAAGAGGTCAAGGTGACGGATCTAAAAATAAAAAATATTGAAGAGAATAAGCCTACCTTCGGTCGAATTGGCATACAAATCACTCCTGGCAGTTACACTCGACAATTTAGTTTACCAAGCTCCGGGCTTTCAAATACAGGAGGCGGGCTTTCTCTCACTGCAAAGGTTTCAGGTGAAGCCTGGCTAACTCGAGAGTGGTTTTCTCATCTTGAAATAGGTTATTCATTTTTTAATTTCTCTCAATCTTCTTTAGATTCTGGTCTAAAAACTCCAGCCAGTAATAACGGCGGGGTAGCTGCATCTATTTCTTCTATAAAAGCTGATCTTGGATACACTTATCTTTTGACTCGAGAGATTCTTGGACCCAAGACCTGGTTCAAACTAGGATATAAATCCCATAATGAGAGCTTTCCCAATCAGACCCTCCCTGAAATGACAGGACCCGTTTTATATAAGTCTTTTTTCCTGGGAACAGGTGGAAATGTTCCTCTCCTCGAAAACTGGGGAGCTTTAGCCGATTTTAATTTTCGAATTGCAACATCTGTCAACGCAACCTGGCTAGCTGAAGAAGTATCAGGAACTTACGATGTTGAGTTAATCTTTGGAGGGTATTATCGATTGAACTCTCGAGTTTACCTGAGAATCACCCTAGAAATAGCTTCAACTGGAGCAAGTTTCTCTGGCGGAAGCACCCTAGACCAAAAAATAATTACATTTGGCCCTACACTCTTGTATTACTTCTGAATATGGTTTCGAAAAATCAAGCTTTGAAAAGAATCCAAGAGCTCACCTCTATGATTCATCATCACAATTTTCGGTACTATGTATTAGATGATCCAGAAATTTCTGACTCTAACTACGACAGGCTTTTTCGAGAACTTCAGGACTTAGAAAATCGATTTCCTGATCTAAAATTAACAGACTCTCCCACTCAACGAGTCGGCGAAAAACCAGCAGAACAATTTTTAAAAATCAGACATTACTCTCCCATGCTCTCCCTCTCTAATGCACTCACAGAAAGCGAGTTCATGGCATTTGATGAAAGGGCCCATCGTCTTCTAGAAAAATCACCCTCTGAACCTATTGAGTACTTTACAGAACTTAAGTTTGATGGATTATCTGTGAACCTCATTTACGAAAAAGGAAAACTTGTTCGTGCTGCAACACGTGGAGATGGACAAATAGGTGAAGATATCACTCGAAATATTCTCACGATTGGTTCAGTTCCACGACACCTAAGAGACACTGAACCTCCCAAACTCCTTGAGGTTCGAGGAGAAGTTATTTTACCACTCACTGATTTTGATCAACTCAACCAACAGCAGTCCAAACAAGGGCTTAAACTTTTTTCGAATCCTCGAAATGCTGCTGCTGGTTCTATTCGGCAATTAGATCCAACGATCACAGCCTCTCGTCCTTTAGCTATTTTTTGTTATGGTATCGGGAAAAACGAAGGATTTCATTTTTATACTTTGGAGGATTGTCAAAACCAGCTATCCCATTGGGGCTTTCCAGTTCATTCACTTCGAAAAAAATGTTTGGGTCCAAACCCTGTATTTCAGTTTTATGAAAAAATAGCCTCTCTCCGACCCACTCTTCCATTTGAAATTGATGGAATTGTAGTTAAAATGAATCGAATTCATGAAATTGACCAAGCAGGATTTTTATCAAGAAGTCCGAGAGGAATGATTGCCTTTAAGTACCCTCCTCGTCAGGAAACGACTACAGTCGAGGACATTATCATTCAAGTTGGAAGAACTGGGGCCTTAACCCCTGTGGCGATTCTAAGCCCAGTCCTCGTTGGCGGTGCAATCGTAAGTCGAGCCACATTACATAATCCCTCTGAAATCGAACGAAAAGATATCCGTATTGGAGATCGAGTGATCATCCAAAGAGCAGGAGACGTCATCCCTGAGGTTGCCTCAGTACTAAAAAATTTGAGAACAGGAAAAGAAAAAAAATTTCAGTTTCCTAATCAATGCCCAAGTTGTCAGAAAAAAGTGAATCATAAAGAAGATGGGGTCATTGCTCGATGCCTCAACCGTGATTGTATAGCTCAACTCAAAGAAAGAATTCGTCATTTATTTAGTAAAAATGCTCTCAACATTGAAGAACTTGGAGAAAAAACAGTTGAGCAACTCGTTGATCAAGGATTAATTAAAAACTACTCGGACGTCTACAAATTAAATAAAAATCAATTAATAACACTTGAAGGTTTTGCTGAAAAATCGAGCGACAAACTTCTGAAATCTATTAAAAAAGCTCGAACTCCTGAACTCTATCGACTTATTTTTGGTCTTGGAATTCGACATATTGGAGAAAAATCGGCAAAAAATTTGGCCCATTTCTTTGGTTCATTGGATCCACTTTTCAAAGCTCATGAAGATGATTTGATCAAGGTTCCAGAGGTGGGTACCGAAATGGCAAAAAGCTTGAAAATTTACTTTTCAGACCCTCATCATCGATCAGAGCTTCAAGCCCTCCTGAAATGGATTCATCCTCAGTCTCCCATCCGCAATCGAGGTGGAGGGGCCGGTAAGCTTGCAGGAAAAACAATTGCTTTAACAGGGACTCTTCCTAGCTTCTCTCGAACCGACATGGTTCAACTCATCGAAGAAAATGGGGGCCGAGTGTCCTCGAGTGTTTCTAAAAAAACAGATTTTTTAATCGCAGGCCAAGAGGCTGGCAATAAACTCGATCAAGCAAATCAACTCGGAGTAAAAATCCTGGGTGAACAAGACTTCTTGAAGCTTTTACAATGAAGAGTCATACCGACTATCCACATGATTTGGTGTAAAACTTTTCCTTCCCAAAAATTAACCTGAGTGAGTCCATTAACAAGAAAAACAATCCATGCCGAAGAAAGTCCAGGATAAAAGCTAAAAACTTTAGATTCCACCCCCCCCTGCTTTAAAGCCATAAAAAACCACCCAATCCACAGTAACCAAGCCAAAAACCCAAAACCTCCTAAGCCTGCCAGCACTTCTAAATAAACATTATGAGCATGACCAATAAAAAAATCTTTTCTATCAGGATACTTTGATTGAAAATAATACCCAGATAATTCTTGGTTTTTTAAAAATCCGACTCCAAAAATCGGGCGATTTTTGAAAAACTCAAGATTGGCTTTCCATAAAGAAACACGCTCTTCAATTCCCATATGATTTTTTAGCCTTTGTTCAAAAAGAGGCATTTTTAACATAAAGGCTGTAAAGAAGCATAAAGCACAAAGGCTAAAAATAACTTTTTTGAAAGAGCCCTTTTTAAGAATCCAATGCCCTAATCCAATCGGCAGAGCAAACCAAAGAGTCCTTGAATAGGTAAAAATCAAAACAAGAAATCCAGAAATCAAAAAAATCAATAAAATGCTTTTTGGTATTCGGATTTCATCTCTTCTTTTTTTACTCACAATAAATTCCAATAAAGCAAAAAATGGAAAAATCCAAATATTAGCAACCGATAGGTGATGCCCTAAGAAAAGAGTAGGATGAAAAAACCCTGGCAAGAGTGGATTGGGCTGAAAACGTGGCCAACCAGAAAAAATTTGTAATAGCCCGATCCAGGATAAAATACCAAAGGTTAAAAACCAGCTTTTTAAAACAGTGGCCTGCTGACCTTCAGAAAGGCGACGCCAGCCAATCCACAGAAAAATAGGCCATGGAAAGTACCATAACTTTAACAAATCCTTAAACCAATCGCTAGATAGGGTATGCCCATCAAAATTCAATGGGTACCAATAAGCTGAAGCGAGACTCAAAAAACAGGCTAATCCTAAAATAATAGAGACTAAACTGTAGTTTCTGAAAAGTGGTATCTCCGAAAGTTCCTGAAGATCAGCGAAAAATCGCTGAATCCCTCCCCTCTCCATAAACAGACAACACACAAGGATTACAGCTCCAATATTCATGGTTGCCATCGAGACCATCGAAAGAACTGCATAAAGGACCATTCCTCGATAAGTCAAATGTAATTTTTTTTGAAAAACAGCTATTTGAGGTCGTTCCATATCTCATTAGCCATAACATATTCAGAAAAAATTTAAGACTGATTTTTAGATTTTTGCCTGCCTCTTTAAAGAGCCTTTTTCTAAATTTCTTAAAATTTTATCCCAACGCTCAGAGTGAGAAGTGTATTTATATCGAACTGCATTATATCTAAATTGAGCACTGAGAGTTGGCTTGCTCACATGCTGTAAACTTAACATCACTTGATCGAGTTGCTTCCGCCGTTCTGTAGGAGGAAGACGCTCAGCACCACTGATAAACATATTGTAAAGATTGTTAAGTTGTTCAATCATTGGCTCAGCTCTTTTAATCAATTCTTCAAACCGATCAGTTGAAGGACCTACCGGCTTAGAAGAAGACTCATTTAACTGATGTTCTTTTTCTTCTTCTTCTTCTTGTTCCCGTTCAAGCTCTCTGTCTCTCCGGCGACGCCAAGCCTCATCATCTTCTTTTGCCATTTTCTCATTCTAACAGTTTATTTTATAGTTAATCTAGGTATTCATTTATAAATTCTAAAAAAATAATTTTTTCAAGTCTTTAATGGTTGAAGCTAAAGACAGTTTTAGAGACGAGGGATGATTTAAAACTGATTTAATGACTATTTCAGGAGTACTTTCAGGTAAAATCAATGTCTTAAATCCCAATCTTCGAGCTTCTTCAATCCGAGCCTCCATTTGTGATACCTTTCGAACTTCTCCTGTGAGTCCCAGCTCTCCAATTAAAACACAATCTAGAGGAAGAGGGTGATTCACTGCGCTAGACCAAATCGCTGCTGCTGCTGCAAGGTCACACGCTGGCTCAACTAGCCTAAATCCTCCAGCAACATTAAAAAAAAGATCTTGCTGAGCCAAAGGGAGTTTTAAATGCTTTTCTAAAATTGCAGCAATCAATGAAACCCGAGTGGTATCCATTCCGACAGCAGTTCTTCTGGGAATAGCCAAACCAGAGGGAGTCACTAAAGCTTGAATTTCAACCAAAAGAGGACGTGACCCTTCAATCGGAGCAGTCACTGAAGTCCCTGAAACTGGAGCAGTCCGCTCACTTAAAAAAAGTGAAGAAGGATTTAAAACTTCACGAAGCCCCTCTCCGTCCATCTCAAACACTCCCAGTTCTCGAGTACTGCCAAAACGATTTTTGACAGTCCTAAGAAGTCGGTAGCTCTGCCCTCCTTCCCCTTCAAAATAAAGAACAGTATCGACCATATGCTCTACCGTTTTAGGTCCAGCAATACTACCCTCTTTGGTAACATGACCCACTAACCAAACTGAAATTGCTGCTGACTTTGCCAATGTCATTAATCGAGCTGCAATCTCACGGACCTGTGTCACACTCCCCGGAGCTGACTGAACAGAACCACTCGAAAAAGTCTGTAAAGAATCCATAATTAAAACATCGGGTCTCAATTCTTTCACTGACCTAAATGCTCGTTCCAATTGCGTCTCAGCGGATAAAAAAATCTGCCCTTTGCTTTGAATTCCTAACCGATAAGCCCTCCCCCGAATCTGATCGATGGACTCCTCTCCACTAACGTATAAAATCTTAAGATCAGACTGCTCCTGTAATAATCCCTTTGCCATTTGCAAAAGAAGAGTACTCTTTCCAATTCCTGGATCTCCTCCTAAAAGGGTAAAGCTATCAGGGACCATCCCTCCTCCAAGAACTCGGTTTAACTCAGAAATCCCTACTGAAAGCCTTTTAAGCTGCCCCTGTTCACAAAGACCTGTAGTAGAAGAAGGGACATCCAAATCCACCCATGCTAGACTTGATTGATGCCTCTCTCTATCTGAAAAAGAATCCTCAACATAATCCTGACCTGATGTTTTCCTGAAATCTCGAAATTCATCGCGAACATCAACCAGAGAACTAGCAGTCCCTTCAGCAATAACCTTCCCTTCTTCCAAAGAATTCCATGACCCACAAGCTGGGCATTTTCCTAACCACTTTGCAGAGATATAATCGCAATTCAGACATGAATATTGAGTTTTTTGCTTAGACATGACTCGTCACTCGAGCTACAGCTTTCTTCCACTTTTGCATACAAGCAGATCTACTTTCTTCATCCCATTGAGGAGAAAAAATTTGGCCTACTTTCCAGCACTTCTCAATCTCAGCAATATCGCTCCATACTCCAGCTCCCAACCCTGCCGAAAAAATTGCTCCTATACTAGTCGCATCTAGATCATTCGATCTTCTTAATTTCACTCCGAGGAGATCTGACTGAAATTGCATCAAAAGATGGTTTGAAGCTGCTCCTCCGTCTACATTTATTTGAATCAATGGCTTACCCATGTCTTTTTGCATAGCTATCAGAATATCGGCATTCTGAAAAGCAATTCCTTCAAGCACGGCCCTAGCCATGTGGGCACGCGTTGTACCTCTCGTAATCCCTGTAAAAAGACCTGTTGCCTCAGGATCCCAATAAGGGGCACCTAAACCTGTTAAGGCCGGCACAAAAACCACACCCTCAGAAGTGGGAACAGAAGCTGCTAATGTTTCAATTTCAGCAGAACTTTGAATCATTCCCAGACCATCTCGAAACCACTGAACAGCCGCACCTGCAATAAAAGCACTTCCCTCCAAAGCGTAAGTATAATCATCCGATTTCAGTGCCCAAGCAACGGTTGTCAAAAGCCGATGCTTGCTCATTGCTGGATTATGACCCGTATTTACAAGTAAAAAGGCACCTGTTCCATAAGTACACTTTGCACTTCCTTCTTGAATACATGCCTGACCCATCAATGAGGATTGCTGATCTCCTAACACACCTGTAATCGGTATTCCATCAGGCAACCCAGGGAAACCCCGAGTCAGACCAAACACTCCAACTGAGGGCAAAACATCAGGCCAAATTTCTTTAGGAATACCTAATTCTGCACAAAGATCTGAATCAAACGAATGCTGGGTTAAATGAAAACATAAAGTTCTTGAAGCATTACTAGGCTCAGTGACATGCACTGCCCCTCCAGAAATGCGGGCAACCAGATAGCTGTCAATCGTGCCGGCTGCCAAGCGAGCTGATCGATAAGCAGATTGAATCGATGGCCAATTCTGAAACGCCCATGCAGCCTTGCTTCCAGAAAAATAAGGATCAATTAAAAGTCCTGTTCGTTCTTGAAAAAAAGGCTCTAAATTCTTTTTTCGAAGGTCTTCACAAAGAGAGATTGTTCTACGATCCTGCCAAACAATTGCCCTCCCCAAAGGTTGACTTGTCTTTCTATCCCAAAAGCAAAGAGTTTCACGCTGATTAGTGATTCCCATAGCCAAAATTTTGTGAGGATCAATGTGACGAGTCACTTCTCTTACCGTTTGCAAAACACTTGCCCAAATATCAGTAAGATCATGCTCTACCCAACCCGGTGCTGGGAAATGCTGTTCAAATTCAATGCTTGCTTCTGCAATTTGATTTAAATTGCAGTCCATCAGAAGAGCTGAAGTACTTGTAGTGCCTTGGTCTATTGCAAGTAGATATTCCATAAGACCCCATCTTTTCCTGTTAGTTGATTTTTTTTATCAACATTCGATCTCAACCTTCTCCCCATCTCTAGATTTTCTACCTCCATGACCTGAAACCCCAATCATGCAATATTTGCTTCGCTTCATTATTTCTTCTAAACTAGAATGTATCTGGAATTTTTAAAAAATGGATATTTCAAAAGAAAAAAAGTGGTTTGTATATTTAGGTAACCATCATGAAGGACCCTTTTCATTGGAGGAAATCCAAGAGAAACTGACTCAAGGGGTGATTTCCAAAGAAGGGTTTGTTTGGGCTGAGGGAATGCCAGATTGGAAACCCATGACACAGGTTCCCGATTTTCAAGTTCTAGCAACCTCCCTGAACGAAGACTCTCCGCCAAGCAAGACCCCAGAACCAGAGCTTTTCAATGAAATTGAAGAAAAAACCTTCGAAAAAATTTCTGAGAACCTTCTACTCACACAAACAATTTCACCTCGAGATGAACAAAACCTACGATCAAAAAGCTCGAAAAAATCATTTTTTCGATCTATCTCTAAAAAAATCAAATGGGGAATTCTTTGTCTCACTGGGCTCAGTTTTTTTTATTTCCAAGAATTTTTTGAAACACCTTCAAGCCTTAACCAACTCATCGAACTTTCATGGCCCTACCGACTGGACTTATTAGATAAAACACCAGAATTAGCCCAATGGATTTCCCCTTTACCATCCCTAGACGGTGTAAGCTCAGATGAAGTTGACCTCATGAAATTAGCCGCCCTTGAACCACCTGGGGGTTCGGGACCTCAAATCGCCATGGGACTTTCTAGAACAGATATTTTACACCCTACTCTCTATGTTGCCTCTCGCTTACCAGACAAGACTCAATTCCAAGCTTATATCGTGGGTGTTTCAGACACCCTTTTAAAGGAACGATCCTATATCAGTCAGCTCAATATCAGTCTTACCCATAGAATTGGAAAATCGAGCCCTCTTTATTTTAAAAACAAAAGCCCTCTCCCAAAAGGAGAATACAGGATCTATCTCACATCTGGCACACCCTCATCTCCAGAGGATGAAACTCGTTTTAATTTAATGAAAAGTATTCCTCACCCACAATACAATGACTTACCTAAAGATATTAAAGTTCTTGCCTTTAAGACCTATTTTCTAGGAGGAATCAGAGACGCAATCTATACGAGGGAACTCAATGAATATCACACTCAACTCAGAATCGAGGCTGAGAACGAAATCAAAGAACTCACTCAATTTTTAAATACTCTGGAAAGCCAATTCAATGCATCATCTGCTAAATTTGGAATCCTTAAAAAAATAAAAGGATCATCTAAAAAAATGAACTGGATTCCTTTTCATCAAGAATGGACAAAGCTTCAAAAACAGTTAGATGAACTTTTTAATGAATCGCCACCTGAAAAAAACAGCGACAGATATTTTTATTCAGATTTATACCTCATGATTCAAAAATTGAGCCAGACTGTTCAAACAGAACATCATCTCCATCATCTTTACTTCACTGAAGTAGGGGACTCAAAAGCTAGGGAAATCCAAATTGGAGACACAAATTTATTAACGCAGACTATCATTTCGCAGCTCAAAGCAAAATTAGCACACTTAACATCTCTCCCTCCCTTACCTAATGGACTACCTCAAAAAGAGGAACAATAAAGGTAGAATTAAAAATGAAAAAAAATCAATCACCTTCGCCGACAGATCCAACAGTTGAGCGAAGAGAATCTAAAAGAAGAGCCGTTCTCTCCCAATTTTCAATTTTTTTATTAATTCCAAAGCATGGAATTCATAAACTCGCTGTTCATAACCTGAGTGAAAGCGGGATTTTATTTGAGTTTGATACTGAAAATGAATCTATTGCTAATTGCCCGATTCAAGTAGGAGATGAACTTGAATCCAAGCTGTATATCAACTCTTCTCTTTATATTCCTCTTTACTTAAAATTAGCTCGAATAGAAAATCACTCTGATCACCGAAAGATTGGAGCTAGTTTTTACAAAAAAGACACCGAAGAATATCGAACCTTTATCTTTTTTCTTCATGTATTAGATGGGCTATCCAAAATAAATAATACTCAATCTAATTAAAGTTAATTTCTGAATTTTTTCTGATTGTCCAAAACTAGAAAATTTTACCTATTTAGGTGACTGAAATCAGTGACGATAGGTCATACAAAGGAAGTCATGTTATGACCCACAGAAAGAATATAACCAAATCGGATAATTTCACTCAGGTTATAGAGCTGAGTCAGATCCGAGAACAACGTTTAATCGAAAAAAGAAAAAACACTGAAAGAGTTTTTTTACAGCATCTCATCAGCGTTTACTCTGTCATCCATCAAAATAAAATGATTCCTATTGATCTCATAGAAATAAGTGAAAACGGATGCTCTTTTAAAGTAACTCATAATCAAGAAAATCTAGAAGATCTAAAAATAAAAAAATCAACTATCTCTATCCGACTCTATTTTACACAAACAGCTTACCTCGAAATTAAAGTTCAGATTTTGAATTCGACTTATTTAATTAAAGACCGAGGCCAATCGATCCGTTATGGATGCTCTATAGACAAAGAACTGAAATCATACACTGCTTACCAAGCTTTCGTTCGCTTTATGAAGATTTTTTCTGAATATTCCTATGAAGACATCAAATAGAAGCAAGAAGTGTAAGCCTTAAGGAGCTCTTCTTTTATTTTTAGATGGACCTTCCGGCGATTTTGGATTTAGCCACAAAGACAAAATAGTTGCTGCTACCTGCGGTTTTTTTTTAACCAAATCAATAATTTTTTGATAAAGATGTTGAATTTCCAATTGCTCTGAAATTTTTTTCAATTTATCCTGATTTTGCACAAAAAGTACCTATTCATAATTAAGTAAATATTAATCCCAATATTTTCGAGCTGAATTTAGTTTTTCAAAAGAATTCGTTTTAAAAACTAAAGAACTATCAATTTCCATTTGACTAATTGAACCTACAAAAAGTTCGTCGTTGATCAGTGAAAATGCAAACCATCGATCTCCCATTTTTTGATAAAGGACCTCCACAGTAGGTTCATTTTGAATTTGGAGTTGGTTTTCCTGCTTCCTGCAGATTGACATTGTTCTCATTTTTTATCCCTCGTTACAGAACCTATCGGAGCCAACGGAATTCGCTAAAGAGGGAATCTTTTTCCTATTTTTTAGAACTATCTCAATTTAGGGCACAATGATTTTTCCAGTGATTGCAGTAAAACTATCAACAAATCCATAGGTTGATGACGGGACATGAAAGCGAACCACATGACTGGTCAAACTTCGTGATTGAATCACAGAACTAGAAATAAATGTATTGGGTCCTGTAGAAACTACCTGATGTGGGATAAAATTATTTAAAAAATAAAAAATCACCTGAGAGTTTTGTGTAGGAAGATGACAAACGAGCTCTTGCCCTGATCTAAAAACAGCTCCAGGATTTTCCCCCGGCTGTGTACATCCGCAAAAGATCCTTAAAAACCCATCTCCTATCTGGATTTGAGCTACTTCAGGCCCACATTGAGTATCAGGCGAAACACTAGGATAAGAAGAACCACACCCAACAAAAATACTTAAACTTGTAAAGTATGCCCAGCAGTAAACCAAAAAAAAGAAATTTTTATGTAATCGCTTCATTAAAAAACCGCTTCAAACTCATCCCACAATAAGGAAGACAAACACCAAGCTAAGCTTGATTAGGGAAATTTTCCACTCTCAAATAAAAGAAGTCTATTAAAAACTAGACGCTTTTGTGAAGAAAGGTATACAAAGAAAAAATTCGAAAAACTTGACTATTTCTGATAGAGTTTCGCAATAATGGACCCGTAGCTCAGTTGGATTAGAGCGTCAGACTACGAATCTGAAGGTCGGAGGTTCGATCCCTCTCGGGTCCACCATAGAAAACAAGGAGTTAGCTCTTAACGATTGCCCTTTTCCATTTTTGGGACAAGATAAATCATATTCACTTAGAAAAAAAAGCCATCTTAATTCCAACCAATATAAGAAAACTTCCAAAAAATCTTTGAAGCACTTCCTGACTGACTTGATTCGAAAATTTCGCCCCAAAGAATGCGCCTAGAAGAAAACCAACAGAGATCAATATTGCCGCATAAAAATCTAAACTCCCGTTTTTATAGTAAATGTAAGCAGCAAGCAATCCTACGGGAGGAACCAATGCAGCCAAAGAGGTTCCCTGAGCTAAGTGCTGATTAAAACCATAAAAAAGAACAAGAGAGGGAACAAGAACAATCCCACCCCCAATTCCAACAAATCCTCCCAAAATACCAGAAACTAACCCAAGAAAAATAAAGCTAGAATAATAAATAAAATTCAAAATTTCTCCTTTCTGGATCGATGCTTATTTTTTTAAATTGTAAATGATTTTTTAGTCAATGATTTACAATTTTATTTAAAAAAATATTGCACTATTGCAATCGTTCTCGAAGAACGATCTACCTACTCTAGTTGACTGAGTGCATTGAAAACATTAACGCATTATTCCAAAATCTGCTCTGATTTATTTCGAATTGCAATGTCGTATTGCAAAATAGAAACTATTCATTGCATTAAAAGCTTTTCCCTTGAATTGGGTCTGATAAAAAAAATTCAGACTCTTTACTCACAACTGCAATTATGATTTTTTAGGAATGATTGGAACAAATAGCTTCTGTTGATTTGAAGAATTCGCGAGAATTAGATAAGGAACATTTTCATGCTCCAAGGTCTAGAGTTTTGACAGGTAAATTTTTAATTTATAGATTTAAAACTCATTTTTCTTTTACTTTGTTTGGAGACTTATGCTTTTTCACTTACTGTCTATTTTAAAGGCTTTTTTTTTCACCACAATACTTGCCTCTTATTCTGCAGAGGGCGAATGGTGCATTGATGATTTTAACCATCCGCCATGTAACGGAGCTCCTGGGGCATGTACCCTCAACTCAGATGGATCTCTTGGAGGATTTGTAGCCAATACTGCAACAGTTCAAAAAACAATTATTTCACTTTTGCAGAAAAACAGGCCTTTTATTTCTCAGTTTGCTCAAATCTGCGATCAAGCTGAAATATCCGGTTTATCTAAAATACTCGGTACTGCCAAAGTTACAGGAAACGCAAAAGTCTATGGTCATACCCAGATCGCAGACTCTGCTGAGATCTCAGGCCAGGCTAAAGTTTATGGGAGAGCTAGAATTTGGGAAAACGCAAAGATTTTTGGGGATGCTCAAGTCTACGGAAACGCTTCTGTCTATGGCCATGCTAAGATTTATGAACGAGCGCAAGTATTTGGCTACTCGATGATTCGAAAAAATGCCCAAGTCGCTGGATCTGCTCAAGTTTATCAACAAGCGCAGGTCTACGAAGATGCAAGTGTATTTGAAAAAGCCACTCTCTTCGGTGAGAGCCACGTCTACGGAAAAAGTCGCGTCTTTGGTAATGCAATGATTTACGAGAGAGCGCGTGTCTACGATGAATCTTTTATCTACCAGAATGCCAAAATCTATGGCCAAGCACATATCCATGGCCAAGCTCACGTCTTTGGAAATCTTCATATCCTAGGCCAAACACATTTGAGCTTGAACACTCCACTTCATGATGAGCAAGCAGACCTAGGACTAACCCCACTCTGGATTTCTCATGCTTTCAATGAAGAGATAAATGGACTTCCTTTATTATTTCAAGGTGTTACTGAAACTATAGTTCATAATGGAAATCAAATCATCATCAAAACTCAAAATCGCCTCTCCGAACGTAATGCAGCAACTATTGATGCTTTGGTCGAAAAAATAGACGAAATACAACAAAATGAACAAGAAGCAGAACAGGATATCTGCCCAATTTGTCATACAGGACTTACGAATGTATTGTCCGATTCACACAAACTAGTTTTTACCCGATGTCATCATATTTTTTGCAAAAACTGCATTGAAAGATTAAGAAAATGTCCTGTCTGTAGAGGTGATATCTCAGATGAAAATCTAGAAATTGAAGTTCAGAAAGAGTCTTAAAATTCATTAAAATTTTATACCACTAAGATAAAAACTAAAATGACAGAGCAACGGAAAACGATCTTAATTGTTGACGATGAAACTGGAATTCGTTCTCTGATCCATAGCGCTGCTCAAGAGGTTTACAGCAACGCACTCATCATTGAAGCAAGTGATGGAACAGATGCTCTCATTAAAGCTCGACGTCAAGTTTTTGACTTAGTCATTACAGACTTAGGTATGCCCAAGATGAAGGGCACAGACTTGATTGAAGCTTTGGTAGAAATGAACAGCAAATTAAAACCTGGATCAGTTTTGGTGATCTCAGCCTTTGACTATAGCCCAAAACTGAAGAAACTAGAACCGTGGCTTTCCTTCATTTCAAAACCTTGCGGCTATCAAACTATTAAAGAACAAATCAAACTCATCCTAAACCCCCCACCTCCAGCTGATACTCAACCCACATCCAAATCAGGCCTGATGTCAGCACAGTTCGAAGTATCTATGATCAACCCCTTCCTAAAAGCTGTAACCCGGGTTATGATGAATACTGCTTCAACACAAGTATCTCGTAGTCAGGTCTTTATTAGAAAAGACGATCAGATCAGCGGTGACATTTCAGGGCTAGTCCATGTTTCAGGAACTTTAATCTCAGGAAGTTTTGCTATCTCATTTGAAACACAAAGCTTTTTAGAAATTGTTAGTTCAATGCTAGGAGAATCTTTTCAAATGATTAATCCTGGAATTATTGATGCAGCAGGAGAACTTTGTAATCAAATTTTTGCATCAGCTCGAAAGGAGCTCAATGAGCAAGGGTATGATATCCTTCCAGCAATTCCTACCATCATTACAGGAATTAATCATAAAATTAAACATACTTTATCAAAACCTATCATTGGAGTAAACTATAGAACTGTAAAAGGGAAATTTACTGTTGAAATTTGTATTGGACTCAATAAAATAAAATTATAAAAATGGAAAGAAAGGTAAAAAATGTTTGCTCTTACAAGCTGTATTCTTATAGTAGATGATATGAGCACCATGAGAAAACTGATTATCAAACAGCTCAAAGAACTCGGATTTTCTAACTTTAAAGAAGCAGACAATGGGAGCAGTGGGTGGGAGAGTATCAGCAACGCAGACCCGAGTTTCGATCTAGTCATCTCAGACTGGAACATGCCTCATTCATCTGGACTTGACCTTTTAAAAAGAGTTCGAGCAGACAGCCGTTTTAAAAAACTTCCATTTCTCATGATAACAGCAGAAGCTGAAAAACACCAAATTGTGGAAGCAGTTCAAGCCGGAATTAGCTCCTATATTCTAAAGCCTTTTGTCATTGATACTCTGAAAGAACAGCTGCGCGTTGCTTACGAAAAAAGCCAATAACTTACACAGTCGGGAAAAGCTCTAATACTGCTTGAGTCACCTTTGGGTCAAAAGCGTGAGGAGCAATGCCTGATACAGAATCTTGATAAATACTATGAATTGCTTCGAGTGGCGTAAGACGCTTTCTCCCAGGAACAACTCGCGTCAGATAATCAAAACAATCTGCAATTCCAACAATCTGAGACTCAATGATAATTTTCTGACTTTGAAGCTTTTTAGGATACCCGCTTCCACTCGGTCTTTCATGATGTTGGGCAACTGCATTTTTAACGATTTCAGGAATAATCATTTTCCTATAAATAATGTAATCCAATCCAGCCTGAACATGAGAATGTAAAATATTTTTCTGATCTTGTGTGAGTTGATCTTCTCTAAGTCCCTGAATTTCTTTTGAAACTTTAACCATCCCTACATCATGAAGAAGACCTGCCATTGAACAGGTTTCAGGATCCCCAAGTTTTGTCCCCAATGAAAATAAAGTCGCAAAAGTAGAAACATTTGACGAATGTGTGTAAGCATCACTCATATCATCTAACGCTATTTTAATTCGGCTATAAAATTCCCCTGACTTAGAAAAACTCATGAAGGTTTCTACAATTTTTCGGCACTCAACAAGAACCGTCTTTCCTTCACTAAAAGTTCCTACTTTGCTATGATTACCAATTAAACCACTTAAAAGTATCCGGACTGATTCCTTAAGTTTTTCAGCCCTCTCTGTTGTGCTTAGTCCATCCTGGGAAAGATTTTTTAAAAGCCTGGAAGAAGTATAATCTCGAAAAAGCTGAATTTGATCTAAAGTGACATGAAGAGAGTTAAAGTTTTCAAATTGAAGTTTTTTTAGTCTATCTGAAGAAAAAATCTCTCCTGCCCTTAAGAACAAAACATGTTTATTATTAGCCGGTAAAAATACCCAAAGATCAAAAGAAAGTTGAACTCCAGCACACAAATCAATCAACTTAACCGACCTAAAAGCTCTCAAAGACTTAATAGAAGTTAAAGCAGATTCTATTGCAGATTGAATCAAACTAAAATCTAATGTTAAAATAAAAACGTCATTAAACCCATTTTTTTTAAAACTTACTCGATCAAAATTATGCGATTTTTCAATCAAAAAATAAACTGGAGTTTCTTGAAAAATTCCTCGGAAAAACTGTGCAGCTTCTTCAGAAGAAATCAAGATCCCTGCAGGCCCACATAAAATAAGACAAGGAGGAAAAGTAGGTGGATTTTCTAATAAACTATCTAAGTCTTCAACCTTGAAAATAGTGGTATCTTCGCGCTGAACAAACGGCTGAATAAAATTTATCGTGCTTTCTTCAAGACCGTATATAAAAACACTACGATTCATGCATCATTCCATTCTAAAATGTTGCTTACTATCTTAATTTTTCATTCCAAAATTTTAATTTTCCCCACTTTTGAGACTAATTTCGAGAAAAAAATCTCCTTTTTCAAGCTTAAAAGGGATAATAACAGATTTTTGCTGAACTTCAGAAAACAGTCTCATTTTTTCTCCATAAATCACTGAAGGAATTGATTTTTCAATTTGAAATCCTTCTATTTCATTAAGCTCTGCTTTTGCAATTCCAAAAATCATGTTTAAGATCTCAGCGGCAGCATCGACCATTTCCTCACTAAAAGTTTCAGCTGGTTCTCCAAACATACCCGAATAAACACTTAAAAAAGCAGAGGAGGAAAAGCATAATGCTATTGTTCCACAAAATGCTTTACTCACTAAACTTAAGATTCCTACTACGTGCATATCTAAAACCGTAGTAACACTTTTCTGATAGGGTTTTCCAAGAACAGGCTTAAGATTGCACTGCATTTGAAGCACTTTTTCAGTCGCTTTAACAAATGGATCAACAAAAATAGCATAAATTTCTGCTTTATTTTGGCCCATTCCTGCAAATACTCTTGCTTCATGAATATTTTTACTCAAATTAACTTCTGATCCTTTGAGCGCAGCTTTTAAAAGAACTTCAATATTATTTGAAGCATTAATAATAGAGAAAAAACAGTTCTTTTTTATAATTGCTGAATTTAGTAAAATAATTGAATTATAAATTTTTTCATTAATTGTAACAACTTCTTTGAAATCAAGCACGGTTAACATCTTAGGTTTTTCAATCAGACCTAGTGCAATCTGCCTGAGATCTTCAGCATTCTTGGGGGCGACCACACTAGGACATTGAATAGAGAGATAATCTCCATTGTCTTTTACAAGCACGGCCACAGACTCCTTGACAAAAGGTAATTAAAAAGCTCTAGCAGTTTTAATTTTATCAATTTAATTTTAAAATACAACTTTTAGTATAAAATAGTTTTAATGTCCAATCAAGATCAAACACCTATCCCTCTTATTGTTGATCCTGATGAAGTTTTTCTTGATTCACTCATTAAAACGAACACTCAAGGCCCTCCCCCATTGATTGCTTCTTCTGGAAAAGCAGCTCAACTCGCAATAGCTGACCTCAGCCAAAAAATCTCAGGGGTTTTAATCAATCCTGCAATATCTAATCCTAGCGGGATATCCGTTATTCGCTCGACTCATCTACACAGACCTTCTATACCCGTTTTTTTAATTTATGACAACAAATTGCCTTTTAATGACAAAGAGTTAAGAAGATTAGGAGTGAAAAAAAGCATTCAAAAACCGATTTCTATTCAAACAATATATGAGATTGTACAACCTAAAGTCAGTTTATTTGATCCAAAAAAAATCCTCCAATTAGATAGCCTAAAACCTCTTCACCCTTTGGATACTGAAATTGAAGCAAATGAGTCCAACTTTGTTTCTATCCAAGCCCAAGAGTTTGTCGCTGGAAGTGTTTCTTATTTTGATTTATATATTAAACTAGGTACTAATAAATTTATAAAACTCCTCCAAGCTGGGGACCCTTTTCATAAAGATCGCCTTCAATCTTACCTGGACCGCGGAGTCAAAAATTTTTACCTAAGAAAAGAAGCTCAAATTCATTACCTAAACTATTGCGATCGTTTAGCCTCCGCAATGCTCAAATCTAAACCTAAATCGACTCATTTTACAGTGAAGCAAATTTTAAATCATGGAAAGGAAACATTTGATTTTTTTAAAACCCAAGGCATTAGCGAAAGTAACCTCGCTTTTGCTCAGCGATTTATTACAAATGTGACTGCTTTAGTAGATCAACTCAAACCGGGAGAACACCCTCTCTTAAAGGGCTTTCTTCAAAACGCTGCTGCTTGTGAACATGGTGTTGGAGTCACTTTGATTGCATCCCTTTTAATTCCTTCTCTTGGAATCATCTCGGTTAATCCAATTTCTACAGTTGGAATCGCTGCTTTATTTCATGACGTTGGTCTTCAGGTCTTAGAAATAGACCATGAGGATGAATCAAAAATGACAGAAAAAGAAAAAGAAAAATTCCGTTCGCATACCATCATTGGAGAGCAAATTTTATCAAAAGTAAAAGGGATTAACCCCACGGTACTTCAAGCCGTTATTCAACATCATGAACGAAGAAATAAAAAAGGGTTCCCTTTTCGGTGTGGCCCTGGAACACTCAGTATGATAGCAGAGCTTATTGGGGTCAGTGACGAGTTTATGAGACTTGTGAGTCGAATCATAAAAAAAGAGAAGTTTAATCTGAACTTAGAGATTAGAAATCGTATTATTGACTGTTTCTCTCCTAATATTGTGAATGAATTCAGGAAAGTTTTTCTTTTTTCTGAAACTCAAAAAAAATAAAAATTTAATAAATATTTTAAATTTAAGTTCCGATCTAATTACAATACAGGAGATTCGATGTCCTCATCAAGGGATCAAGAAATCAGTGAGTTTAAGACTGAAGCGATGGATTTATTAGATGTAGCAGAAAAATCTCTCCTAGCACTTGATTCAGGCGGGGATTTCAAACTTCACTATGATTCAATTTTTAGAACGTTTCATAATCTAAAAGGCGCTGCCGGAATGATGGAGCTGGGTGAGCTTCAATCTCATATGCACGAATTAGAAAACATTTTAGTCAACTCAAAAGAAAGCGCTGTTTTAAAGAAAGAGCTGATTGACTTCTTTCTAAGAGGCGTTGACGCAACCAAACAACTGCTTGAAAATAAGACTATTGTATTTGATTATGAAGTTCCTATTTCTGAGCCTCCTATCGATTCAGCCGTAACCTCACCGGACACCCCCGTCATTGCGAACGCTCCTCATAAGCCGTCAACCTCAACCCCTAGTTTTGTTTTATCCGAAAGTTCGATGGGAGAATTTTTAGCAGAGTGCGATGAAATTTCCGAAAGACTTTCCAAAAATTTTCTTCAACTTGAACAAAAAACAAACTCTCAGGAAACGATTGATACGATCTACCGAGATTTTCACTCTTTAAAAGGATCGGCTCAGCTTTTTGGATTTAGCCAATTAGGTGAACTCGCTCATCTCATGGAATCTTGTCTTGATCCGTTAAGGAAAAAAAAAGTTCAATTATCTAATTTCCTAGTAGATGTTCTTCTTAAATGCATTGACTTAGTAGACCGCATGATTAAGTCAATCCGAGAGAAAGAGCCCTTAAACTTCAAAACCCAAATTCATGCTTTAACTGAAGCCTTAGAAAAAATGATATCCGACCCTCAGGGAGATGATTCCCCTATGCCTGAAAACATCGTACCTCAAGAAACAACAACACCAACAACTCCTGGAGTTGATCACGATAAGGAATCTGCAACTACCATCCGAGTACCTGTTCCTCTTTTGGATCGGCTCATGACACTGATGGGAGAAATGGTACTCGTTCGTAATCAAGTCCTGCAGTACTCTAGCCAAAGCGACGATCTGGAGTTCCTCAACCTCAGCCAACGACTGAATGTCGTCACGAGCGAAATCCAGGGTGAAATGATGAAAACCCGGATGCAACCCATCGGCAATGTGATGAGTAAGTTCACTCGGATGGTTCGGGATCTTGCCAAGGAGCTTGGAAAAAAAATTGAATTTACGCTGACGGGTGCAGAAACAGAGCTTGATAAAACTTTACTTGAGGCAGTTAAAGATCCTTTGACCCATATTATTCGAAACTCCTGTGACCACGGAATTGAATCACCTCAAGAAAGAAAACGTCTAGGTAAGCCTGAAATTGGATCCATTGCTGTTCGTGCCTATCATGAAGGAGGACAAGTAATCATTGAAACTAGAGATGATGGAAAGGGCCTACACCGGAATAAACTGCTCAGCAAAGCTCTTGAAAAAGGCCTCGTCACTCATGACAAAGCAGCATCCATGAGTGACCGTGATGTCATGGATTTTATCTTTGCTCCAGGATTTTCCACTGCTGCTCAGATCACCAACGTCTCGGGTCGAGGTGTGGGTATGGATGTCGTTCGCAGTAATATTGAAAAAATTGGGGGTGTAGTAGAACTCAATAGCCAGCATGGAAAAGGAGCGACAATTTGTTTAAAAATCCCTCTCACTTTAGCTATTGTACCTGCCATGATTGTCCGTTGTGACAATGATCGATATGCAATCCCCCAAGTCAAACTTGTAGAGCTCGTCCGAGCGGAACAAAACGGGAATGGGCCAAAAATCGAGTACCTTCAAGGAAAGCCTGTCTATCGTCTCCGAGGAAATCTCCTGCCCTTAATTGATCTCAAAGAGATTTTACGTTTTCCAAAAACTGATCAGCAAAACTCCGAAGTGGTGAATATTGTAGTTCTCAATGCAGAAGAACAGTACTTTGGAATCATCGTTGATGAAATCCAAGATACCGCTGATATTGTGGTAAAGCCTCTCAATCGCTTTTTAAAATCATTAACCACCTACTCCGGAGCTACTGTATTGGGAGATGGATCGGTTGCAGTGATTTTGGATGTGATTGGAATCGCTCATCAACAACAACTTATAACAGAGAAAAAAGATCAGCTCCTCAAAGCAACAAATTCTAGAGAAGGACAACTCAAAAATCAAAATACTCAAGAGTTTTTGCTTTTTAAACTCAACTCTCCAACAAAACATGCAATTCTATTATCCTATGTTCATCGCCTGGAAGAATTTAAACGAGAACAAATAGAATATTCAGGCCAACAACGCGTGGTGAGGTATCGTAATTCGGTTCTTCCTATTATTTCAATGAATGATTTTCTTAACTTTAAACCAAAGATTGATATCTCAGAAAATGAGATTATTTCAGTTATTGTCACTCAACGAGGTGACTCCGTTTATGGTCTCGAAGTAAATGAAATTTTAGATGTTCTTTCAACTGAAAATGTCATGGAAACAGGCCTTGCTGATCGCGCTGGTATTTTAGGAAATCTAGTCACAGAAGAAGAAATTATCGTTATTGTCGATCCACAAAGAATTCTTATGGAGATTTCAAAAACTATGAACCAAAACTCAGTCACACCTTCTTCTCAGGAAGGAGCAACACTCACTATCGGAAAAGTTTTTAGCCCAAAAAAACTGAAAATTCTTTTTGCAGAAGATATGGTTTTCTTTAGAAAACAAGTCACTAAAGTTTTACAGCGTGCTGGTCATACTGTAGTTTTTGCAGTTGACGGAAAAGATGCTTTAAATCAACTTGAGAACACAGAAAGAGATTCTTTTGATCTAGTGCTTTCTGACATTGAAATGCCAAACCTCACTGGAATTCAACTTGCAAAGTCAATCCGATTAAATTCTAAATGGAAAAACGTGCCACTCATAGCTTTAACAACTCGATGCGATAAGGCTAGTATTGATTCTGGACTAAAAGCTGGATTTGATATTTATCTTGAAAAGATGAATCCGGAAGAACTTCTCAATGCAGTGAATCAGCTTATCCATTCTAAAAGCGAGGAAATAGCCGCATGAGCATAGAAAATAATATTGGCATTAGCTCTGAAAGTGATTCAACAAAATCAACACAATATGCCACTTTTTATCTAGGTAATCGGCTTTATGGAATTGATGTCATGCAGGTGCAAGAGGTAACTCAGGCTCTCCCTGTCACTGTGATCCGCCTTGCACCTTCCTTCGTAAAAGGTCTGATTAACTTAAGAGGTCAGATTTCTACGGCCATTGGACTCAGAGAGCTCTTTGAACTCAATACTGAAGAGGTTAAAGAAAATATGACCGTCGTTTGTCGAATTGACGGGAACCTTCTCTCCTTACTTGTAGACCGTATTGGAGATGTTGTAGAGGTTAACAAAAAAGACTATGAGCCTACACCGGATCTCATTCCTTCTTCAATTAAAAGATTTATGAAGGGTGTTTATAAAACAGATGGCCCTATCTTAAGCGTTATTGGAGTTGATAATATCATTGCTGAACTAACTGGTCGTAACGAACAAAGCCACAACAAATCTCATAAAAAGACTCAAGGAGCTTTCCAATGATTAAAATACTCGTTGTAGATGACTCTAAATCAGTTCATGCCTTTATCCGGGACTGCTTTTCCAATTTTAAGATTTCTATAACTCAAGCTTTTAATGGCAGTCAAGCACTTGAAATTTTAGCAACTGATCTATCATTCAACCTGATTTTATTAGACTGGGAAATGCCTGTTCTAACCGGACCTGAAACTTTAAAAAGAGTAAAAGAAAAAGAGATAAAAATTCCTATAGCAATGATGACAACTCGAAATGCAGTCGAAGAAGTTGCGCAAATGATTCATGCTGGCGCTAGTGAATACATCATGAAACCTTTTACTCATGATATATTAATCGAAAAAGTGGAAGCCGTACTAGGAAGGAAGTTAAATGATGCTAGCTGAACATCTTAACTTTTTTTCTAAATTCATTGAAAAAGAGTTAGGCATTGTCTACTCAGAAAAAAATTACTATCAGCTCGAGGCTAGACTTGAAGAAATCGCAAAAATATTTGGACTCCCTGATATTGCCGCTGTTTACAATAAAGCGAAAGAAGGTATCACTGGGAGTTTTAAACAACTGATTCTTGATACTGCTACAAATAATGAAACTTCTTTTTTTAGAGACACTCGAGCATTTCAAGCAATTGAAAAGATAATCCTACCCGAAATAATTTCAAAAGTCCCACCTGAAGAACCTCTTCGAGTATGGTCAGCAGCTAGTAGCTGCGGACAAGAACCTTACTCTATTACTATGATGTTTAAAGAACTTCAGCAAAAAAGCTCATTTCCTAAATTTAAAATTACTGCTACAGACATCTCTGAGAGAGTTCTAGAAAGAGCCAAAAAAGGCTGCTATTCACAACTTGAGATTCAACGAGGGCTTTCAGCCCAGTACATGATTAAATACTTTCAAAAAGACACTCAGGATCAATGGACCATTAATCCTGAGATAAGAGACTTGGTTGAATTTAAGCAGAAAAACCTTAAAGAGAATTTTAATTTTATATATAAATTCCATCTTATTTTATGCAGAAATGTCTTACTTTACCAAAGCATTGAAAGCAAAATTGATATTATAAATAGAATCTCTAAATGCCTCACTCCAAATGGTTACCTCATTTTAGGAGCAGGAGAAAGTCTCGTTGGTCTTTCTAACCCGTTTGAACAAATTCTTGCTGACGGAATGGTTGTTTATCGTCTTACTTAATTTTTTTTTCACTCATAACAAATCTCCAAAGTCTTATCAGCAATCCTCTTGAGAGGCAGAGTATAATGAGCAAGACCTGCCCGGCTCACTGCGCCAGGCATCCCCCACACAACACTACTGGCCTCATCTTGAATTAAGATGGTTCCACCCACTTTGCGAATAGCTTCACATCCTAACTTCCCATCTTCTCCCATTCCAGTTAAAACAATAGCAAAAATAGAGCTTCCATAAACTTTAGCCCCACTTCTAAAGAGGACGTCTACCGAAGGCCGACAAAAGTTTTCAGGATCTTCTTGATTGAGCTCTAAAATCATTTGATCTGATTTCTGAGTCACAGTCATATGGTAATCACCAGGTGCAATATAGATTGAACCCGGTTGAATGAACTCTCCATGAGTTGCTTCTTTACAAATTCTTCCGGATTCTCTTTGCAGGCATTCAGCCAACATTGCCGTAAACTTAGGTGGCATATGTTGAACAATTAAAATAGGAAGTGAAATTGTTTGAGATAACCCAGAAACAAACACACCCAGAGCATTAGGCCCACCTGTACTGGAGCCTACAAGAATCACCTTAGGCTTAGCTAAAGCTATTTGTGGAGACAAAATTTCTTTCGATTTATGACTAAAAACTTCTGGCTTCTGGTCTCCTCTTACGGATTGAACAATGCAACGAATCTTTGCAATCAACTCGTGCTGGAATTTTTCCATTTCGTGCTTTTGAGTCAAAGATTTTGGTTTTTCAATAAAATCATGCGCTCCACGAGTCAAAGCTTCAACCGTAATTCGGCTCGCTTCTATCGTATGACTGCTCACCATCATGATCTTGAGATCGGGTTGAGAAGCAAAAAGATGAGGGATAGCTTCTAAACCTCCCATTTCTGGCATTTCAACATCCAGAAGAACTAAGTCCACTCGGATCCGTGATAATGCCTCTACAGCTGCTTTCCCATGAATTGCTGTTGTGGCAACTTCAATATCATCAAATTGAGACAAAATCCGAGTCCAAAATCCACGAAAGACTCCAGAATCGTCTACAATCATCACGCGAATTTTAGAAATATGAGCCCCCAGTCTTCAATTCTAATAGTTACGCATCCGCTGTAGAAATTGATCTGTTGCTTCTTTTAACTTAGTTGATTCCTGAGAAAGCTGACTTGAGGCTGCCTGAATCTCTAATGCCCCACGCCCTGAATCATTAGCAACCGTTGAAACTTGAGAAATATTTCGGGTTACCTCACTTGTGCCTTTGGCAGCCTCAGTGGAGCTTCGAGAAATCTCCGAAGTTGCTGCATTTTGTTGCTCAACTGCTCCAGCAACAGAGACTGAAATTTCATTGAGCTTATTAATAACTTTTGTAATTTCTTCGATCGCTCTCACAGCTGTTGCAGTCTCTTTTTGTACAGTCGTGATACGTTGATTAATCTCTTCGGTCGCTTTACCCGTTTGCCTAGCAAGCTCTTTAACTTCGTTGGCTACCACTGCAAAACCTTTTCCTGCGTCTCCTGCTCTTGCCGCTTCTATTGTTGCATTCAGGGCCAGAAGATTCGTTTGCTGAGCAATGGAAGCAATCACTTTGACAACCTGACCAATCTCTTCACTGGACTTTGCTAAAACTCCCATCAATTGGTTTGTAGAGTTTGCATCTTTAGCTGCAGACTGAGCAATCTTTGCAGACTCCTGAACCCGAATTGAGATCTCCTGAACACTTTTACTCATTTCTTCGGCAGCCGCGGCGACTGATTGAACACTGCGAGTCGCTTCTTGAGCAGCACTGGAAACACGAATTGCCTGCTTACTCGTTTCTTCGGCTCCGGCAGCCAGCGCTTGACTACTTGCTAGAAGTTGATTAGCTGAACTTCCTACAACACCCACGACAGCCCCAATATTTTTTTCAAAATCATCGGCCATTCTGACTTGCTCAGTCACAACAGACCAAGTCGCCATGGATCCAATATAATTTTTATGACGATCAAAAACTCCACTCACTGACAAAGCGAGGGTTTCTGCTCCAAGCTTAATCTTAGCTTTATAAGGAAAATTTTTAGGATCTGATAAAATCCTCCTTTGAAGAGCAGGATCTTTATGAAAAATGTCAATGGATTGACCCAAGATCTTATCAACAGGAACTGGAAGAAGTCTTTCAACACTTCTTAAGGTGCTCAAAGAAGAAGGATTCATGTAAACCATTTTCAAATCCCGATCGACCATCATCACGTTGATCGGCAACCCATTCATCATCGACTGCAAAATAGCAGCCTCTCGGTCTATCTCTTCCTTCTCAGTCACATCTTCCCAATTAACAATATATCCCTTTATTTTTGAACCCTTTTCAAGAAAGTTGATTTTTAAATTCAATCGTTTAGATCCAACACGAATCGTTGTCCGATAGGGAAAATTCGCTTTATTAGAAAGCAGTGTTCGAACCTTATCTTTTAGATCTCCTTTGTGAAATCGATCGATTGACCCTCCCACAATTTCATCGACTCTCATTCCATATAAAGACTGAATGACATCAGACATGGCTTCTAAGGTTTTTTTTGACTTTTCATTCATATAAATGAGATTAAAGTCTGAGTCTGCAATAAATACATTAGTCTCCAAGCGATCGATCATTTTATAGAGACTATCTTTGCTCTCAAGCAATCTATTATCTTCTTCATGATTCATGATAGAATTCCTTATATTGAAACTTATTAAAGTATAAAAATTTTTCCAAGCTTTTCTTACTTCAGAAGTGAATTTTATACCTAATGCAGTTTTTAAAGTCTTGATAAATGCCTTGCCTACTGTTTCATAATGCTCATCTTTTATACCGTATTTTTGATGAAGGACAGCCAGATCACGAAGAACTGGGGCAAGATCATCAACCCGATCAAGCCCTCTGACAGCAGCCATAATCATGGGCATCAATTTCTTACCCTGTCCCTCCAAGTCATAACTAAAGAGAGACTGAATAGATGCGTCTATTTCAAATAAATTTTTATAGAATTCTTTAGCAAACTCATCTGTATGTGGCAGCAACACCTTGAATGTGTTTTGCACAATGTTTTTTTCAATAGAACTCAGAACAGGATTTTCCATACTTTTGAGGTTCCAGCTAAATAATCTATTATTTATAATTCACTTAGCCTGCTTTTTAAATGATAATGGATCGTGGTTGAAATGCAATCTTGTAAACGATAGAAAGCTAAAAATGACTTGTCCATACACTTGGTTTAAAAGTCTCTTAAGTTCCAGTCATTCTCCTGCAGAAAACTCTAACAAACCAGCGAGCAATCTTCATGTCCGCGTCATAAAACAAGGCCAGGAAACGGTAAGGGTAGCACTGCCTGCTCAAAGTGCACGATGGCTCATGGAGCTCATTCCATCTGAAGTCGTAGATAAGATCCGAGCAGAAAAGATTCCTCTGGATGAGGTTTTGAATGATCTCAAGACCCAAGAAGTTCTTCATCGTAGAAACATTTTTTCACTCCATGAAGAACATCGGCAAGTTGACGTTTGGCTGGAGTAAGTCCAAATGAAACAAAATACTCGGTTTTAACAGATTAAAAGAAACTTATTCCCAGAGTTGAAGTCCAGTGGTAAATAAAGACTCTTATGACTCAAGCGCATTTACCGATCTTGGAGTTCCTTTTTAAGAACTACAAAAACTTTAACTCAAGAGCAACCCGAGATGCAACTCTCGCCTACTGGCGACATATCGAAGGGGGAGGAAAGATGTTCTGGGCTATGGCTGGAGCAATGTCCTCAGCCCAACTCGGCATATCATTGGCTCCTGCGATCCGCTCAGGACTCATTCATGGTTTATCCGTCACCGGAGCTAACCTAGAGGAGTCGCTCTTTCGTCTTGTGGCCCATCATAGCTATAAAGATTTTCCAGACTACCGATACTTCACAAAAGAAAATGACACTCGAATTCTAGAAGATCGAATGCGCCGAGTAACAGATACCAGCATCCCAGAAGATGAAGCTTTTCGAGCTGTTGAAAAATATATTGTTCCCATGTGGACTGGAGACACCCATCAAAAAACCCGTCGTTTTTGGCATGAATATTTTTATGAATTGATCCAAAAAATTGAACCCAAGCTTTATGAAGGCTCCCCTGAAGAATGCTGGCTCCTAGCTGCAGCTCAAAAAAAATTACCTATTGTAGTTCCTGGCTACGAAGATTCCACCTTTGGAAACATCTTTGCGTCCCATGTAAAAACAGGCGAATGTAACCCTTCCATTGTTAAATCAGGGATTGAATACATGGCTCATTTTTATGATCAATATCGTGAGCTTTCATCGGGCAAAGGGGTCGGTTTTTTTCAGATTGGTGGTGGGATTGCAGGAGATTTCCCGATTTGTGTTGTTCCTTCAACTAAATATGACCTAAACCAGCCGGCTAAGCCCTGGGCTTATTTTTGTCAGATATCAGACTCTACCACTTCTTATGGTTCTTACTCTGGAGCAACGCCTAATGAAAAAATCACCTGGGACAAACTCACTCAAGACACCCCAATGTTTGTCATTGAGTCTGATGCAACCATCGTAGTTCCCCTGATTTTGCAAGCACTCCTTGAAGCCAAACAAAACCCAGAAGCGGCCTCAAAAATCTTCGCCAAGTACACAGCTTGAGGTTTTTTAAAAGCAATGAATCCATGGATTGTCTCTAAATTTGGTGGAACTAGCATGGGGGATGCTAGGGCTATGCAAAAAAGTGCTGAAATTGTTCGAAAACAACCTCATGCCAAACTCGTCGTAGTCAGTGCTACCGCAGGCACAACGAATGAACTCCTCAATCTGTTTCATCTCTTGGAAAAAGGTCAAGCAATAGAAGCAAAAGAAAAAGCTCTTTCAATCGAAAAACGTCATCACGCAATCACCCTGGAATTGCACTGCACCGATTTAGAAAAAAAGAAAATACAAGTCCTTTACTCAGAGCTTTATCAACTTTGCGCTGAGGAAGCTTGGATTCAAAAAACGAATCAAGAACCTAAAAAACTTGCCTTTTTAGATCAACTTCTAAGCTTAGGAGAAAGACTTTCTTCAGAGCTCTTTACAATTGCCTTAAGTAGGCAGGGTATTGCAGCCCAGTGTTTTGATGTCCGAAAAATTTTGATCACTGATGATCAATTTGGAAAAGCTCAACCCCTTCTTTTTGAAATTACTCAGAAAAGTAATGACCTCTTTAAAACTTTTCGAGAATCTGACCAAATCTACGTTGTACAAGGCTTCATCGGAGCAACACCTACAGGGGAAACGACTACTCTAGGTAGAGGGGGCAGTGACTTTACAGCTGCCCTACTTGCGGAAAGTTTTGATGCTCAGGAACTCCAAATCTGGACAGATGTACCAGGAATTATGACGATGGATCCCCATTGCGTTACTGATGCTCAAGTCATTCCAAAAATGAGTTTTGCTGAAGCAGCAGAACTTGCAAACTTTGGTGCTAAAGTCATTCATCCCGCCACAATTTGGCCTGCTGTTCGAAAAAAAATTCAGATTTTTGTTGGCTCAACCTTTGAGCCCGATCGAGGAGGAACTTGGATTTACCCAGAACTTTCACCCACTCCTCTAGAAAACTTAAGACCGATTCGAGCCATTGCTCTCAGAAAAGAACAAACCCTAATCACAGTCACAAGCTTAAGAATGCTCAATACACATGGGTTTTTAGCAAAACTCTTTGGAATTCTGGCCAATCATCAAATCAGCATTGATCTTGTGACCACCAGTGAAGTCAGCGTTGCAATCACGATCGATCAAAACAGCCTAGGTTCTTTTGGGAAACTTCTAGTTGAAAATCCAAAATTTTTAAAAATGATCGAAGAACTCAAAAAGTTTTGTGAGGTCTCTATTGAACTTGACCTCACATTGGTCGCATTAGTCGGGGAAGATCTAACACAAATTCCTCACTTAAATGCACGAACCTTCAGCTCGATTGGACAATCCAGGGTTAGGTTAGTTTGTTATGGAGCCAGTCGACATAGCCTCTGTTTTTTAGTTAAACAAGAGGAAGCTTTACAAATTGCCACCCAACTTCATTCTGAATGGATTTCACCTAATCCGCTTTATTCCAGTGAGAGATTATGAGCCAAATTTTTGATTTTTATGATTATAAAAATAAAGTTTTTTCATGTAATGGTGTCAACTTAGAAACCATAGCCAAAGAAGTAGGCACTCCCGCTTATATTTATTCTGCTGAAGCTTTAGTTTCAAATTTCAATAAACTCCAAAAAGGACTCAAGGGACTGAACTCTTTGATTTGCTTTGCCATGAAATCAAACTCCAATTTATCCGTCCTTCGGCTTTTAGCTGAAGCTGGGGCTGGTACTGATATTGTTTCAGGAGGCGAGCTTTTCCGATCTCACCAAGCAGGGGTTTCAGCTGAAAAAATTGTTTTTTCTGGAGTAGGAAAAACTAAAGAAGAAATGAAGAATGGACTCACATTCCAAGGCAAGGGAATTCACTCCTTTAACGTTGAATCTATTGCAGAACTATTTGCTCTTAATCAAGTTGCCAAAGAACTTCATTTAAAAGCAACTGTCGCTCTTCGATTTAATCCAGACGTAGACCCAAAAACTCACCCTTACATCTCTACAGGAATTAAGAAAAATAAATTTGGGATGGATCGTGCTGAAATTTTTAATTGTCTAAGTCACTTAAAACAACTGGATCATATCCGATTAGAAGGAATCAGTATTCATATTGGTAGCCAACTTCTTTCACTTTCTCCTCTCAAAGATGCCTTTGAACGACTTGCTCATCTCATCGAAGAAATTCAACACCCCATCCAGTTCGTTGACCTAGGCGGAGGAATAGGCATTTCTTATCAATTAGAACAACCCCCCAAGATCGAGGATTACTGTCAACTCATTCACGAGGTGTTTGGGGAAAAATCAAAGTTTAACTCAAAGCTAAAAATTATTTTGGAACCTGGGCGACAGATCTCAGGAAACGCAGGGGTCTTACTCACTCAGATTCTTTTTAGAAAACAGCGCCGTTCCCAAGATTTTTTGATCATCGACGCAGCTATGAATGACTTAATCCGACCTGCCCTTTACGGAAGTTATCATGAAATTGTCCCAATCCAAGCAGTTCACTTAGAAGGCAAAATGAAGAAAACCATGGTTGTTGGTCCAGTTTGTGAAAGTTCTGATTTTATAGGCAAAAGCAGAAAACTTTCTCAAAATTTAAAGTCAGGTGATTTTCTTGCAATTCTTTCTGCAGGTGCTTATGGATTTACCATGTCTGGACAATACAATAGCCGACCCCGCCCTCCTGAAGTCCTCATTCAAAACGGAAATTTTCGTATTGTTAGGAAACGAGAAAGTTTTGAAGACCTCATCCAAGGAGAACTCAGCAGCTTAAGACACTAACTCACTGCCATGAACCGTGATTGGCGCTCTTGCTCTTCTTGGCATTGGATACAAAAGACTGTGGTAGGCTGAATCTCTAAACGCCTCAAATCAATTTCATTTTCACATTCTTCACAAATCCCAAAAGTTCCTGCCCGAATTCTACCCAAAGCCGCTTTGGCACTTAAAATCGATACAGCTTTTCGCTTTTGCATAGTATCACTCAATAATTGTTCTTGAATGAGAGAGGCTCGATCTAAGTCATCTTGAACTTCACTCGGATCAGAGCCCTCTTGAGGAGGAAGCTGCTCAGAAGGCTGAAGTTGATATTCAAAAAGAGTTTTAAATCGTTTCAGTTGTATAGTGTTCATGGTTTCCTCATTTGAATTTTGGACAATTGTTCTTTCACATTAACCATTGAGAGTCAATAGCTAGGTTGAAAAAATCGTCTCTTCTTTCAAGCCGTAACGAGGGCTTGCAGAGACAAACAAAATCCTCCAAAAGCAAGAACCATTCCAAAAAACCAAAAATATTTTTTTCGAGTCAAAAGAGCCACAGCCACGACTCCAATCGCAATCTGGAAAAAAGTCACGCTCCGAGAATACAAACCAGCAATTTCTAAAAAATGTAAAATGGCCTGCTCTTTCTCTTTTGTTTGAATGGCAATCATTTCTTGCTCCTGCCTGTACTCCTTAATTTTTACATGGTCCTCAGTTAATGGCTCTTTTTTTAATGCAGCCATCAGCTCAAGCTTCGTTTCTCTGAGGTTTGCCTTAATACCCTTAGCCTGAAAATGATTCCATTGATTACTCGACCGAATCAACTCTCGAGTTGCACTATTTCCATAGTAAACCGAACCTAATCCACTGAGACCCGCAAGGACTGCAAGAACTGCGGAGGACATCCCTGCAAGAGATATCCAATTTTCTTTTGATAAATTGTTCATCCTGATTAAAATTCTAACATAAGTTTTAAACTCTGACTCTAGCGCTCTAAAAAGGCGCTGAGAACAAAGTAGCAAAAACAGATTCAACCTGATAAAAGCAAAACTCTTTGTGCCCGTAGCTCAGTTGGATAGAGCGTCAGCCTCCGGAGCTGAAGGTCGGAGGTTCGACTCCTCTCGGGCACGCCAATCTTGAAAATTGAACTCTCAATATTTTTCATTGACATTTGCAATAACCCCATGCAATAGTAGTGCAAAAATTAGATTCAAGCATCCATTCGTGAAAGCAACAAAAGTTGCTTTAGGAATTCCTTAATCTTTACGGAGGAAAAAGCTTCACGACTTGCACCATGTCTTGAAAAGACGAATCTGATCATGTTATTTCAATTCATTTCCCTCTTTCATTTTTCCCCCTCTCCTTTTTTTTCTTCTATGAGAAGTTTTCTTCAGTTTGGGGTAGCTGTAAGTTTTATTGGTTTTGCAATAGGAGTCCTCAAAAATCGATCAAAAATATCTAAGCTCACTGACTCCTACAATGATTTAAAAAAAAATCATCTCGACTTGATTCAAAAGATGTCTTCTGAAGACTGTTCACTAGAAAATCTGAATTTAAATTTTTGTAAGGAAATAACCGACTGTTTGTCGAATAAAAAAGATCTACAAAGTGCTTATGATAGCCTAAAAACCATCTTAAATTATTCCCCCGATTTAATTTTGATTAAAGACTCTCATTTAAGACTTATCTATGCTAACCCAAGCGCTTTAAAAATTAAAAATCAATCCCTTGAAGAGGTTATTGGAAAAACGGCAATTGACTTATTTGGAGATGAGGGGAAAGTATTCTTCGAAAAAGACTTGGGAGTTATTAAAAGTAAAAAACCTCAGCACATAGAAGAAGAAATCACTGTCCAAGGATACGGTAAAAAAACCTTCCTGTCTAATAAGTTTCCCCTCAAAGATCTTGAAGGCAAAATCATAGGTCTAGTTTGTATTGCAAAAGACATTACAGAAAGAAAAAAGTTAGAAAAAGAATTAAAGAGGAGTGAGGAAAAATACAGAAAATTATTTGAACTCTTACCTATCGATGTGCAAGTTTGGGATGTCTTTTATAACGAAAAAAAAGAAGTCCAATCCTCGACCCTGTCTGAAGCTAACCCCAAAGCCCTTAAAACCTGGGGTAAAACCCTGAAGGAAGTTCAAGGGAAAACTCTCAATGAAATTTTTTCAGATCATTCCATGACTGACTATTACCGCTCCACAATTGAACTCATGATGAAAAAAAACAATGTGAATGAAATTGAAGGCTATTTTGAGCCTTTGGATCTCTACCACCGTTCCATAAGTATCCCCTTCGGGGAAAAATTCATCAACACTATTATAGATATCACGCAACTGAAGAAAGCAACCCTCCTTGCTCAACAGCAAAATTTGCAACTCTCTGCTATTTTTCAATCAGTAAGTCACGGAATTATTGTCTTTGATATGAAGGGTAACTTGATTCTTCAGAATCAGTCGTTAGAAAAAATCCTCTACCACAGGAGAGACGATTTATTGAGTCAGAGCCTTCATGAACTTTCAGAAATTTTTTTGGTCCAAACAAGCAATGGTGCAAAGATCAGTCCTGAAGATTGGCCTGTTTCTAAGGTTTTAAAAGGTCAATCAATAAAAAACTCTACTATAAAAGCTATTCATAAAAAAACTGGGAAAGAACTCCACTTGAATCTCAGTGGAGAGCCAATTTTTGGACCTGATAAAAAACAAACTCATGCTTTAATGATTGTAGTAGATATCACTCAGGAAATAAATCAGAAAAAACGCCTCCGTGAAAGCGGAGCGCTCTTTAGTGCACTTGTAAACAATATCCCGCAACATGCGTGGATGTGCAACTCTCATAGTATAACTATTTGGTATAATGAAAAATTTTTTAGTTACACCCAAGTCCCACTAGAAAAGCTTCAGACTCAAGGCTGGGCCATTTTATTACACCCAAATTATTGTGAGTCTGCTTTAAAAAAATGGCTGAGGCACTTCAATCAGGGCCTTCCTTGGGAAGATACACTCCCTCTTCGGGCTCATGACGGAACTTACCGTTGGTTCCTTTGTCGAGCTCATCCTATCATGGATTTAACTGGAAATATCACTCAATGGTTTGGAACGAATACTGATGTTACCGATCAACTCCTTTTGCAAGAAAAATTGGAAAAAGCAATTCAAGCACGTGCCGAATTTTTATCCATTGCTAGCCATGAATTAAAGACCCCTTTGACCTCTCTTAAAATTCAAAACCAGCTTCTTTTTTCAGATCTGAAGGCTAAACCTAACTCAACCTACTCCCATCAACAGGTCCTCAGCATTGCTATTCGAACAGAAAAACAAATCAACAGGCTCCAAGGCCTCGTTGATGACATGCTTGACATTGCTCGAATCCGATCTGGAAACTTGCCCCTTAAAAAACAACCCATGTCACTCTCTGATTTAGTCTATGAAATTTCTGAAAGAATGAACCCTCAGTTTATTCAAGCAGGAGCCCCTATCCCTAAACTTCACCTCTGCCTATCAGCCTGGGGCAACTGGGATAAGTTGAGATTGGATCAAGTGATCAGCAATCTTCTGATCAATGCCATTCGGTATGGCAATAAAAAACCTGTTCGCATTGAGTTGAAAAGTGATGAAAAAACATGTCACCTCATTGTTGAAGATCATGGAATTGGAATTCCTGAAGAAAAACAAAACAGTATCTTCAATCCATTCGAACGAACCATTGATGCAGATAGTGTGAGTGGGTTAGGACTAGGGTTATTTATCACTCAGGCAATTGTCCTGGCTCACCAAGGCAGAATCAGTGTGAAAAGCACACCAGGAACAGGCTCCACTTTCACCATTGAACTGCCTCAGCATGTCCCACTTTTTGATCCGACGGAGAGACCTGACCATGTCTTTTAAATTAGACCTTAACTCTCCGGAATTATTAAATATTATTAAAAATATATTTTTATTATTATGGATTTTTTTAATTTTCAATTATTTTAGAGCTCAATTTAATGTTTTTAGAATAAAAAAATCAATTAAATTTTTAAAAAAAGAAAACCTCATATTAATCGATAAAATAAACCAGAAATTTGATGAGTTAAAAAAACTAAATAAAGAAATTAATAAAAACTACCACCTGGTTGACGTAATATTAAATAAACATTCTGACTTGATCTGGATTCTTAACTCTGAGCTTCAAATCATTTATATGAACCCTTCTGCCTTAAATGCACTTAATCTTCCTCTGAGTGAGGTCACTGGGAAAACTTCAGGCCAAATTTTTATCAGCCCTTCAGATGTGGAAATGATCTTAGAAAAGAATTTAAGAATTCTAAAAAATGGTCAACCTGAAATCACTGAAGAAGAAGTGTCGTTCTCAGAAAATAAAAAAACTTTCTATCTTACAACTAGGACTCCTTATAAAAATCATGAAGGTCATATAGCTGGGATCGTTTGCATTTCAAAGGACATTACAGAAAGAAAAAAATCAGAAAACCTTTTGAAGGAGTCTCAGCAAAAATACCAGAAATTATTTGAAAATCTCCCTGTTGAAATAAGCCTTTGGGAAATTGAATACGAAAAAGGAACGAATGAGATTCATACCTGGAAACTACTCGAAGCTAACCCATACTGCTTAAAAAACTGGGATAAAAAGGAAAGCGATATTTACGGAAAAGATTTTGATTCTATTTTTGGAGCTGGATCTACTCAAAAATACTTCGAATTCGTAAATTCAACCATGGGAAAATCAACTGCCCAACAATGTGAAATATACTTTGAACCCTTAGGAAAATACTACTACAGCACTAGCATTGCTTTAGGCCATCAATTTATCCTAGTCTCAGTAGATATTACAGAACTGAAACAAACGGTCCTGATCACTAAAAAACAAAATACTCAACTTAAAGCTATTTTTCAAGCTGTTCCTGATGGAATCGCTGTTTTTGACATGAAAGGGAAATTGTTTCTTAAAAATAAATCGCTCACAAAAGTAACAAACTGTTTTGAACATGAAATATTAAATAAAAGCATTCAAGAAATTGGAAAAATTTTCAAATTTAAAAACCCAGATCAATCAACCATCTCCCCTCAAGATTCACCGGCTTGTAGAGTCATGAGAGGCCAAACTCTAGTGAATGAACTCCATATAGGAATTCAAATACCAACGAATAAGGAGATTTACCTGAATATCAATGGTTGCCCTGTGCTGGATTCAAATGGAAAACAAATTTTTTCTTTAATTATTATGATTGACGTCAGCAAAAAAATTCATGAGAAAAAAGCCATTGCAGAAAATGAATCCCACTTTCGGAAAATTGCAAACAACATCCCGCAACATGCCTGGATATACGACTCTCAAGATATTCTTATTTGGAATAATAATAAATTTTATAAATACACTCAACTTACATTCGAAGACCTTGAAATTCAAAGCTGGATCATGTTATTACCTCCAGATTATCGTGAGTCTGCTTTAAAAAAATGGCTGACGCACTTGAATAACGGCTTTCCTTGGGAAGATACACTCCCTCTTCGGGCTCATGACGGAGCTTACCGTTGGTTCCTCTGTCGAGCTGATCCTATCAGGGATTTAACTGGAAATATCACTCAATGGTTTGGAACGAATACCGATGTTACCGATCAACTCCTTTTGCAAGAAAAATTGGAAAAAACAATTCAAGCACGTGACGAATTTTTATCTATTGTTAGCCATGAGTTAAAGACCCCTTTGACCTCTCTTAAAATTGAAAACCAGCTCCTTTTTGCAGATCTGAAGGCTAAACCTACTGAATCTTACTCTTATGAAAGTGTCCTCAAAATCGCTATTCGAACAGAAAAACAAATCAACAGGATCGAACGCCTCGTTAATGACATGCTTGACATGACTCAAATCCGATCTGGAAATTTCACCCTTAAAAAACAACCCATGTCACTCTCTGATTTAGTCTACGAAATTATTGAAAGAAAGAAACCTGAGTTTATTCAAGCAGGGGCTCCTATCCCTGAGCTTCACCTCTGCCTATCAGCCTGGGGCAACTGGGATAAGTTGAGATTGGACCAAGTGATCAGCAATCTTCTGATCAATACCATCCGGTATGGCAATAAAAAACCTGTTCGTATTGAGTTGAAAAGTGATGGAAAAATATGTCAACTCATTGTTGAAGATCATGGAATTGGAATTCCTGAAGAAAAACAAAACAGTATCTTCAATCCATTCGAACGAGCCATTGATGGAGATAGTGTGAGTGGGTTAGGACTAGGATTGTTTATCACTCAACAAATTGTCGTGGCTCATGAAGGAAAAATCAAGATGGAAAGCACGCTAGGACAAGGCTCCACTTTCACTGTTGAACTGCCTCAATACCCACACAGCTCCCCTCAACTCACTCAAATAAAGGAGTCCACCCATGCAAATGAAATCAGTTTTAGTAGTAGAAGATGATCAAGATATTCTTGAAAATGTAGTCATCGCGTTAAACATAGCAGGCTATCCTACTCATGCAGCAGAAAACGGAAAACTTGCTTTAAGATTTTTATACCAAGTTCCTGAACAAGACCTGCCAGGCTGCATTCTTTTAGATCTCATGATGCCTGAGATGAATGGATTTGAATTCATTGAGCATCTTCAAATGGAAAAAATTTTTAAAATTAAAAAAATTCCTATTATTATCATGTCAGCCAAGGATAATTTAAGTTACTTCATTAAGGAAAAACCAGAATATGACGTCCTGAAAAAACCATTCGAACTGGAACAACTTTACAGTGTCGTTAAAAAATATTGTTTGATCCCAGAAAAAATTCAACATGCTTAGAAAGCTTCATTTTGTTTTTCAATCATCGATTTTAATTTTTGAGCTAATTGAATTTTAGAAAACGAAATACAATCCAAAGGCAGAGGTTTTTCAGAACGACTCCAGCGCATCAGCCATTCGTCACCTAAGACTTTTCTTAAATCCCGCCACTGAGTTGAAGCAACCGTTGTGTCACGCTTTTTGCCAGTTGAAACACCATATCCCACATAAAATCCAGCCAACAAAAGGGCTGCTCTGACTGAAGTAGCTGAACAATAAGTATAAAGTTGTGTACTCTGCTGTGTGCTATGCAATGAGACTTGAGGTGTTTGAGCGACTTGAAGAAGGGATTGAAAGCAATTCATAGTCCAAAGATGTGGGGTGGATTGGGGTGAATAAAAATCATAAAAAATGAGATCAGCAAGAGGAGAACCCCTCAGCGATTGAGGGAAATCACCTCCCTTCAAATCCCACCTCAAAAAAGCATCACCACATTGAAGCTCTAAGGTCCGTTTTTTTAGGAGAGTTCTCAACAGAGATTGATTTTTTTGAATAAAAGGAAGCAATTCAGCATTTTGAAGAGCATAATGAAGCCCCTCTAATTGATTTTCAAAGCTCACCAGGTGAATTCCACGCTTTTTTTTGGCTTTATAAAAAGTATCGATCACTGCAAGAGCATTCGTCGCCATCCCTAATCCCAAGTCATAAATCACCAAGGGCTTAGAATGACTCTCTTCTAAACGATGAGCTAATTGGGATTGCTCTATGTAAAGATGCTGAGCTTCCACCCACGGACCAATCGTAGAATGCATGCATTCTCCTGTCACCTGATCTCGGATGGTATAGTCTCCACTTGGAAGAGCCTCCATTTGAAACTGCATGGATCCACTTTGAATGAGCTGAACCCTTTGTTCAAGAAAATGGGAGGTCTCATTGAATTTTTTCATTTTTTTCCCCTTACTTGCACTTCCTACAGAGAATGTGCGAAGAAATCAGAATGTCTTATCATCCAAAAACAATCGAATCTAAGTGGCAAAAATTTTGGGAAGACCGTAGTGTTTTTCGTTCCGAAATTGAAAGTAAAAAACCCAAATACTATATTCTGGATATGTTTCCCTATCCCAGCAGCTCCGGATTACACGTAGGGCATCCCGAAGGATATACAGCGACTGACATTATTGCCCGCTATAAGAGAGCTCAAGGATTTAATGTTTTACACCCCATCGGCTGGGATGCCTTTGGCTTACCTGCAGAGCAATACGCTCTTCAAACAGGAGTTCATCCTGGAAAAACAACTTTGAATTCTATTCAAAACTTTAAGAGGCAACTCAAATCTCTGGGCTTTAGCTATGACTGGTCCAGAGAGATCACTACCTGCAATCCAGATTTTTATCATTGGACACAGTTCATTTTCCTAAAACTGCATGAAAAAGGTTTAGCCTATCAAAAAGAGGCCCCAGTCAATTGGTGCCCAGCCTTAAAAACAGTTTTAGCCAATGAAGAAGTTGTTGATGGAAAATCGGAAAGGGGAAATCATCCTGTTTACCGCGTCCCGATGAAGCAGTGGATGTTAAAAATCACAGCTTATGCTGAACGACTTCTTCAAGACCTTGAAACCCTGGACTGGCCAGAAAGCACAAAAGATCTTCAAAGAAACTGGATTGGAAAGAGCGAAGGCTTACAGCTTAAATTCCAAGTCATTGATTCCAAAGAACAGATCGAGGTTTTTACGACTCGCCCTGATACGCTCTTTGGTGTTACATACCTGGTCTTAGCTCCGGAACACCCTTTGGTTGAAAAAATCATGCTAGAGCCTTATCAAAAAGAGGTGATCGAGTATCGAAAACAAGCGATTCAAAAATCTGAAATTGCCAGACAAGAGGTGAGCTCCGAAAAAACAGGGACCTTCACTGGAGCATTTGCCATCAACCCCATTTCTCAAGAAAAAATTCCGATCTGGATCGCAGATTACGTTTTGCTGGGATATGGAACGGGAGCCATCATGGCAGTCCCTGCTCACGATCAGCGAGATATGGATTTTTCTAAAAAATTTCATCTCCCCATTAAGAAAGTCGTTGAATCCTCTCAAAAAGTTTCAGAAGAAGCTTCAGATTGTTTGAGTGCTGAAGGAGTTGCAATTCACTCCGGATTTATGAATGGAATGCCCACACAAAAAGCCAAGAAAGCTGCTATTGCTTGGGCACAAAAGCAAGGAATTGGAACTCCAACTGTTCAATATAAACTGAGAGATTGGTTATTTTCTCGCCAACGCTACTGGGGAGAGCCCTTTCCGATTCTACATTTGGAAGATGGCTCAATAAAGACGGTACCCCTCAATGAACTTCCAGTCATTTTACCTCAAGTCGATAGTTACGAGCCTACAGGCACTGGAGAAAGCCCACTGGCTTCTGCCTTAGAATGGGTCAACCTAGAAGATCCACAAAGCCATCAAAAAGCTCGGAGAGACACAGATACAATGCCCGGATCTGCTGCTTCCTCTTGGTATTTTCTCAGATTTTGTGATCCTCATAACTCTCAAATGCCCTTTAGTCCAGAATCAGAAAAATATTGGATGCCCGTCGATCTCTATTTGGGAGGTCCCGAACATGCTGTAGGGCATTTACTTTATTCGAGATTCTGGACCAAAGTTTTATACGACATCGGGTTAGTCAGTCATTCAGAACCTTTTAAAAAATTAGTCCACCAAGGGATGATTCTCGGTGAAGACGGCGAAAAAATGTCTAAATCTCGAGGCAACGTCATTAATCCCGATCATGTCATCCTAGAATACGGAGCAGATACTCTTCGAATTTATGAAATGTTCATGGGTCCACTCGAAAAGGATAAGCCTTGGTCAACTTCAGCCATTGAAGGATCCCACCGTTTTCTTCAACGCATTTGGAGACTTTTTTTTGAAGCTCAATTCGGAGAAATTGAACCTACTCCAGAAGACCTCAAAATGACTCATAAGACGATTCAAAAAGTCACGCAGGACATTGAAAACCTACGATTCAATACCGCCATTAGTCAAATGATGGTTTTTGTGAATTATATGACTCAACTGACTACTCAACCCAAAAACTGCTTAAAACCTTTTGTTCAGCTGCTCAATCCATTTGCTCCCCATTTAGCAGAGGAGCTTTGGGAAAAACTAGGAGAGAAATCTCTTCTCACATCTGAAGCTTGGCCCACCTTTGATCCTCAATTAGCTCAAGATGATCGGATTATCATTGCAGTCCAGGTACTCGGAAAAACCCGTGGTACAGTTGAAGTGAAACCTCACTGCCTGCAAGAAGAGGTTGAAAAATTAGCACGACAACTTCCTGCCGTAGCTAAGCAGCTGGATGGAAAAACCGTCAGAAAAGTGATTTTTGTTGAAGATAAGATTTTGAACTTCGTTATGAGCTAAGCACTCCACTGAACTGACAGATCACTTGTGACTTTTATGGTCTTAGGGTATCCCATGAAATATGCGAATGAGAGAGTGGGTTGTACTATCTGGAAACGCCAATCGTCCTTTGGCTCAAAAAATTTGTGACAAATTAGGAAAAAATCTCGGTCGCTGTGACGTTCGTCGTTTTAGTGATGGAGAAATCTTTGTTGAAATTGGTGAGAACGTTCGAGGAAGAGATGTTTATCTCATCCAAAGCACTTGCCAACCGGTCAATGAAACTCTTATGGAGCTTTTGGTGATCATTGATGCGCTCAGACGAGCAAGCGCTAAAGAAATTACAGCCGTTTTGCCCTATTATGGATATGCTCGACAAGACAGAAAAGTTGCACCCAGAACACCCATTAGTGCAAAATTAGTGGCTGACTTGATCGTTGCAGCAGGAGCTACTCGAATTGTATCGATGGACCTTCATGCTGGACAAATTCAAGGTTTCTTCAATATCCCTTTTGATAATCTATTTGCTTCACCCGTAATCCTAGACTACCTAAAAAAGGAAATGCCTGATTTAAAAAATCTGGTGATTGTTAGTCCAGATGCCGGCGGTGTCGAGCGGGCACGGGCTTTTGCAAAAAGGTTAGATGCCACTGTAGCCATGATTGATAAAAGACGAGTTGGGCCTAATATTGCTAAAGCCATGAATATCGTAGGTGAAGTTGAAGGAAAAATCGCCCTTATTTTAGATGACCTGATCGATACAGCTGGAACGCTCACAGAAGCAGCCCATGCGGTTGCAAATCATGGTGCTTCAAAAGTGTTTGCAGCAGCAACCCACGGGGTCTTATCTGGACCGGCTCTCAAGCGTATTCATGAATCTCAAATTGAGAGAGTCATTATTTCAGATACCATTCCTCTCTGCCCTGAAGCTGTACTAGAATCTAAAATCATTCAATTGTCTGTTTACAATTTACTGGCAGAAGCGATTCATCGGATTCACAACTATGACAGTGTCAGCAGCTTATTTATTTAAAAAATGAAAATCATTGTCGGACTCGGAAACCCTGGACCAAAATACGAAACAACTCGCCACAATTTAGGATTCTTAGCCCTGGATCACCTCATTGAGCGATGGAAAGCTACGGGTCCTATCGTCAAACACCAGGCTGAGATCTACTCAGCGAAGTTTAAGAATATGAATCTTTTTTGCTTAAAATCTTTGACTTTTATGAATCTTTCAGGGAGGAGCATTGCCCCTCTCTTTCATTTTTATCGCTGTTCTCCGAATGATTTAATTGTCATCCATGATGATTTAGATCTTCAATCCATGACTTTGCGCCTAAAAACCGGTGGGGGAACAGGGGGTCACAATGGTCTGCGATCTATTGACGAAAATCTTGGAAAAGATATGAATCAATACCACAGAGTTCGAATTGGAATTGGTCGTCCTACAGCTTCTGAATCATCACAAGCTGTCTCTGCAGCAGATTACGTTTTAGAGCGACTCAATACAGAAGAACTCAAAGCGTTCGAAGCATTACTCGATCCGATTGCAGGAGCTATTGAAGAGATCCTCCAAGGAAGAGTTCAAAATGCGATGAATCAATATCATCGCTCAAAATAAGGAGTAAAAACGATGGGATTTCAATGTGGAATTGTAGGCCTACCTAATGTCGGAAAATCGACTATTTTTAATGCTCTGACCTCAGCAAAAGCTGAAGCAGCCAACTATCCCTTTTGTACAATTGATCCCAATACAGGGATTGTTAAAGTTCCAGATCTAAGACTAGAAGCCATTGCTCAATACATCCCTCCCAACAAGTTAGTGCCAGCCAGTATGGTATTTGTCGATATTGCAGGACTCGTCAAAGGAGCTTCTCAAGGAGAAGGCTTAGGAAATCAGTTTTTAGGTCATATCCGAGAAACTCAAGCCATTGCTCATGTGGTTCGCTGTTTTTCAGATCCCAATGTCATCCATGTTGATGGATCCGTTGAACCTCTCCGAGATATTTCAGTGATTGATACAGAGCTTATTTTTGCTGATTTGGACACCGTCAACAAGCGATTCTCATCCATCCAAAAAGCAGCTCGAGCTGGAAGCGATAAAAAATCAGCAGCTATCTTATCTGTTCTTGAACCCGTGAAAGCGGCTTTGGAATCAGGCAAGCCCGTTCGATCCCTTGATCTGAGTGAAGAGGAACTCCAACTCATCTATGATTTTCACTTAATTACTTCAAAAAAAGTCATGTATGTCGCCAATGTCGATGATCATGACATTGGAAAAACGGAGGCTAACCCCTATGTCAAAACCTTAAACGAATATGCTAAAAAAGAGGGAAGTCCTGTCATTCAGATTTGTGGCAAAATTGAATCAGAAATGGCTGAGCTCTCCCAAGATGAAAAAATTTCCTTTCTCAAAGAAATGGGAATGGAGGAACCCGGACTCAATCGAGTGATTCGAGCAGGCTATGACTTATTGGGCTTGCAAACTTATTTTACTGCAGGTGAAATTGAAGTTCGGGCTTGGACCATCCAAAAAGGCTGGAAAGCACCCAAAGCTGCCGGAGTCATTCATACAGACTTTGAAAAAGGTTTTATTAAAGCTGAAGTTTATCACTATGACGATCTCATGAAGCACAAAACTGAACAAGGTATTCGGGATGCAGGAGCTTTACGACTCGAAGGGAAAGACTACATCGTCCGAGATGGTGACATCATGCATTTCCGGTTCGCAGTTTAATTTCTTGATCCGAAGGCAATTTAGCAGGAGTCTCAGGAGGTCCATATATATTCCAAAAATAATTTAAACTCTTTTTAGATTCTCCGCTCAATTTTCTTGAATACCAATAATAATTTCTGATAATAGCAGCTACATATTCGCGAGTTTCCCGGTAAGGAATCGATTCAATAAACTCAAGCATATCCTGCTTTTTCTCAGACCCTTTAAGCCATCGGTCCACTGCGGCTGGCCCGGCATTATACCCAGCAAGAGCAAATACAATATTTCCATTGTACTTTTTAAGTAATTTTCCAAGATATTTAGTTCCAATACGGACATTGTGTTCAGCTTCTAAGAGATGAGGAACTTTAACTTCAGGGTCTGTATCTGAGGCTGTCAAGGGCATAACCTGCATTAAGCCCATAGCTCCAGCAGAAGAATTAGCATCTTCCACAAAAGCTGACTCTTGCTTAATCAAGCTCAAAACCAAAACAGGGTCAATCAAATTAGCTTCAGAATGTTTATTAATGACATTGAGAAAATGAACTGGGAAAACCATTCTTAAACCAAAAGAAGAAACAATTCCGTCATATCCCCTTTGAATCAACTCGCCTGCGATTTGAAATACATTCCCAAAATTTTTAGATTTATAATTCAGCATAGCCAGGTAAACTAGAAATGGACTCGATAGGCCCTCCCTGGCCTTTAAATCTCTCAGTTCAAAATGAACGAGGGAGTATGCTTTTTCTGTGATGAGTTCCTGTGCTCTTTTTAAATGAATCACTTCTTGAGGTAATAATGCAGGGTCCTGATTGGTTGCCATTGGAAGATCTGCTCCAATCATAGATTCAATAGATCTTCCAGTTTCATGAGAAGCAAGAAAGCCATAGTAAGTCAGTGGGGACTCCATTTGAAGCCCCAGATAAACCTGTTGAGCTTTTTCTTTTTCATCTTGGAGACTCAGAGATTTCGCAAGCCAATAACGAGCTCGATAACGATGAGAAGAGCGAGGAAAACGATTTAAAAATTCTTGAAAATTTTTGGAGGCATCGGCATACTTCGCAGACGAATAAGACTGCATAGCAGCGTCAAAAGCTTGTTGATCTAAGTCAGGACTTTTATACGGAATTGAAGATTTAGATACAGGACGAACTATTTTTTTTCTCTCTGAAATAAAAGGAAATCGTTTTTCAACTCGATTTAAAAAATCACGATCAGGTAAAAGCAAAGCTAATCTTTGAACCCACGCTTGGCAAAGCGGTGTGGGTTTATGGCTACAAGCTTCAAGAAAATACTGAGCTTTCTGAGTCTCTACAAGAGACAAAGAGTTCTGCAAGTGAAGCCGTTGTAAAGAAGTAGAGAAGTATTTCTGTGAATCTAGCCATTGCTTAAGCCCCCAATAGCTCACACCCGCAAGAAATTCAGCTTGCGCCATGTCCTTAGGTAAAGTTTTCAAAAAAGGTGAATAAGGATTCTTATTTTCAATTTGCAAACTTAAGGAGATCGCTTTTAAGGCAAATTTGAGAGCAAGTCCATATTTTTTCTTATCAATCCACTGTTGAGACTGCTGTCGAGAAGAGGACGCAGAGATCCAATAACCAAAATCAGAAAAAAGATCATCCTTGAGTACTTTTGATGCAAGTTGGAGAGCTTCTGTATTTTTTCCACGAACAAGAGCCTCGTAAGCTCGCTTAATCGTTCGAGCTCTGATTGAAGGCTTACCTTTCTCGAACGAAGCTTGTAAGTCCTCTGCAGGTCTAAGCTTAATTTCTCGAATTATTTCAATCGATGAATAACTCGTCTTAGAAGCTAGAATCAAAAGAAAGAAAAAACAAAAATGAACAAAGGATTCTCTCAATACACTCACCACGGTATCAACCTCACTCTAATCTTTTCCTATCTGTTTTAAAGCCAGCAAAGCTCCTTCTAGATCGGGCTTAATAGGAGGAGGAATATGGTCTAAAATTTTTTCGATTCGAGAAATAGCAATATCAATTCCTCGTTTATCTTTTCCAATCTTTCGTCGAATCCCAATCATCATTGCATTGTAGTCAGAAGCTAGCTCTTGAAAATAATCCTTTTTTCTGAAGGTAAGCTTTTGATCAAAATTACCCGCTGCGGCATCCTGAAAATATTTTCGAAGCCGATACAAAGGACCTGCAATCTTATGGGACATAAAAATACTGATAATAAAAATCAAAACAATCAGAATGATCTGGACCCCTAAAAGCAGCCAAAGCAGTTGTTGTCTTACATGCTCCAGGTGAGATAACTCAGGGCCCATAGGATCCATAGCTAAGTACCGAAATAAATAATCAAAAATACTTGAAATGATCAGAAGGTAGGTACAACTCACCCCTAAGAGCCAAGAAGACACATAAAAAGAAAATCGGAACTGAAACGGCTTATTAATGAGAATAATTTTTCGAACATATCCCATAACCTAAAGATATCACTTGCCCCCCTCTCTGTGAATCATTTCACTTGGAAGGAATCAAAAACCTTTCAACAGGCTTCCCTTCCTGGATATGAGATTGGACGATTTCTTGGACATCACTCGGCTGAATTTTCCCATACCAACTCCCTTCAGGATAAACGACAAGCGAAGGACCTGACCCACAAACCCCTAAACATCCTGACTTCTGAACCCGAACCTTTTGAGACTTCCCAACAGCCGCTACTTCTTTCTTAAAGACTTCAATCAGCGCTTCTGAATTCTTGGATTTGCAACACCCCTTCGGATTTCCTGGAGGTCGTTCATTCGTACAGATAAAAAAGTGAAAATCGTAATTCATTGATCATTGCTATTACCATATATAATTAGTCTTGTATATCTGTTTTCTTGTCCTGCAAGGCTAGACAAAAGGCCTCGTTTAGACTAATCAATTAAATCTGAGTGAAAATTTCAGGAGTAGCTCAGTGGTAGAGCAGCCGGCTGTTAACCGGCTGGTCGGGGGTTCGAATCCCTCCTCCTGAGCCAATTCAATCCAAACCCTTCGGAAACTTAAATGTTTTCGAGGGGTTTTGTGTTTCTAGAGTTAGAGAATCCTTAAATTTGGCGAAGTTAGCGAATACACCCAGCGAACTCCTGTTCTCTTTCAAAAAACCGAACTCGATTTCTGATCTATTTGCTTTTGTACTGCAACCACGTCTTCGTTACTATCCAATCTTGGTAAGAGTATCTCTGGTGAGAATCTCCATATATGCAGGGTAGATGAAGCGACGGTTTCTCTGGTTCGTTCCTATCTGTTTCAGGATGCCTTGGCTGATTAAGGTCTTCACGGATCTATTTAAGGTCATCGCATTCGAATCTGGAATCGCTTTGAGCAAATCTTGGATCGTTGCTACTGGAAAACGACAGAATGCATGAAATACTTGTGTAACGCTCGCATTGGCACGATGTGACCTGATGCGTTCGCTGTCGCGTTGGTGAAGTGCGTAAATATCAAGAGCTGCTTGGTTAGCCATCTGGGCAGTTTCATGAACGCCGCGCAAGAAGAACTTTACCCAGTTTTCCCAGTCCCCTTTGGTTCTGATTGCCATGAGGCGTGCGTAATATTCAGTTCGGTTTGCTTTGAAAAAATAGCTTAGATAGAGAAGTGGTTTCTCCATGACTCGCCAGCTGCAGAGAACGAATGTTATCAGTAATCGTCCAAGACGCCCATTTCCGTCAAGGAAGGGGTGAATTGTTTCGAATTGGGCATGAACTAGAGCCGCCTTAATGAGGGGAGGAAGAGAGTCATCTTGGTGGATATACTTTTCCAGATCAGACATTGCTTGTTTAGCATCGTCTGGTGGAGGTGGAAGAAACTGAGCTGTAGACAATGTCGCATGAGGTGAACCAATCCAATTTTGAGTGACCCTGAATTCTCCGGGTGTTTTACTGTGTCCCCGTACTCCACGCATCAAGACTGCATGCATTTCACGAATGAGCCGGGTAGAAATTGGAATTTCTTGGAGACGGGAAAGTCCCTCGTTCATTGCTGCAACATAGTTTGAGACCTCTTCAATGTCATTGTTGGTTTCGGTAGTTTCTTGGTCAGACTCTAAAAGGACGTCTTCGAGTGAGCATTGAGTTCCTTCTATTTGCGAACTCAAAAGAGCTTCTTTTCTGACATATAAATAAACAAATAAGTCTGGATCAGAGATGATTGAAGCTAATCCGTTCAAGCGACCCAAACTTCTGTCTGCCTGAGATAGCAGAGACAAACATTCTGCATCTATGAGTAAGACTGGGGAAGGAGGTAAGGAGGCTGGAATAAAAGCGTTATAGCCTGTGAGCTGCTTCTGAATGCAACCGGCGCGCTTAGATGTATATTGGGATGCGTCCATATGTTATTAGTTTAGCATTTAATAACAAAAAATACAAATTCTGTTATTAATGTTCATTATTAATCACACAATCAAATGATTTTGATACTAAAGGCATCCATTAATCACATCTGATGTCGCGTATCTCTTAAGTAAGCTGGTTGAATTGAGCGAATATTGCGAATACCCCAGTGTCAAAACGGAGCATTCAGTAACTTTCAGTTTCGGGCGTGAATCGCTGAGAGCGACGAAAGTCGCTTAAGGGAATCCCCGCCTGCGTAAGCAGGTGGACGAAAAGCCAGCCTTCAGGCCGGGGAGGACGTTAAAGTTACCCTCACTCCGATCGTTTTGGGTGAAGGCAAGCCCTTGTTCGAATCCATTGGAAAAGATATTGTTCTCACACCCTGAAGTACCCGGTCTTTTTTTGGCTTTGTCCAGCTGAAGTATGCGGTAAAAGGTTGAAATGAGTTTGTCAGAGATTTTCAAGAAGTCTGAACATGAAGAAGAAGAAAATTCTGATCTTAATTTATCACAAAAGAGTCTTGTCGAACATGTTTTTGAAAGTTGTATATTCACCAGATGTAATCTCAGAGATGCTGATCTCAGCAAAACGCGGTTTATTTCGTGCAAATTCATAGAATGCGACCTCAGTAATGTAATCCTTAGGAATAGTCGGATACGAGATACGGATTTTTCGAGTTGCAAGTTAATTGGCATTCAATGGGTTCATTTGGATGATTTTGTGAACCCTTCATTTGACCAGTGCATTCTCCAATACTGCAATTTTGTTGGCCTCAAATTAAAGAAAACAAAGTTCTTCAAAAGCAATTTGAGAGAAGCCGATTTTTCACAGGCGGATTTGGCAGCATCTGATTTTAGAGAATCTGATTTCTCCAAGGCCCGCTTTAGCGAAACGAATCTCAGCAAATCAGATTTTCGGGGAGCTTTGAATTACATCATAGACCCAGTGGGAAACAAAGTACGAGGAGCTCGGTTTTCATTACCACAAGCAGAAGGCCTTTTGGCAGGACTAGGAGTCATCATTGATTGATACCCCCCCGGATAGTCCCGGCAACTTCAGATGATCTTGAAACAATTCAGAATATAACTCGATTTTATGTGTACGACATGTCACGACACTGTGGTGACGTTAAGGATTGGGAAATTCCGGAAAACGGCCTATAAGAATGTCGTGATCTGACACCCTATTTCAATGATAGTACCCGATTTCCATGCCTGATTCGGGTAGGTTCTGAACTTGCTGGATTTGTTCTCATTAATAAGATCGGAACATCGCCAGAAATAGAGTGGAACACTGGGGAATTTTTTGTAATAGCCAAGTTTCAAGGAACAGGCTAGCCAGGCAGATTGCCTTTGATCTCTTTGATCAATTCCAGAGAGTTATTCCTGTAGCTTCTAAAACCTGCTCAGTAGTAAATAATCCGGCTGCTTTGTCCATTTGGGCTAAAATGATCATTGAGATAGCACTTACATCCTAAAAAAAGTCAATAAGTTGTTTTTATTTTCTTGAGCAAAACTCAGCGTAGGTATCCCTAATCGAAGTCTGTAGGAAGTAGCTGAGAAGTGAGGTGATCAAACATTCTGAGGACATGAGTTTTTGTGATTCTCCCTTGATCTAGAACTACACTTTCAAGTTCAGACTTTGAGAACCATGCTATGTCTGTCGTTTCAATGTTGGTCTTTTCAAATCCACCATTTAATGTACAAATAATATAGATTTTATAAAAGTGATAGAGATGTGGTTTATAGCCATGCTGCCTATGATCGAAGATAGCAGCAATCTTTTGAGCTTTGACCAACAAACCAGATTCTTCATTGACTTCTCGTTCTATGGCTTGGCTCAAGGATTCATTTACATCAACATATCCGCCAGGTAGTGTCCACCCTCCTGATTTTTCCTTAACCATCAATACTCGACCATCTCTGAATACAGCTCCACGCACATCAAGTTTAGGAGTGGAATAACCCTTTTCAGCAGAAAAGATACTTCCAAGATGCACTTTTGAATGATCTGAATGTCTTGAAATCAACTCTGCTGCGACAGTTTCTAACTGGTGGAATCTTTCCAAATCAAAAGGATCTTTAGAAAAGGCAATTCCGTTCTTTGCTATTGCTTCAATCTCCCTGCCAAAATCCAAGACCGTTTTTTCCATTTTATGCATATTTGAATGTCTATTTCTGTTTTTTTCTCCTTCATTTTTAGCCGCTCTTGGAAAGCAGTTCTGAAGGATGATCCTGTTTTATACTATTTTGTTTTCATTTAAAGAACTTCTTTTAAAAGTGAATCTTTAAATCCGCCTCGCTCCCCATAAATAATAGGTGATTGCAACCATTCCCAAGGAACAACATTCGACTTTGCCATAAGGCGAAGTGTTTTTCGGAGATCCCAACCTACAATATCTAAGCCCCCTCTAGCTGCTGCTCAATGACGTCACGGTCCTCAGTCAAAGACAGGTACCAATCTCTATCATGGACATAAATAAATCGAACATCAAAGTCGCTGTCTGGGAAGGAAACCCCCATGCCCTACTGCCGGATTCGCTGGCATAGAGAATACGCACTTCTGACTCTTTCTCAATTCTTTGAAGCTGATCTCGATTGTATTGCAAGTCCGAACCCATACTAGAGATCAATAGGTTGCGCAGCACCCTTCAGAAACTTATGAGATTTCCAAGAATCTGGAATTTTAAAGATTTGGTCTTCATCTGTGGTGATTTGAACTTCTCCTTCATTATGAAATGAAAAGTGAATGTAATAAATTGTTTTGTCGCTTTTGATTGCAGAAGGAGAGAAAATGGGTACACACGTCCCACCTAAATTTCTAGCTGAAGGAGTCAAAAATAAATCGATCCCATCTTCAACCGCATAAGCTCCAAGTTCTTGGCAAAAAGTATAATTGTTATTTATCAGTTGTGCATAATGTTCAGAACAAAGCCTGAGATCAATTGCACGATTGGCAGTAATTTGAGCTTTCAACATCCGTCTATCAATGACAACAGGCCTTGAGCTATTTGCAATGTCTTCTTTGACGTTTTTATAAACCGAATAGAGCCCTTCGAGGATTGAAGTCTCCTTTTCAATGGCCCCGTACCATACCCCGTATTTTTTCCCATCTCCAAATCGACCCTGTCGCCAGTTCGTCTTCTCAAAGACGCACACGGTTTCGATAATGTTTCCATATTGGAATACTCGATTCTTCGGAGCTGCTGTATGCTGAATTTGGCTTGTCTCATTATCCCAGGCCTGAAGCACAGGGAAATCATCTGGATCAGCGATATCCTCAAACAAATCTTGAGTGCTTTTAATTGTATAGATATTCCGAAACGCCTCCAACGATTGAGGAGCGATAATGGGTAACTCAATTGTAATCGTCATTAATCATTTACTCTCATTTGATCTAAGATTCTTCGAACTGTGAACAGTCGAGCAAAAGAATTGACAGGATCATTTGCAATGAACTGCATGGCTGATTGGTTATGAAAAATATCTCGCGGTGTTTTCATCCAAGCATAAGCAAGTTCTCTATTGTGGGGGAACATAATTCTCAGAGACTTATGAATGCCTAAAAGATTGCCCACTCTTTGAAATTTATCTGGATCAACAGGAATTTCCTGTTTGCTTTGGAGAGAGTTTAAGCGTTGCCTATTCTCAGGTTTAACGCCAAGAAGCAAGGCCTGCTCTTCTCGTGTCAAGTTGTAGAGATTTACAAGATTCCAAAATGCCTTTCCAAGAACCTTTGCGCTTTCTTTATTGACTTCAGCAGGCGGTAGACTTGGATCTAAGCAATAAGATTGCTTCATGTTTATAAATATACTTTATTTTTGAATGAAATCAAACATAATATTATATAAAAATTTAACTATTTGATATTATTGATATATATATTGTATGTTTTCATACATTTATAATTTTTTTGACCCAGTCGTGAACTCATGTTTTTATAGCACAATGAAAAAAATTAAAAATGAGGCTATTGGGTCCACGTTTACGCTGCTCATACTAAGCCTTGCAGTTCAACCTTGGAGAAACACGGTTTCACAGGATGATGCTGCCTACGCTGCCCAAGCGATTCATTTTTCCATGGGACATTTTCAATTTCATCCTGATTCGATCGCGTTTCTTCTCCCTCAGACGCTTGTAGGTGCGACGGCACTAAGAGCTCTATCATTCATGAGCCACCCACTCATGGTCCTGAATTGTTTAACCTGGTTATTGTTCTGCGGTCTTGCCTGGGGTCTACGGAAAAAATTCAAACTTGGATTGAGTCTCTGGTTAAGCTTTCTGGCTGTACCTTTCTGGATTCAATATGGCGCAAGTTTTCTATATGACCTTTGGGCTGTCGGTTTACTTGCAATCTTGTTGGTTTTTGAGAATGAAGACCCTGCGTTAGACAAACCCGCCCACTATGCTGCTCTGGGTGGAATTAGCCTGCTCTTACCACTGCAACTTCAGGTCTTGAGCATATTTCCTGTTTTATTTGGCCTTCGAAATTGGCTTCAAAAAAGTCGAAAGCGAGCTTGGTCGTTATGGCTTGGAGTGGCTTTAGGATTATTGGTCTACTTGAACTTGAAAAAGAGTGTCTCTCAGCAGGCGCTTCCCAGTTTTTTATTGATACACCATCAAAACATTCAAGACGTGTTCGCCACTTTTTTTCAACTTCTGTTGAGTCTTGGATTCTTTTTTCTTCCCTGGATTCGCCCTTTTAGAAACCTCAGTTCAAAACTTCTTTTGGGCACAGCCTCTATTCAGTTACTTTGTCTCATCGTATTTGTATTTTCCTCAGTCCATATTCTTGCAGCTGGGGTTTTCTTTTCAGACTATTTACCACGAATCTGTGCAGCTTTTCTTGCAACAATGGGTATTTGGGGATGGGCAGGGACCTTCGATCTCTTCAAAGATCTGCGACTTTCTCGAATTTGGCCGAGCTTGACCGGTATAGGTATAATTTTTTCAGCCTACTCTTTTCGAGGGATAACGGATTTGCGTTGTGCCATGATTGCACTTCCTCTTGTTCTTTTCTTGATCAATTCAAAAAAACTGGAAGCTCCTCGATTGGGGTCATATCCTATTGTAGCTCTATTGGGCTTGTGTCTGAGCCTGATTCTCAATCTTTATCAACTGGACACCACTGAAGCCCGTTGGCAAGTTGCCAGTAAGCTAGAGGCTCGTGGAGTTGACACAAGAGATATTTCAGCAGGCTATGGGAGAAATCACTTCAAACTTGAGTGGGATTGTGTCGAAGAAAAAATTCGAAAAATGGGAAATCCTCAGCCGACAGACCCCAGTTTTCTCAATGAGGTTTATGCGTATATTCCTCGATACTACGAAAAAGGGTGGAGCCCTCAATATTTGATTAAACCCAGTCGATTTTTTAACAAAAAACTCGACTTAAAATCAAATCGAATGAAGGGACAGGATACCGCCCCAATCCAAACAGTTCAATATCGTTCCGCTGGGATCACTCATGAATTAGGTGTGTACCGAAACGATGATTTCCAGCAATCAGAATGCTTTAGATAAACTGCTTTTTTCTTCTCCTGATCACGAGTCATCCCTTTCCGGAGAGTCTAATTAAAACGAGAACTCCAACTAAAGATTTAGTTGACAGCTACTAAAACTTTAGTTAGTTGTCATAACACAAGAGGAAATAATGACCGAAAAGAAGCAGCAAAGCCCATCTAAACTCCTGACAGAGACAGAGCTTGAACTCATGAGTATTCTATGGAGAATTTTCCAGGGATCTGTTCATGAAGTTATGGAATGTCTCCCTAATGACCGCAACCTCGCCTATACATCAGTATCTACTATCTTAAGAATTCTTGAACAAAAGAAATTTGTGCGCAGCCAGAAAGAAGGCCGTGGACATATTTATATCCCCAGAGTGTCAAAACAAGAGTACGAGGGGACTTCACTTCAGCATTTAGTAGCCAGTGTATTTGATGGAACGCCTTCCACAATGGTACGAAGACTCCTAGAAACCTCAGATCTTTCTAACGAGGAGTTGAAATCCATTCGTTCACTTCTGAGGGAGAGGCTTCAATAATGGATTGTGCTCAAATATTCTACTTCCTGCGAATCTATTGTGAAATGGGCTTGTTATTACTTTTAGGAACTCTATCATTTTCTACTATTGTGTGGATTTTATCCCAACTCCAAATTAAGCCAAATTATTCTCATTTTGTTCGAATTGGATATTTTCTACTGATTGCTTCTACTTTACTGCCCATAGCCTTAGCAGCGCTTCCTAGATCTACACTCCTAAGACCCGGAGCTCAAATTTGGTCAGGCAGCCAAACTAACGCCTCTTCGTCTTCGTATCTCTCACTTCTGGCACTTCTAGCACTTTCCACTGCACCAGGTAGCTTAACTAGTTCTAATGGTCTGCCAGGAGTGATTATTTCTAAAGACATACTCCTTGAATTTTCTTGCACACTTGGTTTTATTGTTCTGTTATTGATATTCATCTTTACGAAAAGGCTCCTAGCTTTTCACTCCACTCTTAATATTTTATCTGTTATTAAAAAAATTGGTAGCGTTACTGTCCTTGCCTCAGAGAAGCATTCAGTGGCTTTCTCAGCATGGCTTCCGAAAAAAGCTATGATCGTAGTGCCATCCCATCTAATTGAAAATTATTCGGACTATAACCTTACAATCCAACATGAAATACAGCATCATCGTCATGGAGATACTCAATGGCTTTATTACGTTGAACTCATGAAAGCTGTCTTTTTCTGGAATCCTGGAATTTATAAAATATCAAAATTACTTTCTCAATTTCAAGAATTTGCTTGTGATGAGATTCTAATCCATCATCGAAAACTCTCAACGCTCGCATACGATAGCTGTCTCATCCGAGCAGCAGAATCTACAATCGCTTTACAGTCAGCGCTGGTAGGTGCCACTGGTATGGCTGCGAAAAACGATCCATCCTTTCTCAAAAGGAGAATTGAAATGATTCTAAATCATGAATCAAAACAGACTACAAGGGTTGCATCTATTTTCATTGTGATTGGACTTACGATCCTCATGACGTCAATCACTTATGCATCAAAAAGCACTCTTCAGAACAAGCAATTGAGCCTTAATGAAGCAAAGAAATATGAAGTTACTTTAAATCAAACTTCTAAAATCCCAATCACAGTGAATGAACTTGTCTTGGAAAAGCTCAATCACTTTATCGGAAGCCCAGAAGGTCGCAAGTGGACCAAAGATGCAATGGATCGTATGCCTCAGTATCAGGAAATGATTATAAAGAAGATGAATGCTTATGATGTACCAGAAGAATTGATGGCTCTCCCTTTTTTTGAATCAGGCTTTAAGAATTTGCCACCTACTCCACCTCAAAAAGGGGCTGGCATTTGGGAGTTTATTGATGAAACTGCCAAACAGTATCAATTGAACGTAGCAGATCAGAATGATGAAAGATTGAATCCAGAAAAAGAAACCCAAGCAGCTATGGAATACTTAAAAGATCTCAATCAAAAATTCAAAGACTGGCGCCTTGTAATTAAAGCTTACAATGAAAGTCTGGAACCTTTACGGAAAAACAGGATCAGGGTCCCAATTGAATTCAGACAGCTCTAAGAACGAGGATCGTCAATTGGGATGGTTTGTAGGCTGGATTTCTAAGGGCCCTCAGACTCGAGTTTTTACCTACCGAATTTTAGATGATAAAAAGGAGTCAAACTTCGCAGGAAGAAGAGCAAAAGAAAAAGTAAAAGAACTGCTCTTATTCCATAACTTCTTCGATGCCGTAAAGTGAATAGCCTAGGGCTCATCTTCTCATTTGAAGAAAGCATTTTTTCAATTTCTAAAATTAGTTCAGGTCAAAGAACAATAGAAAATCAAAGCTCATCCCAGCTAAAAGCTTGAACATCAGTGAGTTTTTGAGCTCCAGTTAAAATCATCACAAGACGATCAATGCCTAAAGCCATACCAGCTCCTGGAGGAATCCCTTGCTCTAATGCCTTCAGATAAGCAAAATCAATAGGCACTGTTGTTTTACCCTCTTGTTTTCTCTTTTGAATCTCACGACTAAAAAACTGAGCTTGAAGTTTAGCATTTGTGAGAAAAGGAAACCCATCTGCAATCTCTATCCCATTGATATACAGCTCCGTCCGTTCTGACACCCATGAAGACTTTGGAGTCACTTCACCGGAAGAGGTCATAAACGATGGCCATTCTTTTAAAAAAGTAGGGACCCTTTTCCCGAGATGGGACTGAACCCGATCCAGCAAATAGGAAAGCAGTCCATGAAGATCATTCTTGTACTGAGTAGGTAAGCTCAACCCAACCTTTTCTGAACCTTCTAGAAGCTCTGGCAAGGAAAATTCTCTGATCCCCTCCAATCCGAGATACCTATGAAAGGATTCACTCACCGTCAGGCTCTCCCAAGGTTCATTTAAAATTTCTATTTTGGCATCTTTCACTCTTAAAGAAGAAACATTTGGATAAAGCCTTTGAAAGGCTTTGCGAATGAATCGAGTTAAATCCTTCTCAATATCATCCAAAGTTTCAAAAGCACGTGCCCATTCTAACATGGTAAACTCTGAGCTATGAAATTGACCTCGATCATGAGCTCTAAAATTTTTTGTTAAAGTAAAAACTTTTTCAAAACCTCCAACCATGAGTCTTTTGATTTGATATTCTGTTGAGGTCACTAAGCATCCTTCTTCAGCAAGAATGGATTGGATATGGGTATCCGGACATGTCCCTTTGACCAAAAGAGGGGTTTCTACTTCAAGAAAGCCTTCTCCATAAAGATCTTCTCGAATACATGAAAGAATTTCCTGTCTTTGTCTCAGCCTAGACATTCGCGTGGGTTCTGCAGTTAAACGCCTCCAGCGCATTCCATCAAAAGTAGGATCCCAAGCGACTCTTTCCTGAACCGCTCCTAACTTCTCAAAACCAACCCATTGACTCTTTTGATTCAACGTTGCTTGAATTAAATCTCCCTTACTCAATTTCGTAGCGTCATTCTGATTTGGAACTGTCAAAACATAACGTTGATCTTCCACAATAATTTCTATATAAAAAATCTTTTCCCGTTCCCAAACTTCAACAACTCTTCCTCTTAATTTATTGTTCATAAATTTATAATGACTTTGGATCCCATTGATCCCGAAGAGAATCTCCAATCAGATTCACACAAAAAATTACAATAAAAAGTGCAAATCCTGGAGCAATCGCTAATAACGGTGACTCGACAATAACTGTTCGTCCTTCACTCAAAAGCTGACCCCAGGTTGGAACTTTGCCTCTAGGACCTAGACCTAAAAAACTTAAACTCGACTCGACCAAAATCACCCCCGATAATGATTGAGTCGCTTGTGTAAAAATAAGAGGCAATAAGGGTGGCAGCATATGTCTCCAAATCAGCTGGATCGGCGAAACTCCTAAAGCTTGAGCAGCAAGGATATGCTCTCGCTCCTTGAGACCTAAAACCTCTGCCCGAACCAGTCGAGCTGACCCTATCCAATCCGTTACTGAAATGACGACCACCAAACTCAGATAGGTGGGATCTATTAAAGTTGTTATCGTTAAAATGATGAGAATCCCAGGAAAAGCCATCAGAATATCAATCAAACGCATCAAAACTTGCTCAAACCACCCTCGATAGGATCCTGCGAGGAATCCTAGCGTTGATCCTAGCAATGTAGAAAATGCAGCAGTTATAACACCCACTGAAAGACTCACCCTAGCTCCGTAAAGCATTGAGGTCCAAACATCAATTCCTTTTAAGTCAGTTCCTAACCAATGATTTTGACTTGCTGGCAAAAGCCTTTGAGTAATATCCATGAATCCAGGCGAATAGAATGTCAAACCTGGAGCAAAAATTGCAGCCCCCACAATCCAAGATAATATAAAGATAGATAACTTTAAACGGATATCCATCTTTTTTTTCATGAAAACTTTCCTGTTCTAATTCTTGGATCTAACCAAAAATATAATAAATCAGTCAGTAAACTATTTAAAAGAAAAGTAAATGAAAAAACAAGAAGACACCCTTGTACAACGGGATAATCTCGCCTTTCGATTGCTTCCGTCATTAAAATACCTAACCCAGGCCAGCTAAAAACCTTTTCAGTAATAATTGTTCCAGTGATCAATGTACCAAACTGTGAACTCAGTATAGTTAAAATTGAAATGGATGAGTTTTTTAAAGTATGCTTAAATAATACTTTAAATTCACTGAGGCCTTTTGATCGAGCAGTTCGAACATAGTCTGCATGAAGTTGCTCTAGGAAATTTACCCGAGTTACCCGAATCAATACTGCAGATAGTGAGCTACTCAAAGTAATAACAGGCAAAACAATACTACTCAACCCAGTCCTTCCTGAAACAGGTAACCAGCCTAAATGAACTGAAAAAAACAAAACAAGTAAAGGTCCTAACCAAAAATTGGGCATCGATGTCCCAATTAAGGACGACCCTAAACAAAGAAAATCAAATAATTTTCCGCTTTGAAGCGCAGACAATATCCCTAAAGGGATGCTAATGACTACAGAAAAAAATACTGCGCTCACCGCCAATTCAAGACTCGGCAAAGCTCGCTCAGAAAGCAAGTCAATAACAGATCGACCCATGATCAAAGATTGACCGAAATCTCCATGAACCACTCCTTCACAATAATGAAGGATTTGATGAAATAGCGATTTATCTAGTCCCAATTTTTTACGAATTTCATTTTTTTCTACTTCAGAAATAAAATCTCCAGCGATTTGATCAACCGGATCTCCTGGAATAAAATGAATCATAGCAGCAGACAAAGAAACAACAAGAAAACTCATCGGGATAAAATATAAAATTCTTTTTAAGATATAAAAATTCATTTTTTTAAATTTAAATTAATTGTTGATTTTTTATCTGAATTAAAAACCACATCTGGAATCGATAGAAGTCGCCCATCCGAGTAAATTTCATAATGTTTTACCCTTTCATGGATCACAACAAATTGTTCTTCGTGCCAAAGGAAAACATAAGGTAACTCTTCTTGAATGATTTCCTGAACCTGATCGTAAATTTTTTTTCGTTGACTGAAATTGATCGTTCCCTTTCCTTCCTCTAAAAGTTGATCTAGCTTAAAATGAGAAAAATGCCCCCGGTTCGCCCCATTTGGAGGAATGCTGCTTGTAGCAAATACATATCGATAGATATCAGGCCCTTTAAACCCTATCCAATTCAAACTCCACATTTGGGCTACCCCCTGATCTACATCACTCTTAAATTTGCCCCAATCTAAACTCTCTACTTGCAAATCAATACCAACTTTATTTAATTCGTCGGCTAAAGCGTAAGCAAAAATCAACCGCGTTGGATTCGTGGTTGTTTTCAATTTAAGCGTAAACCGAGGTTCATCTTTTTTTACACCCTTCATTGGAAATCCTGCTTCATCTAAAAGATTTTTTGCCTTTTCAACTTGGTACTCTATTGGTTTTAGTTTTTTATTAAAGTAAGGATCAGATGGGAGCAAAATCGTATCTGCAGGATAAGCCCAACCATGAAAAACATGGTCCATAATTTTTTTTCGATCAATGGCATAAGCAATCGCTTGACGTACTTTTTTTTGCTTTAAAATCGGATCTTGAAACTGAAAAGCTAAATACTCTGTTTTTAAACCGGGTCTTCTCAATAGTCTTAAATTTTTATACTCATGGATTTTAGCTAATTGATCTCGATTCAAAGCATTTTGAACTAAATCTAATTCAGAGTTTCTTAACTTAAATAATCTCGTATTTTCATCCTGAACAATCTCAATTCGAATCGTCTGAACATCTTTTAATGGATTTTCAACCCTTCTTTGAAGCTGAATAAAATTTGACGTCCACTCATCAATTGAAAAATCTCCGCAGCTGATAATTTTTCTAAAGTCAGTGAGTTTTGTGCCTATCGCTAGACTTTTAGGAAGAATCCCAATACTTAGATTATAAGTAAATTCTATATAAGGCTCAGAAAGATGGAATCGAAGCTTATACGGAGAAAGAACCTCAATTCTACTTAAACTTGAAAAATTAGATTTTAAAGGGGTTGGATCTTTTAGATCTTTTTTAAAAAACTCGTAACTCGCTTGAACATCTTCTGCTGTCACTGGTTTTCCATCGGAAAACTGAAACGTGGAATTCAAGGTCACTTCCAATGTTTTTGGATCTACCCATTTCATTTCAGAAGCTAATTGATTTTTAGGTATTCCGTTCGGATCAAACTTCATCAACGAACAATGCACCAGATCTGCTAAATACTCACTATCAGCATCAATCGCGTAGCGAGGATCAACCGTACGCGGAGAGTCTCCCCAAGCTAAACGAAATGTTTTTTCAATCGGAGGTGACTTCACTGCACACCCTCCAATAGAAAGATTCGCAAACACGAATCCAAAAATAAAAAAAATTTTAAAATCTTTCTTCTTCAATTGAAAACTCCACTGATTAAAACGAATAAACCCCCGCTACTTCCTCTTTTCTTGCCAGGCATCAAAACGAGTTAATAAAAACAGCCCTGGAAGCATCAAAGTGATTGAAATCAAAAAGTAGGTCTCCCAACCTACAGTTTTTGCTAACCATCCGGTAGGAGCCCCAGCTAAAGTCCGAGTGAGTGCCATTAAGCTTGAGAGCAGAGCAAATTGTGTAGCAGTAAACTTGGGGTGACAAAGACTCATTAAAAAAGCAGAATAAGCCGCTGTTCCCATTCCACTAAAAAAATTCTCAGCTGCAATTGCAGTCACCATCATCGGATAACTCTGCCCAACCTTAGCTAAAAGATAAAAACAGATCCCAGAAATCCCTTGAAGCACTCCAAAAAACCATAGAGACTTTTTCATTCCAAACTGACTAAGCCATAATCCTCCTGCAAAGGTTCCAATCAGTGTGGCAACAAGACCAAATCCTTTCGTGACTGTTCCAATCTCTGTTCGGCTAAAACCGAGCTCCATCATAAATGGAGTCATCAGTGCAACAGCAACGACTGTATCCATTTTGTAAACAACAATGAATGCTAAAAGCTCAGCCACTTTCTTTCTGCCGAAAAACTCTAAGAATGGTTCAAAAACAGCTTCTTTTAAAGTTTTAGGAGCCTTCCCTAATCCTTCTGGCTCCACAGCTAAAAGTGTTGTGATCAATCCAATCCCAATCGAACCCGACATAATCCAGTAAACACTTGACCAGGGCAGATGGTCAGACAGGATTAAAGCAATCGCCCCAGAAAACAACATTGCCAACCGGTAACCTAAACTAGCCCACGCCGAACCTAGGCCTAACTCACTTTTTTTTAAAACCTCTGCCCGATAGGCATCTACCACAATATCCTGGCTAGCACTTGAAAAAGCCACCCACAAGCCCAAAATTGCAAGAAGTCCGGGATGCTTTTCAGGCTGACAAAGGGCCATTCCAGCAATAAAAACCATCAAAGATACTTGACTTACAAAAATCCAACCTCGCCTCCGACCTAAAAAAGGCGGCACATAACGATCCATGAAGGGTGCCCAAAGAAACTTAAGTGTGTAAGGCAATCCAACCAAAGAAAAAAAACCAATCAAAGTCAAATCGATCTTTAAACTTGCCATCCAAGCTTGAAGCGTTCCTCCCACCAAAGCCAATGGGACTCCAGAAGAAAACCCAAAAAGAAAAACAACGAGCATTCTGTGATGGATTAAGTTTTTTATAGATGAGCCCATAAGGCTAAGCCTAACATAATTATTTGACCAATCGAATCCAAAATTGACCCACCCAAAAACTGATATCATCCTATTTCATCTACTGTCGTGAAATACAAGTAGATACTCGGTATCCAAGAGAATGACAAAGCTCTGTAAAATGAAGATGAACTGCGGCCCAGGCTTGAACCGTAAATCGCTCTGCTGAGTTCATCCGATTTCGATCCAAGGTTAAATCATTTGCAGTCATTCTACCCACCTGAAAACGATTGAGATTATCCTGGTAAAGCTTTTTAGAGAGTTCTAGAGTTTTTTCTCTCACTAAGGCTGTTTCTAGAGCTATTTGAAAGTTGGCTCTCGAGGACTCCCACTGGCTCCTTGCCTCTCTTTGGACCTTTTCTAATTTCACTTCACTGCTCATTTTTAAATATATCTGTGCCTTCGCGTCAGAATAGCTCGTTAATTGATCAAAAAGAGGAATCGTCATAGAGATTGTTCCAGACCACCCCGTCAGAGAACCAAAGTACCCACTAAAATTCCCATAAGAAAATTGAGCGTCAATTGAAGGAAAAAGAAGTCTCCAATTTTGATTCAACTTTTCTTCTTGAGCTTGAAAATCTTTTTGAGCAGATAGCCAATCCGATCTTTGGTTCAACTGAAAATCTTCACCAATAAGAGTCGCCCCCCTCCCTGTTCGAAATTCATCAACCCACGGCCATTCAAGAGTAATCTCAAATTGTCCTAGGTATTTTTCTAACTGAGCGCGAGCTTGTGCTTCATTCATTTTACTGTCAGCTAAACTTGCTTTCGAATTTTCTAGGTCAATCATTAACTTTTCTACTTCTTGAAAAGGAAGATATCCCCGTTGATATCGCTCTTGAGCAATCCCCAATAAATTAACTTGATCTTGAACAACTTTAGAGCTGATCTCCACTTCTTTCATTCTCTGAATTTCTGTGATCAGCACTCCAACTGCCTCTCGTTCAGCTATTAAAATTTTTGAATTTAGCTCATATTTTTTTGACTCTTCAGTTAATTTTGATGATAAAAGTCCTAGATAATCAGCTCCAAATCTAAATAAATTTAATTTTGAATTAATCCCAATAGATCTAGGAGGAGTTAGAAAATTATCACTCACAGGCATCGTTCCAGTTAAAGAAAAAGTTGGAAGGAAATAGAGTCTCTTAGGAAGATTCTTTGATCTGATCTCTTCTAAGTTAAGCTCTGAAAGAGAAATATCAGTACTCCTAAAAAGAATCTGATTCATCGAACTTAAAAAACTAGAAGAACCCGAAACCTGGCTAGGCTCTCCATCGCTAAAAGCCAATTTAGAAAAAATAAAGACAAGGAAAATGCATCCTGCTTTTATACTGTTGATATACAAATGAATCCTCTTTATTAACTTTCTTCGATTGGTTTTCTAGTTTGTTTCCAATTCAAATACTGAACTTGAAGGGCAGGCACAATGATTAAGGTAAGCCCCATAGAAACCCAAAGCCCACCGCTCACAGCAATCCCCAAAGGCTGAAGAATTCTTCCTCCCTCTCCTAGCCCTAATGCAATAGGAAGCATTCCCAAAATAGTCGTTAAAGAAGTAATTAAAATGGGTCTGAGTCTCTTTTTTGCAGTGTCAAGAGCTGCTTCCAGAGGAGTTAAACCTTCATTCACTCTTTGGATTAAAAAATCAACCAAAAGGATGCTATTTGCCACTGCAATTCCATTGAGTAAAATCACCCCCAAAACAGAATTCAGAGAAAGAGGGCTCTGAAAAATAAAAAGAGAGAAAAGGACGCCAATAAGTCCAAGAGGAATCGCAACAAGAACTAAAATAGAATTAATAATGTCACCAAATTGAACGATCAAAATTAAAAAAATTAGGGCAATAGAAATTAAAACAGAAAAAAAGAGCTGATTCATCGCTTCGTGAATATCTTTTTCAGCATCTTCAAACATAATCGTTGGGCTAGATTCAGTTTGGTTTTGAGTCTTTTGCCAACTTTCTATTAAATCTTTTGCTTGTTTGATCTTCTTTTTGGCAAGATGGGCCGAATCTCCTTCGTTGAGTTTTCCTAAAATAGTAAAAAGTTCACGTTGATTCTCTTGATAGATAGAGGGATGGGCCTGTTCTAATGTTACCTGAGTTAATGCTTTCAAAGGAATCAAAACACCTCCTATTCCAATTGGGATTGATCTGATTTCTTCAACATTTACTTGCACAGGAGATGAATAGCGTAAAAATATGTCTTTTTCGTAATCACCCAAAGTCACCTCACCCACTTTTCTCCCATTCGTAAAGACTCGTACTAAGTCAGCTAAATCACTTAAACTTAAATGAGATCCTTGACTTCTAAGGCTGGACCAAAGATCAAAGTAAGGCTGCAAAACAACAGTTTCATGCTTAGAGACACTGGGCTCTGTCCAAAGTCTTGGAAAAACTTGGTTTTCTTCTAAAAGCTGATAGAGATCCCAAGTCATTTGAGATCGGTCAGAGAGACTCCCCCCACGAATAGCAATTCGAAGCTGTGGAGGATCAGGGATCGGAAGTTCTGCGGGATTAAATGGAACTATTTCAAATCTCAATTTTGATGTGTTAGTAAAAAGCTCCTGCATTTCTTTTTGAATCGCTCTCATCTCAGATTTATTCTTTAAATGAGCCATGATCCAAGACTGATTCGGCTGAAATGCATTGATAAATGTATACTCAATCTGCTTGCCAAACCTTTCTAAAAATTTCTGCTCAACATCATCATTAATCTCCTCCATCTGCTTGAGAAGCGTATTGCCCTCAGTATAAATATTAATCATTAACTCTTCGGTATCTGGTTTGCCTATCACTTCTTTTGGCAAATAGGGGATAAGAACCAAGTTGAGTAAAAAAAACAAACAGACTAATCCCAAGTAAGTTACTTTTTTCAGCTGAGAACTCTCAATAAAGCGCTTCAGGGAACGAACATAAAAATCCTCTAATTGAGTAATCTGTCGATTTAGTGGAGAATGACTGATTTGAGATCCACTTTTTGACATCATTTGGAGTCTTACAGTAGGCACCAGAATCAAGGCAACAAAAGCTGACAATCCATGAGAAAAAACAACAACTTTTGCCAAATCCCCTAAAATAGCGTAACTAAGATCGGATGTGAAAATAATAGGAATAAAAACCACTAGCGATGCAACAGTCGAAGAAATCACTGCAAATTTAACTTCATTAACAGCTTTTAGAACTATTCTGAGCCTAGTTCGAGCATCTTGAGGTTTCTTATACTCCTCAAATTTTCTGAAAATATTTTCCATAACAACTACTGAAGCATCTACATTCATACCTGCTGACAAGGCCAGACCGCCAAGAGAGATCAGATTTAAAGTCATCCCTGAAAGTTTCATAGGAATAAATGCTAAAACCATACTCAAAGGGATTTCAATAGCTGCAGTCATTGTATTTTTAATGCTTCCAATAAATACAAACAAAATAAGAACAGCTAAAAAAGAGCCCAATGCAACCTCATGAAATACATTATGAATTGCTGAACGGATAAACTGAGATGGATCGACTAAGATCTTGTACTCAATTTCTTTTGGAAGACCTACTAATGAACTCTGAATCGTCTTGACAATCTCCTCAGACATTTTTTTAATGTTTCCACCGGGGCGAGGACGAACAAACAAGATAAGACTAGGAGCTCCATTCGTTTTAAAAGACCAAGTATCTGAAGTTTTTAAATCATAATCAATCTTAGCAACATCCATCAAATGAATGGACTGTTTGGAAGGAGTTGAAATCAGAATTTTTTTAAGATCATCCACGCCGTGGATAACTCTCGGAACTTGAATTCTAAGTTGATGGGTCCCAACCGTAATAGAACCTCCATTGCTAGCAGTCATAGCCCCTCGCACAGCTTGCTCAATATCCTTAGGTAACAGCTGGAAAGAGGACATGCGTTCAGGATTGAGGTCAATCCGAATCTCTTTATTCATCGGGTTCCAAAACTGGGGTTTAGCCACATCAGGAATTTTTGAAATCGCAGGTATAAGCACCGGCTCAATCATCTGGTAAAGATGATCTAAACTCTGCTTCGAACTATAAAAACTAGCGATAAAGAACCCTGAGCCTTTTGTTTGAGCTCCCACCCAGACTTGATTCCGAATTTCCTCAGGAAGTTGGGCCGAATAAGAGTGAGCTACCATTTCAACTTCTCTTAGCGCAGACCTAGGCTCAGCCCTCCACTTAAACTCAACCTCAATCCACATGGACTCTGGATCATAAAACGATCGAGTTTTTTCAACCTCAGCAGCATCCATAGAAATTGCACGAAGCTGAGATTCTAGACGATTTCCATGCTGATGAATGAACTCATTCGCAGTTAAATGACCATAGGGCATTGAGACAATAATAATGGGCTTTGAGCTATTAGGAAAAAGAGAAACAGGAATCTGAAGTCCAAAAAATATCCCAGCAAAAGCAAGTACTCCAAGACATAAATAAACTCGTAAAGGAGAGGAGTATAAAGCTTTCATCACAAGAGAGACCCTCCCTAAGTGTTCTTAATCAGAAGGACTAAGCTCAACGTTGACACTTTCTCCTTCAGCAACTGATCGACTTGAACGCTCAATGACCTCAGCCCCTGAAAAAAGACCCTTTATAATTTCTACATATCCTCGCTGCTTAGAACCCAACTCAACTGGAAGTTGTTTAGTTTTTTTGTTTTCAACAATTTTGATAAATGTATTTTTCCCACGATAAACAATCGCTGTATCTGGAATCAGAAAGCCTTGATGGCTGTGGGTTTTAAATGAAACTTGTCCTTGTATTCCAGGAGATAAAACTTGATTCACGGAAGATGCAATTTTTAACTTTGCACTGGCTGTACCCGTTCCTGGTTTGACAAATGGACTTGTTCCTAAAACTTCAACCTGAAATGATTGTTCTTGGCCAGCAATCTTAAACTCACCTCTCATTCCTTTTTTAATCAAAGAAAGGTCCTGAGCAGGAACCTCCGTTTGAATTTCAATCTGCGAAAGATTGATCACTGAAGCTAGAGCTTGCCCCACTACAACATGACTGCCCTGCATAGCATCCATTGAACTCACAATACCAGAGATCGGTGCTAAAACCCGAACAGGTGCATACTGATAAACTGGATCTGTATGAGAGAGAATCATCAAAGGTTGCCGAGCTTGAACCTTTTGACCCAGAGTTACAAGAACTTGACTAATAATTCCATTATTTTCAGATAAAATAGTTGAATTGATTTTTGAATGCACTCGAGCAGGATAGGTAAGAATATCAGAAATTTGCTGGAGTTGAACTTTTGTAATAAATACAGATGGAAGTTTTTTAGCCTGTTTTTCAGTTGTATTCGCACATGAAAAAAGAAACGCAACGAAAAAAATAGGAAAGACTAATCTAAAAAACACTGCAACCTCTTGCCCTTTCATCTCATACATAAAAAAGTCTTGCTTGCAAACCTTCTTTCGTAAGAAAAATATCGTGTCACTGACTCTACTCAATTCTTAATTTAGATAAACCACTGAAAACAAAGAAAAACCTTAAAATCTAAAGCTTTCAACGTCTCTTCCTTTTCTTGAGCCCTTGACTACGAAAAATGAATCTGGATATCTATAGGATCGTTCATCACAAGCTGCATTTTAAGAAAATACAGGTAGAGTTTTGAGTATAACCTGGCCTCTCAAAATCAACAAAGTATCCCAATTTTTCATAGAATGCTTTAGCACCCTGAAAGCTCATTGTGGCAACCGTTGCCATACTACATTCATTCTCACGACCATAATCATGAACTTGCTCCATCAATCTTCGACCTAAGCCGTTTCCTCGGTGGCTGGGATGTACCCATAATTGGTCGGTATAAATGCTGCCAAATATCACACTGCCATTGCAGCCTGCTATGATTTCACTTTTCTCATCGCGTATAAAAAAACAAAAGGGACGTGCGGAGCCGAAAGCAGGTGTCTCTTGATTTATTTTCTGGGTTAGAAAATGAATGTTTGCACTTGTAGGCCTAGATTTATGCTCAATTTTCATTATTTAATGAACCTCAATTTAACACTGTTGTTACACCTAAAACTCTATTGTTTCATTTAAATTTTTTAGTGTTTATAGCTCTAAGCATGACCACAAAGTACTCTTCTGTATAAGAGCAACAAGGCCTTAGAACTTGATTTTTACTGCTTCTTATTATCTCGTAGAACTCTATGACTGCAAGTGGAAATAGACCTCAAATAATCTACCTGAATGGCCCGTCGAGTTCTGGAAAGAGCACTTTGGCTAAAGCTCTTCAAGATGCTCTGAATCCTCCCTACCTCCATATTGGAATTGATAAAATCATTGGAATGATGCCAGAAAAAGTCAATAACTGGACAGGCGGCGTAGCTGAATTAGGGTATAGTTGGCGTGCCTCAAGCGATCCAGACGGTCATCGCATTCAAGAACTTCAGATAGGACCCTTCTCAAATCGCATTTCTTCAGCCTACAAGAAAATCGTCGTTCTCCTTTTAGAGCTGGGTCATCAACTTATTGTGGATGATGTTGCATTTGGACACGAAGACTTGGATCGCTGGAAGAATTTACTTAATGGGTTTTCTGTCCTTTATGTGGGCATTAAAACACCTCTCGACGTGCTTGAGCTGAGAGAGAAGAATCGGGGTAATAGAATTTTAGGCTCAGCGCGCGCCCAATATTTTAAAGCACACAATGACACTCATTATGACTTAGATATAGACACATCTTTGTTGAGCACAGATGAATGTGTTGCTAGAATTTTAGAAAAGATTCAACTTTTACAAAAGGATAGCTTATATCCCAATCGGCCGAAGGGCCAGGGTCTTACGCCATGACGATAAAATAAACTTTCAAAATTAATTTTGATTTGCTATCAATTACTGACACTGCATGATGAAATATTTTAAATCTATTTTTTATTTAATTTGGGTTATTAATATATTGTCTTTCATTCCGAGTGCTTTCGCAAAAAAAGTTCTTTTGATTAATGATACCACAAACTGGTATCACTGGGGATGTACGGGCACGAGTCTTGCTATGAAATCGTATATTTCTGGAAAAGGTTATGAGCTCACAGCCCTCCCTATCACAGAAACCTATAAGTGGTTGTTGGCTCCATTAACAACAGAAGGATTTAAAAATAAAATAATATTTAAAAAATTTTTAGAAGCTTACCCAGAGTTAATTCAAAAAATTCTATCTGCCGATATTGTTGTGATTAATGGTGAAGGAACTTTACATGGCTTGAGAACAGCACCTATAAATCTTCTTTATGTTGCATTTATTTCAAAATTTTTTTTGGAAAAAATGTTCAAATTATTAACCATTCTGTTTTCCCTCAGGATGATTTAGTGCTTGATGATCCGAATATCATTGGAATTTATAAACTCGTTTATCAAACAATCGATTTTGCTGCTGTCCGTGAACATTTCAGCTCTAATTTGTTAAAAAACTTGGGGATCAAGCATGTACAGAGCTTTGACTCCTTACCTCTTTACATTCGTGACGTTTATAGAAACACAGGGAAAGAGAAGAAAAAAAATAAAGTTTTAATTGCAGGTTCTGCCGCTTGGTTGAACTTATCCATGCATTTAAGAGATGAAAAAGGAAACATAGAGAATTATCAGTCTGGTATTGACTTTTTGATCGAATATATTGATATTTTAAATAAAAAGGGATACGAAGTGAGTTTTATTATGGGGGCTCAGGCATATCCTTCACAGGACGATATTGAATTTTTAGAATATCTCAAAATCAGAAAAGCTCAAATTTTACTCATTGAAGCTAAAAGTTTGAATGAGTGGTTAGATCATATTTCGGAAGCTTCTCTATTAGTCTCAGGAAGATTTCACCACACCATTGCAGCAGCATGTTTAAAAACACCTTTTATCTTATTTAATAGCAATACTCCAAAAACTGAAGCTTTAGCTCAATACCTAAACTCAGAACCTCTTCTTCAATACCAACAAACCAATCTTTTAGAGATTTTATTAAAACGTACGGATTTTCTGCTTTCTCCGTCATATGAAAATAAACAACAAACTCATTCATTAGAAACTTTGAGCACATTGGCCATAAAAAATTATGAAGGCCTCTAATGAGTCAGTCGAGTAGCTTGTACGATCCGAAACGAGGAAACAGTTTAATTGGGCTTCAAGAAAATAAGCATTAATTTATTTAAATATTAATTCAGCTAAAATTGTAAATAAAATTTCAGACAATCACCCCTGCTCGAGAATATTTATTTTTTTGATTTCCATATCTAAGAGCTTTTGACTCACTATTTCAATAGTAAAGTAAAGAACATGACCATAGCTCGAATGACTCGTACTTTTTCATTATTTCCAATTTTTCCTATGATCATAAAGACTTACAACTCTTTCCATCAATGATGTGTTTTAGAAGTAAAGAATAAAAAAAGTCAGTATCCACAAGAATTCAAAGATTATGCGGTTCAACTAGCTCAGGAGTTTGAATCTCCAACAAAAGTTGGCAAACAGCTTGAATCAAGGGTTCTAGACATGCGTACCTTCGGGTCCGACGTTCGCATTTATCAGAGGGTGGCTTTGGGATTTGAAAATTCACGCTCAAAAAGTTCGAGCTCTGTAAACTGGCGGAGGTTGGTTTACCCCAACCTAACCAACTCCAAACTGGGGTGGTATAGTCATGTTTTCACTCTCTGTGGCGATTATAGATGCGTCTAGAGAGTGTAAAAGAAGAGCATGAAGCACAATCGGCATGTGCCTAAAGTTAGGCTACATGTAACCTTACGGACATGATAAACCACCTCATGCATTTTATCGGAATGTTATGCTTGCCTTATATGCTGTTTATCGGCATATAAGGCAAGAGAAGCCGATATTGAGCTTACATCATGCCGACAAACTTTAAACCCATCTACAGTATAACCCCTAGCATTGCCAAAAGTCTGATGAGAATTGAGGCCGCGAAGGAAAAGGTCGCGTTACTGCCGGTTAACCCTACGGTTCTCGCTTCTTTACGTGAGACGGCTAAACTTTATACCACACACTATTCAACGATGATAGAAGGCAATCAGCTTAAGCCTGAGGAGATCAAAGAGGTCATTCAGCTTCAAGGTCATTTTCCGGGCAGAGAACGGGATGAGCATGAAGTAAAAGGCTATTACGCTGCACTTGCTCACTTGAACAATATGCCTCACAAAACCATCCCGTTACCGAAAAAGTCATTCAAACTTTGCATGCTTTGTTGATGAGTGATGGAAGGACGCGCATTAAACCAACACCTTACCGAGATGGACAAAACGTTATCAAAGACAGCGGCACAGGCACAATCGTCTATATGCCTCCGGAAGCCAAAGATGTTCCGGGGCTTATGCGCAACTTAGTGTCATGGATCAAAGAGAATGAAGAGATACCGTGCCCCATTGTTGCTGGCATTGCTCATTACCAGTTTGCAACAATTCACCCCTATTATGATGGTAATGGGCGAACAAACAGGTTGCTGACAACACTCATTTTGCATCTTGGAGGGTATTATTTAAAAGGACTATATTCTCTTGAAGAATATTATGCTAAAAATTTACTTGGCTATTATCGTGCTATCAGTATCGGCCCATCTCACAATTATTACTTTGGCAGAACAGAAAGCGATACAACCCCTTGGGTGGAATATTTTACTGAAGGTATGGGTTTTGCATTTGAAAAAGTTGTAGCCCAGATGATTGCAAGCAATGAGAAAGGTGAAAAAGATCATTCGCAGTTACTGCGTACGTTAGATCCGAAACAACGCAAAGCCTTGGAATTATTTAAAGGATATGATGTTGTTACAGCCAAGCAAATAGGTGATCTATTTGGCTTCCAGCCTAGAACGAATGCTGCGCTTTGCAAAAAGTGGGTTGAAGGTGGTTTTTTAGAAATAGTAGACGCCTCTAACAAAGCCAGAAAATATAAGCTAGCCGAGCCTTACAATATTATTGTGAAGGAGAGTCTATGATGAACACCTTCCATTCCAACATCATCAATATTTATGGCGAAAAAGGCCAAGCGTGGCTAAATGAACTGTCTGAGGTTGTTACTGCAATATCTTCAAGGCTGGATTTACGTGATTTAATTGAGGTTACCAATCTTACTTACAACTATGTGCTATCAGGCTTTCGGGGCGATAACCCTATTATCCTGAAAGCTAGTCTTGATAGTGAAGGTTTAGCTCGAGAAACATTCACGCTCAAGTGCTTTGCAGGATATGACACAGTTAAGGTGTTAGCCGAAGATGATGGCATATTCCTTCTGGAGAGAGCCGTGCCTGGTACATCCTTGAGGTGCAAGGCCAGCAAAGCTCCAAAATTTTTGTTAGTCTATCGTTTTAGAAAACTCAAGTATCAGGCGACTTTTCCCAATTCTTCTTCTGCCTTTAACCACCACTAGACTGGGTGTTTTCTTTTTATATAAAGCTTTCAAACGCTCCAATTCAAACTTGCGGCCAATAAAGATAGAGTCTGACATGATGACCTCTTATATGCTCAAAATCCAGTATATCGTATCTTGAGCATAAACTTAAATCAATCGATCATGCTCAAAAAGATGTTTTTTAACCGAGGGCATAGCCTAGGCTGTTTTTTGAAATCTTGAGCAGAACCGTTTTCTATGTAACGAGTCGTCGTTGATCGCAAGCGGAGTTTCTGAAAAAATCATTCAAGTTTGGATTTTAAAATATTTTTCTCTTTCAACACTAAATAGAATAATTTCACCTGTTGTTGGAACTAAGCACCCTTGAAAACGGGTGACCAATTTAAGTGTTTTCAAATCATTGGTTTTTAACTGTTCGATTGATTTAAAAGACTCGAAAGCAGCTTGGAAGTTAATTGCTTCCGACTTCAGTTCAACCATAGGCTGCTCATCAAAAGATTCATTCCGAATTTTCCGCTTAAATTCGTCGATAAAAGTTTGATCAGCCCGCCGATTAGTTGAGAAATAATTCACCTCCAAAAATTCGAGCTTCAGGATGGAGAAGAATGATTCAATGTGTGCATTCTTGTTAGGGGTTCTCACCGGGATGAATTCGTGCATCAGCTTCTCCTCCGATGAAAATTCCAGAACCTCTTGAGATTCGCATCTGGGCAGATCGTAAAGCTGAATTCAAGGCGCAGTTTGATTTTGAAAAGGGTTGGGCACAGTTGGGGCAAGTGGCGGAAAAGGTAAAACCGTATTTGGGGGAGTGATGCATAAGGTTTTTTCTGTATGGGATGTTGTCCAGGTTCTCCGTTTCTAATTGGCCAGTAACAAATATTGATATCTGATTTGATTGCAGCCAAAAATACCGATGTGAATCAACTTGACACTGAACCGAGCATATTGATTCAGGGATCTGTCAGTGGTCATCGCCAAACTGCATGGGACCGGGCCTAGAAGATTTATTTAGACGGTGTATTGCGAATGATAGCCGTGCTGTTGTTTATCTCCAGTCATCTCTCCGTGTTTTCTGTTTCTCTTTGAACATAGGAAACTACGCCTTGAAAATAAGCCTCAGCAATTTCTTCGGCACTTTTGCTCATAAGATCATCTCCTGGATTTAGCCAAACATTGACTTGAGAAGGAATACTATTGAAAAATAAATTTCTTCCCAGTACACCAGGCACAGTAGACCTGGGTGCGCTTGCATTTAATAAACCGATACTCGCGCAAGTCTCAGCCATTTCTGGGTTCATTGGGATCCCGCAGGAAGCTTCGCCAAACGTATTAACATCCTCCAAGAGCTGAATTCCACATCCCATATCTCTCACTTTTGCGGCAATATGAGCCGCTAGCTTCGAAGATTCCCAAATTTTTCCACTGACTAGGGCATGCATAAATCGAAATCTGAAACGCTCTGTGTCCAATTCACCCTTCATGAAGCAGCCGGGGCAGAATGAGACAAAAGTATTATTTGGTTGTTGTGTTCCACCACTTTTAAAGCGAACAGCAAGTGCTATATCTGGGCTAGCTGCAAAGACTTCGTCCACTATTGGGGCATATTCAGAAGGGCCCATGCTTGCACGAGATCTTGTCAACAAAACTTTAGCGCCTTCAGCTCTTAGTTTCCCTACTAGCAAAGACGAAATTTCTTGCGTCAATGCAAAATAATCTGAGCGAAGAGAAGACAAATTATTTCCATCTACTGCTATATTGTAGCCTGAGAGAGTTTGCTTACCTTGCAATTTTGCTACACGCGGTTTTATAGCTTGGAAGGTAAAACTATATTCAATTGTCCCAGTTGCGATATCTGATACTACGTCAATCCGGTCGTCTTTGATTTTAATATGGTCTTCAAAATGACGTTGAACCTCTTCATTTCTTTGTTGAAGCAAAACGCGAAGATCCATTATAATCTCATCTCTACTTCTCATTCCAAGATATTGATCTAAACTATTCCAGTCAATAGGGTAGGTAAAAGCTGTCTGCGATATAAGAAATGTAAGCAGAGTTAAAAAATTTCGAACAATGGATTTTGAACGCATAAAGCACCTCTCAAAACTTAACGTAAATATCAAGTGGAGTATTAATAACATTATTTAATTTATTTTTACAACTCATTTTGTGCTTAAACAAAAGAGACAACTACATGATTTCCTGGACATACTTTATATCAGATGCTGCATGGTTAGTGATCAAAGAAAAGCTCCCCCCCAGAAACCTATACTGGCGAGGGTTCTAAGAGTGGCCGACCCCACAGTGATCTTAAGAAGATTTTTAGTAGGCTGATATGCTGGATCCGTAGGGGATGTCAGTGGGAACTGATCCCGAGAGAGTATGGAAGTAAGACAACCCTCTCAAAATACAAGAAAAAGTGGGTTATGGCAGAGTCGTGTAGTGAGCTATTTAAAACTAGCCTTGAACTTTATGATGAGAAGATAGGAATTGATTGGAAGTTTCAATCGAGTGACGGCTCGATCAAACGCGCTCCAGGCTGTATCGAAAATATAGGAGGTTAAGTTTTTCAACTTTTTCCTAGCTCAAAACAAAACACGCCCCTGAAACGAATCAAGCATTCCGTAGAACCAAATCTCCACTTTCAATATTTCCCTCAATTGAGAAGGTGACAGGTACGTTTTTATCTAGGTAATTCTTGGGCTGTAATAGCCAGTATTTGACCTGACATTCCGATTTTTATATTCAGGTACTTTGTACGAATTTTTGTAACTGTACGATGGTACCTAAAACCTGACGCTCATCCTGATTGTCAATCTGTTTCGTCCTCGCATCGTGCTCGGACCCTTCGGGCAGGCTCGACAGATTATTTTTTTCAATACCCTTTTGATACTGCTCATTGAGTTGGTTTTCAAGTGCCAGTTTCTTGGAGTCCTGAAATGTCTGATCAGGGGTTTTACCATAACAGTGTCGACCTGTATGTGGCCTCTCACAGTTGTACTCTCGAATCCAATCATCAACATCTGTTTGGAGTTCCTCCTGAGTCGAGTACACTTTTTTCCGGAATGCAGTAGCATAAAACTCTTCCTGCATAGTGCGATGAAATCTCTCGCAAATTCCGGTTGTTTGTGGGTGCCTAGCTTTGGTTCGAGTGTGATCGATATCCTCAATAGCCAGATAGAGCTGATATTCATGGTGTTGGGGATTGCCACAATACTCGCTACCCCGATCTGTTAGAATTCGCAATAATGGCACTGCCTGCTCATTAAACCAAGGGACCACTCGGTCATTGAGCATATCTGCTGCTACAAGGGCATGCTTTTGGTCATAGAGCTTCGCAAATCCAACCTTAGAGTAGGTGCCTACAGTAGGGTCAAGTACTATCGGATTGGTAAAAACTTCAGCTTAGGAACAGTTTCCTGCATCTCGGCATCAAATTTGTCCCAAATCGCTGTAAGTTTTTCGGCATCGTCAGAATTACTCCAATTCAGCTTTGAAAACTCTTCCTCTGAAAGCCCCTCTTTCAACAAGATAGCCTTCCTAACATTGCTCTGGATTGTTGTAACCGAGTCCTCTAAATATCTGATGGACTCAGGATGGACGGTAGTCCCCGTAATAAAATACTCGTTCGTACCATTACCCATATTTTGAGTAAGATTGTGAGCAAGGGTTTGCCCGTGAAGGAGTTTTACCTGAAGAATGATGCTCGGTTCCTTGCTAGATTTTTCTAATATAGGAGCGTAAACAGCTACATCTTTGAACTGCGGTGCAAAAAACTGGCGGCCTCGATCACGGTCAACAATATATTCTTTTGTCATACCATAGCTCTCACTTACACCCCCCCGACCACCATAGTTTGAGTCCAAACCATACATCGCAATAACTGGCAATTGACTCTTCTTAACAACCTTGTACAAATACACAAAGTTCTCGTCTTGCTCAGGAACCCCCCCGTCGAATCCGGTGAGGAAACGATATTTAAATTTCCCATTCGTTCTGATTTCTAGTTTTTTGGAATGTTGTCCAGAAAAGAAAGATGCAGCTCCATAGTTTGAAGCTCGAAAGGCGTCCTCAGCAAGTTTAGCTAAAATTTCAGATGTCATTGTCTCATATAATTCGCCACATTCTTTTTTCAGCAAAAATTCACGCGCGGCCATCCCTCGTCGGTGTTCTCGGTATACCCGTTGAATTTTTATTACAGATCTCTCATCTATTATCGAAGCACCTCCTTCAACGGTTATTTCATCTCCGCTTTGGAGTTTCACTATAACACGTGGTTCTACTGCAACCACTTTTCCGACAACTCTACTTGCACCCTTATTTGGCATATAGAGAACTTGGTCACCGATTTGGACTGCGAAGGCATTAATAGCGATCAAGAAAAATCCGAGAACTAGACTATTAAAATTTATATATTTCATAATTACTCCGTGTCGTACTACTTACTCGTATTGCCAATCACATACCATTATGTCTTTTACTCGACATACTAATTATTCAACTAATATTATTGGTGTTTTTTTAAAATCATTTATGAAATGAGAAAATAAATGCCTATATTTTGATCACCTGATAATTTAAAATAAAATAGTTGATTTTTTTATCTAAGAAATAATCGAATTAAATAACTACCAGACTGAGAGTGCCTTAAGGGGCTCAAAGGAAGTTAAAGTATCTTTGAATCTATTAAGGGCATACACAGAAGCGTCTACTGTATCATCGTGCCTTCCAAAAGGAAAGTTGCATAACTCTTCAATATTATCTCCGACCCAAGGGGCTATTGAAGGATCTGGAAGGTAAACATTTCCAGCTTCAAATAAAGCCGAGACATCAGCAAGCCTAGTATCTTTTGATTCTTTTGGCTTTATTGGAATAATGCCCATAATTTCGCTTTGAAGTGTTTGACTGAGTGCAGCCCCATTCCCTCCCTCTTCTACTACCTTTGAATAAGCTTGTGAGTACCGACTTGAAAAACTCTTGAACTCTCTTATTGTTGCAGGGAAATTCATTCTTGCTCGGATTTGGTCTATTAGATATCAAAAAGCCCCGTCGGCTGCCCAAACTTGAATTACTGAATAGTCAGACGTCGTTGAGTCTTTATGAAGCTCTGAAGCTCCCTCGATTTAACGGACACGACGGAATGCGATGCATGTGATTAAGCAGAATGCTCTCAGAGACCGACGCAGAGCAAGTTTATGCTTATTTTATAAAATCCCCTGAGGGTGTTTGCTTTTATAACAGTCCGCAAGATTGCAGTCTTATCAGTAGTTCTTTACCTAGCCCTGCCGGTAAGGCTAGAAGCAGCCAATGGCACTATCGTTAATCAGAAATTTTACGATAGAGCTCTTAAGAAAGGGATTGAAGATTGCAAGAACCAGGAAATTAAACTAGGGATGCTAAGCCTGAGAATTGCGGAATTTAGCTCATCTTCAAATCAAAAATGGTCGAAAGTTAAATTTACATCTCTTCTATGTCTATCAGAGGGAGAGATGTCAAAAAGTTTTTTTTCTGAACTAAATTCAATAGATAGTTCTAATTTCGAAGTCTCATTTCGTCGTAAAATAAACTTATTAAAAGCCATCAGCGGATACGAAGGACTTACATTCACAAATTCAGATGATTTTCAAAGGATTGAGTTTTGGAAAAAGTCTGAAAATCTTGAAGCTCTCAATAAGGCATCATTGACTAATACACGGGAATCCGTACTGATAGAAAAAGCAAAAAACGAATCTGGGGTCAACCAGTTTTTTTATCGTTCTCCACTACTTCTTGGAATGAGTTGCTCAATACTCCCTGGCCTTGGTCAGGCCATACAGGGTAACTGGGGATCTGGTGGAATTGCATTCTTTTTGAGCGCTTTGCTTTTAGGCACTACAATCGAATTTCCTAATCGGGGCCAGGTTTTCACAGCTGGGACATCTGGATTAGTATTTTCAATGGTATATGTTGGAAATATTGTAAATGCGGCTCATCAGGCAGCTATTTACAATGAGTCAAAAACTAAAAAATTTAGAAAATCTCTCAAATGGTCCCTTTTTCCTGAGCTAAGGCTTGAGTTTTAAGCTTAGCTTGTATTTTAATAGTGCTTCCTGGTCTCAAGTTGGGAGTACAAAAAAATAACAATATGCATGAAATAACTAGGTAATGAACAATCAAGCCTTTAGTTGAGGTACACTCGAAATTGACAATAATTTCTACCCAGAAGGCATGTGACGTACTCTCAACTCACTTATGAGGATCGTATTCGCATTAGCGTTTTAGTTCAACAGGGAATCGGTCCCACCCAAATGGCGGAGAGAGAGGGATTCGAACCCCCGGTGAGGTTACCCCCACATCGGTTTTCAAAACCGACGCTTTCGACCACTCAGCCATCTCTCCGTTATGGAATACTTGGGTTCAATCGTAAGCCTTACACCTGACCGAGTTCAATTTCAGCAAAGAAATTGCTTTTCTTCAAAAAAATTAGAAACAATAGGCAAATTGTGCCTTATCAGATGCATCTGGCTCCATTTGAATGTATTTTTTGAAAGAATCGCAAGCTGTAGTTGCATCCCCCATATCCTTATAAATGGTTCCAAGGCGCTTAAAAAGGACAGGATTACCCCGGTCAATGGTTATAGCACTTTGTATCAAGCCCACTGCAGAAGCATAGTTCTTCATGAGATAATTCGCCCACCCTGCATTTTGCTTGGCTTCTGCTGACCCTGGGGCTAGTTGCATTGCTTTGGTAAACTGCTTAAGAGCTTCCTGGGGTTGCCCATTTTCTATGAACTCCTTACCTAAAGCAACGACTGCTTGAAGACTATCAGGGTTGTTTTTAAGTTCTTGAACAAATTCTTCGGCAGCAACACGATGATTCCCTTGAATCGAGTATAAGGATCCTAAATAAAAGTGAAGATTAGGATATTTAGGATATATTTCATAAATTCGGTTCAGCTCTTCTTTCGCAAACTCGAAATTAGTCTTTTTGATGAAAATTCGATACCTCTCTAAATACCCTGAAGGATCAGAAGGATTTCTTTCAGAATAGGATTTATAAGCAAAAAGTGCTTTATTTAAAGCATCCCGATCTGACCCTTCTCGATTCATATGCATTTGCCCCTGCAGCTTCCAAGGATATGCGTATTGAGGATTGGCTTGCATGGCTTGTTCAATATTTTTTTGAGCTTCAGTCCAAGCACCTTTTTGCATCTGAAGCTCTGCAATAGCTGCTAAATACTCAGCTCTCATACTTGTCCCCTTTTGGAGCTCATCGACCAATAAACTGATTGCCCTAGTCACAGACTCAGTTTCAGCAACACATTTAGCGATTTCAATGATTGCCTCGAAGTTGAGAGGGTCAAACCGAAGAGCCAATGCAAAAAAGAAAGGAGCATCCTTATAGTTTTTTAAAAACATCAAGTTTTTAGCATAAGCAATGTAGACTGCTGAATCGATTGAATCTCTAGCCATTGCTTTCCTGTAGAATGCCTGCGCATCCAAAAAACGTCCCTGCTTTTGATACATATCTGCAGCTGCCTTATCAATAGCGCTTTGACTGACTTTCATGTTTCTAAATTTATCCATGGCTTTTTGAGCTTCGTCCCATTCGTAGCTTTGAATCAAAATATCAATATACTTTGACCAAACCTGGATATCATCTGGAGCTCGAGCTGCTGCGAGTTTAAAATTAATCTTAGCATTTTCTATATCTCGAAGATAAAAAAACATGTTGCCAATTTTCAATAATGGAAGAGGAGACTCATCGTTAGCCTCCCTGGCTTGAAGCAAAGGAACGAGTGCTTCTTGATATTTTCCAGCCTGAATTAATTTTTCCCCCTCTCCAAGAAAGTAATACATTCTTGCTTGCTTTTGAGCCACTTGCAGAGACTCTCCAGCCTTAGCTCGAAGGGTATATAATTCTAATAAATATTCATGGTTTTCCGGATCTAATTTAACTGCTCTTTCAACATCCCCCAAAGCAAGAGCCCACTTCTCATAAAGTTCAGACAATTGACAATGAAGATAATAAGCCTGACCCAGCTCAATCGGAGGCAAAAGATCTGGATGCTTCATGATGAAATCTAGAAAGGGTGCTGCTTCTTTTAATTTTCCCTGTTTACTCAGCAAAATAGCCCTTTTTAAATGAGACTTTGCATGCAGCTGACTAAACTTGAGCGCTTTATCATATTCAGCGACTGCAGATTCAGTCTCTTCTAATTTCTCAGCGATGAGCCCCCTCAGATAGAAAATTTTTGAACTAAAGGCTTTATTATCTGGAAAATGACTTAAATATTTAGCAGCACTGGTTGGATCACCTCGGTAGTAACAGGACAAAGCTAAATAATAAAACATCTCAACACCATAGTTTTGATGAGATTGGGTGTATTCAACAATCCGATTTTGAGCTGCCTCAGCCTTATTCACGACTAAAAAAAACTCAACATCAGCAATCACTGTTTCAGGAAGGTCTACATTTTTTGCTCGAGACATTTCAATCAGCTTAGAGATAACTGAAAAATAGTTTTCATCCTTATTTGAAGAATCAATTAAATTGATATAGCTCGAAGCAAGCATAGCCAAGGCTTTCACATTTTCAGTATCGTAACTTGCAGCTATTCTTAGATTGTTTGCAGCTGCTTTATAGCCTGACACAGTATCCAATAGATAATCTTTCATTGCCTCTAAATAGATGTCTGAGCTTTTTTTAGGATCTGACTTTCCTTGAATGTATTCAGGAAGCTTAGGTCGAATCGGCTCTGCCCGAACTGACGTTTGCTGAACAGGTTCATTCAAAAAAAGAGAGTAGCCAAGATAACACAAAACCCCTACAAGAGGAATAGAAGTAAAAATCTCTCGAATTCCTTTTTTTCTTTTGCCAGGTAGTTTTTGATCATTTGTTGATCTTTGAAAAAAAACAGTTTTTTCCTGTGAGAGATTTCGATCTAATTTCACACTTAACTCAGAATTTTGCTCAAAAAACTCCTCAAGTGCTGCAGGGCCTGATTCCTCTTTTAAAATCAACTCAGAGTCTACTCTCGTTTTTTCATCCTCTTCATCAAGAGTAGGCAATTTAAGCTCTAAACTTACGGACGTCTTCTCATTCGTTTCAGATAGGGGTTCAGCCAATAATAAAGACTGATCTTGAACGACTAAACCTTCTTTCTGATCTGAGTTTTCAGGTAAAATAGACAATGGACCTAATGAAACCACTTGAGTAGCTCCAGGCAATACTGCCTCAGAGCTACCCAGAACGCGTGTAGCCCCAACCGAATCACTGACCCCTAGATCTGAATTAAACTTCTTATAACCTTCCGGCTGATGAAGCTTCCCTTCGGCCGAAGCAAGAAGTAAAACTGCCAGTTCAGGGATTTGATTGATATCTTTCCAATCTCCTCGAGGGTATTCTCTAGCAACTTCGACTCCGGTAATTTGGTTTTTTAGGATAAGAAGCTTAATCCGATCAGCAGCCAATGGCCCTAAAACTCGGCCAGAAACTAGTTTTATTTTATAAGTCAATTGGCCTTTATATTGAAATCCCTCACTCATTCTATAGTGCTCCAAAAATGGTCGCAGAACCCTAGTGAGTTATAAGCTCGTAATTGCTTTTCTTGCTAAATCAACAAGACCAGCAGGAAGGATCCCCATATGGATAGTAAATACCACCATTGCAGCTACCGTAAAACCCGTCCAAAGAGGTACTCGCAAAAGTCGTGGACTACCCATCGGCTCCATCATATACATATACACTAGAATCCTTAGATAATAGTACACTGAAACAGCACTACAAAGCACTGCAATGATTGTAAGAATAATTTCATCAGCCTGAATAGCTGAGTAAAACAATAGGTATTTTGCCACAAACCCAGATGTAGGAGGAATTCCAGCCATTGCCAGAATAAAAACAGCTAAAGAAAAAGCAATCCAAGGATGTCGGCGTGATAGCCCAGCTAAATCATGAATATTTAAACCAGAATCATCTCTTGAACTCAGAAGTCCCAACACGATAAAGACTCCCAGATTCATGACAGCATAGATAGACAAGTAAAAAACTCCAGGAGCAAAGCTTAAATCACTTTTTGAACCGGCAATCACTCCAATCAAGAGATACCCAGAATGACCAATGGAAGAATAAGCTAAAAGTCGCTTCAGATTGGTTTGAGTCAACCCAACAAAACTACCCACCCCCATCGTTAAAACTGCTGAAACCCATAAAAGATCGTGAACTCTGTGTTGCAAAATCTCAGATAGTCCTCGTCCATAACCCATTGTAATAAAAACACGAACCAAAGTTGCAAAAGCTGCAGCCTTAAGTCCTGTTGCCATAAATCCAGTCACCGGTATTGGAGCACCTTCATAAACATCTGGCATCCACATATGAAAAGGAACACAAGACACCTTAAATAAAAATCCAATTAAAACAAGGATTGCCCCTAGCATAAAAACTGGACTCGTACTCTCCGGATGAATCTGCATCACTGTGAAAATCATCTTAAGCTGAGTGTGACCCGTAGCACCATAAATCAGTGCAACCCCATAAAGTAAAATAGCAGAAGCTGCCGAACCCAAAATAAAATACTTCATAGCAGCTTCATTGGAGCGTCGATCCGCCCTTCTAAAACCTACAAGAACATAGACAGCAATCGACATTAACTCTAAGGCAATAAAAATCACAATAAGATCTAAAGAAGAAGCCATCAGCATCATTCCAAGTGCTGAAAAAAGCAGTAAAATAAAATACTCGGGATGCTGAAGTTTTTCTCGATCCAAGTAACGAAAGGAAATTATTGAAGTAAATAGAGCAGCCAATAAAAATAAGATATTAAAAAAATTAGAATATGTGTCTGAGATCATCATCCCGTTAAACAGCAAAACAGGACTTTGATCCAACAAACGAAACGACTCACTCACTCCAGCTCCACATGCAGCAATTACAAGAATAAATACAGGCCACTTGGGACTAAAAATTTTTAATACGCTAGCAAGAATTGCTAATATAATTCCAGACAAAATTAAAAAATAAGGAGTTAAAACCCCTACCTGATCTTGGCTTAACCTTAATAATTCGGGTCGAATCGTTGTCAAAGTACTCATTTTAATTTCCCTTTTTAATCATAGAATCAGGATGTGAGGCCTGAAGATGAAGATTCGCCCAATCTGAACTCGACTGATGTAAGAAACGATCAATTGAGAATTCCATTTTATCCATAATCAAGCTTGGAAAAATTCCCATCACAAAAATAGACATAACAAGAGGCAATAAAACTACGGCCTCCCTAAAAGTAAGATCTTTCAGTTTTTCATTTTCTAAATGTCGAATGGGTCCCAGCATTACCCTTTGAAACATCCAAAGCATATAGACTGCTCCAAAAACAACTCCCAGTGTCCCAATGACCGTCAAAAATGGACTCACCTTCCAGGCACCTAGAAGAATTAAAAATTCTCCAATAAATCCATTTGTCCCGGGTAATGCAATGGAAGAAAGGGTCACAATCATCATTGCAATCGTAAAATAAGGCATCACTTTTGCCAGTCCACCAAAAGCTGAAATCTCACGCGTATGGCGTCGATCATAAATCATTCCCACTAAAAGGAAGAGCGCTCCGGTTGAAATCCCGTGACTCAACATCTGGTAAATCGATCCTGTCACCCCAATCTCATTTAAAGAAAAAAGCCCCAAAATGACATATCCCATATGACTTACAGATGAATAAGCTACTAATTTTTTAATATCTGGCTGAACTGTTGCAATCCAAGCTCCATAAATAATTGCAATGGCTCCTAAAGTCATAAAAAAATTCTGGAAATAAGAAACTGCTTGAGGAAAGAGTGGAAACGCAAATCGAATAAAACCATAGCCTCCCATTTTGAGCATTACAGCTGCCAAAATCACGCTTCCAGCAGTTGGAGCCTGAACATGGGCGTCTGGCAACCAAGTATGAAAAGGAAACAAAGGAACCTTAATTGCAAAGGCAAAAGCAAATGCCAAAAATAAAATATTTTGTGTCGCCATGAGGGTATTACCGCCCATTAACTTCAATGAATATAGATCAGTAATTAAGGTAGAATAATGACCAAACTGTATTTTATACTGATAAGAAAGGTAAAAAATCGCCACTAACATAAGCAACGAACCTACCAGGGTATAGAGAAAAAATTTCGAAGCTGCGTAAATTCGCTCTTTTCCTCCCCAAACCCCAATCAAAAAATACATAGGGATCAACATTGCTTCCCAAAATACATAAAAAAGGAAGAGATCTAAGGCAACAAAAGCACCCAACATTCCTGTTTCAAGGGCCAATAATAAAAAATAATACTCCCTCACCCGACTCTCAATCGATTTAAAGGAACTTAGAATTGCTAAGGGCATTAAAAAAGTAGTTAATAAAACAAGCGATAGAGTGATCCCATCCAAACCGAGAGTGTAAGTAATCCCAATACTCGGCAACCAATCAAAAGTTTCAGAGAATTGAAATGCAGGACCTTTTGGTAAATAAATAAAATAAATTAAAAGGGAAAGCACGAAGGTCAGAAGAGACCCTAAAAAAGCCCAAACTTGAAGGACCTTTTTTCCTTCTCGCCCCCCCCCCGGAATAAGAAGACCCATCAGTGCCCAAAACAAAGGAAGAAAGACAATAACTGACAATAAGTGACCTTTAAAAACTGGCATAAAATAAATACCCCGTAGCAACAGCAAGGCCTATCAGAAGGGCCAAAGCATAAGTTTGAATCGATCCAGTCTGAATCATTCTCACGGCTGCACCGGTTTTCATGGATATTTTTCCAAACCTAAGCACAATCCAGTCGACCCCCAAGATATCGATCTTCTTCCATAAAATTTCAGAAATTTTTCTGATCGGCTGGACAAAGATTGCTTCATAGATTTCATCAATGTACCACTTGTTCTCCAATAACTTCACAAGAAGACGAAATCTTTTACCCAATCGTTGAATAAACTCTAAATCTCGATAAGCTTTTAGTGCAACCGCAATCCCCATCCCAGCACCTAAAACACTGATGAGCATCAACACCCACTCCATCGAACTCCCCTCACCTACAGAAAAACCTTCATGAAGGGGAATCACTGGCTCTAGCCAATGCTCAAGCCAGCTCCAATGTGGAACCCCCATGAATCCAGCCACCAAACTAAAAAAAGCTAGGATTTGTAATGGGAAAACCATCACAAATGGGGATTCATGTACGGAACGATCCCCATGACCCTCTCCAGTTTTATCAAATCGAGGAGCCCCTAGAAAGGTGAGTGAAAAAAGCCGAGTCATATAAAAAGCTGTTAAAACAGCTGTTATGGCTCCCATTGCCCAAAGAAAAGTCGATCCATGAATTGAATGAAATGCCTGCCAAAGGATTTCATCTTTTGAAAAAAAACCAGAAAAGGGTGGAACCCCACAGATGGCTAGCCACCCAACACCCACAGTTAAAAAGGTTTGAGGCATTTTTGATCGAAGCCCCCCCATCTTCCAAATATCCTGTTCCTCATGCATTCCATGAATGACACTACCAGCGCCCAAGAACAAAAGAGCTTTAAAAAATGCATGGGTAATCACATGAAAGACGCCTGCAGTGTAAGCGCCTACACCACAACCTAAAAACATATATCCGAGCTGAGATACAGTCGAATAAGCCAAGATCTTTTTAATATCTTTTTGAGCCACAGCAATCATTGCTGCAAAAAAAGCAGTAAATGCCCCAACACAAGCCACCACTTGAAGCGCTACTGGAGAAAAACTATAAAGAACATTGAGCCTGGCAATTAAATAAACTCCAGAAGTCACCATTGTTGCTGCATGAATTAAGGCAGAAACAGGAGTGGGTCCAGCCATAGCGTCAGGCAGCCATACATAGAGTGGAATTTGTGCTGACTTCCCCATGCAGCCTACAAATAAAAGTAGACAAATCGCAGTAACGATCCCAGGCTCAAGAGTGGCACCCTGATGATGAACTGCCGCCTGAAGAGCATCAAACTCGAGAGTTCCAAACTGGCCAAAAACCAGAAACATTCCTAGAAGAAAACCAAAATCACCGATTCGGTTAACAATAAAGGCTTTCTTTCCCGCCTGAGCTTTCTCTAGATCGGTGTACCAATAACCAATTAAAAGATAGCTACAAAGCCCGACACCTTCCCACCCCATAAACAACAAAGGCAGAGAAGACCCCATCACCAGAATAAGCATAGCAAAGCAAAACAAGTTCAAATAGGCAAAAAATCGGCCGGGCGTTGAATCATGCTTCATATATCCAATAGAATAAATATGAATCAAAGTACCCACACCCGTAATAACCAAGGTAAAAAGAGAGGAAAGTGAATCTAAACAAAAAGCAAAATCAACCTTAAAAGATCCAACCGTCATCCAGCGAAAAACTGATTCTTGAAGAATCCGATGATCACCTTCCATGGAGAAAAGCTGAATAAAGGAAACCAGGGAAACAAGAAAAGACAGAAAAATGAAAAAGGTAGCAATTCCTCCAGTCACATCTGAGCTAGCTTTGTGCCTCTTGGAGGGTGCCTGACCGAATGCATACCATAAACCATTAATAAGAAATCCAATAAAAGGAAAAATGGGAATGAAAGCAATCATGACTACTCCCTTAAAAACCGAATATCGTCCGTATCTACCGAACGTAGTGTCCGAAATAAAGCGATCACTAATCCTAATCCCACCGCAGATTCAGCTGCAGCCACAGTCATGATAAAAAAGACTGACATTTGCCCACCCAAATCTTGAAGTTGCTTTGAAAAAGTAACAAAAGTAAGGTTAACCGCATTAAGCATCAGCTCAATGCTCATCAAAATAATCAAGATATTTCTTCGAATCAATACGCCTATCAAGCCAATAAAGAAAATCACAGAACAAAAAGATAAAACTACCCAAGGCTCAACCTTCATAAATCAAAACCTCCCACCTGCTAACTTCCGCTTGGCTAGAGCTACCGCTCCTACAATCGCCGCTAGCAACAGTATGGACGTGAGCTCAAAGGGCAAAATATACTCAGAAAATAAAAGCTCTGAAAGAACCTGTGTATTTCCACCCGAAGCTTCAATTGCTTCGACCGTAAAGGGACCGAGTGCCCTTGAGTTTGGGCTTTTCTGAAACACCCAAGTAAAAAGCCCAAACAATAGAACACTTATAAATCCCGCTATACACTTAACAAAGAGATGAGACCTTGCCAGATCAAATGAAGGAATATCAGCATTTAACAACATAATCACAAAGATGAACAACACCATGATTGCACCTGCATAAACTAAAATCTGAAGTGTTGCGATCAGATGTGCATCAAGCAGGGCATAAATCCCCGCAAAGGAAAAGAAAACAAGCACCAGACTAAAAGCACTGGATACGGGATTTCGATTGAAAACCACCCAAAATGAACAGGCAATAGCAAGTCCTGCAAGTCCATAGAAAAAAAGAGGCGAGATATCCATTACTTGTTACCCCTTTGCTCAAGCAAAAACGATTTATCGTAGACTTCTCGATAGGTCGTACTCATCTCATAAATAGAACTGAGCTTAATTGCATCTTTTGGACACGCTTCTTCACACATTCCACAAAAACAGCACCGTAAGACATCAATTTCAAAACGAATCGGGTATTTCTCCTTATCAGCTCTCTCACCTGCTTCAATATGAATACACTCAGCCGGACAAACTGTTGGACAAAGCATACAAGCGGTACAGTTCTCAACCCCATTGGTTGCTTTGATATAATGGACTCCTCGAAAACGCTCAGAATAATTTCGCCTCTCCTCTGGATACTGAAGGGTTACTTTCCGAGCAAAAAACAAATTCTTGAAAGTAATGTAAAGCCCTTTCAAAATCTCAACGAGATAAAATTCTTGAAAAATCCCTTTTTTCTTTTTTACGAGCATATTTTTAAACCCATCCGAAAAAAATAAAAACACTCGTGATCAAAATATTGGCTAAAGAAAGTGGCAGCATCACTTTCCAACCTAAGTCCATTAATTGATCGTATCGAAACCTTGGAAGGGTCCACCGGACCCAAACAAAAAACCACATAAAAAACCCAACTTTGATCCCAAAGGACACTACCTCAAAGACAATCCGAGTCCAATCCCCTGCCAGTGCCGACATTTGAAAGTAAGCCTGAACTTCATGTAATACATATCCCATCCCTGGAAACAACTGCCATCCACCTAAATAAAGGGTTGCAAGCAAACCCGAAGCAGTAAACATGTTGAGATATTCGGCCATCATGAACATAGCAAATTTCATCGAACCGTATTCAAGATGGTATCCTGCAATAATTTCAGATTCTCCTTCCGGTAAATCAAAAGGAAGTCGGTTTGTTTCAGCAAAAACAGAAACTAGAAATATCAAAAATCCAACTGGCTGAACGAAAACTCCCCACCGAGGAAACTGTAGCGCCTCTGGCAGAAGAAGGGGTCCGAAATGAGTGAGCAACTCTCCTTGCTGCGTAGCAATGTCTCCTAGCTTCACACTTGAAAAAACCATCACAATTCCAATAACGGATAAGCCCATGGAGATCTCATAACTGATCATTTGTGAAGAGCTTCGAAGACTTCCTAGCATCGAATATTTATTATTCGATGCCCATCCAGCCATAATGATTCCATACACCCCTAAAGAGGCGATCGAAAAAACATAAAGTAAACCCACATTCAAATCAGCAACTTGGAAGTGAATCATTCGATCCCCGAGCTGAATTGAGCTTGCAAAGGGGATAACCCCAAAGGTCATAAAAGCAGGTACCAAAGATACAAGGGGAGCTAAAACATAATAAAAAGGTTCAACATGTCCAGGAACAGGATCTTCTTTAAAAATAAATTTAACAGCATCAGCTAAAGACTGAAAAATTCCCAAGGGCCCCACTCGGTTAGGGCCAAGGCGATTTTGTATCAAGGCTGACCCTCTCCTCTCAACCCATGCCATGATCGGTACAACATGCAAGAGAATCACCACTAAAAATGCTGCTTTCGCTCCTGTCACTATCCAATCAAAAGTATCCATAATCTAGGCCGCTCCAAAGGATGACTTCTGGTGAGTCCACATCATCAGAATCTCAGAAAGCACCTTACACTGACCTGGAGGAAGAATCGCTTGACGCAATTTTTGTTCAACTCCTTGATAATTCATCACGGTCCCATCCTTTTCAGCAAAGGCTGTCCCTGGCAGAACTGCAACGAACGAACTTGCTTGAGATTGACTAAAAACTCCCAGGCCCACAGCAGGAATACCTTTCAAATCAGGGAGAATAGCTCGCCCTCCCCGAATCACCAAAACAGCCTGACATCCCTTTGGAAAACCAGGAAAGCTTTTAAATCCAAGCTTCTCAAACCCATGCAGATTGGATGTCTTACTCTTCCTTTTTAAAATCTGATCTTCAGAATCATCCTGAGCCGAAGAAGAAATTCCAGGAGTCCCAAAATGATAAACATCAGCCTTTGGAAAATGTTCGGGCAAAAACTGCTGTAACAATCGACCCTCTTCTTGAGTTAAATCAGAACCTACAAGAATCACTGTCTTTTGAACTGCTAAAGTCTTTTTAGATAAGTTAAAGGCCTCTTTCCATTCAGAAACTTGACCAGCCCCATCCTGAAACAAGGTGGGATGAATAATCCGGTCCTTGTCATGAAGATAATTAAAATTAAATCTTCCTTCATCACACAGCCAATACCGGTTGATCTCTAAATTCTCACGAGGAACACAGCGATAAATCACATTGTCTTCTTGATGAATTTCTAAATTACAGCCTGTAGAACAACCTTCGCAAACAGAAGGTGTCTTTTTTAAAAACCAAACTCTTTTTTTAAATCGAAAGTCCTTAAGACCAAGTGACCCAGTTGGACAAATATCTGCATAATTACCTGCATACCCTGTTTGCAAAGGAAGACCATCTATTGTCGTAATCTCTGTATAATTTCCTCGCTTCACGGCCACCATTTCATGAATTCCAGCGATTTCACTCCCAAAACGAATGCACCGGGTACAATGAATACATCGGTTCATATTTTTTTTGATCACTGGGCCCATATCCAAATCAAGATAAGTGCGCCGTTCTTCAGTATAACGGGAATAAGCATCACCATGATCAAACGAATAGTCTTGTAAGTCACATTCCCCAGATTTATCGCAAATCGGACAATCCAAGGGATGATTGATCAATAAAAATTCCATGGTCGCTTTTTGATTTTGAAGAGTCTTTGGAGATTTTGTGTGAATGACCATACCCTCTGTTGCAGGAGTTGAACAAGCCGTTTGAAGTTTTGGCATTTTTTCAATCTCAACGGCACACATCCTACATTGTGCAACAACGGTAAGGCCAGGATGATAACAAAAGTAGGGAATGACTGAACCCACTCTTTTAGCTACCTCAATAATCTTCTCCCCAGGCTTGAACTCAACTTCACGCCCGTCAATTATGCACTTGGGCATTTTCCACCTCGAATATGAACTTCAAAATCAGCTCTGAACTTCTTAACAAAGCTGGTCACAGGTCCGGCTGCCGCATCTCCCAATGCGCACAAAGTTCGACCATTAATATTATTTGCCACATCAAGCAAAAGAGAGATATCTTGCTCTCGGCCTTTTCCGTGCTCAATTCTTTCTAAAATATCTTCCATCCATTGGCAGCCTTCTCGGCACGGCGTACACTGCCCACAGGATTCATGAGCGTAGAATTTTGTAATTCTTCTCAAGAGCTTAACTACACAATATTCTTCACTCACTACAAGAACTCCTGCCGAACCTAGCATAGAGCCTATTTTCATCAACGGCTCAATATCTAAAACAACATCAATTTCATCCGGAGCCAAAACAGGAGCAGAAGAACCCCCAGGAATCACTGCTTTCAATTTTCTGTCTCTTAAAATTCCCTGAGCATGATCATAAATAAGCTGCCTCAACGTTACTCCTCCCGCAGGCAATTCATATAATCCAGGCTTTTTGACATGCCCTGAAATACAAAAAAGACGAGTTCCTCCTGACTTGTCAAGCTTACCTAGCTTAGAAAACCACTCACCACCCCGATTGATGATATAAGGAATTGACGCCAAAGTTTCTACATTGTTGACAATGGTTGGACCACCAAATGCCCCTGCTTGAGCTGGAAAAGGCGGCTTCACGCGAGGCTCACCCCTTTTCCCCTCTAAGGAATTTAAAAGAGCAGTCTCCTCACCACAGATATAGGCTCCGGCACCTCTGTGTACGGTCAGATCAAAATGAAAACCAGTCCCAAAAATATTTTTCCCCAAATATCCGCGAGCATAGGCTTCCTCAATCGCCTCATTAAGAAGTACCGCCTCACGAACATATTCTCCACGAATATAAATATATCCAACTTGCGCACCAATAGCATGCCCGGCCACAATCATACCATCAATCAGAAGATGGGGAATATACCTCATAATATCACGATCTTTAAAAGTTCCAGGCTCAGACTCGTCAGCATTACAAACTATATACTTAGGCTTTTCAGATACCTTAGGAATAAATCCCCATTTCATTCCCGTGGGAAAACCTGCCCCTCCTCGACCCCTTAGGTTTGATTTTTTTACCTCGGCAATGACATCATCTTGAGACATCTTAAGAGCCGCCTGGGAGGCGGTATAGCCTTTCATTTTTTTTATATAAAAGTCGATAGGTCGAGCTTCTTTATAAAAATACTGAATAAAAAGAGTTTCAAGTTCTTTCGCCATCCATTACTCCAAACCATCTAAAAGTTGATCTAGTTTGGGAATATTCAAATTCTCAAAATAATCCTGATTCAACATCATCGCAGGAGCCGTACCACAGGCTCCCAGACACTCTTCTTCCATAAGAGTAAATTTCCCATCCGAAGTTGTTTGTCCGCACTGAATCCCAAGTTTTTTTTCACAATGCTCTACCAATTCATCTCCACCCCTTAAACAACAGGCCACGTTCGTACAAAATTTAAGGTGGTACTTACCCACCGGTTTTAGGTTATACATCGTATAAAAACTAGCCACTTCTCGAACCTGTGCTGGATGAATTCCAATAAAGACCGCTACCTCATCCATCACCTCGGACGAAAGCCAACCCAACTCATCTTGAGCTGCATGAAGAGCCGGAAGTAAAAGTGCAACCCGAGTGGGATACCTGGGCTCTAGCTTGAGCATTGCATTATAAAATTTTTTCGAAAGAATCTTCTTTCCCATCTTTAATGGCCTCTTTAAAAACGATCTGTTACCGATCCAGCTCACCCGCGATCACATTAATACTACCTAGAGCAGCAACCATGTCTTGGATTTTTTCTCCCTCTACCATTTTACTCAACCCTTGATAGTGCCATACAGAAGGTCCACGAATTCTCATCCGATGAGCGTGGGAGCCCCCTTTACTGACAATATAAAACCCTAACTCCCCATTGGCAGCCTCAACCTGAGTATAAGCCTCTCCCGGTGGAACTTCAAAACCCTTCATAAAAAATTTAAAATGGTGAATCATTCCTTCCATCGTATTATACACAACATCCTTATCTGGAATTCTCACTCTTTTGTCTTCAGCCCAGATCGGGCCTTTTTTCATTTTATCAGCACACTGACTCAGAATATTTAAAGACTGCTGAATCTCTAATAAACGGACCATGTAGCGATCAAAAACATCGCCATTTTGGCAAATAGGTACGTCAAACTCAACATTTTTGTAAAACAGGTAGGGCTGATCTCTCCGAAGATCCATATCAACTCCAGCTGCCCTAGCATTTGGCCCAGAATAGCTATACTCAAAACAGTTCTCTTTATTAAAAACTCCTACGCCTACAGTCCGAAGATGCCAAATTTTATTGCCTGTTAAAAGTTCATCCATTTCTTGAACAACTTTTCTTGTTCTACCCACCCAAGCCTTCAGTTCACGCTCAAACCCGTCAGGAGCATCTGCCATCAACCCCCCAATCCGAGTATAAGAAGTCGTTAACCGAGCTCCACAAAGTTTTTCAATTAAAGTATAAGCTTCTTCCCTCTGATGAAACCCATAGAGAAAAAAAGAAAAGGCTCCAAGATCCACTGCATTGATCCCAATGCAAATCAGATGATCCATAATTCGAGATAACTCACAACAAATCATCCGAAGCCAAACACATCGCTCGGGTACCTCTATCCCCATGAGTCGCTCAACTGCCATTGCATAAGCAACGTTATTAATCAACGCTGAGCAATAATTAAGTCGATCAGTATAAACAATATAGTTATGATAAGTACGGTTCTCACCCAGCTTTTCCTTAGCTCGATGAGTAAACCCAAATTCACAGTAAGATTTTTCAATAGTTTCACCATTGAGCTGAGCAATCATCCTAAGCGCCCCATGCATAGCAGGATGAGTAGGACCAATATTGACAATCACCCGAGAATCTCCCCAAAGATCATCAGGATCATGCTCAACTGCATAACCGGGAGGTAAACTAAAAGAAGAGCGCTTGAAATCCTCGTTCATCATTTGTCCTGCTCCAAAAGAGAAAGGTTGACAGGCTCAGAATCAACAAACATCTGATAACCTCTGAGAGGATAATCTTTCCTTAGTGGATATCCAACCCAACGATGATCCATTAAAATTCTCCGAAGATCGGGATGCCCATCAAAGCGAATACCAAACATGTCATAAACTTCTCTTTCCGCCCAATTTGCCCCTTCCCAAACTGAAACCGCTGTTGCAACTGCATCACTTTCACGAACTCTCACCTTGACTCTGATCCGACATCGGTTTTGATGAGAAAAAAGATTATAAACGAGTTCAAATCGAGGCTCGGACTCTTCATCGGTCGCTGTAATATCCGCTAAAAATCGGTACTCAAATTCTGAGTCCTCTTTTAAAAATTTTAAAATAGAAATAATAGAATCTTTTTGAACATAAACGATGGGAACATCCGTTAGATCATCTAAAGGCATTCGAATTTCTTCAATTGCTACTCCAAATTTTTGTTTCAAAACTGAAGCCTGTTTTTTCCAAAGATCCAAAAATTTTAAAATTGAATCGCCACCCTGACTTGAAATGGGTTTTCTAATATCCATTTTTGTTCCTCAGCTTTTCTGGCTCTTTCTCTGCCTGAAACCTCACTTAGGAAATTCCTTTCTTCATTTCAATCCGCTTTTTTTGAGATTGAGTCTGTCCTTGAGCAATCATCTCTTGCAGCCTCATCAAAGCATGGAGGACTCCTTCTGGAGCCGGAGGGCAACCAGGGACATAGACATCAACCGGAATCAACGTATCAATTCCTTGTAAAACACTATAAACATTAAAGATACCCCCCGAAGAAGCACAAGCTCCAAAAGACATCACATACTTTGGATCACTCATCTGGTCGTAGACTGTTTTTAGAATAGGGGCCATCTTCAAGTTAATAATCCCAGCGACAATTAAGAGATCACTCTGGCGAGGTGAAAATCGAACCACCTCTGCTCCAAATCTCGACATATCGTAGTCTGAACAAAGAGTGGCCATCATCTCTATCCCACAGCAACTGGTCCCAAAAGGGAGAGGCCATAAAGAATTTTTTCGGCCCCAGTTGATCAGAACATCTAGCTTTGTAGTCAGATACGCTGACGATCCATCTTTACTCATGATCCTATTCCCACTCTAAAGCGCCTTTTCTTAAGACATAAATATAGCCCACTAGCAATATTGCTGTAAAAATCACCATTTCAACCAAAATAAATGCATTGATCGACAGGTACTTTCTATATACAACCGCCCAAGGGAAAAAGAAAATGGCTTCTACATCAAAGAGTAAAAATAAAATAGCCACTAGATAAAACCGAACTGAAACCCGGCGATGCGCTCCTCCAATAGAAGGCACACCACACTCAAAAGGCATGTTTTTCCTCTGATTCGGAACTCCTGGGCCTAATAAAGCAGACAAAAGAAGAATTGCGCTTCCAATCACAAAGCCTACTAACAATAGAATCAACACAGGGATATAGGTCATGTACTTTTTATAGCTCTAGCCTCTATTTGGTGCTACCACAAAATAAAGCCAAGCGATTGGCCGACCCATTTAAAAACTAGATCGGCAAAAATCCCTAACAAAGCCATTGGAACCACTAAGACCATCAAAAAGGTCCTTCTTGAAAAGTTGACAACTAAAGGCTTTTGACTTGACTCTTGAAATCTACCCATCAGTTGGTAGGCAAGACGGGCTACAGCTGCTGTAGAAACAACCATAGCAAAAATTCCAAAAAGAGCTAAAACAGGTCTTTGATGTCGAACAGCAACTCCAACCAAAATAAATTTACCCAAAAACCCAGGCATAGGAGGACTTCCAACAAGACAAAGCAAAAACATCACCAGACAGACTGATTCAGCAACAGCACGCTTTAACATCCCCTGCAGCGACTCCAACCGATCCGATTGGAGCTCATCATAGAAAAAGGAAATCACATAAAAACTTCCAACTAATGCAAAAACATCAATAATCAGGTTATAAAGAATTGCGGCAATCCCCAGCTCATCCAAAACAGGCAAGCCCATTAACAAAAACCCAGTCTCAGCAACCACCAGATAACCAATCAGACGCTTAGCACTCTTTTGACGAAAGGCAAGCAATGAGCCCACTACCATAGTAAGAGCAGATACTCCAGAAACGATTTCAGTCCAATCTAACTGTCCTAAGGGTTGCCACTGCCCTCGTATATTCCCAGGCTGAGCAAAAACAACCATCAAAAAGCGGATAGCAATAGCAAAACCCGCAGCTCTTGAACCTACAGACAAAAAACCTGAAACTGGAGTCGGAGATCCCTCTAAAACATCGGGAAGAAAAAGATACATTGGAAATGCACCCATTTGTGTACACAAAGCTAAAAAGCTCAGCATAAACGTTGTCATTAAGACAGGAGCAGAAAGAGAAGAACTTGCGAGATATTTATGAATTTCATAAATATTAAGAGAATGCGTTGTAGCAAACAAAATTGCTGATGCATATAAAAATAGAGCACTGGCAACAGATCCAAAAACTAAAGCCTTGACTGCAGCTTCTGTCGATAAAACTGACCGTCTTCCATAAGCCGCTAAAAAGTAAGACACCACATTTAAAAAAAGAAAGGAAAGAAAGATCAAAATCAAGTCTGCTGCAGAGGCCAACAAACACATTGCCAAAGTAGCTGCCAGAACTAAGGCACAGTACTCAGTCCTACGACCTTCAGTAATTTCTTGAGTATGAGAGACAGACCCAATGGTCAGCGCTGCCAATAAAATAAACAGGAGCTTAAAAAACAAAGCAAACCCATCTATAGAAAGCACCCCACCAAAGATTTGGATAGCCCCATACTTATACAAAATAATTGTCTGAACAAACGCACCGGCTAACCCTACCAAAGAAGTTAAAGTAATCAGCCTCACCTGCTCGCCATAATGAGTGACTTCTCCAACCACTATAAAAGCGAGAGTCAAGGCTAGAAAAATTTCTGGCATAATTAAAACAAACTCGCTCACGAAAGCCTCTCTTCGTAAAAATGCCTCTTCATTATTTCACAGTAGAAAGAAGCGTTAATACCGTAGGTCGAATCAGCTCAATTAACGGTTTAGGGTACAAACCAAAAAAAAGTAATCCGCAAACGATTGGAAAAACACAAGCTTGCTCCCGAAGAGTTAAATCTTGAAATACTTCAAAATTTTCTGCGGGCTTGCCAAGAAAAACACAGCGGTACATAGTAAATAAATAAAATGAAGCTAAAAGCAATGCGCTCGCTGCAATGACAACACTCAGTGGATGAATAGAATAGCTACCAATAATGATTAAGGCATGCCCAACAAAACCACTGAAACCAGGAAACCCAAGCAAAGATGCCACTACAATTCCTGCAACAATTGACATAGACGGAGCAATGGTTGCTAAACCTCCTAAAGTTTTTTCTCCTTTCTGATTGAGAAAAATTGCATGCCCTGTTCTCTCAGAAATAACTCCTGAGAAAAGACCAAATCCAGCAAGACTTAAACCTAGAATCAACTGTTGGTAAACAGCTCCAACAACTCCAGTCGAACTCAGAGATCCAATTCCCATCAAGATCAGTCCAACTTCACTCAAGCAAACAAAAGCTTGCAGACGCCTTAACCCTTTCTGAGATGCCGCACAAATTCCACCCATAACCAAGTTCACAGTACCTACTGCCATGATATAGTTGGACGCATAGCTGAGAGACTGCGGAAACAAGAGGTAACAAACTTTAACAAAAATATAGAGCGCAACCGGGACGGTCCCGGCTGCTAAGGCAACAAAAACTGAAGAGGGGGCCTCCTGTGCAACTTCAGTAAACCACCCCTGAAATGGCCAAATGGGGGCTCTTAAAGCTAATCCTGCACTCAGCAAACTAAAGGCTACACCTGAAATGGGCAGTGAGTGCCCTAAAAAATCAAAAACCTTCCCAGACAATACGCCCCCAGAAAGATCTCTTAATGAAAAGCTATGAGGATCCACTGAATAGTAAATCAAAATAAGCGCTGCAAAAATAAACGAGTTTCCCAGCGAAGAAGCGACAATACATCTGAAGGATGCTTTTTCACGCCCCACTCCTCCCCAAATTCCAACTAAAAAATAAAAAGGAAGAGCACTCAACCCCCAAAAGAAAAACTGCAAAAACAAATCCTGAGCACACACTGCACCAAAAAGAGCGGTCTGAAGAATCAAAAAAAGCCCGTGCAATCCTCTCACCCCTGACTTTTGATTCCACTCCGATGCAATCAAAACTGGAAATAAAATTGCAATTAAAAGCACCAAAAGAGCATTCAGTCCATCGATCGCCATATCGTAGCTAATGGCATAGGACCCTACCCATGGAAAGGTTTCTACTGCTTGCAAATCAGCAGTTTGAGTCTGCATAGAAAGAACAAGCAAAATGGCACAACCACTGGCAGCAAAACTTGCAACTAAAGCAATCCATCGACTCCTAGCCGGGGAGGAAATGGACTGAAATAAAGTACCCAGCAATGGAAACAGAATGGTCAAACTAATCAAGTGATGACTCACAAGGCGCCCTCTAAGCTTTCAAAAAATGGGATATCAAAGCTAATCCAGAACCCAACCCAAAAAACAAATACCACCGAATATCTCCTGTATGAATGAGTTGAAGGAATTTTGCTGGAACTTCAATCAGTCTTCTCAAGACCCCTTCCAATAAGGCCGTAAGCTTTAAATCAAACCGATTCACCTTTTCAGAAACAACCTTGATTAATGTAGAAAATCCATTAGACAACCCACACCCTATTTTCTGATCCACCCAAGCTTCAGCCCAATCTCCCACCCAGTAAAGGAGTTGAGCAAGTTTTCTGACAAGGTCATCCACTCCATAACCACTGACAATGAATTGATTCGTCCTTGGGAACGAGATTCCTAATCTCAACCAACGATCTTCTCCTCTTCCAGTACTCCAATAAGCAGTTAAAAAAGCACCCACCCAAACCCCCCAATAAAGACCTGAAGCTGACAAAAAATCAGAATTACTTTCAAAATCAATTCCATGGATCCCAAAGAATAGATCAAATAATGAAGGGCCCATCCGATCTGGATGGACAGATAATACCCCACTCGTCACTGAACCGGTCCAAACCACTCCAGTAGATAAAGAGAACCAACCCAATAGAGATAAAATAGAAGCCCAAGAAGCGTCTGAAAATCGACGTTTTTCCATAATTTGCCAAACCAACTTCCAGCCCAGCAAAACAAAAATAAAAAAGACAAAGGCAAAAAGAGCAGCCATCCCATTTAAGCTCATTCCACTCACAATCCAGCGAAGTCCTCCTGCAACAGAAACAAATCCAATCATTCCAGTTCCTGATGCTCCTGCCAGAAAAATAGCACTTTTAATCCAACTCCCTCGCCTTTGATAGGTTGGAATCGCTTTACAGGAGACGTCTAATGCCATAGCTCCTCCTGAAATAATCAGAGCAGCAAGGCTAATTCCAATCATTAAACTCATCGATGCCAAAGGCCCAGCAAATGCTAAAAAGGCACATGAAAGAGAAAACCCACCAGCCAGCCAAGAACCTAGCCCGAGTTGCCATTGTTTTTGAAACAGTCCAGAAAAAAAGATAAGGATAGCAGACACTAAGGCAACCCAGCCTAAGCCAGGAAATAATCCCAGCTTTTGAAGCTGCGGGAAAATACGAATCAAGAGTGAAAATGCTGCCCACGACGGAAAAATCTGATTCAAGAGAACTCTTAAAGGTGAGGGTATTGCGGACTGAGAAACAACCCACCCGAATAAAGGAATCGGCTGCATTTGAACAAAAAGCCCTGTCACCAAAAGCCCAAAACCAATCCAAGTCGAAAAAGGACTACTACTCCCAATATTCCAACTCTCAAATTCATTCAACAAGAGTGCTGAACGCGAGGTTGCTAAAATACAAGTTCCAAAAAAGGCAATGAGAAACCCGGATGATCTTTCCCAAATAAATCGAGCAGCAAAATTGGCATCCAGGTTGGTATCACACCGAGCGACCAGAGCTATAAAACCGCCCACAAATGTCATAACTAACCCCGCAAAGCTGAGCCAAGGGGTCAGAGAACTCCACGCTAAGGCTACCCCTGCAGTCGAAATCGCAACTGCCGCAGAAGCTCTCTCTGAATAATCTTTTTGGCTCATTCCCTTTTGATTCGCTAAAAAAACTCCAGCAATAAGCGCTGCAAGTGCACTCATAGTCAAACTGAGGGCATCTTGATAAAGTCCGACTGTAATCGCAGAAATTTCGTTTTTCGGCCAAATCCAGCCCATTTTCCAAATTTTAATTCGAAAAGCTTCTTCTAAAAAAAGACCAGAATCTAAGCCTACTCCTCCTAATAACGCTAAAATTCCTAACCAAATAACCCAAACACCGTTGCCTGGAATTTTTTTTCCCCATCTCAATGTCGTTAAACTAAAAAACAAGAGAACAAAAATCCCATAAGCTAGAAAAGTAGGGGAGCTTTCCATCGAGTTCATTGTTGGAGTGCCCGTAATTCATCCATAGTCATCTTTTTCTTCAAAAAAAATAATCGGATTGCTAGAGTGTAACCCACGACAAGCTGAGCCATCCCACCCAGAGTAATAAACAGCCCAAAGACATGTCCTATGGAAGGCAATCCTACACTCATGCCCGCTAATACAAACATCAGCGTCGCCCCTAAGACTAAGATTTGGATACCCATCAAAACACCTAACAAAGTCTTCCGGTAGATCATACAAGCCAAACCTAAGCCGCCAATCAAACCAGCTACCCCCATCATGATTCCTCCTCTCCTTCAAAGCGAGCCACCACTCCTCCTCCTAAAAGGACTAAAAAGAGAATCAAAGCTAAGACTTCTAAAGAAAGAAGATTTTCCTGAGTTAAAAGTCTTCCCATCATACTTAAATCCACAAGTTGCGGCAAAGAGTCAGGTATTCCCATAGGTAAATCCTTTGTCCCCTGCCAGATAATCAGAGTAAAACCTACACCCATCAACCCAGACAAGAAGGTCAAAAGAAAATTCCCGCTTATTTTTTTTGATTGAGTCTGAACAGATTCAACTCGATCATTATACTCACCAAACATAACTGAAAAAAATACAAAAGAAATTGTGATGAGTGTCGATATAATCCACTGAATGATGGCAAGAAGCTCAGCCCCTATCGTTAAATAAATTGCTCCCACTCCCAATCCAGCCACCCACAAGGCCAAAATGGCATAACGAATCGGAGTAACAAAGGCCGCCATAAAAACAAATCCCAAGGTCAGCCCTGAGAAGACCAAAACCATCATGTTGAGGAAACCTCACTACTCTCTATTGCTTGCCGAAGAGCTGCCCATTTTGCTCGCTGTTCTTCTGTCACCTGTCCCCGTCCAAAACTAGCCACTAAATCAGTCAAATGATACGCTGCTCCTTCGTACTGCCGAGTATGAACCAATGAAGCAGGTTGACACACTTCAACACAGAGACCACAAAAAATACACTGTGAAAAATCGATGTCAAAAATAGATACCCAAATTTTTGAGATATCAGCTCCAGGCTCCTCCTCAATATGAATGCATGCCGAGGGACAAATCGTCTGACATTCTTTGCACCCGGTACACCGATCAATATCATTAAAAAGCAAACCCCGACTTCTGGGAGGAAGATCATCAGCTGTTTTAGAAGACACTGGATCAGGATATCCTTCTGTGACTTCTTTCCTTAAATCTCCCCACCTAAAAACGTAAGGAAATGCAGTCAAACAAGACTCAGTAATAGACCATGCCCCCATGCAAACATCCCGAATATATGACAATAAAGCCGACAGGAGAGATTCTTTTGACCTCACAAAAACGCCCTCCAGCCTGCCCAAATTCCAGCTCCTACAAGTGCTGAAAGTGAAAATGGGCTTAGAACCTTCCATGTAAAATCCGTAATTTGATCCACTCGACTTCTAGGATTGACACGCGCAATCCAAACAATCACCATCATCAAACAAAAAGTCTTCATCAGCAAACAGACTAACTCAAAAAAACCAATGAGAGGATAAAGCTCAGCCCTAACTAATAACTCTCGAAACTGAAGAGGAAGATTCCAGGCACCTAAAAACAACACCACAGAAATCACAGACCAACAAAAAAATCCGTAAAATCTTCCAAAACGAAAGAGAACTAATCTTCGTCCAGATAAATGAGTAGCCACCCCACCATGAATATCAGACATAGACTGTCCTCCTTCTAATGGCGCAATACCCAGTAAAACAAGTCCACTCATAACAAAAACTAGAAAAGCGATGGCTTGAAAAGGATTGGATGCAACAGTCCAAGACCAGGGAGCAAAACCTTGAGAACCCGCCAAAACAGTCCAACGAAAACCTCCAGCTCGTACCCCTGTGCATAAGAGAGAAATCAGAGCTGGAAAAGCTCCCGAGAGAGCTTGAGCAGCGACCCTTATCCCCCCAAACCATCCCGCCACAGTGCCTTGACTCAAACCCAAAAGAATTGTCCCTAAAGCTAAAACAAGAGCAGACCAAAATGGCAAAAAAGCACTCATCTCCGTGTCTAACAAAAGAGCAAGTGACCCTAAAGGAATGACAGCTAAAGAGGAATAAAGAACCATCGAATGGATACTAATCCATAAGCTTTCTATCCAACCCCAAGGACTTCGAGTATCTTTTTGAAGGAGTTTAAGTAGATCAGCTATGGGCTGTAAAACCCCTGCTGGACCTGCTCGATTGGGTCCAACCCGAGCTTGCAAATCAGCACTGAGCTTCCGATCAAAAAAAACAATAAAAACTAGACTTGGAATCAATACAAAGAAAAAAATACAAAGAAGAGAAATAGCAGCATAACACCACTCAGGAAGACCTGACAGAAACCCTATGGAGTTAACCCAGCTCACCACCCAAAAGCTTTCAAGGTTCATCACCGGTCTGCCTCCGCAATCCCCAGGTCTAAACTAGCCAGAAGAACAGGAAGATCCTCGATCCTAATTCCAGTGACTAACTTCGGAATCACCATTAAGTGAGCAACTGTCGGAGTACGAAACTGGATTCTTGCCGGCTGAGAAGATCCATCTGAGACTACATGACACCCCAGCAATCCTCTCGAGCTTTCAACTCGAACATAGGCTTCACCTGATGGGATGGCATATCCTTTTTCGACTTCAGAGTTGATATATTCTCCACTGGGTACAGTTTCTGATAGCTGTTTTAAAATCTCCATACTTTGTGAAATTTCACGAAGACGAATGAGAAAACGGTCATGAACATCACCCAGACTCCCACCTTCACCGCGCCCCAAAGGAACATCAAAATCCACTTGATCATACCCAGTATAAGGCGAGTCCTTTCTCACATCGAAAGAAAATCCGGAGGCTCTGGCATTAGGTCCCGTTACTCCACATTCTCGAATTAAACTGGAAGTCAATGGTGCTACGAAGGCTGTTCTTTTTAAAAAACCATGATTAAAAGTAAATAAATCATTATATTCTTTTAACCGAATTCGAATCACTTCGCACACTTCTAAAACTCTTTCAATAAATCCTTCCGTGACATCCGCACAGACCCCACCAAATCTCAAAAAATTAAGTGAAAATCTCGCGCCCGCCAAAAGTTCAAAAAGATCTAAAATTCGCTCCCGATCCCTTAAAAGGTAATGAATAATAGTTTCAGAGCCAACCACCCTGGCCATTCTCACCATATAAATGAGATGAGAAGAAACTCGAGTCAGCTCTGCTAAAATAATTCGGATATGCTGCGCCCGAGAAGGCACTGCTAGACCAGCAATCTCTTCAACACCCAGACATAAAGCAAGCTCTCCAAAGACAGCTGCCTCAGGATCTAAATGATCCACATAGGCTATAGAAGACCTCCAAGAGTGCAGCTCAAAGACTTTTTCTAGACCTCGATGCAAAAAACCTGTCTCAAGACTACAATGAGAAACGACTTCTCCATCCATAAGAAGGCTGAGTTTAATAGGTGCTGGCAAAGAAGAATGATAAGGTCCAATTTCCCACTGAGTTAGATTATTTTCAACACTTTCGTCTATTGAATTCATTTTCTTGAGCACTATCGTCATGATTGACCCGATTTCTTCTGGCTTTGCCGGCTACGAGCACTCCGATGAGCAACTCCAAAATATTCCTTTGGGAAAACATACTTTTTCCTCATAGGAAACCCCTTCCACCCTTCTGGGAGAAGAAAGGGTTTTTCTCGATAAAGCTGATCTTTATTGAGATGAAATCGTATTCCGAACATTTCAGAGGCTTCTCTCTCCATAGGCTCAATCATAGGCCAAATATTTTGAACGGAGGGACACCCAATTTCTTCAAGTAAAGTGAAGGGCACTAGGGAAGCCCGAACAACAAGACTGAGACCTTTCGCCGTTGAACCTAAAAAATAAGAGATCACAAGAACCTGATCAAACTCAACTACAGAAAAATTCTCTAGCCATTCCAGCCTGAATTCCAGATCATCTTTCAAAACTGAGGCAACCTTAGGAATAGACTGAGCCTCAACCCAAATGGAAGTCACCTCGGAACGGCCAAATCGCCGAACCTCCAAAATGAGGCCAGGAAATAATTTATTCAATTTCGAAACGAGATGATTCTTGTCCACTGATTTTTTCCTGAAGAGCAATGAGGCCATTCATAATCGCTTCGGGTCGTGGAGGACAACCCGGAACATAAACATCGACTGGAATTACTTGATCTACTCCAGGAACAACAGAATAGCTAAATTGAGGAGAAAAAGGCCCTCCACAATTCGCACAAGCTCCAATCGCTAAGACGTATTTAGGCGTCAACATCGAATCATACAAACTTCTCAAATGAGAAGCACCTTTATAAGAGACCATTCCACAAACGATGAGTAAATCGGCTTGACGAGGATCAAGCTGAGGAACACACCCGAACCTCTCTAAGTCATAACGACAACCCATAGAATTAAGAACCTCGTCAGCACAACAGCCTGTTCCTGTAGAAATATACCAAAGAGAGCGAGAACGAGCCCAATTCAGTAATCTTCCAAGAGTTGATAAATAAAATGATCCTTTCATAGCCTTCTTTTTATTTTTTCCCCTTTTGAGCCTCAACTTGACCCACTTGAGTCGAACACTGCCAACCCATATCACCTTTCCTCACTGAATAAAGCAGCCCTAGAATAGCAAAACCAGCTACAGTCACAATCGCCATCAAGGCCTTGACCAGACCCTGTAAGTTTTCAGAATTGATAATCGTTACACAGGGAACCAACGCCAAACCCAATGTGGCTAACATGAGAGCTGCATTTGCAGCTAAAAAAAATTGGACATTCATGCGATGCCCTGACGGCATTCGATTCGATTTAGATTTTTCAAAACTCGGAACGGGTTGACCTCCTCTTCCATTTTTTGGGACAAACAAAAAAGAGACCAACATAAGAACCATTGGAATACCTAAAGAAAGGATAGCAGATAAAAACACGACATAGTAGAAATCCCAATTCGTCTGAATCACCTTGCTCCTCATTCAAATTTTTTTATCTCGTCCGGCATGAGCAAAATAAGAGTACTGAAGTTGACAATTTATGTCAAGGACAGTAAATTCTTTTTATGCTCACCAGCAGCCTAGCCTTGATCCTGGAGTCAGCTCATGAACTGTCGGAACCTATCCGAGTTACTGGAACAACATCTTCCTCCAAAGCTCTCCTACTGGCAAAATATGTTCACTCAATTTCAGAAAAAAATGAATGGAAAAAACCTCTTGTTGTTTTGTGTGCAACGGACGAAATAGCTGGGGAACTCTCAAAAGATTTAGAAACTTTGTCTTTCTTGAGCCACTCGTCTGATCTCAGAATCCTTCACTTTCCTACCTGGGAACAATCCCCGTTTAGTCCGATTGCATTATCGATCCGAACTCGATTTGCAAGACTCAACACTCTGTCAGCTATTTTAGGCCCGGACCCCCCCTCTGTGATTTTAACCACCATTGCAGCATCCAGCCAAGCAACACTACCCCCTTCCCTCTTTCAGGAGCTTTCCATTTCACTCCAAGTGGGAACTTCTCATCTTTCTCGAGAGACCCTCATCTCAAGTTTGTTGAGATCAGGTTACCTCCGGGTTGACCCAGTAGAAGATACTGGGACCTTTGCGGCAAGGGGAGATATCCTTGATTTTTTTCCACCGAGTGAAGAAACCCCTTTTCGTATAGAGTTTTTCGGTGACACAATTGAGAGAGTCAGAAAATTTGATTCTGCCACTCAAAGAACCCTCAAGGATTTAACTCCGATTCAAAGCCTTACCATTCCTCCTGCTCGAGAGGTCCTCAACATTCAAGCCACCGCTTCAGTCTTGCGAGAAACTCTGAAAGAACACTCCGATCACTTGGGAATCTCTAGGGCAATCCGAGACCCTATTTTAAACTCACTCAGCGAAGGACACTACCCAGAAAGGTCTGATGCTTGGGCTTGTTTTGCTTATCTGAATCCTGCAACCTTATGGGATTACTTGCCTCAGTCCTGTGAGGGCATTGTATGGGCAGGGACCGCATGGAATGATGAACTCGATTGCCAGTCCGAATGGAAACAATTCAAGCTCGAACAACAAAAACTTTTTAAAGAAAGTAAAGATCAAAAAATCATTGCCCCAGCTTTTGAAAAAATTTTCCTATGGAACCCGCACTTAGAACAGCAAGTTCTTTCAAGCTCCCGAATTTTTTTAGACTCTCTTGAGCTCGTTGATCTCAATTCACTCACCTCCAAAAAATCCTCATTAAAAACTCGACACTTTACAGGAATTGAAAACCATCCAGACCTATCTCGAGGAAATCGACATTCTTTTGAAAAAGTTGCACCTCAAATCCGACTTTGGCTCAAACAAGGCTTTAAAATTTTTGTCTTTGCATCTACACAAAGTCAGCTGGACCGTATCCAGCACCTTTTACTCAAAAACGACTTCCCCTGTCATACGGAGTCTTCTTCACCTACAGGTTCCCCTTCCACTCTTGTACTACGTCTTGGAATACTCTCGCAAGGCTTCCAGTGGGCCAGCGAAGGATTGATTGTTCTGAACGAGGACGAACTCCTTGGGGTCCGATCTCATTCAAAACAAAGAAATTCCTCTCGGTTTGCTCTTCGCTTTGAAAGTGGCTCTGCAGCCAAAAACTGGTCTGGACTACAATCCCTTTCTGATCTTAACCTCGGGGATGCCATTGTCCACGTCTCCCATGGAATAGGACGCTACCAGGGAATGATTCGACTCGATCTTTCGGGAGCACCCAGTGATTTTCTTCAAATTGAATATGCTCAACAAGATAAACTTTATCTTCCTGTGGATCGCCTGAACTTCATCGAAAAATATAGAGGCATCGGCGACAAGGTTTCTTTAGATCGCTTAGGAAGTCTTCAATTTGCTAAAACGAAAGAAAAGGTCAAAGAATCCGTTAAAAAAATAGCCTTTGACTTACTTGCTCTCTACGCCCAAAGAGAAATTCAGGAAGGTGTTAGATTTTCACCCAGAGACTCTGACTTTCAGCAATTTGAAGCCAGTTTTGCTTTTGAGGAAACACCCGATCAACTCAAAGCCATTGACTCAGTGCTTTCAGACATGGAGTCTGGGAAAGTCATGGATCGACTCATCTGCGGAGATGTGGGTTATGGAAAAACTGAAATTGCAATCAGAGCTGCTTTTCGAGCTGTATCTGATGGAAAACAGGTAGCAGTCCTTGTGCCTACAACAGTCCTAGCGCAGCAACACGAACTTTCTTTTCAAGCTCGTCTGAAAGATTATCCAGTCCTCATTGAATCCCTCTCTCGATTTAAGTCCTCTCAAGAGCAAAAGAAAGCCTTAAAAGCTCTTGCAAAAGGAAAACTAGATATCATTATTGGTACTCATCGACTCCTTTCTCAAGATGTTCATTTCCATGACCTAGGCTTAGTCATTGTTGATGAAGAACACCGCTTCGGGGTTGAACATAAGGAGCGCCTTAAAACTTTAAAAACCAACACCCATGTCCTCACTCTCACGGCCACCCCCATCCCAAGAACTCTCCATATGGCCCTCTCGGGTCTTCGTGATATGAGCCTGATCAACACCCCCCCAGTCGATCGACTTCCCATCCGCACCTATGTTTCTCAGAGTGATCCACAGATCGTTAAAAAAGCCATCGAGTTTGAGTTATCCAGAGGAGGACAAGTTTTTTATGTCCATAATCGAATTCAATCCATCTACGAAACAGCTAAAAAAATTCAAGCCCTCGTTCCAAGCGCTCAAGTTGGAGTCGGACATGGTCAAATGCCAGAAAAAAATCTCGAAGAGGTCATGCTTGCCTTCTATCAAAAAAAAATCACAGTTCTCGTTTGCACCACAATTATTGAGTCAGGCCTTGATCTTCCATCAGCAAACACGATTTGTATTGATCACGCTGATCGATTTGGGTTAGCCCAGCTCTACCAAATTCGAGGCCGAGTCGGACGAGGTCAATCTAGAGCTTATGCTTATCTCTTTCTTTCAGAAGAAAGCGTATTAACCGAAGAAGCTAAAAAAAGATTAGAAGTTATTCAGAGATTTATTGAACTTGGAAGTGGGTTTCATATTGCCTCTCATGACTTAGAAATTCGAGGAGGCGGCGACCTTTTAGGTCCTCAACAATCGGGCGCCATTAACTCTGTTGGGTTTGATCTGTACACAAAGCTTTTAGAAGAAGCGATTTTGGATGCCAAGGGAACTCCCCTAAAAGCAGACAAAAATGATCTAGAACCTGAAATTAAAACACCTTTTCCTGCCTTCCTGAGCGAAACCTATGTACCAGAGGTTCATCAACGTCTTTCGCTCTACCGCCGACTTTCAGCAGCGTCAGCTGAAGATGAAGTGAGTGAGCTTGAAAAAGAGCTTCAAGATCGTTTTGGCTTCCTCCCGATAGAAGCACAAAACCTTTTTTGGCTCATCCGTCTGAAATTTTTATTAAAAAAAATGGGTATCCAATCTCTCACAGTGGGAAAAGATAAGGTTTCTCTCCTTGCTGGACCCAAAAGCCCCTTTGACCCCATCCGGATGATTGCACTTGCATCGGCAAATCCAGATCGATATCAACTCAAACCCGACTCTAAGTTAGTTATCCAACTAGAAATCACGACTCTAAAGGATCTGCTTTTTGAGCTAGAATCACGATTTGAAGAATTTTCAGACCATTAAACGAGAATTTCTCAGATTTGTCTTGAGGTCTTGCGAACTCAAGAGAGTCTTGATAGCATCTTTTATATTCTTTTAGAATGATCGCCTAAGGGGGGGCCTCATGATCAAAAAAAAACAATGTTTCTGGATTGTAGCTGCCATAAGTTTGATTATTTTTTTCAAGATCGATGTTTGTCAAGCTTTAAGTCAAGATTCAACTGAACTTGCACGCGTCAACGAACGAGTCATCACTCGAGGCGAACTGAACAAAAAACTGGAGGAAAGCTCCAAAACCTTCCAACTTCAATCTCCAACAAAAAAAACAATGTTAGATGATTTAATCAAACGTGAGCTTGGAATTCAGGAAGCTCTCCGACAGCGACTCGACCATGACCCCGAAGTGATCGACCGAATGAACACGGTTCTTTATCATGCCTTACTTGAAAAAAATCTCGCTCAGGATTTTGAAAAAATCCACACCACGGATGATGAAGCTCAAGCTTATTATTCTAAAAACCCAGATATCCGAACCAGTCAAATCTTTGTTGCACTCAGACCTCATTTAACTCCAGAAGAACAAAAGCAAGCCTATGAAAGAATAAAAAAAATCAAAGATACCTATCTCACTCAAGAAAAAATGAGTTTTGCTGAGGCCGCTCAACGTTTTTCTGAGGGCACAACCGCACCCATGGGTGGGGACATGGGCTATCAACCCAAATATCAACTCGATGCTCATTATTATCAAATTGCTTTGAAGCTAAGCACTCCTGGAAAAGTGAGTGACATTATCAAAACCCCGTTTGGGTACCATATTATCAAATTAACAGCCATCCGACCTTGGGAAGAAACGGATCGAACCCAAGTCAAACGTATGATTTTCGAAGAGCAACGGACAGCTCTCTTTGAAAAATTCATGAATAAACTCAAGCGCCAAGCTCAAGTATCAGTCAAGCAAGAACTCATCAAAGACTAAATACAATAATTCATTTTAACTGTGTCAAAAAAAACACAATTAAATTTAATAAATAAACCTCTAAGATTAAAAAAGCTGTAACATTTTTTAATCTTAGAGGTTTATTTTATGAGCATTTCTTTAAAAAATAATTTATTTTTTGTTTTTTGTTTTTGCCTGATTTTTTCACAACCCATGGCCATTGCCTCGATAGAGGGAGACATTAAAAAACTTAACAAAAAGTTTTCAGAACTCATTCATCAAGAGAAAAAAACAATGCATTTAAACTCTTATACGGAAAAAAATCTTAAGGCTATTAATAAAGTTATTAGCGAGATAGATTCTAATTATCAAAAATATACTCAAAAAATAAATTCAGAAAAAGGTGTAAAAAACAAAACAGAAAAAGAAAAGCTCCTCGCTCAATTTGCCAACTTAGTTTATCAGATCCCACACGGAGAAATGAACAGCACAGAAGAACAGAAAAAAGTATATGAACATGCAGAGCAAGTCTTAATCAAAGCTGAAAAAGGGCTCGGAATTGAACAACCTAAAACCGCGATGATTCGAGGTCCTAGTCAATCGATCTATCTCTCCGTGGTTCAAGGGGTAGAATTAGGAATGGATTTCCTTCAAAACAGAGCTAAAACTTCTTCTGAACCTGTAGAAGTCAGTGATCAACGTGTTAAAATTTTGCCCTCACATCAAAAAAGCTCATCTTCAGATGAATCCAAAGATGAATCCAGAAGCCTAATAAGAAGCTCCTCATCAGAAAGCGCTCGGTAAAAATAACACCTAAAACACTTGCCTTTTATAGAACGAGCATGCGAGAAATCAGCTATGTATGCGTGATCTACGAAAGTCTCAATGGTTCGGATTCATTCTCGCTTTTCTAGTATTGCTGGTGAAATCCAAAACAAGTGCTTGGGCAGATGCTACAAAAAGAATTGTCCTGGACGAACTCCAAGCCTCTGTGAATTCTTCACTGATCTTGCTTTCAGATATCAGAAAGTTCCGTGAGATCGTTAAACTACGCTCCCAACTCGACCCTTTATTTGCCGGAACCCCCATGGCAACACAGGGCTCAAAGTCTTCGACCCAAGATATCATTGATTTTTTAATCAATGAGCGCCTGATCACCCAACAGTTTCCAAAAACAAATAGCGAAGTTGAACAGGAAATTAACTCAATTCAGAGCAACAACCGGCTGGATCGAGCAGGACTCAAAGAAGCTTTAGAAAAAGAAGGCTATGGGTTTTCAGACTATTTTGAACTCATCCGAGACTCTGGAAGTAAGCGCGATCTGATTGATCGAGAAATCCGCACTAAAATAACGATCTCAGAAGATGATATTAAAAACTATTTTTACAACCATTATAGTCACGATAGCTCTCAACCTAGAGCGTTTCATCTTCAAATGGTTACAATTTCTGCAAACAGTTTTAAGGCTAAATCAAAAGCAGCAGCCTCTGACTTAGCCAATCAGTCTGCCAATCGAGCTCTTTATGCGATTCGATCTGGAGAACCTTTTGAAGAAGTTGCAAAAAGAGTAAATGACGATGGTTCTGCAAGCCATGGAGGCGATTTAGGCATTTTAACAGAAGACCAAGTTTCTCCGTTGATTCGAGAGCAAGTCAAAAAGCTCAAAGTGGGTGAAGTCAGTGAAATTTTACTCGATCCCAAGTTATCTCGATACTCCATTTTGAAGCTTGTCGATGTCAAAACCAATCAGACGGATCATTTGAATGAAATAAGGGAGGAAATTCGAAATCAACTCACAGCTCGTGAGTATCAACACCAGCTCTCACTCTGGCTAGAGCGTCAACGTCAATCAGCTTTTATTCATCGTATTGGAGAGCCTCCAGTGAGTGAAATCCTGCTTTCCAAATAAAAAGATTTGATCAGGTTAAAAAATGAAACTTCAAATTCACCCTTCTATTTTTCGTGAGTATGATATTCGAGGCATTGCCGAGAAAGAGATCACAACAGAGTTTGCCTACTGCCTGGGAAGAGCCTATGCACTACAACTGAAAGGGGTTTTGTCAACTCAACATCCCCCTACCATTGCAGTAGGTTGGGACTGTAGGCTAACCAGTGATTCGTACTCTGCTGCTTTAGTTTCTGGCTTGAGAGAGGGGGGACTCCAAGTCGTTCGCCTCGGAGTCTGCCCTACCCCTTTAACTTATTTTAGTATATTTTCACTCAACCTGGATGGTGGGATCATGGTGACTGGATCCCATAACCCAGCAGACTATAATGGTTTTAAAATCTGCATTGGAAAAGGAACTCTTTTTGGTCACCAAATCCAAGAACTTCGAAGCCTGATGGAAAGGCTGAATCGTTCTCCCGAGCCGATCTCTCCGATAGGCTCTGTGTCGGACTTCGCGATCATCCCGAAGTACCTGGATTATTTGGAAAAAAATGCTCAGCCGTTAAAACCCATGAAGATTGTAATCGATGCAGGAAATGGAACTGCAGGAAATGTAGCTCCCCCATTGTTTACAAGGCTTGGAGCTCAAGTGGTCCCTCTCTTTTGTGAGCTCGACGGTCGGTTTCCTAACCATCACCCCGATCCCACTGTTCCAGAAAACTTAAAACACCTCGTTGAAAAGGTAAAATCAGAAAAAGCAGCTTTTGGTCTTGCTTTTGATGGCGACTCCGATCGCCTTGGACTTGTTGATGAGTCAGGTAGAATTTTATTTGGTGATGAACTCATGATCTTGCTTTCTAGAGCAGTCCTAAAGGAAAACCCTGGCGCTACAATCATTTCTGAAGTTAAATCAAGCCATCGACTTTTTAATGATATTGCCAACAAAGGGGGGAAGCCCTTGATGTGGAAAACAGGTCATTCCCTCATCAAATCTAAAATGAAGGAAACAGGGGCTCTATTAGCAGGAGAAATGTCGGGCCATATTTTCTTTGCAGATCGGTACTTCGGATTTGACGATGCAATTTATGCTGCACTCCGAGTTTACGAAATTGCTTCTCACCATTCTGAACACCCACTGTCATCACTCCTGAGTGATTTACCAGCGACTGTATCTACTCCTGAAATCCGGGTAGATTGTGAGGAAGAGAAGAAGTTTGAACTCGTAAGTAGAACAAAAGCTCGTTTAGAAAAATCACTCCCTGTTTTAGAAATTGATGGAGTTCGGGTGGACTTTGGAGATGGTTGGGGTCTAGTGCGTGCATCAAACACCCAACCTGTTCTTGTTCTCAGGTTTGAAGCAACAACATCGACTCGATTAGCAGAAATTCGAAATGTTGTAGAAACTGCTTTAAAGGAAGCATCCATCGAGGTTGGACATAAATCCATCTCAATTTCCTCTGAACCTGAATATCTGTAAGGAGAAAAAAATTTCTTTTGCCAATGATGATGCAATTATAGTTCACGGTGCCTGCGTTCATAACTTGAAAAACATCGATGCTGTTATCCCAAGAAACAAGTTTGTGGTCTTTACAGGGCCTTCAGGCTCAGGAAAGTCTTCCTTAGCCTTTGACACGATTTATGCTGAAGGACAAAGAAGATATGTTGAAAGTTTATCAACCTATGCCAGACAGTTTCTTGAACAACTCGAAAAACCTGATGTAGAATCCATTTCTGGTCTCAGCCCTACAATTTCTATTGACCAAAAAACAACCAGCTATAACCCTAGATCTACCGTAGGCACTGTCACTGAAATTTATGATTACCTTCGTCTCCTTTACTGTCGGATTTCAAAACCTTATTGTTGGAAATGTAAAAACCCCATCCATTCCCAATCTCCTCATAAAATAGTTGACCAAATCCTGTCTTTTTCCAGTGGAACTCGTTTAGCTATCCTAGCGCCTCTCGCACGAGGAAGAAAAGGAGAGTATCAAAAAGAACTAGAAGAACTCAGAAGAAAGGGTTTTGTCCGAGTTAAAATAGATGGTTCAGTTGTTGACCTTTCTGAAGAGATCCAACTTCAAAAAAACAAAAAACACAATCTTTCTGTTTATATTGATCGGCTAGTGATCCAAGGTGATTTAAACGATTTGAAAACACGGATCAGTAATTCTGTTGAGCTAGGCCTTAAGCTCGGCCAAGGCTTACTGATCTTGGAAACTTTTGATCAAAATAAAACTGAAGAAACTCTTTTATCTGAACGCCTTGCTTGTCCTTCTTGTCAAATCAGTTACCCTGACCCTGAGCCTCGTACTTTTTCCTTCAATAGCCCAATGGGAGCCTGTCAAACATGTGAAGGATTAGGGACTGATCCGAAACACACCCTCTCTGAAAATTTATCTTTAGAACCTCACTCAGACCTTGGTGTTTCAATCCCCTCAGATACTCTTGAAAGCCATCCTTGCCCTAGCTGTCATGGTAACCGACTCAAAAAAGAAAGCCTTCACTTTAAATTAAATAAAAAAAATATTTCAGAAATTTGTCACTTTTCTATTGAAGAACTCTTTCTTTTTTTTAAAAATCTTCCTTTAACAGAACGTGAAAAAATAATTTCAGAAAAAATAATTTCAGAGATTACACAACGTCTTAATTTTTTATGCAATGTTGGAGTTCAATACCTGAGTCTCTCTCGAACCGCTCAAAGCCTTTCCGGAGGAGAAGCTCAAAGAATCCGCTTAGCCACCCAAATCGGGAGTTCTCTGGTTGGAGTGATCTACGTACTCGATGAACCCAGCATTGGTCTTCACCAAAAGGATAATGAAAAACTGATTGCTACCTTAATGAAGCTCCGGGACTTAGGCAACACAGTCATTGTAGTTGAACACGATCAAGACACGATCGAACAAGCTGACTGGGTATTAGACTTTGGCCCTGGCGCTGGATCCGAAGGAGGAGTCATCATTGCCTCTGGAAAAGTACAAGAGATTTTAAAATCCAAAAAAAGTGTAACAGGGAAGTACTTGCGAGGAGATTTAAAGATTCCAGTCCCTCAAAACCGTCGATCCTGGAGTCCAAGCCAAGTTTTAAGAATTGAAGGTGCTCACCAAAATAATTTAAAAAATCTAACCGTTCAGATCCCTTTGGGGGTCATGACCTGCGTGACAGGAGTATCAGGCAGCGGAAAAAGCACCTTGGTCATGGATATTTTGTACCGTTCTGTCATCAAAAATCTCTACTCCATTGATACCGGAAATCTTCAACTCAAATCCATTCAAGGACTTAATCAAATCGATAAAGTGGTAGACATTGACCAAAGCCCAATTGGGAGAACACCTCGATCCAACCCCGCCACCTATACTGGAGTTTTTACTTTAATGAGAGATCTTTTTGCTCATTTGCCAGAATCAAAAATAAGGGGATACAGTCCAGGTCGCTACTCCTTCAATATCCAGGGGGGGCGATGCGAAACCTGCAAAGGGGATGGGATCATGAAGATCGAAATGCACTTCTTACCTCCGGTCTATGTCCGGTGTGCAATCTGCCATGGAAGACGTTATAACCGCGAGACTCTCGATATTCGTTACAAGGGAAAGTGCATTGCTGATATTTTAGAGATGACAGGAGCTGATGCTTACCTTTTTTTTGATGCGATTCCATCGATCAAAATGAAACTTAAAACTTTAAATGATGTGGGTCTTGGGTATTTACAGCTAGGACAAAGCTCTACCACCCTATCCGGTGGCGAAGCCCAAAGAATTAAGCTAGCTAAGGAGCTTTCTAAAAGAAGTACTGGCCAAACACTTTATATTTTAGATGAACCTTCTACCGGCTTGCATTTTGATGATGTTAATAAATTAATTTCAATTCTTCACACTTTAGTCAATCAGGGCAATACTGTGGTTGTCATCGAACACAATCTTGACATGATCAAAGTAGCAGACCATATCATTGATCTTGGTCCTGGAGGTGGACTGTTGGGTGGGCAAATCGTAGCAGAAGGAACTCCAGAAAGAGTAGCCGAAAAAGAAACGAGTGAAACTGGAAAATTTCTTAAAAAACATCTTTTAGATCATTGATGCCCTCGCCATTTTTCAATCAAAAATCTATGAAAAGAATCAGCTCTGCCCTTTTTTTTCAGATCCTCTCCTCAAAACTTCTGCTTCTTGTTGTTTTTGGGGGAATTTTTCTTTATCCATATCTATTTACTGGATTTTATCTAGACGACAGCTTCAATGTGAGCACTCGCTATTCTCTCCAATCTCAAGAACTGGCCCTTTGGAAAGAAATCATTCGGAATGCACTCCATTGGATTACTTATGATGGAAGACTATATCCTTTAGCAAGTCTTTCGACCGCAATTTATTACTATGCCCCTGATCCTTTGACGTATCACACCCTCATTCTTTTTTTTGTATGCCTAAGCTTAGTTTCCTTTTACGCCTGGCTAAGATCACTTGAGGTCAATACAAGTGTATCATTTTTTCTCGTGGCTATTGCACTCTCCCTATTCCAAATCCGAGCCTACCATGACCCTATCACTAGCTATGCTTGTCTTTTACCAGTATCCGCTTCATTAGGTTTTTCTTCGTCTTTTTTCTTTAAAGAATACTTAAAAAAAGGACAGGTCTGGAAACTTTTCTTTTCCCAGTTTCTATTTCTAAGCGCCTTACTGACTTATGAAGTTAATTTAGTGTTCTTTTTTCTTCTTTTAGCCACACTCAAACAAACCCGTCGTTGGAAAATTGCTTTATTCCCTTTAAGTATAACGATAGCATATCTTGCAACAACGCTTTATCTAAGAACCCTCCATCCTCCTCACTACCCAGGGACAACTTTTTCATTCAGCATCCGAGGAATAAAAACTTACTTATTTCAAATATCTGCCGCCCTTCCTTTAATTTATCCGATCTTTGGAAGAGTCTCTTTCTTGAAGGGATGGACAGTGCTCTATCAAATTTTTTCGCTACGAACAGTCATCATAAATCTCATTTACACGTACATTTTTTACCAGCTATTGAACCAAGCCATTAAAAAAAAAGAACTTCAACTCCCTGACCCTGTGAAGTGGAGCGCATGGAGTTTAATTCTATTCCCACCCGTCATGATTGCTATCACCCAAAAATATCAGGACGAAATTACCCGGCCTGGCTTAGGATACCTTCCTGTTTATCTCTCTTATTTTGGCTCTGCTCTCATCATCAGTTTTTTAATCATAAAAAACACACCCCAAAAGAAAGTTATTCTAACCTCTTCCATTCTTGGAAGTCTAGCCACTTTGACGTTCACAATCAATCTCATGGCAACCTCTGCCCTCAATCATATCTGGAAAGACCCTCGTGAAATGTTAGAAGATGCGTTTCAGAAAAAAATCCTTGAACCCCATTTGATTAAAAAAGACTTTATCAATGTTACGGATCACTACTGGCTGAATCCACAATACCTACTCCAACAAAGTCAAATAAAAATACCCATATCTGATTGGACATTATTTTTAGAAAAATCACCTCAAGGAAAAACTGTTTTCAACTTTGACACTTTTTCAAGCGATTTAGGTTGGATTGTAATGGCACCGATCCACTCCTTTCAAAACCAAAAATACTCCTCTCATGGACCTATTCAAATTTGGTTATACTCCAGAGGAATCAGCTTCAATCAGATGAAGAGTTTAAATTTACGCTTATCCACTCAGTTCATAATACCTATAGCCTCATTAAACTGGAAACCGATGAATCTTAACTGGTCTTATTCGGAGGTCAACACTGAAATCAATGACTTGTTTGCTTGGAGGTCTCAACCCCTCATAGAGTCATTAAATTTAACAAAAAAAATGAGAAGGAAAAGTTTTACCCCAAATAATCCTTGATGGGTCAATCCCTGTAAATTTATCTAAATTACCTTTTTCTTCTCCAGTTAAAATATAATAATCAGGAAACTCTCCATTCAAAGCCATTAAAAGCTCGGAAGCATTTGTTTCTGGAAAATGAAAATCTAAAAAAAGTTTCGTTTTTTCGAAATCTCGTCGATGCATTTCAAAATAAACTGGATCTGAAAAAATACGATACTTAAGCCCATAAGACTCAGCCGCACTTTTCCAGGCAAATCGAACAATAGGATGATCATCAACAAGAATGAAATCCAAAGGATTTATTTTTCCAAACTTAATAGGGATATTATGAGCTAATGTTTTTGGGAGTAGTCTTATTTTTGAAGCCCTACATGCTTTCAAAATAGAGGATTCATCCCAATGACTTGTCATAAGAACACTATCTTGATTCAACTTGAGTGTATCAATGACCTGAATTCCTGTCTTTGAGTTCCCTCTCAACTCATAATCAACTAGAAACAAGTGATTGAGCTTTTTTTGTCCCTCTAGAAACTGCGACAATGATTTTTCTGTTTTAAAACTAAAATAGGGCAGTTGAGCTAATTTTGGATCAGAAACAAGACGAATCTTAAGGAGCTGATGAATAGATTCATCATCATCCAAAACCACAATACTTTTCCCTTCATTTAAGCAAATTTCGCTGACTAGCCACTCAGGAGTTCCATAAGAAGGAAGCCGAATGACTGCTTTTAGCCCCACAGGTTCCAACCTTAAAAAACTAAGAGAACCTCCAAAACGCTTCAATATCTCACGAGAAGATGCAATCCCAAGAGGCTTGGATCGATGCTTCGTTGATTCATAATCCCCTGAGTTAAGTTGACTTAGTCTTTTTTCAGAAATAAATGCCCCATTATCTGAAATAGAAACTAAAGTCATTTGATCCACTTGATCCAGCTCAATCGCTACTTTCCCAAAACTCCCTTTTCGAAGAATTTCATCTTTTGAGTTATTGACAAGATTGGAAACAATAGAACGAAAAGCGTCCAAACTAATCAGAATAAAACTATCCATTGTGTTTTTAGAAATACTCAAACTCAGGTCAATTTCAAGTTCGCTAAACTCAGCTTTTTTTAAATTTATAATTTTTTCAAGTGCTCCAACAGTTGAATAGACTTTCATTTCTGTTTGAACAGTCTCTTCAGGTCTGAAATTGAGTCGATTCACCATATCAGAAATACTATTTAAAGCTGTCCAAAGAGTTTCTCGGGCTCTATCCGTATTCAATTGAGGCAGGCCTATCATGGTTCTCATTGCACCTAATGGGGAAGCAATATCATGTGCAATTTGCTTTGCTATTTGGCCTCTGAGAGCATCTTTTTCAATCTTAATTTGATTCGCAATCGACTCAATCAACCTCTGGCCACGAAGATTAAATTTCTCAGCAGTTTGATTGTATTGATCAATAATCAAGTTCATCTCAGAGGAAAATGGAATTTTCTTCTCTATTTTTTTAAGAAGGATCCCTGGAGATCCGTCTGTACCCACATCACTTACACGATTAGTTCCCATCAGAAAACTAATCTCCATAAATTTTGATGAGACATTAAAAGCCACCCAATTAGAAATAGTCCAGCAAATGAGGATAATTGTAAGAACAAGAGTGACATCAATAGCATTCTGAACTGAAAAAAACCGAAGGATCAGCAAAGCAAGTATAATGAGGACTGTGATCGCAAAAATAAGTAATGCCAAAGAAGCTCGAATACTCACCCAGCTTGACAATAATCCAGGTCTTGAAAAAATCATTTCACCATGAAGAAGTGAAATAAAAATAGTAATAAAAATTGCTCCAACGGTTATCGCCCAAAAATACTGAGCCATGGTCATTTGATCAAACTCACTTTGGACAATTTGATAGCGAGCAGCAAAATCAAAAGTTAAAAGAGCAACCAAAAGATGCAAAAAAATAAACTCAACTAAATCTGAGGATCGGAGACAATAAGTAAAGGCTATCCCAGCAACTAAGGCCGTCAAAACACTATACAAAACCCCATTCACATACATAAAGTAGGGAAGCTTAGAAAAATACACCCCTTGTAATGGAATAATCAAATATCGGTACTGGAAAGCAAAATGGACCAATGCTACTGCTAGCACTCCCAAAAAAACAAAAACTGATTGTTGATAAATTTTAAAATGAAAAATCAGGGAAGCAGCTAAAAAACCAAAAGTCAAAGTATAGCTGATCGCACAAAAATACCTATCCCGATAAACTTGAAAAGATTTTTCAAAAAAAGTCGTATTAAACCCAAATTCAGCAATAAAAAAACAAATCAAACCTAAAAGAACAGGTAAAAAAATTAAATTCTTAGTGGGGTCTTTGCTTGAAAACCAGTACCATCCAACGACTAAAACGGCACCCAATTCACACAGAGTTTGATAAGTCACAATCCAGGATTTTCGACTCTCGCCTTGAAAAACCAAATAAATAACGACAGGAGCAACCAAGACCACCAGTGAAAAGAAGACCGAAAAAAGAACAAGAGGATTCAATAAATAACTTATCATCCTATTTTCCATATTTATTTTCTACAATCCCCTTTGAAAGGAGTGGACTGTATTGCTTCATAAATAGCTTTTACCCAACCCACTTCCTGAGAAAAACCATCTAAATCAACTTCAATTTTATCCAATGCTTTTTTCATCTCTTGCCATTCGAGAGGACTGGGTGAAGTCAACATCGACTTAAGGCCCGCAGAAAAGATCAAAATTTGGTTAAAAATCATATTAATTTCATGAGAAGTCTTTCTCTTTAGAATCATTTCAACTTTCGGAATCCTGAGAGTTACTTCAAAGTCATCATTGGATTCACCATTGGATTCAATGGGTTTATAAAAAACTTGAGCTTTGTACTTCAGGGCTAAATTCATTTTTATTAAACTCCTTGCTTTCTCATTCTCATTTAACAATAAAAATTTTCAAATTTTTATTCATCTCTTTTCTAATGAACTTGTTGAGTTTAAAAAATCATAGAAAGGTCTATTAAAACGCAAATTCATTTGGCTCAAAACATCTCTACAAATCGACTTTGATTTGACAATATAACTCGACGCTCCCAGGGCAAGTGCTTCGCTGATTTTCTGATCATCATCGCCATGTGTCACTAAAACAATAAACAGAAAAGGGAACTCTTGAAGATAACTCGGAATAAATTTTGAGCTATTTGGAAATTGAGGACCGAGATTATGGTCCAATAAAAGAGCATGAAAACACTTTGTTCTAAGAAGACTGAAACTATCTTCAATAGAAGAACAAAGTTCTACTTCAAAACAATCCCTCAAACCTCTGACTAGGGTGTGCTGAGTGATAAAATCCTGATCGTCTACTGACAAAATTCTCAACTTTGACACCAAAACTCCACTTTTGCTGAACTAAGAAGAAAAATACCTACAGATTCGAACTATTTTCGGCTGCTTTTGGTCAATTAAACTCTATTTTTGAGTGATTTTAATCACAAGTTCAGAGTATTATCAACAGAATTCGTAGTTTTTTAAAATTCTAGCATAACACTTCAATCCTGGATAAGCTTTTTCTCTTTTAACCGTCTTAAAGTAATTGAAACTGTACTTCTTGCTATTTGAAGTTTTTTAGCAAGAAGTCTCAAGCTTTGTTTTTTATTGTTCTTGATTGCCATTTCCCTATGATTTCTGTAGATTTCTAAAAATAGAAGATCTGATAAATCATTAAAAGAGATGGGAGTTTCGTCAGAATAAGGGACTGAAATTTTTCCACAACTTTGGCTTTTAGAAAAGATCTCAGCTTCTTTCTTTTCAAGCTGGGGCTTTAAATGGGTCTGATAGGCCCCTTGAAGGTCTTGCCAGATATTGTCTGGAATGGAAAGCGGAGTTAAAAGTTGATCAATCTTAAACTCTGTCATCGCTTTTACTGTATTTCTCAACTGTCGAACATTTCCCTCAGTCCAAGAATATTGAGATAAAACTCGAATCGCAGGCAAAGTCATCTCATAAGGTCCCCCAACCAAAGTTTCACAAAAATGGCGAATCAGATCTTTAATTTCTTCGGGTCTTTCTCTTAAAGGAGGTAGTTTAATCTCAGCCTCACGAATTCTTTGCCATAAATCGAGACGAAACCTTCCAACTCTTACTAATTCTTCAATGGGCTCATTGCTAGCTGAAATAAGCTTGAAGTCAATCAGCTTCGGTTTAGTATCACCTAATTTTCTAATTTGTTTGGACTCCAAGGTTCGAAGCAAAGCTGCTTGAGCAGGTGCTGAGAGCATTGAAACTTCATCTAAAAAAATCCAACCCCCATGAGATGCTTCAAACAAACCCTGCTTGTTTTGCATAGCCCCCGTAAAAGAGCCTTTAGTGTACCCAAAGAGTTCACTCTCAAGAAGTGTGGGTGCAATTTCAGCACAGTTTACTCGAATAAACGGAATCTCAGGCGACAAGAACGACTCAATAAGATCCGCAACGACCTCCTTTCCAGTCCCAGACTCTCCCTCCACATAGATTGCTGAAACAGCAGAACTACAAAGAAGAGGAATTCTTGATCGGATCGTGCTTAAAGTCTGTCCGACAATTTTAGGCGCTTTTCGAAGACTGTGAGTTTCACATCCTGTTGTTTCTTGAGGAAGACCTCCCTTTTTTAGCCGTGCTAGATGAAACGCCTGATGAAGTCTAAAGCTAAGATGGTTTGAATCAGAGGTTTTAGAAATAAAATCGTCTGCTCCAGCAGCAAGAGCCCCTGTTATCGTTTGAATGTCTTCTAAAATGGAGAGTAAAACAATAATCAGACTAGGAAACTTGGCACGAAACTCTTTGGCAAGAGAAATCCCGTTCATGCCCGGATGATTGAGATCAATATCAAGAAGGAGTAAGTCTGGCAGCGAACCTTTTTCTATTCTTCTTTTGAATTCAGAAACTTCTAAATAAGACTCTAAAATGAATTTTCCAGCAACAGAATCTTCCTCAAGAACCCTCTTGAGATTCCGAATGTCAAGTGCATTGTCATCTAAGTGAACAACACGAATAGGAAATAAGTTCATAAACGAATTTTTTGAATCTTTTATTTTTATCCTTTTTAAAAAAATATTTTCTATAAAAATCTCTTATTTTTTTAGATAAGAAACGAAAAAGTTACTTAAACGAATTAAGCCCGTGGACTTAACTTAACCCGTGGATTAGCTTAATTAGAAAACCGTGTTCTCAAATTCCATAGCTCTATGGTCTTTCGATTTTCTTTAACTGAATTCTGCAATTTTTATCCAAATTTGCAAAGCTCCTTTTTCATTTCTTATCTAAGCCGTACAATACTTTTATTAAGCAATCTCTGTGCCACTTCTCTTAATTTTCTTTAAGAAAGATAAAATTTCCTTCGTGTGGCTAAAAAACCTTATATTTTCAAAACATTCTTTGATTCCTACTATAAAAATAAATTTTTCACAGAAGACTGAAAGAAGCCTAAAACCCTGAGTAAAAATGGAACTCACCCAAATAAACCTTTGAGTGGCCTGATTTTAAATACTTTTTTGGCTTGTTTTTCATCCACAGCTTGAATTTGTATGAATTTCCTTCTCTTCTTCAACCTTTTCGATTAATAAAGGGGGGGGGGGGTATTCATTACCCAAGACGCTACGTTGAAAGAAGATCCTTTTGCCATGGCTAAACCAAGTTTAACACCTTTGATTCCGACAAGTCGACACGATATTTTAGGTGCTCTTCGCACCCTAGATCTTCTTATTCTAGAAATTGAATCCGGATACCGCTTTGATGACTGTTTTGCTGAAAAAATAATCGATCAATCGAAACAAGCTAAATCCACCCTAGAAAAATACTATCTTCAAAACCTTTCAGAAGAAGAAAAAAAGGTAACTAGAAATCAATTAGAAAATTCGTAGCAATCTCCTCGAGTGCTTGAAAACTAAGAAAGAAACCCCAACCTATTGCTGAAGGGGTTTCTTTCTTACAAAACTAAGTTTTGATTTTAAAGAATGCAACTACGAATGCATAAAGAACAAGAGACTCAATCAGAGCTAATCCAACAATCATTGGAATAAAAATCTTCTTCTGAGCAGAAGGATTGCGTCCAATCGCTTCTAACCCAGCACAAGAAGTTTTTCCCTGAGCTAAAGCCCCTCCAAAAGCTGCGACTCCAATAGCTAAAGCAGCTCCCAGCGAAGCATATGGGTCTACATGGCTCACTTCTTCAGAGGCCATTGCCACCGTGGCGATCAAGTTCGCCATTAAAATTCCAAAAAACCACAGACAATTGCGAAATCTCATTTCCAATTCCATCCTTTCTATTTAATGATCATGTGATGTCGATAGTGATATATAGACCATCGTCATCAAACAAAAGACGAAGGCCTGCATAAAGGCCACAAACACTCCCAAACCGTAAAAAATTACAGGAAGAAGGTATGGAACCAATCCGCTAAAAATCCCCAATACAATATGGTCTCCTAATATATTTCCGCGTAAGCGAAGAGCAAGAGACAAAGGCCGAAAGACGTGAGACGCAAGCTCAATCAGTAACATCAACGGCGCTAGCCAAGAAATAGGGCCCAAGAAATGCTTCATGTAACTCAAGCCATGAGCTTTAAAGCCCACATAATTATAATAAATAAAAACAAAAATCCCCAGAGCCAAGGTAGCATTCATATTATCGGTAGGAGGTAAAAAACCAGGCAAAAGACCAACTAAATTTGAAACAAAAATAAAAACAAAAAGCGTTCCAATCACTGGAAAATAAAGGGGAGCATCATGAGCACCAATAACAGATTCTGTCAATTGATACAGACTTTCAGCCACCATTTCAAAGAAATTCCGGTAAGTCAGTTTTGAGTCAGGAATAATGGCCGAATTTTCCTCTTTCATAACTGTAATCAGCTGACTTCTGGCTACATAAGTCATCACCACGAGACCCACAGCAATCAGAAGCGACATCCCTACATGGTTGGGAACATTCCTCAAATAAGGAATGTGAGATAAAAAGTTAAAACTATTCTCTTCATGCATTTGGCATTATCTAACAGAAATCAAATCAAATGTCCTAGCCAAACTGAGTCAAAGAATGCCAAAATTGACCTCGAAGGGGAAATTTTGCCCAAAATTTATTTATACGCATCGCATTAAAATGCAAAACCCATGAATCAAACGTGACCATTCCAGAAAATTTTCCGATCTGATGAAAACTAAAAGCCTGCGGGTAGGCTAAAAGCAAAAAACGAGTCTCTCTCATAGAGGGCAGTCTCTCTGAGGCAAAAAACATCGTAAAATCTATAAACATACCTGAAGTAAATAAGTTTAATTTATGAAAATTAAGAATGACTCATTTATTTTATGTTTAATAAATTTAACTTTTTTAAATTTTATAGCAGTTCTTTCTTCTAGGGAAGGAGTTCCCTTGGATACACCTAAAATTGGTCATAAAAAATGCTATTAAATCGCCTTATGTCGACCAAGAGATGCTGACAAAGTTTAAAAATTTGACCGTAATTTGGAGTATAAGAAGTTACTTTCAACTCATTCTGAAGCAAGGCGGCAAGTCGGTCCAAGTACTGCAATTTTATGTTGTTGAACGTTTGGGAATTTTTTACCCAATCCAAATGAATAGACAGGATAAAGAAATATTATAGTTAAACAAAATCTCCATTTATACTTTTTTTTCCTCATAAGTGTTTGATGACTCAAATTTGAGCAATATTTATGCCAGGATCATTTTAAAATCTTTGAGATGTAATTAGTCTTCAGACAAAATTAGGCAATCTCATATAAAAACCACGTACTGGTGCCTTAGCTAAACAAGCAAAAAACAGTAAACCTTCAGAATTAGAACAAAAGAGTTCATTTTCTCATTTTTAAACAACTCTAAAACCAAGAAGACATTCATAAATTTAGAAATCTGAACGTTGTGTTCATTTTTATAAACAATTCAAATTAGAACCAATGTTTTAAAACTCTAAGGGTCTTTGAACGGTTCTTTTTGTTGACCAAGAAACAATGGGTTTCCTTCATTGAAATTTATAGTAGTCTCTATTCTTTTCTCTCTTTGGATTGAACAAAGACTTGCGTGCTTTTCTCATGTCAGTGGTATCTATTTACTCAGCCTGACCGCAATCGGTTTGTCCTCTTTAAGAGGTGATTCTAAAACATTACCCAGTCTATGATTTTTTATTGGCCTTGCAGTACCTGTTGCGATTGCCCTCATGGTCTTTGGTCTTCAGTTTAGAAATCTCTTAGTACTACCTTCAAGGTTTTACTTCTATCTTGGTTCGCTTTGTCATGACGGTAACTTTTTCAGAAAAGCTTGGTTCAACTTCTTCCAAGATTGCAGAACAGCTGACTGAAATTTGTATCTGAATGGTAAGTTTTTTCGTCTATAGTCGTTTCTATTGAGAACTAGGCTTGTATGGTTTCATAAAAATAGAGTTGAAGGATAGATTGCGAAACATGAGGCAGTACATTGAGTTGATTATAGGCTTTTTATTTGCATGCGTTTTGCCTGCCTTGAGTAGTGAGGTCGAAACCATTCCTGTTTTTTCTCTTTCCGATTCTAGTAAGGCCATTCGAATATCCAAAACGCTCATACTTGAGGATAGCGAGAAAAAGCTCGATTTTGATCAGCTCATTGAGTTGGATCGAAGTGGAAGCTTAGAATGGAAAGTAAATACGGCAAATAGCTTGGGATACTCGCTTTCAAGAATCTGGCTAAAGTTTGAAATCAGAAATGCTTCAAGTGATCGTTCCGAATGGATTCTAGAACAACGCTATTCCATTTTACAGATATTTGATGTCTATTTCAAAACAGGAAGCGGAGTACATTCGTTTCAAACAGGGAGGTTACGGGCTTTCGATGATCGTCCTTATAAACATAGATATTTTATTTACCCGGTTACTCTTGAGCGAGATAAAAGCATTATTGTTTATACCAAACTGGAATCCAAGAGCCCGCTCCAATCTGTACTGAGTGTTTATGAAAAAAATCATTTTATAGAATCAGCATCCAATGAATCAATCCTAATAGGAATCTATTTAGGCTCAATCCTTGCCATGATCACCTATAACTTTTTTTTGTTTATAGGTACAAAAGAAAGATTTTATATTTTATATATTTCTTACGCGATTTGTTTTTTTTTGTTTCAAACGTTTGTCACTGGTATTGGGTACCAATTTCTTTGGCCTAAATCGACTAAATGGAATAACATCGCCGGAAGCTTCCTGTTGGGTGCGAGTTATTTTTTTCTCTCAAGATTTGCTCGGTATTTTTTGGAAACAAACCTATTTTCTAAGGTTTCAGATTTAGTTTTGCGAGCCATTAGCTGGTTTTCTGTCGGGATTATGTTTTTTTCGGTTGTTTCGTATTCATCTGTTCTGAGTCAATTCAATGCCATGTTTATTACAGTAGTTTCTGTTCTGCTATTTGCTATTTCAGTCTTGTGCTTCCGAGGGGGCTCTAAGAATGCACTTTACTTTATTGTCGCATTTGGAACATTCCTTGTGGCAACTGCTTTCTATGGTCTAAATGACTTAGGGAAGATCTCAGGTAACTCGATAGTGTTGTATGGCCCGTTACTAGCATCAACTTTCGAGATTTTACTCTTATCCTTAGCATTGGCTTCTAGAATTAACTCGCTCAAAGAAGAAAAAATCAGAATACAAGATGAAATGATGAAAAAGGAACATACCTTACAGAAAGAAAAATGCCTTGCCGAATTGGCTACTCAAGTTGTACATGACATTAAGTCGCCTTTATTAGCATTGAATGTTGTAGTTCGTGATTTTTCGGGGCTTTCAGAGCACAACAGAATTCTCATCGGAATCGTAATTCAGCGGATTAATGAAATCTCTAATGTTTTATTAAAGAGTTACAGGCAGGGTATATCCAGTTCTAATGAGGGATCTGTACTGATAGAAAACCATGGAAAATCGTCCTCAACACTACTCTCTGCTTTAATTGAGGAGATCACCTCCGAGAAGAAAGTCCAGTATCAGCGTAAAGATCAAATTTCGATCGAGTTTTATCAAACCAATAATTCGTTTAAAATTTTTACCAAGATAAATGCAATTGAACTAGGGCGGGCCTTATCGAACCTAATTGACAACTCAATTGAGGCAATGGAAGGCAGAGGTAATGTGAGGATTATCTTGAAGCGTGAAAGTGAGATGGCTGTCATTGACATCACTGACAATGGTAAAGGGATTCCGCAAGAGGTTGTTTCTCAGCTTGGAGGGAGAGGTAAAACCTATGGTAAACAGGGTGGGGGTGGATTAGGATTATTTCATGCAAAAAGTATAGTCGAGTCTTGGAATGGCGTATTGGAGGTTAAATCAAGTTTAGGGGTTGGAACAGTAGTATCCATTCGTCTGCCGTTATGCGACGAACTCCAGTGATTTCCATCAGCGATAAATCTTGCGGAACTGGAAGAGATAATGATTTTGGACGTGACCCATCCATGTATCAAATTTGAGAGAGTAGAACTGAAAATTTGAAATCTAGATGAAGGCAAAGGTATATTTCATTTTTCTAGGTTAGAAGAGTTTTTGAATTGATTAATTGTGAACTGATAGCGGATAGGATAACCGGTTTGGATGTTACTGAGATAGCGCCCATTTTGTGAACCCTTCTGAAGGTTTGAGAAAATGGATTTAATTACTGGGTTTGAAACCTAATTTTTTCGAGCGTCCCATACATTCCTACGTCAAACAGAACGAAACGTTCAAATTTAAACTCCGCCGGAATGGGGTGCTTCCGAATCCAGGCCTGGAGATTCTGATCATTTGATGGTTTCTCAATCCTTCCCATGGTAAAATGAGGTCGAAAAGCTGGGCCTGCAAAAGGATATGAGTAATGGTTTATTGAAACTTTTTCTTTCTTGTTTAATCCTTCTAGCTTTTGTGGATCAGCAGATCCGGAATTCCTAGCTCGTAGAGGATCAATTGAGTCAATAATGGAATTTTGTAGAAATTTGAGTCTTTCAGTTATTTCTAGATCGAGGAAGAAAATTTTGTTCAGCCAGAGATTTAGACCATTAGACTTGATGATGAGGGGAGTTTTTAATGAGCCCCATGTTGTTTCTATAGTTTTTGTTATAGTATCGAGTCGGTTTAATTCAAACTGACCTTGGAACAAGGAAATATGGGGAAGAAGAGACTGTCCGTCCTCAAGAATAAAGGACGAAGGATAGACTTCTTGGATTGCTCGATTCAGTTTCACAAGATATTCGATTCCAATAGAATCTGGAATCAGTGCAATTCCCAGGGAGAGTAGGCTAGTCATGGTTCAGCTCCTTTATTATCCAAGGTTTCACAAGCGGAAGAACTTCAGACTTCTTTAATCCAAGAACAGCTATGAAGCCATTTCTATTTTTTGGATCACCTCGATTGTAGGTGAAGGCTTGGCCTTTAAAATCACAGATCCAGCCGCCCAAAACTTCAAAAAGAGACTCCGCTGCAGAAAGATCCCATTCACTCGTGTAATTTCTAGGAAAGAGATAAATTTGTGATTGCCCACACTCATATCCAGAAAGCATTTGAAGGAAGGTGTTTCCAGCCCCCCCACCGAAAGACAATGAAACTGGACATTGCCACTGTTCTTTGAAAATTTTTTGAATAGCGCTTAAATTGCGGGGAAGGTCCAGTTCTCGTGCATGAATTGTAATTACAGAAGAGATCGGTCCAACCAAAATACGACTTTCGGTTGATTGATGCTTTCGAAAAATTCCTATTTCATTTCCTCCGTAGACAGAAAAATGATCTAAAGGGCTATAAATAATGCCAGCTAATGGCTGAAAATCTTTTTGACTTTTTTTTAATAAAGCAGCTTGAATAGTGAATCCGCAATAACCATTTTTAAATTCATGCGTACCATCTAAAGGGTCAACCTGCCATAAAAGTTCTGGAGTTAGGTTCTCATCTCTTTTATCTTCTTCAGAATACGATGCGGGAAACTCTTTTCTGCAGTGATTTAGAATCCAAGTGCTTGCTTCACGATCAGCTTTTGTAATGATTTCATGAAACCTGCCATCCTGGAAGATGTCATTTGAGTCTAATTTTTGAAATCGGGGTAAAATGAAGCGATCAGCAGCTTCAGCTAAAATAGAATGCATTTTAACAAGGAGAGCTTTTAAGTCTATCGAGGAGGTAAGTTTAGATTTAATCGTTGCATTAGGGTCCAGGTTTGGTATTTTAAAGTCAATCACGCGTAACCTCGTATTTGATTATAGAAGTGTTAGGTCAAATACTGTCTATTACATTTTAAGGCAATCCGTTCTTATCCATAGTCCTGTGTTTTGTAACATTGTATATCGGGATGATAAAGCTTTGCTTGGTATATCTACATAACAGTATTTGAAGATGAGGATTCCTTCAGACAGGACTCAACTTTAAACAGCACTTGGGCAAGAATTGGTCATCAACCGTCATTTTCTGTGACCGAAGCACCGAAGTCAGTGAAAACATTTGGCTGCGTTGACATATTTTCAGCTCGATTCTTATATGGCCGAGACACCGCTTGTAACGCAAAGCAATACCTTGGATTCCTTGGCCAGATAGCCAAGCAGTACCACGGCCAAAAGGTTATCTATATTCAGGATAATACCTCATATCACAAAGATGGTGAAATTTGGAGCTGGTTTTAAGGTAAATAGAAAGTGGTTTGAGGTTTTCAATTTACCGCCATACTCACCCGAATTTAATGCTGCTGAACCGCTATGAAAGTACATGAAAAAGGTCGGTACCCATGACAGGTATTTTGAAAACGAGGATGAAATCACAAATACTTTGACGCGAGTTTTTCGAAGCATTCAAAAAAGACCGGGAAAAATAAAAGAATATTTGCGACCATTTATTTAACTAACATGTCTAGTTACTTATGTTCGGCTGTATATTTACAATAGAACTATTTCTCCAGGCTGACATAATCTTTGACAACCAGGACTTTTCCTCCCAATTTGAGCAGTCCTTTTACTGATATTATATTTGGGGCAATTCGCTATATAGCGAAATTTAATCGTTTCAGCGAGTACCACACTGATGCAGCTTGACGGCAACTTAAGATCTGAATATAAGAAATTAAATTGAATTGCAGTAGTTGCAAGTGAAAGGCTTTGTGCGAAGCTCAAAATCAGTATTTAAGATTTCCTCGTTTTTTTTAACAAAATATGAATTTATTTTAGAAAAAGAAATCGGCTTATATTTTATAAGTCGTCTTCAATTAGTTTCTGAAAGTGTTTTAGTGACAAGCTATTTTGAAGGCCCGCTAATACAAAATAATTGCATTAGAAAAAATAGTTAAATCTTTAACTATTTTTTAGCTTAAGTTTCAATTATGAATGAAAACAAAAACCTTAAACAGTCTATTTTAATATTGGATGATGACCCTCTTTGTCGAATCTCCTTGTGTGATATTTGTTCAAAAATTAAAATACCTGAAAATCAACATTTAGAAATTATAACAGTTTCAGATTTTAATTCATGTATGAACACGCTTAAAAAGAGAAAGATCGATGTTATTTTATTAGATAAAAATTTAAAAGAATCTAACTTTGAATTAAATAGCTTAGATAAAATTGACGTCCTTCTTCACCAACAGCCAAATGTAAAAATATTAGTCATCACAGGAGATAATGCTTCACAAGATATTGTAACCGCTATTAAAAAAGGGGCCTTCGGATTTATCAGAAAAGACGAACCTACAGAACTTTTGGTTTTCCAACTCCAAAAAGCTTTAGAAGTAGCTCAAATCTCTACAATTCCTTTAATGAATGATAAACAATTTAATCTTTGCTATCAAATAGGAGCTAGGTCTGAAATAATGAATAAAGTTCTCCTTCGTTCTAGGGCATTTGCTCAAGCACGCAGACCTGTGCTTATTCTAGGCGAAACAGGGACTGGCAAAACGCTTCTTGCAAAGTATATACATGCCCAAACTTTTGATTCAAACTCAGTTCAAAGTAAAACGTTTATTTCAATTAACCTAAGTGCTCTACCAGTCAGTCTTCTAGAGCGAGAGCTTTTTGGTAGTGAAAAAGGAGCTTTTACTGATTCTAAAGAACGAAAGCAGGGTTATTTCGAGTTAGCTAACGGGGGAACTTTATTTCTTGATGAAATTGGTGAAATTAGTCCTGATCTTCAGGTTAAGCTTCTCAAGGTTATCGAAGAAAAAAGCTTTTATCGATTGGGAGGGGATAGAGCAGTATCATCAGACTTTAAATTGATTTGTGCCACTAATAGAGATTTAGAGGATTTAGTAAAAAAAGGGCTTTTTAGGGAAGATCTTTACATGAGGGTTTCTACTTTTCAAATTGCTATTCCACCCTTATCTGAGCGAAGGGAAGATATTCTTCCGATTGTTGAAGCTGCTCTGCCACGATGGGCTCAAGAAAGTCAAGTACAGATTGCTTTTGAGGAACTTCCTGATGAACTATTGGAATATCTTTCTGCTTTTAATGGACGAGGAAATGTTCGTGGCTTGGAACAACTGATCTTTAGAATATTTGCTCTTACCCCTAAAAGGCTCGGAGGAAAATTAGATTTGACCTATTGGAGAGAAGCATTAGAATTGAACGAAGGTTCTAAATGTCTTTCTTCGAGCCAAAAAATTTCACTAAAAACATTAGCTAATTGTAAATTCGAAATTGAGAAAACTACTTTTCCAGGCATTGATTCAGCTTTAGAGCAATTCGAATCAAAGATATATGACGGCTTGTTCCAAAAATGTGAGAGTAGTCGAGAGCTTGCTACTGTTTTAAAAACCTCTCCAGCTACTGTTTCAGTAAAGTTAAAACGTTTCGGATTAAAGTCTTAGGAGTCAATGATTTTTTCAAATTTCGTGATATTTAGGTGATCTGTCAGATTGATCCCAGTCAGAAGCTACTTGTGAATCAGTAAAGATCTATAAGTCTACTGAAAAGTTTTACGACCTTCTCGATGAACCAGCCTTTGTCGAATCCGGTTTAACTTAACATCAATCACATAAGGTGAAGGGTGCTTCTTTTTTAATCCCTCAAAAGCAATCAGTGCTTCATCCAGACGATCCAGCTCCTCAAGACAAGATGCGACTCCAAAGTGAGCTTCACCTACAAGCTCGCTTTGAGGATAATCCTGAATAAACCTTTTATAAGCTTCAATGGCAGACTCATACACATTCGATTTGATTCCTAGTTCTTCTGAATGGTGCTCCCCACAGGTAAAATAGGTGATCCCAACCTCAAACTCAGCTTTTTCACCCCATTTCGTCTTAGGAAATCTCTGATTCAGCTCGCGAAAAGTTTTCAAAGCCTCTTTGAACTGAAAAAGATAAAATTGACTCTTTGCAATTCTAAAAAAAAACTCTGGAACCTCCAGAGCAGTAGGCTTTTCTCGGATCAGACTTTGATAATGCACTATTGCTTGATCATAGTGATCCAGTTTTGAGAATAAAATTTCTCCTATCTTGATTTGAGCATCCCAAGCCATAGGTCCATCAGAACTCGTCTCCACAAAGCTCTTAAATTTTCGAATTGCATCATTGTATTGAAATAAAAAAAGAAATTGTGTCATAGCCGCTCGGTAATTTGCCTGTTGACCGAGTAAACTGCGCGGATCTTTTGCTGCAGCTCTTTCAAACTCAGCCACAGCAGCTACGTACTTTTGATCAGACCAAAGTTTCTCTGCTAAGACATAATGGTTTTTAGCACTATCCACACTACAGGAAATAAGAATAACGCTAACCCAAACTAAGAAACTTTTCTGACTTTTAATGATCCAAAATTGAATTTTCTGAACCCTCTTCAACCAAAGCAGAGCCACCTCTATCCTCAGATTCAACAGAATTTTCTGCCAGATACTCAAATGATACTAGTTTTTCTCCAGGAGACAAAGAAATGAGTCTGACTCCCTGAGTGTTTCGGCCTTGCTCAGAAATTTCGCCCACATGAATCCGAATCATCTGGCCTTTCGTTGAAACTAACATCACATCGTCCTTAGGTAAAACCTGCCGTGACCCCATAATAAGTCCATTTCGGTCACTTATTTTCATATTAATGACTCCCATACCTCCACGACTCTGGAGCCGATACTCACTCACAGCTGTTCGCTTTCCGTACCCATTTTCAGTCACAGTCAGTATTTCGTAACCAGGACCTTGCTCTTCTGCTTTATCTAAAACTTCAGCGGCTACCACTCGATCCCCTTCATTGAGATTCATCCCAATGACTCCACGAGCTGTGCGACCCATGGCTCTCACATCCTGCTCATTAAAACGAATACTCATCCCGTCTTTTGTACAAAAAAATACGTCATTTGATCCTTGAGTCAGTTTAGCACAAATTAAGGCATCTCCTTCATCAATAGAAATAGCCGCAACCCCTGCTGAACGAACGTTCTTAAATTCGCTTAAAGAAGTCTTCTTAATAATTCCTGCTTGAGTCACAATAATAATGTATTCATTTTCTTTGAACTCTCGAACAGGAAGAATCGCCTTGATTTTTTCTGACGGCAATAAGTCTATAAGATTGACGATTGCTTTGCCTTTTGCTCCTCGACTTGCTTCAGGAATTCTATAAACCTTTAACCAATAAAGTCTTCCCTTGTCGGTAAAACAAAGAAGATAACTCAAAGTATTGGTTTTAAAGATTGTGTTAACAAAATCTTCCTCACTGGGATTCACTGCTCGAATCCCACGCCCCCCTCGATGCTGACTTTTAAATAAATTAGGATCAGTTCTCTTAATATACCCAGCATGAGTAATCGAAACTAAAGTATCTTCGTCTGCAATTAAATCTTCAACTTCAAATTCAGAAGCCACTCCAAAAACAATCTCAGTTTTTCTTTTGTCTCCATATTCTTTTTTTATTTCATCCAGCTCTTTCTTGATCACACCATAAACTCGAGACTCACTTCCTAAAATTTCTTTTAGTTCTTGAATCAATAAAAGAACTTGTTGATATTCATTAGTAATCTTATCTCTTTCAAGCCCTGTTAATCGCTGAAGTCTCATATCTAAAATAGCCTGAGCTTGGAGTTCAGAAAAATTTAATTCAAAAACTAATTGTTTTTTTGCTTCTTCAGGGTTTTTTGCTCCTCGGACAAGCTCAATAACTCGATCCAATAAAGACACTGCTCGAATCAAACCTTCTAAAATATGGACTTTAGATTCCGCTTTTTTTAAATCGAAAATCGTTCTTCGAGTAACCACATCTTTTCGATGATCAACAAAAGTCCAAAGCAAATCCCTTAAATTAAAAATTTTCGGTTGATTTTGATGAATCCCTAACAAATTAATACTAAAATTTTCTTGAAGCTGTGTAAGCTTGTAAAGCTTATTAAGAATCACATTTGAATTTTCACCTTTTTTAATTTCAATCACAATTCTCATGCCAGTTCGATCTGACTCATCTCGAAGATCTGAAATTCCTTCAATCCTCTTATCTTTCACTAGGTCAGCTATTTTTTCAATAAGTTTAGCTTTATTCACTTGGTAAGGTAACTCGGTCACAATAATTCGTTCACGGTCACCTTTCCAAGTTTCAATCTCCACTTTAGCTCTTAAGGTCACTGAACCACGGCCTGTACGATAAGCCTCTTTTAAGTTTTGACCTCCAAAAATATATGCTCCTGTCGGAAAATCTGGTCCCCTGATGAATTCTAAAATATCATCTGTCTTTAGATTTGGTTGTTGAATGAGAGCAAGAGTCGCATCAATTACTTCAGAAATATTATGTGGAGGTATACTAGTAGCCATACCCACAGCTATTCCTGTTGATCCATTAATTAAAAGATTAGGAATCTTTGCAGGTAAAACAAGAGGCTCTTTTAAGCTATCATCATAATTACGGCCAAAATCAACTGTTTCTCGATCTAGGTCAGAGAGCATCTCTTCGGTAATAGGATTCATCCGAATTTCTGTGTATCTCATTGCGGCTGGAGAATCTCCATCGACCGATCCAAAATTTCCTTGACCGTCGATAAGAGGGTATCTCAAGGAAAAATCCTGCGCCATCCTCACAATCGTATCATAAACAGCTACATCCCCATGAGGATGGTACTTACCGATCACATCCCCAACTACACGTGCTGATTTTTTATAAGGCTTATTATGTGAATTACCTAAATCATACATAGCGTATAAAGCACGTCTATGCACAGGCTTCAACCCATCTCTGACGTCAGGAAGTGCCCTTCCAACAATCACGCTCATAGCATAATCAAGATAAGCCCCCCTCATCTCATCTTCAATGTGAACGACTACTATGTTTTTATCTTGCTCTAAATCACTCATTTTTATTTACCACCGAATCACAGTTGCAGCCCACGTGAAACCGCTACCAAATGCTGCTGATACTACTAGCATTCCAGGCTTTAATTTACCTGCTTTTATAGCCTCGTCAAATCCAATTGGAATTGTTGCAGCAGTTGTATTTCCAAAACGGTCAATTGTATTAAAAACTTTTTCCTGAGGAATCTCAAGCTGTTTAGCGACCCTTTCATTAATTCGAAGGTTAGCTTGATGGAATATATATAAATCAATTTGATTTGTATTTAATTCGTTCTTTGAAAGTGCTTCTAAAATAACCTCAGGCATTCGTCTAACAGCGTGTATAAATACATTTTTTCCATTCATTTGAGGATAGAAATTTGCTGTTTTAATGTACTCAGAATCCATTCGATCTCCAGGATGATTCATACTAGGCTCCTGAACCCAAAGCTCTCGCGCAAATTGTCCATCTGCATGAAGGTGTGTAGACAATATATGAGACATGCTGGATAATTCTGATTTTTCACATGAGCCCAAAACAACAGCACCTGCACCATCACCAAATAAAACACCCACATCTCTACCCTCTGGAGTTTTATTCAATCCTTTTGAGTGAACTTCAGCACCTACGACAAGGATCTTTTGATAAGTTCCAGTTCGAATAAACTGATCTGCAATTGAAAGTCCATAAATAAACCCCGTGCACTGTTGCCTCACATCAAGAGCTGGAATTCCTGGGACATTCAGCTTTGCTTGAAAAAAACAAGCTGTTCCAGGAAATTCATGATCAGGACTTAAAGTAGCCAAAATAACCATATCCAATTCATCTTTTTTAATTTTTGAATTCTCTAATGCTTTTTTTGATGCTTCTATAGCCAAATCCGAAGTACAAACTGAAGAATTCTGATCAACCCAATGGCGTTGCCTAATACCTGTTCTTTGTTGAATCCATTCATCCGATGTATCCATCATTTTTTCTAAATCAGAGTTCTTCCAAATTTGTGAAGGAAGATAAGACCCTACGCCCAAGATTTTAGACCTTTTCATATATCTAAATTCCTCACTCGAAGGGCATTTTCTTCAATAAACTGGCGCCTAGGCTCAACCTGGTCTCCCATCAAAACAGAAAAAATCCCATCTGCTTCTACTGCATCATCCACACAAACCTTAAGCAAAGTTCTTTGTTTTGGGTCCATCGTTGTTTCCCAAAGTTGTTCTGGATTCATTTCTCCTAAGCCCTTATAGCGCTGAATGGTCATTCCAGACTTTGCAATTTCTACGACTCGTTGAGAGAGCTCTTCTGCTGTTTGAACAATAGTCTCAGATTTTCCCTCTAAAAGAATAGAAAAAGGGCCTTCTCCAATAGTTTTTAATCCCTGATAGTGCTTGCAAAGTTCCTCATATTCAGGAGAATCCAACAAAGAAACATTAATGGATGTAATTCTTTTAGACCCTTGTATAACATTTTCTATTGTAGCAAACCAAGCATTATGTTCAGAATCATTTGAAATAGTATATTTAAAAGAAATATTTTTTTCTTTTAAAGTTTTTGAAAGATCAATTAGAAATTCTTCTAATTTCTCCTTAGACTCTAAAAGAGAAAGACCTACACCAGAAACTACAAGTTTTCTTAAAATCTCAGGATGGATTTTTTTGGCAATTCTCTGAATCGCTCGAGTAAAACGAGAACCTGCTCTTAAAGCAGGAGTAACTTGACTCATTGGAACTAGATTACCGTTAGATTGAATTTCAATCCCTTCCAAGCCAGTAGATAAAAGGTACTCAGAAAGTTCTTGTTCGTTTTTCAAGTATTTTTCTCGGTTACCTTTTTTTAATTTATAAAGAGGAGGTTGTGCAATATACAGATAACCTTTTTCAATAACAAGAGGCATTTGTCTATAAAAAAACGTTAAAAGTAAAGTTCGAATATGACTTCCATCTACATCGGCATCTGTCATAATTACAATTTTATGATATCTAATTTTATTTATATCGAAATCGTCTTTTCCAATTCCTGCTCCTAGCGCAGTAATTAAGATTTTAATTTCTTCAAAGGAAAGCATTTTATCAAAACGGGCTTTCTCAACGTTTAGGATTTTCCCTTTAAGCGGAAGAATTGCTTGGTTTTTTCGATCACGCCCTTGCTTTGCAGATCCACCTGCGCTATCTCCTTCGACTAAGTAAACCTCACAAAGAGCTGGATCTTTTTCTTGACAGTCTGCCATTTTTCCAGGCAGCCCCCCCCAATCTAACGCTGTCTTCCTTCGAGTTAAGTCCCGTGCTCTTCTTGCTGCAATTCGAGCAGAAGCTGATTCAATTGCTTTTTGAATGATTTTCTTAGCAACTGAAGGATTTTGTTCAAAATAGCTCGTTAATTTTTCATGGACAGCACCATTAATAAAACCTTCTACTTCACTATTTCCTAGTTTCGTTTTTGTTTGACCTTCAAATTGAGGTTCTGGAATTTTTACACTGACAACACAAGCCATTCCTTCTCGAATATCATCACCTGTAAGCGACTCTTTTAAAGTTTTAGCAAGTCCCGACTCTTGTGAATACTTATTAACAACACGAGTTAAAGCAGTTCTAAAACCAGAAACATGCGTTCCTCCTTCAATAGTATTAATATTATTAACATAAGAAGAAGTTGTCTCAGCGTAAGAACTGTTCCATTGAAGAGCTAATTCAAGACCCATTAAATCTTTTTGATAAGAAAAAAAGATTACATTATCATGAATTTTTTGCTTCGATTTATTGATGTGTTCAACAAACTGAACTAAACCTCCACTGTAGTGAAGTTCAGACTTTTTTACGGGTTCTTGTCGTTCATCTGTTAAAACAATTGTAATTCCGCTATTTAAAAAAGCTAACTCCCGAAGCCGATTTAATAAGGTATCTGCACTAAACTCGACCATTTCAAAAATTTCTGGGTCAGGCTTAAAAGTGGTGACTGTTCCCCTTTTTAAGCTCACTCCTACTTCCTTGAGTGGTGCAACTGGAGTCCCTCTTTTATAATTTTGCTTGTAAACTTTTCCATTTTGCCTGACTTCGACTTGCAAAGACTCAGACAAGGCATTTACTACAGCAGCTCCAACTCCGTGAAGCCCCCCTGATACTTTGTAAGCACTCCCTTCTTCATTAAACTTCCCACCTGCATGAAGTTTAGTCATCACGACTTCAACTGCTGAGATCCCTGCGCCTTTATGCATCCCTGTAGGAATACCTCTTCCGTCATCCTCTACTGTTATGCTGTTATCAACATGGATCGTAACTAAAATTTGCTTACAAAATCCAGCTAAAGCCTCATCAATTGAATTATCAACAATTTCGTAAACACAATGATGCAAGCCTCGAACACCTTTATCCCCAATATACATCCCTGGACGTTTGCGAACTGCTTCTAGTCCTTCTAGGATCTTGATTTGGTCGGCAGAATAGTCATTGATCTCATTTTCTTTAGATGGTTCTTGTTCGATTGTCATGCCTTACCTTCTTTTATCATTCCTTTTACTACGCACCACCGTTTTCCAACAAATGGTAAATCTTCCGTTGTAGTGACGAATGTTTGAAGATCTGTTTCTATCAAAAAATCCATCAAAAATGATCTTCTTTCTCCGTCCAACTCTGAGGAAAAATCATCCAACAAAAAAAGGGGTCTCGAGCCTGTCATCTCTCGAAAAAGTTGGATTTCAGCCAACTTCAACGCCAATAGTGCAGATCTGATTTCTCCTTGAGAGCCATGTCCTTTCAGAACTTTTTCACCTAAAAAGAAAGTCCAATCGTCCCGATGTGATCCAACTAAAGAATACCCCACTTGCTTTTCAGAGGAACCTAATTCTTTGATTTTTTTAAGAAACGCTTGTTCTAAAACTTTTAATGAAGGGAGAGAGCCTTGTCCAGTGAAATGAAGTGAACTGTTCAATTCGTTATTCATTGTTAAAAGGGGAATAGAAGGAACCCACAGAGATCGATAAACGATTCTGAGTTGAGGAACGTTTGGAGCAATTCGGTGAAAGGATTGTCTTAAGGGATCTGTAATCCTTTGAATCCATTCTAGCCTCTTTTGAACTAATTGAGCTGCAAGTTTGCACAAAGATTCAGTAAAGCCCTCTAAGGCTTCCTCTGAGATCCTGCCACCCCTCTTGATTGTTTTAATGAGCACATTTCTTTGGATCAGCGCCCTTTGATATTTTTTTAAATTTTGTAAGTACTCTAGGTTTTCAGCTGCTAACGAACGATCCAAAAAATTCCTTCGTATGGATGGGTCACCACGGACTAAGTCGTGGTCAGAAGGGTTGAATATAACAGTGTGGAACCCTGTCTGGAAAGGTCCATGACGCTGAGTCAAATAGTGAGTGGAACTAAAAAAGCTTTTTCCATTTGAAAAAGCCTTTTTAGTTACTTTTTGTCCTAAGGGATCCATTGATTGAAAACAAACCTGTAGTTTTGATTTCCTCACTGAAGGATCAGAAGAATGAGAGAGGTGATGAGAAGAAAGTTCACACGAAATAAGGCTCATGTTTTCACTCCAGCGAATTAAGTTGGAAAGAGAGGAATCTCGGAAGGATCTCAGTGAAGACAAAAAGCTCAGAGCTTCAAGAATACTCGTTTTCCCTTGTCCATTTGATCCTATTAGAAAATTGATATCGCGTTCTGGAGAAAAAGCAGTAAACTCAATATTTCTAAAGTTTTTTAATGTAATTTCTTGAACTTTCATTCTTATTAATGAACACTCTAAATTTTCATGGGCATAATAACATAAGTATGATTGGAAAGATCAACTTCACGAATAATCCCGGGACTGAGTGGGTCTTTTAAGTGAAATTCAATTTGATCAGATTTCATGACTGATAAATTTTCTAAAAGATACTTCGAATTAAAACCAATTTCCATTGAATCTCCTTGATATTTTACTTCAATCTCCTCCCGTGCTTCACCCATTTCTGAGTTACTCGATAAAATGACAAGAGTTCCACTTTCTAAGCAAAGTTTGATTCCTCGGCTTTTTTCATTGGATAGAAGGCTCACTCTTTTGAGTGCTGAATTAAACTTTTGCCTCTCGATTTTGACCAGTCGATTCATTGATTTTGGGATAACTGGACGATAATCCGGATAATCTCCATCGATAAGACGAACAAAGAGGTAACAGTCTTTAAACTGAGCAAATAAAAAACCTCTTTCAAAACAGAGGCCAAGAATCTCCTCTGAAGGATCTAAAAGCTTTCTAAATTCAAGTAACCCTTTCTTTGGAATAATGATTCCTCTTTTTAATTCTGGACTTTTAAGAAATACCTCTTGGTCAACAAAAGATAATCGATGCCCATCAGTTGCAATCATTCTCATTAAGGAATTTTCTAAGGACTCAAAATAAACTCCGTTGATATGGTATCGAGTTGAATCTGTAGAGGCTGCAAAGTGTGTTCGATCCATCATGTTAATGAGAGCATCACTGCGGGCTTCAAAGTATTGCTTATCTTCAAAGCTAGGAAGAACAGGATATTGTTCAGCAGGAAGACTCACAATGCTAAATTTCGATTTTTCACAAATGATCTCAATCCAGCTATTGTCTTTTTTTCTGATATGTAAGGGTTTTTCAGGAAGCTCCTTCACAATATCTAAAAAATGCTTTGCAGAAAGAGTAAATTTTCCCTCAGTTGTCGATTCAACTGAAAGAGTAATCTTGATGCCTACTTCCAAGTCCGTAGCGTATAGGGATAATTCTTGGCCTTTTACATGGCATAGAATGTTGCCTAAGATTTGAATTGTATTTTTCTTTTCAACCACGGTTTGCACCTTCTGAAGTGCATCCAAAAGGGGTAATCTTTGGACTGAAAAATTCATTCTCTTATTTTCCTCTCTTCGATATTTTCCTTTTACCATTAAATTGGGTGAATTTCTCAGATAAGCTTTTGAAGAAAAGATATATATATATAAAGCAGTAGTAGTAGTAGGGGGTGTGGATATGTGGATAACTAACATAACCCTATGAAATCTAAATAAAATTCGTGTGGATAAGTAGGTGGATAAGTAGGTGGATAAGTTTTTTAATTTTGTGGATAAGTTTAAGTTTTTTAAAAAAATAAGTTATCCCCATACTTATCCACAGGAAAATGTGGATAAGTATTTTTACTCTGTTTTTTTAGTCAACTTTTTTCTCTGATGCCCCTTTTTTTGATATTTTTGGATAGAAATATCCACAAAAAAACTAAATAGATCAAGAAATTGAAGTATTCTTAAACTTTTAAAAAATAAATTTTGGGGATAAGTTTCTAAATTCTTGATCTTACTTATTTTTTAACTTTTCCTTTGGGGATAAGTAGGTGGATAACTGTGTGGATAAGTTGTGGATAAGTTTTTTATCTGTACGTTATCCACACAGTTATCCACAGGGATATCCCCAAAATTTAGGTATTTGACAAAAAAAGTAGAATTGCCTGCAGGTATGAATTTATTTTCTTTCGGGAGCGTTGAGTTGGATATATTTCACAACTTCATTGAGGCTGGCACCCGGAGTAAAAATCATATGAACCCCAAGATCTTTGAGTTGAGGGATATCTTCTTGCGGAATAATCCCGCCTAATAAAAAAAGAGCGTCTGTAAGCCCTTCTTTTTTTATTCCATTAATTATTTCTGGAACGAGCGAATTATGGGCTCCGGAAAGGATGCTCAGTCCTACTACATGAACGTCTTCTTCAATAGCAGCCGTAATAACCATTTCTGGAGTTTGGTGAAGTCCTGTATAGATAACTTCAAAACCTGCGTCACGAAGTGCACGGGCAATCACCTTCGCTCCCCGGTCATGGCCGTCTAGCCCTGGTTTAGCGACGAGAACACGGATTTTTGGTTTTGTTATTTGGGACATTTAAAATCTCCCTATTTCACGATATTCTCCATAGACTGATTTTAAAGAATCACAAATTTCCTGAAGGGTTGCATAGGATTGAACAGAGTGGAGGATAGGTTCCATTAAATTTTTTCCTGATTGTGCAGCATCTTTTACATTCCTTATGGATTGTTGAAATGTAGTTTTCGGCCGTTTTTTTCTGAGCTCCGCTAGTTTTTGAACCTGCTGCTTTTCTACCGCAGGGTCAATTGAGAGAGTTTCAATTTCAGGGTCTGGCTCGTTCAGTTTGTATTTATTGACTCCAACCATGGTTTTTTCTCGAGACTCGAGCTGTTGTTGAAATTGATAAGCACTATTGGCAATTTCTGATTGAGGAAAGCCGCTCTCAATGGCTTTGATCATTCCTCCCAAATCCTCGATCTTTTGAATGTAGTTTAACGCCTCTTTTTCAACTTTGTGGGTGAGAATCTCCATAAAATAAGAACCCCCAAAAGGATCAGCCACGTTGGCGATTCCACTTTCTTCTGCGATAATTTGCTGAGTCCTCAGAGCAATCATAACCGATTCATGGGAGGGTAAAGCTAAGGTCTCATCCATACTATTTGTGTGAAGAGAGTTCGTTCCTCCTAAAATGGCTGCCATGGCTTGGATAGCTACTCGAACAATATTGTTATAGGGTTGCTGTGCAGTGAGCGAGACTCCAGCTGTTTGGGCATGGGTTCTTAACATCCAGGATTTTTCTAGCTTCGCACCGTATCGCTCCTTCATGATTCTAGCCCAGATTCGGCGAGCAGCCCTGAATTTTGCAATTTCTTCAAAGAAGTCATTGTGGACATCAAAGAAAAAAGAAAGTCGCGGAGCAAAATCATCCACCAGAAGACCTCTTTCTAAGCAAGCATCCACATATGCTAGACCATCAGCCAAAGTGAAGGCTAGCTCTTGTACAGCCGTAGCACCGGCCTCCCGAATATGATAGCCACTGATGCTCACGGAGTTCCAGTTAGGGTAGTGCTTTGTACAGTATTCAATCGTATCCACAACGAGCTTGACTGCTGGAAGAACAGGATAGATCCATTCTTTTTGAGCGATATATTCTTTTAAAATATCATTTTGAAGAGTTCCCCTCACTTTTTCTCGAGGAACGTTCTGTTTTTCTGCTACCGCAAAGTACATTGCTAAAATGACAATTGCAGGAGCGTTGATGGTCATCGAGGTTGTGACTTGACTCAAAGGGATTCCTTCAAAGAGTTCCTCCATATCCTCGAGAGAAGAAACAGAAACTCCACATTTGCCTACCTCTCCCTTTCCTCGAGGACTATCGGCATCTAAACCCATGAGGGTGGGCATATCAAAAGCTGTAGAAAGACCCGTTTGGCCATTTTCAAGTAGAAGTTTAAACCGCTGGTTGGTTTCTTGAGCCCTTGCAAATCCAGCAAACTGTCTCATTGTCCAAAGCTTTCCTCGATACAAGTTGCGTTGGACTCCACGAGTAAAAGGATACTCTCCAGGAAAACCTAGATCTCTTAAGTAATCAAAGCCTTCTTTCTTAAGATCAGCAGGGGAGGACAGAAGGGGGACTTCCATTCCACTCAGTGTTGTAAATTGGACTGGCCTAGGAGGATGATTTTTTTCAGTCTCCTGGAGACGTTTTTGCCATTCCATTTGTTTTTGTTCAATTAAATCATTTTCTGTTGGCCGATCAAGCTGGGATTTTTTGTTTACCACCGGATGTTCTCCTGTTCAGCTGATTACAGTCTTGATTTCTATTTTTGAGCAAGCTCTTGTGCTGCGATCACAAGACGTTGAATTTCAGAAGTTCCTTCATAGATTTCTGTGACCTTAGCGTCACGAAAGTTTCTTTCGACCCCATAATCCTTAGTATAACCATATCCCCCATGAACCTGGATTGCTTTTGTGGTAATCCACATGGCAGCTTCAGAAGCCGCTAGTTTAGCCATGGCTGCTTCTTTTGTGTATTTTAAACCTAAATCTTTGGAACGAGCTGCTGACCATGTTAAAAGGCGAGCCGCCTGTAATCGAGTGGCCATGTCAGCAATGAACCATTGAATAGCCTGAAGCTTCGCAATGGGAGCTCCAAATTGTTCCCGTTCAAGAGCAAATTTTTTTGAAGCTTCAAATGCAGATCGGGCAATTCCTAGAGCCTGTGAGGCAATTCCAATTCGTCCTCCATCTAAAGTTGAAAGAGCAATTTTTAAACCCTCTCCTCGTTTTCCGAGAAGACAATCTTCTGGAACAAAAACATCATCAAAAAAAAGCTGAGCAGTGGATGAAGCACAGATTCCCAACTTGTTTTCAAGTTTGGAGACTTGAAAGCCTTTGCTTTCAGTGGATACAATGAAGGCACAGATTCCTTTAGGTCCCATTTGTCGATCGAGGGTGGCAAAAGTAATGCAGTAATTTGCCTCTTTTCCATTGGTAATCCAATTTTTAGTACCCTTAATGAGATATCCGCCGGATGTGGGAACTGCTTGGACTTCAAGCCCAGCTGGATCAGATCCGTGCCCAGGCTCTGAAAGAGCAAAAGCACCCATCTTTTCTCCTTTTGCCAAGGGAATAAGAAATTTCTTTTTTTGCTCATTGCTCCCATAAGTTAAGAGGGGCCCACAAACAAGAGAGTTATTCACCGAAAGAATAACGGCTGTAGAAGCGCAGGCTGTTGCAATTTCTTCCAGAGCCATAGCATAAGAAACGGTATCCATTCCCGATCCGCCCCACACATCAGGAACCATAATCCCCATCATTCCTAGTGATGCTAACTGTTGAATGATTTCTGTTGGAAATTGTCCACTTTCATCCAAAAGAGCAGCCATAGGTTTAATTTTGTTTTGTGAGAAAGAGCGGATTTGCTCTAAAAGTAATGCTTTTGATTCATCTCGTTCTGGCCATCCATTTATCATTGATTTGCTACCTCAAGAACTTAGGTTTACGTTTTTCAAGAAAAGCAGACACTCCTTCAATCTGATCAGGGCTTCCAAAGAGTCGACCAAAGGCTTGAGCCTCTGCATCGATTTTAAAATAAAGACCTTGAGTTTCCGAAAACTCATTGAGCAATTGCTTGGCTCTAGCAATGGCTGGAGCGGATTGAGCAGCCATTGCTAGAGCAGTTTCTAGCACTCGACTCATGAGCTCCTCCGAGGGATAGACATGGTTGACTAACCCCAGAGCCAAAGCTTCCTGGGCAGAGACTGGGCGCCCTGAGAAAATCAGTTCTTTGGCCCTAGGAAGTCCGATAAACTTAGATAATCGGAGAGTTGCTCCAAAGCCTGGGATCATTCCCAAACCCACTTCAGGTTGTCCAAAAATGGCTGTTTCACTCGCTAAAATAAAATCACAAGCAATGGCAATCTCAGTTCCCGCTCCCAGAGCATAACCGTTCACAGCCGCTAGGGTGGGTTTGGGCATGAGCTCTAGAAGTTTAGTGACTTCATGCCCCAGTTGAGAGAATTGAACCCCCTCACTGATGGATTTGTTTTCCATTTCTGAAATATCTGCTCCAGAGATAAAGGCTTTTTCCCCAGCTCCAGTGATGATGACCACTTGGGTCTTTGAGTCCTGGGACTCTTGCACTAATTGAGCTTTGAGTTGTAAAAGGAGCTCGGAATTTAAGGCGTTGAGCGTTTCTGGTCTATAAATTTGAATGATAGAGATTCCAGGCTCGTGCTTTTCAAGAATGAGGTAGGGATTAACCATAGTGGTAAAATCCTCGGCCTGTTTTCTTTCCTAGCCATCCTGCTGCCACATACTGTTTTAAAAGGGGGCAGGGCCGGTATTTTGAATCACCTAGACCTTGGTGGAGGACCTCCATAATGGCCAGGCAAGTGTCTAGGCCAATAAAGTCTGCTAAAGTGAGTGGACCCATAGGTTGGTTTGTTCCTAACCTCATAGCCGTATCGATATCTTCGATAGATGCAATGCCTTCGTGTAAAACCGTAATGGCTTCATTGATCATCGGCATTAAGATCCGATTAACGGCAAATCCAGGTTGGTCTTTCGTTTCAATAAAAGTTTTTCCCATTTTTTGAGCAACTTGACGAAACGTTTCAAAAGTTGAGTCTGTTGTTTGAAGACCTCGAATGCCTTCGACCAGCTTCATGATTGCAACAGGATTCATAAAATGCAGTCCTGCTACTTGTCCAGCACGTTTCGTTTGTGCTGCAATTGCTGTGATGCTGATTGAGGAAGTATTGGAGGCTAGAAGCGTTGAGGGTAAACAAATTTCATCCAATTTTCGAAAAATTTGAAACTTTAAATCTGGTTTTTCTGTGACGGCTTCAATCACAAGGTCTGTGTGTGAGAGTTCTTCCATTTGAGAAGCAGGTTGAATCCGAGATTGAATCTGTAACGCCTCATTTTGAGAAAGTTTTCCTTTTTCAATCTGCTTTTTCAGCTGAGCTGCGATTTTTTCCATGGATTGCAGGACGAAATCCTTGGATTGATCAGCAAGAACTACTTGGAAACCTGATTGGGATGCAGTTAAAGCAATTCCAGAACCCATTTGACCTGCACCCAACACTCCAATTCGATTGATTTTGAAAGACATAATGACCCTTTCTTTCACCGAACCCCATTAGCCCAGAAAGCGATTTACTTTCCAATACAAAAATGAGAAAAAATCTGTCCCAAAATATCATCTGGGACAGTTTGTCCAATGAGGGGCTCTAGAGAATGCAAAGCTTGACGAATATCAGATGCAAACAGATCAATTTCTGAAGCTTCAGAAGCTCTTTGCAAATCCATAAGGGCATCTGTCACTGCCGTGAGTTGATGGATTTGAGTCAATAAAAGCTCTCCCCGGTCACGATGAGTCCATGTATCGCACAACTCAAGAATCGCCTCAATCGCTTCGGATAGCCCTTCTCCGTTTTGCGAAGAGGTCACAATCCATTTCGGGATTCTCATGGGTTTTAAGGACTCAAGAGTTATTTGAAGTTTTTCTTGAGAGCAAATGTCTGCCTTCGTCAAAACTCCTAGGACTTTATTTTCTAAAGGAGAAAGCGTACAAAGCTCATCCCACTTTTTTTTTGAAAGGCTTAAATCTGAACTTGAATCCACAAGAAAAAGAATTAAATCTGATTGTCTAATAATCTCTTCAGTTCGTTTCACCCCGAGCTTTTCAATTCGCTGTTGGGTTGCTCTTAAGCCTGCTGTATCTTGGAGTCGCACGGTAACCGTTTTTGTTTGTCCTCGTAAAGTGAGACTTTCAGAGACAACATCACGGGTTGTTCCTTCCATCTCAGAAACAATCGATCGATTTTCTCCTAACAAGGCATTAAAGAAACTCGATTTTCCAGCATTGGGTAGTCCAATGAATCCAATTGAAATACCGTTTTGGATACGGACTCCCCGGAAATAAGTCTCTCTGAGCTTCTCTAAGAGCTTTTGGATGGAATTTAAACGAGATTGTAGCTTTGGCAGTGAGACTTCATCCACATCTTGATCTGCAAAGTCGATTCCTACTTCACCTAAGACAGCTAAGGTTCTGAGTTCAGTTCCTAGCTTTGAAAGAAGAGGATTTTCTTGACCCGACATTTTTTCTAATGCCAAAGCTGTTGCATTTCGGTTCGTTGCACAGACTAAATCAGCAACGGCTTGAGCTTGAAAGAGCGTCATTTTTCCATTTCTCACCCCTCTCAAACTAAACTCTCCTGGAAGTGCTTGGCGGGCTCCAAGTTCAATGAGTCGTTCCAGAAGAAGATGACAGATCAATCGACTTCCATGAACATGGTATTCCACTAAATCCTCTCCAGTATAACTTTCTGGCTTTTGAAAGCAGACAACCAAAGCGTGGTCTAATACCTCACCTTTTTTATCATATAAACGGGTGAGTACCATTTTACGAGGCTCTAACAGACCAGATCCACGAGAGAGTGAGACCTCTTGCAAGATTGAAAAAGCTTGATCACCACTCGTCCGTACAATTGCAACAGCACCACCGACTTCTGTTGCAATAGCAGTAATTGTATCCTGAGATAAATAGCCTGAGCTATCTCGCAGGAGCGGCATTGAGTTTTTTATTTAAGATCAGTTGTTGTACAATGCTTGCTAAAGCATTGACGAGCATATAAATCGTCAGTCCTGAGGGTAGAGTCAGCATAAATGCTCCAAAAATGAGAGGCATGAGTTGCATCATTTTTGCTTGGGTTGGATCTGTCGCTGTATTAGGAGTCAACTTTTGCTGAACAAACATAGTTAAGGAAAGCAAAATCGGGGTCACATAATAGGGATCCCGATTTGAAAGATCATGAATCCAAAGTGCGAAAGGCGCATGGTAAAGCTCAATCGAGCTATACAGCACTCGGTAGAGTGCAAAAAAGATGGGCATTTGGATCAACATCGGAAGACAGCCTGCCATGGGGTTATAGCCATGACTCTTCATCATCGTGAGCATTTCACGGTTTAAAGCTTCTCGATCATCTTTGTGCTTTTCCCGGATGCGCTGCAATTGGGGCTGAAGCGCTGCCATTTTTTTCATACTCTTCATACTCTTAAAGGTCAGAGGATAAGTTAATATTTTGAGTAAAAGAGTCAAACAGATGATTGCAAGCCCATAGTTTTTTAGGAATTGATAGAACCATCTCAAAGTTTTGAGAAGAGGATAGGCAAAAACGGTAAACCAACCAAAATCAACGGTATGGTCCAAGGTGGGTTCTACTCTTCTTAACAGTTCAAGTTCTTTTGGACCAAAATAAACTCGAACAGGAAGAGTCAGGGAGTTCCCTGGGATAGGATAAACAAGGCTAGCATGGGTTTTGCCTGAGCTCACCGGTTGAATTAATCCTTTCGCTTCCATTGGGCTTTGAGCAATGAGACTTAAGATGAAGTAGCGATTGGTTGCGCCAACGTACTTGACTGGGGTGGGGATTTCTTTCAGTTCGGTCGCATCTTTGAGGAGGAGTCGTTCAATGGATTGCTGAGTCCAGTAGACTATTTGTCGATCTTGGGCTTCTGGATCATTTTCAATTGCACTGGACGAAAGAGATAAGAAGGCATATCGGGGTTGTTGAATTTTTTTGAACTGAGCATGAATGACTGTATCCACATAAGGTACAGACAAAGAGGTTTTAAACTCTCGTGTCAGTTTCACCTGGTCATCTTCATACACCCAAAGAGCACCTAAGGGAGTTTTACTGAGTGACCCTTGAACTTCGTTGAGGTACGCAAAGTTGTGATCATCAAACGCTAAACTGATTTCTCGGGTTTGATGAGTTACTGACTGAAGGTCAACGGCACTGGATTCTGGGGAAAGACCTAGTTTATAGTCCTTAAGAACCCAATTTTGGAAAAAAGGCCCGGCATGATTGAGAACGACAGTTCCAATTTCAGTAAGCAGAGAGATTTCTTCTAAAGTTTTCTGGGGTTCTCCCTTTTGTTGGGGTTTTGAAGGAGGTTGTGGAGAGATATTTTGTGAGAGAAGTACCGGGTTGCCCTGAGTCTGAGGAGAGCTAGCTGGACTGGGTGTTTTAAGAGGAAGCGCACCAACGCTTTCAGGATGAAGTCTGGGCTCGATGTAAAGCTTTTGCCAGCCTAAATAAATCACAAAACATAAGGTCATTGCTAAAATGGTTCTACGGTCCATGTTTTACCTTCCGCGTGCTTGATAAATATCGACCCTGAATAGCACACGGGACAGGGTCATAGCCAGCTTCTGAAAAAGGGTGGCATCGAAAAATTCGTTTTAAAGCTAAAAAGCCCCCTTTGTAAAGTCCATGAAGAGAAATAGCTTCTGAAGCATAAGTGCTGCAGCTGGGTGTAAAACGGCATCCATAAGGAGTTCCTGATAAAAGATGGAGTATTGGAGAAATCAGAAAGCGATAAAAAAATAAAAAAAATCGGGTTATGATCAAAATCATGATGAAAAAAACCCTTTTAAGTCTTCTGCTAACTTTTTGGAATACAAATGGGTCATTTTTTGGGTGAATGGAATGACAACGTTATAATCAAAGCTGCCTAAAATGGAAGTGTGGGCCCGAAATGTTTCTCGGATCTGCCGTTTCACCCGATTTCTTTCAATGGAAGATCCTCGAGCTTTTAAAGTTATACCCAGACGAGCATGTCCGCAGGCATTGGAGATTCGATAAACAGTAGCGTTTTTAAGACGAAAAGATTGGCTGTTCTTAAAAAAAAGCCGATACTGCCACGGATAATGGAGTCTTTGAAGAGGATTAAAAGCTTGAGAACTTTGAAAAGACTGCGTAATTTACTTACCTGCTAGTTTTACGGTAAGGCGTTTGCGCCCCTTGGATCTTCGTCTTTTTAGAACTTTTTGGCCGTTCGCTGTTTTCATTCGAGCTCGGAAACCGTGACGTCGCCGACGTTTGGTTCTGCTAGGTTGATAGGTTCTTTTCATAATTCACTTTGCTCCAGAAAATTAGGGTTTAAGGACAATATCCAACGTCAGTCGCATTGTCAAGAACAAGGGCTCATGCTATTCGATAAGGATCGGGTATGAAAAGTTCAATCCATTTTGATAGTGGTCAGTGGCCTGAATTGTGGCAAGCATCTTGTCGTCTTTTTGAGCAGACCGTCGTTCCTAATCAGCTCCAGGCTTGGATTTTGCCTCTGGAGTTTGTGGATGCTATTGCCACTGAAGAAACGATCAAAATCAATTTGGCCGCTCCCAATGATTTTTCTGCACAGTGGGTTCGGGAGCATTATTATAAAATAATTATTTCGGGCTTATCTCAGATCATTGGGCACCCCTGTGAGTTGACTTTGACTGTGAAGGAAGACACGAATGAACTTAAACTGAATTTCTTTGAGCCTCAGGTTCAATCTCCTCCTGTGTTGGCGTCTTCTTCTGTTTCTCCGGCTATGATTCGAGGGAGTTCTACTAAAACTCTATCTGCAGGAAGATCTGGAAGTGATTATCCAGATTCTCGGTATACTTTCGATAGTTTTGTGGTGGGAGCCAGCAATCAGTTTGCACATGCAACAGCAGTGGCAGTGGCTGAACAACCTGCAAGACAGTATAACCCTTTGTTTCTTTATAGTCCTCCTGGGTTGGGAAAGACCCATCTTCTCCATGCGATTGGAAATCGACTCATTGCACACAACCCAGATGCCAGGGTGGCCTATCTTTCTGCTGAAAAATTTGTGAATGAACTTATTGATTCTCTTCAACACCGAAGAATGCCTCAGTTTCGTTCGAAGTATCGAGACAGCTTTGACATGATTTTGATTGATGACATTCAGTTTATTGCAGGGAAAAACACGAGTGAAGAAGAATTTTTTCATACCTTTAATGCGCTTCATAGCTCGAAGCGTCAAATTGTAGTGAGCAGTGATCGCCCTCCGAAGGAAATTGAAGGTCTTGAGGAAAGAGTCAGAACTCGGTTTGAGTGGGGTTTAGTAGCTGATATTAGTCCTCCAGAAATTGAGACACGAATTGCAATTTTAAAATCGAAGGCAGAAAGAGACGATATTTATCTTCCGGATGATGTTGCTACTTTCTTAGCCTCTTATGTGAAGTCCAATGTTCGTGAGCTTGAAGGGGTTTTAATTCGTCTTCAGGCCCAGTCTTCTTTGACGGGAGCTGAGATTTCTTTAGAAATGGCCAAGCATGAGTTAAAAACTTTGGTCCCGGAGGAGGGATCTTGTTTTACGATCGAGTCGATTCAAAGTGCAGTGGCTAAGCACTACCGTTTGAAGGTTCAAGAACTCAAGTCAGTGACTCGAGTTCGCACAGTGGCTTTGCCTCGACAAATTGCGATGTATCTCATTCGAAAGTACACAGGGATTGGATTTAAAGAGATTGGCCTTTATTTTGGAGGCAAAGATCATACTACTATTTTACATGCTTGCCAAAAAATTGAAGCAGGTTTAGAAGGAGATCAAGAAATTCGAGAAGCTGTTGAAACCATTCAAAATCTTCTTTAGAATGCGGGCGTAGCTCAGTTGGCTAGAGCGCGAGCTTCCCAAGCTCGAGGTCGAGGGTTCGAGACCCTTCGCCCGCTCCAAGTTTAAAAAAAAAAGAAAAGAGGCAAGATCCAAGAGACCTCACCTCTTCATCTTTTTTAAGTGTTATAAAACAATTTAATTAGGTGTAGGTAACAGTCACTGTGACCGTCCCAGTATAGACACCTGCAGAAATGCTTGTAGTATCCGTTGCAGAGATGCTTCCATGAGCAGCAATGCTCTTGCTTCCACTCACTAAGGAATAGCTGCCTGCTAAAGTCTGACCCGAAGCATTTTTAAATGTAACTGGGAATGTATCAGTGCCATTGCTCATTGTTGTGGTGCTTGCCATTCCTAGACTAAAGCTATGGTTATTCTCTCCAGTCACATTCAGTTGAACGGGTGCCAATGACACACCTTGTGCATTGACTCCCCCATTGGTGTTATAGGCAACCCCACCCAGAATTTCTCCGAAGTCTAATGTCGAGCTAATGGCTACTTGAATGGGAACAATAATTTTAGCCTGTACATTTAATACAGCCGTTGATGAACTCGAACCGTCAGCATAGAGCTGACTGGGTAGGACCATTAAGCCTAAAGCCATCATGGGGATGACGGATTTTTTAACCAGCTTACTTTTGACTAACATAATTTGCCTCCTTAAGGCACAGGCCTCACTCAGTTTATAGATTGACTGAGACCCGTATTTGTTACTCAGCAGAGTTTGTAGTTATTACTCACTCTCCAGGTTCTGATACTAATAGATTTGACTCGATGCGACAAGTGTGGCAAAAAATACCCTTCCTTAATGTGAACATCCTCACCGACTTAAGGTCATAAAATTTAAGCAGTATGTTGAATTTTAAGTCTTTCTTAAAGATAAGCAATGATGACAGTAAAAGAGCCACTATAGTCTCCAGCTGCTTTGCTTTGGGTTTCCGATGAACTGATCGTTCCGTGGATGACTAATGTGTTTGTTGTGTTTACGATCGAAGTAGGGCGGGTCAAGCTCAGAGAAGCAATCATTTTATTGGAACCATTGATTAAAGTAGTCTGATCATATTTGCTAGGATTATCATTGTCGTGAATAATAAATGAAATTCCGGAGCCTACCTGACCACTGTATTGAATCACTGCAGGCTGATTCCCATTTTGAAGCTCTTCTGTGCTAGACTGAGTGCCTGCAAGTATTTCTCCAAACCCCATCGATTGAGTTGTACTCACAGATAAGGGGGTTGTAGCAAAAACACAGAGAGGGGTTAAAAAATTTAATAAAAAATATAAATTTTTTATTAATAAACTCATGCTGATATTATTTTACGACAGAGTAAAGCAATGAATCAATTGATTTAAGCGGGTTTTAAGTAAAAATCTGCTCCTGACTCAAAGCTTCCTTCTTCTGGGATGGTTAGCCTCTTGAGTTCAGGGATAGGTTTAACTTTAAATTCTTTTAGATACTTTTGATCTAAAACGATTAAATAATGACCAGGCTTTATTTCTTCAAATGAATAAAAACCATCTGAGTTTGTTTTTGTTTTTGAGAGCACTTTTCCGGTGATGTCTTTCAGGATAATATGCACCCCTCTTTTTGGTTTTTCTGCATTGCTTCTATCTTTTGTAAAGATAGTGCCTTCAATGGTTCCAACCGTGTAAAAGGGGAGGTCAATCACGGTTGTTTTCCCAGTCCTGGGATAAACTTTAGCTCCATTGATTGGACTTCTTAGGAAAGTATTTTCTAGTTTGCTTGTATTAATATTCACAAAAGTTTTCATATTAGGCTGTACCTTAGTTAGAAAGGCATAGCCTCTTTTGTTAGTAGTGGCTTCTCCTGAGCTCCCTCCGGTCAGTCGGATTTTTACTTTCTCAACTCCTTTTTTAATCGTCTTTTTTGAATAAGGTTTACGTTTGACTTCATAAGCATGAATTGCAACACTTGAGCTACTTGATAATGCATTAGAATATAAATCAAGTTTTCCTTGAGCTGGGTCCCGAGTTAAATTAAAGCTCATTAAGCTAGAAATAGAGTAATCCCCTGTTGTTGAGTAACTCGTTGTAGCACTGAGTCTAATAGGTTTTGGAGTGTAGTTTAATGCAAATGTTCCTGTAAATGAATTGAACTGGAAGGATCTCATTAAAGTTAAATTCAGGGAAAATTTATCACTTGTTCTATAAAGCAATGACTCTTGAACATTTTGGATCGACTGAGAGTCATAGTTCATCCCGAGTTGAATATTTAAGTGAGAACTCCACTTTGAAGCCTGAGCTAGCCCTGTTAGGTTTGCAGAGGTCGTATTGTTACTGTTGATTAAATAAGAAAGCTGATTAAAAAACAAGATCCCAAATAAGTTTGTAGTCAATTGGTTTTGAGCAGAATTTGTAAAATCACCCGTGATTAACTCAGTTCTTGTGAGATTTGTTTTTGTTTGAAGGGTCCTAAAAAATGGAATTGGGAAAGAGAGGTCAAGACTGGTTCTGTTCTTTAAGGTTGCTCCGTCTGGTAATGCTTCACTTTGAAATTGCCTTGAGTTGAGGTAACTCGCACCTAAGATGACTGTAGATATCGGATATTGCGTCTGAGCTTGATAGGCCCAATGATTTTTATCTAAAAAACTTGTTCCTAATGAATAATAAAGGGCTTGTAAAAAACCTTGCGCTTTTAAATATCCTAATACTGGATATTCTATGTCCTGATACGTGTATTTTGCAGCGCCTAAAGTTAAGTTAAGTCCTCGGAATAGCCCTCGGTCATATTGGAAAAAATATCGAGGAGTTCCTGTGTCTTCTGAACCTACTCCTAATCGGTAGTAAGATTGATTCGGTTGGGAGATATTTGGATTAATATTGTATGTTTTATTAACAATTTTTCTTTGCCCTTGAGGACCATAAAAAATCAACTTAAAGCGGTTGACTCCATAGAGGAGAGGGATTTTTTGAAAACGATATTGGTGCGATGAGCTAGATGTTTGACGTCCAATAAAAATATCGTTTTGATAAAGCTCAACTTCCCAATCTGGAGGCAGTTCTCCCTGAAAATCTTGACTTGAAAACTGAGATGAGCTTTGTAAGGGATAGCTACTTAAGTAAGCTCCAGTGATTGTACTGCTTCTTGTAATCAAATCTAATGAAGGGAGGTTGACTGAATAAAGTTGGATTTCTTGGAGATGGGCAGGACCTAAAAGGTTTCCGTCTAAATCATGTCTTGAGAATGTAACTCGGTGGGTAGGTTGAGCCCCTATTGTATTTTGAGTAGACGGAAAGTTCGTGTAAAAGCTACCCGTTGTTTCAAACCCAAACAGTTCCCCAGATCCAAGAGTGGAAGAATTACCAGTCATGGTGCTGTCCCCTTTTGCAGACTTTGAATACCGAGTATTGATTTGCTGATCTATAGAAAATCCATCTAACCAGGTCCTAGGGGTTTTATAGAAAGGATATTGTGGGTCATCTGTAGATGAATCAGAATTTAATAAGCCTGCTGCTTTTTTTTCGCGGTCTTCTTTTTCTTGAAAAGGAAGTTTTTCTCTAGGGTCAATCACCACCCGCGACATAAATGAGTCCACAGTAATATTTACGGGTAACCATTTTTTAAGGAGTCGCAGGGAAACATAAATGTCTTCTTCCCGGACAAAAACTTGAGAGCAGTCATATTTTTCACTCCGATTATTGTAACTGACTAAACAACTGGCAGTATCGAGTTTAAACCGTCTATCTGGTGAAATAACAAATCCCTCTGCTTGACCCATACGTGTTGATAAATCAATTGCAAAACCCAGCTTGTCTGAAAAATCTCCTAATGGGATAAGCCAAGATGAATTCAAAAAGGGATAAATAATAAAATTACTGGAGAGTAACTTTTGCTTAACTATGAGCGCCATAATTCTCTCCGCATCAGGAGAGAAATTATCAGTTATTGCAAGGCTTTCAGAGTAAGCGGTATGAAATGGGAAAAACAAAAATAATAGTAAAAAACTATAAAATATTTTTGATATTTTCTCCAATCAATTCCTCTCAATCAATGGATGAGAGATAGTGCTCAAGAAAATTTTCCCCGATTGAAATCCAAATTTTTACGAATTAAAAATCATTTCCTTGAGCACTTACTGCAGAAAGTTAATTTGGATATTTAAGTCTAAGTTATTTTTTTCTAAATCGATGTTTCTTTTTCTGCAATTTTTGAACCCCCTAGTTCTTGTACTTCGTTTAACTCAACTTTGATTTTTCCATTTTTTAGTTTTAGATCTTTAGGAAGTTGAGTTAGAGGAATCTCTGCTTCTCTTTCTGGAAGATAGCTTGCCCAGCTTAAGATTTGACCAATTTCAATTGGGTCCTTATTTTTTTGTAAGAAAAAAACATGAAAATCACCACGAGCGAGTGTGTTTCCTCGGTTGATCACTTTGAATTTTGCGAATAAGCCTTCATCCGATTTTTTGAAGAGCTTCGCAGTACTTAATTTAACATTTGAAGTTAAGTTTCCATGTCTAAAGTAGGCTGGGACTGCTACTTGAAAAACAACATTGATCTTTGACGCTATTTTTTTTTCTTTTTTAAGCTCATCCGACTTTTCTTTGATTTGGTCTTGATCCAGGTTGGTCATCTCTGTTTTAGGTAAAAACCTAAGATGAGCACGGTATTCTCCAGGAGGCAGGTTTCTAGGGGCTGTGAGCATCACGCGGAGCATTTGTTTTTCATTGGGCTTGAGTGTTACTGAATGAGGAGAAAAATGAAGAAATGGAGCAGCAGATCGATCCTTCGGGCTGGGGTTTGGCACTTCAGTCATTGCACCATTAGGGTCCATTCTGTAAAAAACGGCTTTAATGGTGTAAGTAGCTGTTGTGCTTTCTTGATGAAAAATCTCAAGCTGATTCGTTTTTTGTTGATCTGATAACTCTATTCGTGTTGGAAAAATGACAAGTGAAGCATTTGAAAAAGAAGGGTAAATCAGAAGAATACCCATCAGCACTGGCGAAAATAGAAGATAGCGCTTGAAATTGAACCCCATGAGTCTCCTCCTTGAGAACATTGAGAGAGTAGTGAAATGCTTAACTTACTTTTATTCGCTTACTTTCTATCCATGGAAAATAAGTAAATAAAAATATTGTTTCTTAATTATTTTACAGAACAGGATTCCGTGTCAAGCTAAAGTTCAGAGGTATGCTGAAGCTCAGATATTACAAAATCAAAAGGGAAAAAAGCGAGTTCACTTTTCTTTTTCTTAATTTGGATTTGTTGAAAAAGAGTTACTCCATTTTTTTAAAAACTAACACGCTCGTTTTTGGCCCTGTGCAGGATAGATCGTCTGTTCCTGGATCGCTGGTTAGTGTCAATGTTTTGTTGTCATTACTGATGACAAAAGAGTAAGGGATAGAGTAGTTTTTTATATGCTGAGGTTGTAAATGATCTCAGGGAATGTATAAGTTGGCGGAGAAGACATGATGATATTCACTTTAACTTGACAGATTGTTGTTGAAAAGTCTCTGAAATATTTCTCTCCTATACATGTTTGAAAGTAAACTCCTGAGTTATTCTTAAAACTGTATGTAATGGTTTCAGGCATTGAGCTTGGAGCTCCATTACAAAATATGTCCTCCAATTCCCATTTACCATTTAGAGATATTACGGTGGCAACAGATGCAGCTTTTTCATTGTTTTTCGCTTTTCCACAAGCAGCTGCAAGTGAAATCAGCCCAAGGACTGTAATAATATTTAATTTTTTCATACTACTTAAGCGTCTATGGATATCTTATAAACCCAGGGGAGAAAAGTGAGTTCACCTTTCTCCCCTGGGTTTGTTTCAGAGTCGTTTTTTAAAAAAGCTGAATATTGAATGATTATATTTTGTTGAAAGTGAGGATGGAGCTAATCGCTGTTCCTGGTATACAAAAAAGATCGTCTGATGCTCCAACACTATTTAAGGTTAAGGTCTCTTGGTCATCGCTCAGAACGAAAGAATAAGAGAGTTCAAAAGCATCATTTAGTCTTTTACCTGCGGGTGTAGCTACAGTCCCGCTAGAATTTGTACAGATACTTGTTCCAAAAGAGCTAAAATTGATTGTATTATTCGAAATATTTTTAGAAAAAGTCCGAACACAGCTTATCTTTGGGGTTGTGAAAATCATTGTTTGTGAACTATCATTAATGCTAATAGAGATAGTTGAGGTTGGGGCTGGTTTGTCATTAACTGAACCGCAGTATCTATCGACCAATTGCCAACTCCCATTCAGAGATACTGCTGGTGCTCCGCCTGATGCAGCTTCTTCAACATTTTTCGCTTTTCCACAAGCAGCTGCAAGTGAAATCAGTCCAAGGACTGCAATGATATTTAATTTTTTCATACTACTTAAACTCCTAAATCGGTTTATTCGTTACTTATACCCCCCCCCCCTGTGCTGAATTGCCCAGAGTGGGTATACGGTGACATTAAGCAATCTTTATGCCTGTGGTTTAAATGAGTTTTTATGTATTATAAGTAATGAATAAAAATCAACTATTTTTTAAAAAAGATTGATTGGACTGTTGAAGAACTGTTTAATTTTTAGACACTTCGCTATCAGCCTAAACAGCGTTCTTCTGTCGAACCTTTGACGGATACACACTCTGAGTTAACGATTTACATTGAGCTGATCTATTCATATAATTGATACTCATATGAATCTATCTTCACTTTTTGGTGTTCTTTCAGGGTTAGTGGTTTTAGTGGGTGCCATCTTGACTTCATCTAAGTCTGCTCGGGTGTTTTTAGATCCGCATGGAATTTTGATTGTATTTGGAGGAACTGCAGCGGCAGGCTTAATTTGTTTTCCGTTGAGATTTTATATTGGGGTGACTCGGGCTCTGATTAAGAAATTTTTTGGAAACTACATCACTCGGTTTGAATCTGTCATCTTTGAGGTGGTTGACCTAGCTAAAGGCACTCGTGAGAATCCTAATTATATGAAAAATAAGCTCAACTCGCTTCAGACTCCTTTTTTAAGAGATGCAGTGAGTCTCATTGTTCAGGGAGGAATTCCTCAGGAAGCTTTAGATACTATTTTACTCAAGAGAGCCGCTACTTATACGAAACGGTATGATTACGATGTTTCAGTCTTTAGGACCATTGCTAAGTTTCCACCTGCTTTTGGTTTGATGGGCACAACTTTAGGGATGATCTCACTTTTGCAAAACCTAGGTGGCAATGATGCCCAAAAAATGCTGGGTCCTGCTATGGCTATTGGTCTGGTAGCCACGTTTTATGGGATTGTTTTAGCAAATCTCGTTTTTATCCCTATCTCTGAAAACTTAGCTGTCTTAAATCGTGAAGATGAAACCATTCGGGCTATTGTGATTGACGGGATGAGGTTGATTTCTCGGAAAGAGCATCCCCGAATTGTTGAAGAACATCTGAAAAGCTATTTGATGCCAGACGAACGTCTTAAAATGGGGAACTCCAAAGCATGACTCAAGGCATGGGTGAAGGGCCCGCTCACTCAGGCGAATCAGTCTTTGCAGAAATTGAAACAGCTAAACAACATGTGGAAGAAGGGGGGGAAGGCAATTGGCTCGTTTCTTATGCTGACATGATGACTTTGCTCGTTGGATTTTTTGTGATTCTCCTTAGTTTTTCAAAAGTGGATGAAGAAAAATTTGAAGCGATTAAGAAAATCGCTAGCCAAGAGTTTGGTGGAGTGTATCGGGCTCCGTTTAGCGATTTATCTGAAGAAATTAAAAAAGAATTAGATAAGCTAGGTCTTGGAGATGCCTATGTGATCAAGCAGACCGAAGGAGCTGTTCAAATTTCTTTTCGAGGGAATGTTTTTTTTGATACCGGATCAGTTGAACTTAGGGAGCAAGGTAAAGAACTCTTAGATAAGATTATACCTGTGATTCAAGGCCAGGGGAAAACGTTTGAAGTTTATATTCAAGGGTATACGGATGATGTTCCTATTGGGCATAGCTTTCAATATAAAACGAACTGGGAGCTTTCCAGTATCCGAGCTTGCCGGGTCTTGGATGTTTTTGAGAGGAATGGTTTTACAAAGGAACATCTCACCGCAATTGGGTATGGGGAGTCTAGACCATTGGTTCAGAACCGAGATTCTACAGGCAATCCCATTCCAAAGAACCGAGATTTGAATCGACGTGTTTTAATTAGGTTGATGAAATCTTCTTCGAAAATGGTGGGGGGGGCGGACAAGATACCAGTTTCTCCGGGTGAGTGATTTTTTCCAAGGTAGAAGCTTGAAGTTGAAGCTGTTTTTCAGAGTTGTCAAGAAGAGACCTGAGAAAGTTACGTTGGTCTATCATTTGTGTTGCATAAGACTCGAGTGTCGGTCGTTCAGGGGAAGAGGTCGGAGTTTTGATGAGCTGTGCTTCTAGATTGGATAGCTCAAACTCAGTGATGCTCAGGTAGTCCTTCAGCGGATGAAGAGTTTGAGCGTTCTCAATTTCTTTTGCTAATTGAATCGACAATTCTTTGAGTTGAATTTTCGATTGATTCAAGGTGATTGAATAACGCCTTAATTTCTCTTCTTGTCGATTCAGTTGTGTAGATTTTGAGTTTACGAGCTTTTCGCGGGTTTCAAGCTCAGTGGATTGTGTTTCAAGGCTTTTCCTGAGTTCTTCCATCTCTTTTGATGTAGCTTCTTGTTGGGTTTTTGTTTCGTTTGTGGTCTCAAGTAACTGTTGGGCCTCCTGACATTTTGTTTCCATTGTTTTTATTTGTTTTAAATAAAATTCTTCTCTTTCTTTGAGTTGAGCTTCAAGGTGAGAATATTGGTTGATCAGTTTTTGAATTTCAGTTTCTTGTCTTGAGCAGCGCTTTTCTAGGTTTTGTTCAATTTCTTGAAGAATAATAATATCATTCTGTCGGTTTTGTGTTGCATTTCTGAGAAGAGCACAGTCGGATTCAAGTTTTTTTATTTTTTCTTGAAGATAAAGAGATTTCTTTTTTTCATTCTCTGCTTCAGAGATAGCATGAAACTCTCTTGTTTTTGCTTGCATGAGCGATTGCCAAGAGTCTGTGTCATAGGAGATATCGCTCTCGTCATCCATTTTTGGCTCAGTTGTCTGAGTCTTAGTATTTAGAAAAATTTTCTCTTTTTCTATAACAGCTGTACTCATAAAATCCTCTTAAGTCGTTTGGTTCTCTAATAGCTTAGTTGAACTGATTAAATTTATATCGTTAAAGGGATCTGTGCTCTCATTTTCGAGGTTGATCATTTTTTTATCTTGAGTGGTGCCTAAAACTGAGTTGAGTGAACGGTTCATTTCTCTGAGATTGTTCATATCATGTGTTTGCTGAAGGAGGATTGTCTCTAAACGTTCACAACGTGAGCTTACTTCTTTAAAATGTTCTTCTAGGTTTTGTTTTTCAGTGAGAAGTATGGTTTTTTCTTTTTCAGTTTGTTCCAGTTTTTTTGTTTTTTCTGCTAGTTGTGTTGAGTTTTGATTCGTGGTTAATTGTAATTGTTGAATTTTAGAGGTTTGATTTTCTAGTTTTGAACTCAGTCCCTCGATAGAAACGTTGGCGATTTGTAGCTGTTTGGAGAGTTTTTGAGTCACTTCTTGTTTTTCGGTTTGAAGATCTTGAATTTTTTGTTGGAGGATGTGATGGGTGTTTTCTGATGCAAGTAGTTTTTCTGAGGTATCTTGAGAGTATCTTAAGTATTCAGTTTGATTTGATTTAATTTCTTGATTGAGTTGATCCACATGACTTTGTTTTTCTTCAAGTTGTTGTTGAAGTTGTTGCTGAAGTTTTTGGATGAGCTGAGATGAAGTTTCTAGTTTCTTAGAGGAATCTTCAGTCAGCCATTTGTAGTCATTTCTGATTGAAGTATTTTCTTCAATGAGTTGATGGGTTCGAATTTCTCGGGATTCTAAGTTCAGGTTAAGTTCATGAATCGTGAGTGTTGATGTTTGGATTTTCTTTGAAAATTCTAGACTTATTTTAGAATTCTCATCTTTTATCTCCTGGTTTTCGGTAAGAAGGAGATGAATCTGCTCCTCATTTTCTTTGGTTTTTCCCTGAAGATCTTGAATTTGTTTTTCTGCAATTTTTAGATTTTTTGAAGAATCTTGAGATAGCTTTGAATAAGCAGCTTGATGCGATTGGATTTCTTGGCTCAGTTGATCGATCTGGTTTTGGCTTTCTTTGTTTTTTTCTTGAAATTCTTGAATGGTACTCACTGCTTTTTGTAATAATTCATTAGAATTTTTTTCAAAGAGATTAGTTTCTGTCTTATTTTTTTCTATCTCTAGGCGGAGTTTTTGGATCAGTCTTTCTTGGTTGGAATTTTTTTCTGTTAAATTTTGTATGCTTTGAGTTGATTTTTGAGTCAGTTCGTTGATCCGATGAGTTAAAGTTGAGTTTTTGGATTCAATTGCTTTTTGTTCTGATTGGAATTGTGCAAGGATGTTTTTTTGATGGATGATTTGTTTATCAAGTTCAGAAATAGTTTCTTCTGACTTTTTAAGCTGTTCAATGACGTCGTTCATTGTTTTAGAGTATTCTAATTTTGACTTCTCGTTTTCATGGCATGCATTTTTTAGCTGCTCTTGTGTTTGAAGGAGTTGGTTTGACTTCGATTGAAGTTGGCGTTTTTGTTCTTGGAATGACTCTTCTAATTTTTTTGTTTTTTTCTCTTCCCCTTCGATTTTGATCGCTTTTTGGTTGAGGTTTTCTTGGGATTGGGTCAATTCTGTGCAAACTACGAAGTGCTTGTATTTTAAAGACTCTTGGTTTTTTTCGCTATTTAGAAGTTGTTTTGAGAGGTCTAATTCATTCTCTCTGAGTGTTTTGACTTTTTTTTCTAATTCTAAGTTTTGGTTCTTAAAGGTAATCAGATAATTTCGCAGTTCATTGTATCGAGTGGAAAGTTTAAAGATTTCTTTTTCCTGAAGTAAGCAACGTTCCCCGAGTTTTCGATCAATTTCTTGAAATAGTTTAAGATCATTTTGACGTTCAAGAGCTGATTTTTTTAAAAGAATACATTCAGACTCAAGACGTTGTGTTTTGTCTCGTAGGCGAAGAAGTTCGGGGTTTTCAGATTGTCCTAGGCTATGATCCACTCGAGGATGGGTTTGGACCAGAACTTTAGGCTGAGTGTTTCTGTTGGTGTCTGGGGCATCTGGAGTTTGTTTTTTAGGTAAACATTGATTCATAACTGTCATTTTTTATCTTCTCGACAATAAGATCTTTGATCTTTAGGGATAAAAATAAAATCCGCATTGAATTGAAAAGAGATTGACCGTGTTGGGAGACATCAGGGTTGTCATAAAAATGACTTCGGGTCGTAGGCCTAAGCCAGGCTTGAGGGGGTACTCTGCCCCCATTCGATAGCCAAAATAAAGGCCTGATCCAGTAACTTCGGGTACGGCGTCCTCAGAACGGGTGACATCAGCACTGGCTATACCTAGTCCAAAGCCTATAAAAGGAGAAAATCGTCGAACTAAAATAAGGCTTTTGTCCAAGGATGCTCTGGAAACACTAGGGGCTGGAGTTTGAAAGTGCCAACGCCCTTCTAAGCCGGTAAAAGTCACTTGGCTTGAGAAAGGGCCGAGTCTTAATCCTCTTAGGTGTTCAAATCCTAAGGAAAAATCATCCGACAAAAGAGTGTCAGCAGAGAGTGAAAAGGTGCCTGGGCCTTCACTCCGAGTCACAGGAACTGAGATTGTATCAATGATGGAGGTTCCTGATACTCCTGCTCCCCCGTAACCCAAAGAAACACCCAGTCGCAGGTCACTGGCTCCTGCAGTGATCGAGTAAGAAAAAAACACACTGAGAGTCCATAAGAGCCAGGAAGACGAGATTGGGTCAAAGGGTTGCGTCTTACGCTGCTTGTTTAAGGTCATCGGACTCTTCGGTTTCTTTTTTAGAAGAAGGCAAGTTGGAGTTTGGGTTTTCGAAAGCTTGCTCTAAATCGATTTCTTTATTTTTAACTAATTGCTCAATTCTTTTTGTGAAAGTAGACAGTAAGGCATTCTTATCTTTGTTCTGAGTTGTATCAGGGCGGGATAATTCATCTGAAACAACTTCAACCACCATAGGAGAGCTCAGAGATAAGATTTTTTCTTGGAGTTCAGGATTTACCCGGAGGTAAGCTAGAATTTCATCGTTGCTTGCTCGAGAAATCAAGAGGTTGAGGTATTCATCTTTCCAAGAACCAATAAAGGCTAAGGATGGAATGGATCGTTTATAGTCTTCAAAGGCAGGGCCTGTCATTTTTTGTAAAAGAGTGATTTCTTCAATTTTTGTCATTGATTGGACGATTTTTTGTAAGCCTTGGCCTAGGGATACAAGGTTTTTTCTGGTACCCGGTTGGATCTTGCCTTTGACGAAAGTATCTACGGAGTTAAGTTCTTCTACAGAGACTTCTGTGAGTTCTGCAGTGGATTGAATTAGGGCTTTTTTGGTTTCAGAGTTGAGGGTTTGAAGGTAGCTTGTTCTCAGGTCTGTTGGCATATACAGGGAGACAAGAGCTTTCATTTTTGGGTTTTGATTCATCAAAACCTGATTGATGAGGTTTATTTTCATTCCGCCCAGGTAGCTAAAAGGCTGCTGCAGTGATTCTGGCCCTAGGTTCAGAATGGCTAAGATATCCCAATAAGCTTTTTGTAAAGCATTTCGCTTATCTTTGAGACTCAGTTCTGGCATCCTCAGAAAAACCTCTGAAACCTTTGGGAGGAGGTCAATGGGGATGGATAGTTTTCCTAGCTCCTTACCTGCTACCTCTGCAAAGCAAGCAATTTTAAGTAAACCTTCTTCTCCTGATTGACACCAAGTTCGGATGAGTTGTTCAGAGTCTGAGAGTTTTAAACTCAGGCCATGAATTTCTTCGTTGAGCTGTTTTATTTCTGATGAAAGCCCTGGGAAATCTTCAGGAATAATCTTTGTCGAGTGATCTGACTCTGTTGGGGGAGGAACTACAGGAATGCTCTCACTTGAGGCTGCTGGCTGACTGGTTTGTGTCGTACTCGGTTGGGACGTGGAATCACCGGATTGCGTGATTTTGTCACTCGAAGAAAGAGCTTTCCAGAGAAGTGTTCCAAGGAGAATGGCTAATGCCAAAACGAGCTGTCCTGCAAAGGTTTGATACTGACTCAACCACTCAAGAAAGGTTTTTGGATGAATCATGGGTTTAGCTGATTCTTCTCGAATAAAGGAGACAGTCCCTTTTCCGTTATTTGCAAACTCAAGATTCAGTCGTTGATGCAACCATTTTTCAACCTGAGCCTTGGTTTCAGGAGTTAAGTTTTCCTTGAGTCCTACAGAGATATAGACTGATTGAATCCGATAATTTTTAAGAAAGCCTTGGGTTGAGGAGGCTCCATCTAATAAAGGATATTTTTTCAGCAAGCTTTCTGGGTCAAGGTTTCCTAAGAAAAGATCGGCTGGGGAATCATCATCGAGTCCTAGATCATTAGCCTCTTTAGCCATTTCTTTGAGCTCTAGTTGTGCTGAAAGTGAAAAAGCTTGACGATCGATTTGAGATGCAAGCTCCTGAGAATAACGACGTGCTAGGAGATCTTCGAGCAGTGTTTTTGCTCCTAGAAGCTCTGGATGTAAAGAGGTGGATGAATTTTTGCTCTGAATTTCTGCTTCAGCTTGGGGTGGAGACGGGTTGGCAGCAGCTACAGAAGCAATGAGCAAGAGAAGCAAGATGATAAATTTGCTTAAAAGTTTTGCCCCGGTCATTTAAGGTTTACCTTGAGGGGGGGGTGACTTGTGGGGAGTCGTTTTTCCGTCATTCAGCAGTGTATGGATTTTAGCCGTCATTCGAATGGCTTCTTGCATTTGGGGGTCTGCATCCAGAGCTTTCTGATACCACTTGAGACTGTCCTGATAATTTTTTTGAATGTAGTAAATTGAGGCTCTCATCGAAAGAGCTCTTGCAAATTGAGGGCTATCCGTCAGAATTTTATCAAGCTCAAGTTGAGCTCGTTCATACTCCCGGTTTTGAGCTAGGTTTTGAGCTAAGAAAAGACGATCGAGGATGTCTTTAGCTAGCCTCTCTTCTTTAGGGGCATTGCCTTGCTTGAGCTTGACGTCAATAGATGTGACCAGTGTTCCAAAGTGGGTACTTGGAACGAGCAATTTTTCTGAAACATAACCCTGTTTTTCAACAAGTAAAGTAAAGTATTCTCCTGAAGAAAGAGAATCTCCAGCGGTTTCCTTAACAGTCAGTGCAGGTAGCTCCAAGGGGGTTTTGCCTAAGGGTTTTTTTTCTCCTGTTTTTGAGTCTAGGACAAAAATATCTGCCTGTACGGGATCGCTCTTTACTTTCATTTGTGAAGAACAGTTAGAAAAAAATAATGCCGCGATTGATAAGAAAAGCCATTTTTTCATCATGAGTCTTATCGTGATTGATGCTCACTAAGTTTAATAATTTTTAAAGAGGGGGGGCTATGCCGTCGGAATTTTTGGTAGAGCAATAGGGAGGGGCTCTATCGGGGAGTGCGAAAGTGTGAGTTCGCTTGGGGTTGTGTTTTGTTGTATGCCTAGCATTGCTGTTAAGGATCGATTCATTTTTCTTAAGGTTTCAATATCTTGAAGATGACAAGTGATTATTGACTCTAATCGGTTGCAGCGAGTGGTGATTTCAGCTAAATGTTCGCGGTCCTGTTCTGCAGCAAAATGTTCCTGAGTTTTCTTTCGGATGACGAGTTCTTGACGTGATATTTCTTGACGTGCTGCTTGATTGATTTCTTTTTCTTTTGAAAGAGCAATATGGCTTTTTTTGCTTTGCTCATCGAGTTGAGTTTGTAAAAGTGTGATTTGAGTTTTATAAGCTATTTTTTCATTGTCTGCTTTTTCTAGTTTTGAATCAGTTTCTTTGAGTTTACTTAATGCATGATGGAGTTCGTTTTGAAGTTGGCCGAGTCGAGAATCTCGTTGGGTGATGTGTTCTGAAAGTTTCTGGATTTCTATTCTGGCTTTTTTAATTTTTGTTTGTGTTTCTTCTTTGAGTTTTGTGAGTTCTGCTTGTGCAGTTTCTTTTTGAGCGTTGATTTTACTGAAAGCCTCTCTTGTTAGGAAACTTGCTTTTTCTCGATTCGATGTTGATTCTTTGTTTTTTGTCATTTCCAGCTCTAGGCGAGAAAAAGTTTCTTCTAATTTTCTTTTACAAGTAAAGAGCTCTTTTTTTAAAATTTTGTTTTCATTACTTAAATGAGATTGATTTTCACCTAAGCGAACCAGGTTTTGAATTAATTCTTTTTCTCTTCGAAGGAGTATTTCTGTTTTTTGTTCAAATTCTGAACTTTGATTCTTCAGATTGACCAGTTGGCTTTGCAAATTTTGAAGATCCGCTTGAGTCGTGTTTGTTTGATGAACTAAATGAGAAAATGATGGCGAAGAACTCTGTTCAGAATTAAATGGATTAAATCTTGCGATGGACTCAATATCTGAAAAAGATTTTCTCAGATCATCAAACTCCTGATAAATTTGTTTTTGACTGCCTCCGTTTTCAAGAATTTTCAAAGCCTGTTCAAGTTCTTGAAGATCTTTATCCATGTATTAGATATTGTCATTAACTTAAATACTTGCAACAGGTATTTTTTTCCTATTTAATATAATTTATTTCCGTATAAAATATAAAATTAGAATTAATTATTTTTTATTAATTTAACATAATTTATGAATACTAAATTAAGTGATAAAAGAATTCCAGAGAGTGAGTTTAAAAAGTGGTATGTTCTTTTAGAGGAAGAACATGAGGGGCCATTTTCGTTTTTTGAGATTGAGTCGAAATTGGATGCAGAGATTCTGCGGGAGGATGATTACGTCTGGTCAGAAGAGATGTTTGATTGGAAAAAAATGAAGGACGTTAAGGCCTTTAAAGAGCTGTTAAACGCTCCATCTGAAGAAAAAAAGAGAGAAGGGGTTGATTCAGGTTCGGTGTCCACTGACTTAATTCTTCACCCTCAAGAGAGTCGGGCTTCTTTTGAGGAGAAGCGCCCGGGGAGTGAAAAAAAGAATCAGCGTCGTTTCAAGCGTCTTTTTTTACAAGCTCTTCTCTTAAGTTTGTTAGGAGTTGTTTTTGTTTGGCAGCTTAGAGGGAGTGTTCGTCAGTTTTTAGAGCAACGCAAGGTTTTAGGCTTGATGAGTTTTGAGGGGTTGTCTGATCAGGAGAGAAGAGAGTTAAAAGAGGTGGTTCGGGGGTCTTCCTTGGATAGCCTTCCCAGTGTTGCATTAGGGGTGATTAAGCCCAATAGCCAAGCGCCTTATTTTGTGGTGGGGACGAATCTCCCAGATGGAGCACGCTTTGATATTTATATCGAAGGGGTTTCAGAGACCTTGCTTGAAAAGTACAGGGTTTCAGAGGTTACAACGGTGGTGGCTCAAAGAGGCTTAGGTAAAAGTCTACCATTTCACTCTGTTAAAGGTAAGCCCTTGCCTTTAGGCGAGTATCGGGTCTTTGTGACTCACTCTGCTCAGGAGCCTGAGCAGGTCCATGCTTTATTGCAGAAGCTTCCTGTTCTTTCTCTTTCGTCCGGGCCAGCTATACCCTTTCCTGTTCGGATATTTTCCCAGAAGACTTATTTTTTAGGGGGAGTGAAAGATTTTGATTATGACCAAAAATTAAAGCACTACCATGAAGTTCTTGCTGAAAAAGCTAGACTTGAGCTTTTAGAGCTGAGTCAGTGTATTGCTACTCTGGAGGATCAGCTGAGTCAACTGACTTTTGAGTTTCAAAAGCTCGTAGAGCCAGGCGAGATCAAAAAATCTCAGCAAAAAGCTGCTTGGTCCCTGTTTGATCAGAGATGGAGCAGTTTAGAAAAAAAATTGGATGCCTCTTTTGAGCAATGGACTCCAGAATGGTTAGAAGAAAATATATTTTACAATAAATTGTATGGAATGGTTCGTCATGCAGGAAAATTGGTTCAAGAGGTTCATGAAAAACAAAAAAGTTTTTTCAAGCTCGAAACGGGTGAAGCTTCTAGTGAAGTCTCTATGGAACTGCAGGTTGCAGAGGCAGTATCTTTAGCTCGAAGTGTTCTTTTATCTACTCAAGCGAGGCTTCAGATTGCTAAGAAGTTACCCTTAACTGCCAATGGGATGCCCCGGCAGCCTTAAGTCAGCCACTATTTTAGGTAATAAAGCGTAAATCCTGCAAAAATTTGGTTGGGATTATGAATCAGCTCTGGATTATTTTTCCAAAGTTTTCGCCACTTTGAAGTGATCCCATAAAGGTGATGAGAAATTTTTGATAAAGTGTCTTTTCGTTGAATCGAATAAGGATGACCATTTTTTGTAATCATTGCGAACTCAGAGGTTGCAAGTGTCAAGAGAGTTCCTTTGGATAAGGCGTTGGGGTTGTGAATCTTACCATGATTGGCTTTGTAGATTTCATGCCATCGAAACGGATCTCCAAAAGCTTTAAATGAAATTTTCATCAAAGTGTCTCCACTTTGGACCGAGTAACTCATTTTTCCAGTCGATGCAGAGTGTTTACCCTTTTTTCCGTGTTTTTTAGATAGGGTGCCATTCGATGAGGCTTGAGTGGCCGTATGAGATTCTGTTTTTGTAACGTTGTTTGAGCTTGAATGTGGCGTCAATTTATAGCCAATAGCTTCTGCAGTTTCTTGCTTTAAACCTAATTCAGCGAGGTCTGTTGCAACCTCCGCTTCCGTTGCTACTGGGACAGCGATTGCCGTACTTCGAAAACCTGATCCATCTGTACTTGTTTCTAGACTCGTTTCTGAAGAAGAGGCTTCGGATTCGCTGGAATGGTCATTGAATTTGGGAATGGAGCAGCCAGGCCCTAGGATTGAAGTCAGGAGAATTGCAGAGATCAATCGTAGTCCAAGGAACCACAGGGATTTTTTTCTTTTTTTAGAGAGGTTCATTGGTCTCACTTTCATCGGCTCATTAGTTGATTTTTTCTATCTACTAAAAGATTTCGGTCTGACAGAATCTTGACTTGAGAAAAATATTTTGATCAAAATAATCTGGAATAAACAGTTTCAGTGCCTCTTGTTGACGAGGTGTGACAATCAGTGTTAGTGGACAGGCTTGAACCATGAAAAATTTTGATGTGATTGTGATTGGCGGTGGACATGCAGGTTGTGAAGCTGCTCATGCATCTGCTCAGATGGGTTGTAATACCGCTCTGATTTCTCTTGACTTAAAACGGATTGGAGTCATGTCTTGTAATCCTGCGATTGGGGGTCTTGCAAAAGGGCAACTGGTCAAAGAGATCGATGCTCTGGGAGGCCTCATGGGGAGGAACACCGATCTGACAGCCATTCAGTACCGACGCTTGAATGCGAGTAAAGGTCCCGCAGTAAGATCTTCTCGAGCTCAGTGTGATAAGCACTTGTATTCGATCCGTATGCAAGAGCAGTTGGCTCAAGTCCCTCGACTCACTTTGATCTCAGGGGAAGTCATCCAGCTTGAGTCTTGTGGTAAGAGCATTGAAGGTGTCGTTCTTGCTGATGGAAGCAGTTTGAAAGCTCAAGCTGTCGTGGTGACTACGGGAACTTTTCTCAGAGGCCGGATGTTTGTCGGACTTGAGCAGCAAGAGGGAGGAAGGTTAGGGGATCAGGCTTCCGTAGGTCTGAGTGCAAGTTTGGAACAGCTCGGGTTTCGTTTGAGTCGTTTAAAGACAGGGACTCCTCCTCGATTGCACCGAAAGAGTATTGATTTTAGTAAGCTTGAAGCCCAGCCTGGAGATTCTGAGCCTGTTCCATTTTCGTTTTACTTAAAACCGGACCGATTTCCCGTATTGCCTCAAGTTTCTTGTCATATTACTTATACCAATTCACGAACTCATGAGTTGATTGAGGAGAATTTTTCAAAATCCCCTCTTTTTACAGGTGTGATTCAAGGGGTGGGGCCTCGTTACTGTCCTTCGATTGAGGATAAGGTCAAGCGGTTTGGACATCGCGAAAGGCATCAGATTTTTCTTGAGCCTGAAGGGCTTGAGACAGATGAAATTTATGTGAATGGGATTTCTACGAGCCTTCCAAGAAATGTGCAAGAACAATTTGTCCGCTCAATTGCAGGGCTTGAGGAAAGTCAGTTTATCCGCTACGGTTATGCCGTTGAATATGATTGCATTGATGCTCGTCAGCTCAAAGCTACTTTTGAGTCCAAGGATGTCATAGGCCTTTTTTTGGGTGGGCAGATCAACGGAACTTCTGGATACGAAGAAGCTGCAGCGCAAGGTTTGATTGCTGGGATGAATGCTGCTTTGCAAGTGCATGGGCAAGAACCTCTCGTTTTCTCACGAGCCGATGGATATATGGGGGTGTTGGCGGATGACCTGGTTTTGAAGGGGGCTGATGAACCTTACCGAATGTTCACCTCTCGAGCAGAGTACCGGCTTTTGCTGCGAGAGGATAATGCAGATCTCAGGTTAAGTGAGACCGGTCATCGAGTAGGACTGCTTTCAGATGAGTGTTTTAAACAATTTATGAAGCGAAAAGAGGCCATTGAATATTGGAAAGGCAAGTTGTCTCAGTTTTATGTGATGCCTAATTCCGAAGTGAATCAATGGCTGTCTCAAAAAGGGTTGAACCGATTAAAAGACCGCGTGGGTGGCGAGGTCTTTTTGAGGCGACCTGAGGTGAACTGGTCGACTCTTTGTGAATTTGGTTTTGATGGAGAAACTGTGGCCTCGGATGTCCGCGAGCAAGTAGAAATCCAGATCAAGTATCAAGGATATATTCAAAGAGATTTTGATCTTTTAGAGGGCGTCAGGAAAAGTGAGGCTTTGAAGATCCCTTCCTATTTAGATTTTAATCAAATTCCTGGTCTTTCTAATGAAATTAAGAGCAGACTGAGTTTGACTCGACCTGAAACTTTAGGCCAGGCTTCACGAATGGCGGGAATGACTCCTGCAGCGGTTGCTCACTTGTTGATTTATCTAAAAATGCGATCAAACAGCTTAAAAACTGAGACAAAAACTGAGACAAAAAATGATGAACAGGGATGAAGTGAAGGTTATGGAGCTCAGACAGCTGCTTGCCCAACACCCTTTCGCTCTTTCTCAGGAGTCAGTAGAGAAAATTTTGGAATTTTATGGAATCATTCAAGCAGAAAACGAGCGCCAAAATCTCACACGATTGCTGACTCCTTCTCTTTTTTTTCATGGCCATGTTGAGGATGTTTTAGAGCTTTTGAAATGGAATCGTTTGCAATACCCTTCTTTGGATTTGGGATCTGGAGTCGGTGTACCAGGGATTTTAGCTGCTTTAATTTCCTCTGGGAAGTGGGTACTTGCTGAATCCGAAAAGAGGAAAGCGGATTACCTTGCTCGAGCTGTAGTGCAGCTTGAACTTCAGGAGCAGGTTCAAGTTTATTCAGGGCGCGCAGAAAATTTTTTAAAAGATCATCGGGTGAATTGTGTTGTCGTTCGGGCTGTGGGGTCGTTAGACAGGATTTATCCCCTGATTCGAAAATGTTCCACGTGGAACAATCTTATTTTGTTCAAAGGACCTGCTTGGAAGCAGGAGTGGGAAAGTTTTCAAAAGGGAAGATGGGCTAAAGAGCTGGTGGTGCAGGACCAAAAATCTTACTTGACCGGGCCTCAGGGAGATCTGAAGGAGAGGATTTTTTTAAAACTCGCGCGGACCTCTTGAGATTTTTAGATGTTCCACGTGGAACATCAATTCATACCTAGAACAGAATAGTTTTGAATTTTCTTGCTACTTTTAAAATTCACGACTAGCCTAAGAAGCCGATGTTTGCAGCTTGCAAATAAAAAATTTGAAAAAACTGAAAGATTATCCACACCAACCACCGCCGTCATTTTCTAGGGATGTCGAGTTGGCATCCCTAGAAATCTACTGAAGGAGCATTCATGGGTAAAATTATTGCTATTGCGAATCAAAAGGGGGGAGTGGGGAAGACCACGACTACCGTGAATCTTGCTGCTTCTCTTGCTATTGCTGAAAAAAAAACGCTCGTTTTAGATTTTGATCCTCAAGGAAATGCGAGTTCTGCTTTTGGAATTGATCGATCCCAGATCGGAAGTCGAGGAACTATTTACCAGGCGTTGATTGGTCAAACTCAAGTTGCAGATGTCATTCAGCCAACCGAGATGGATTGTTTATTTGTAGCTCCTGCAACCAGCGATCTTGCAGGAGCAGAGATTGAACTGGTAGGAGCCTTTGCAAGAGAAGGTAAGCTGAAGGCTGCTCTATCAGAAATTCAAAGGGAGTATGATTTTATACTGATTGATTGTCCACCTTCACTGGGTTTATTGACGATTAATGCTTTGACAGCAGCACATTCTTTTTTAGTTCCCTTACAGTGTGAGTATTTTGCATTGGAGGGGCTGACTCAGCTTTTACACACGGTTTCTCTGATTCGCCAGAATCTGAATCCAGATTTGAAAGAAGAAGGAATTGTCTTGACTATGTACGATAGTCGAAACAACCTAGCCAATGAAGTTGTAAAAGAAGTTCGAACTCATTTTCAGGAAAAGGTTTTTAAGACTGTTGTTCCAAGAAATGTTCGACTGAGTGAGTGTTCCAGTTTCGGAAAGCCCATTGTTTTATACGATATTGATTCAAAAGGCTGTTTGGCTTACTTGAACCTAGCTAAGGAAGTTCTTGCTCGAAATCAGGATCAGTTGCTCTTGGCTGAGTCCCAGCGGACTTCGTTGGGAAAGCAACCCGTGCGGTCAGAGGGTTGGGTCGGTCATTCATAGGGATAGGTTAAGAAATTTACTTTAATTTTTTAGATGGAACGTTTTGGAGGAATTTGTGGCTCAAAAACCAGCTTTAGGAAAGGGTTTAGCTTCGTTGCTTCCTTCCGCTAGTTCAGCGGTAGCTCCAGGAGCCTTGTTAGCAGGGAGCTCGGTTGGAGCCTCGTCTCCACAAGAAGGGGCAAGCCGAGATCGCCATCTTGGGATTAGTATGGCTTCGGTGGATGACATTCAGGCTAATTGCTTTCAACCTCGCAAAGAATTTGATGAAAGTGCTCTCCAAGAGCTTGCACAGTCCATTGAAACCAGTGGGCTCATCCAACCCCTCGTGGTTCGCAAGAGTTCTAAGGCAGGTTATGAGCTCATTGCTGGGGAAAGGCGACTGAGAGCGGCTAAAATGGCTGGGTTGAAACAGGTTCCGATTGTTATACGGCGCTCAACGGATAAAGAAAGTCTCGAATTAGCATTGATTGAGAATATTCAACGGCAAGATCTCAACTGTATGGATGAAGCACTGGCTTATGCTCAACTCATTCAAGAGTTTTCTTTAACGCAGGAATCAGTGGCCTATCGTGTCGGGAAAGACCGTGCAACTGTTGCTAACTATCTCCGTCTTTTGAAATTGCCAGAAACTATAAAAGATGACTTAAAAAGTAAGGTATTGAGTTTCGGCCATGGCAAAGCTCTTCTGGGGATTGAGGATCCTGAGATGAGGATTCGAGCTCGAGCTTTAATTCTTGAAAAGCATCTCAGTGTTCGAGAAACAGAGGCTTTGGTGGAAGCGATGAAAAGTCATGTTGATCCATCCAAGCAGTTTGTGAAAACGGACCCAGGAAAAGGAGCGCTTGCAACCCGTTTGGCGAATCTGTCTCTTGAGCTGGGACGTCAATGGTCGACTCGGATTGAGATTCAAGGGAGCGAAAAACGGGGAAAAATTGTAATTCATTACTCCACAAGACAAGAGCTTGATCGAATCTTAGAAGAGATGCAAACTGATAAAGTATGAGTCGTTCCACAGATCTAACAACACCGGTAACACATCCTCTGGTCACAGCAGTCATCGATCAGGGGTGTGAGTTTGAGGGGAAGCTTTGTTTTCACGGGACCGTCCGTATAGGGGGCTCCTTTCGGGGGGAAATCTATACGCCGGATACCTTGATTATTAGTGAAGGAGCCCGAGTCCATGCCCAAATTGAGGCAGGTGTCATTATTATCAGTGGCGAAGTCAATGGGAGCCTGAGGGCCAAGTACCGGATTGAGATCCATCGACCTGCAATTTTTAGGGGTGATATTCTAACTCCCAGCTTAAGTGTGGACGAAGGAGTTATTTTTGAAGGCAGCAGCAAAATGACTCATACTCCAGAGGCATCAGTTCGATCATTTTTGATTTCTAAGTAAGATAGCCTTGTGCGGGTGTAACAGAGAGCAAAGAAGTTTGCAGTTTGAGCCCTGTCTTTCTACCTTTCTCAGCATCATTTTTTTACGCGATTGTGTGTTTTTACCCTGGCCTACAGCCGAGTTTAATTTTTAGTAACCAGACAGAAACTACCCTATTTTTTATTTTTTCTTAAATATAAAAACTCAAAAAAATGATTATTGTTGCTGCCCGGCAACCCCCTATTTCTGAACAGCCAAATTACATATTTATATATCGATACTCTTACCCCTTGTTTTCCCCTTTTTTAACCCTTAAATTCTAGGAAATCTAAAAATCTTAGGGAGGCGAAAAGAAGAGGGCATTTGTTCTGCGGTCAAAGCAACACAGTCCTGTTGACAGATAGTCATATTTTATCATATAATGTATGACAAATGGGTGAGATTTTCCGCTTTGCCCGCATCATCATTCGAATTTGGTCTAACGACCACGATTCACCTCGTCGAGGCTTTTTGGCCGAGTATGAAAAACTGGGAAGCCAAGGCAAAGTTTAAAATAGAGGACTTAAGTTGTCTTGAATGTCAGGGGTTCAGCGCAAAAGATATCCGGGTAATAATCAAAGAACTCAAGAAGAGGCATTCCAAGATCATTCAAAAGTGGAGAGAGATTCATGAGCAAGATTAATTACGGGAAAAAAAATCTGAGGATTCAAGAGGACTTTGAGCCAAAAAATGCAAAAGAGAGAATCTCTATCTGGGTCGATGAACAGCTGGTGGACGCCTTTCGTGAGCGCGCAAGGGTTGAAAACAGTAAGTACCAAACCCTTATGAATGAAGCGTTAAGACAGTTTATCAATAAACCCTCGCTGATTGAAAGAGTTGAGAGAATTGAAAAGAAGTTGGCGATCTAGGGTTTTTGGAAAGTTAACTTTTCAAAGAGTGGCTCGGATATTTCGGTTAATGTTATAGCAAGGAATGAGGTGTTTGTTGTGGAAACAAAAAGACCAAAACTAGACAAAAGCATCAACATTTGTGATTTTTCTGATTTTTATTGGATGAAAGCTGAACTTCAAGAGTTTTGTCGTAAGATGGGGCTATCAACTTATGGTGGAAAAATTGAAATTACTGAAAGAATTAAAATTTTTCTTAAAACAGGGAATCGAGTTACTGCACCGCCTATAGTTAATAAGTCGAAACTTGCCAATGAAAATTATGGTTCGCTTAGTTTGAACACGATAGTGAAAGAAAATTTTCGCTTCACACGAGAAATTCGTAATTTTTTTGAAACTGAAGCTGGAAATCAATTTCATTTCTCAGTTACGTTGCAGCGGTTTATTAAAGAAAATCCAGGGATTACTTTTCAGCAAATTATCAATGAATGGAATCGGCAAAGAGAAAAGGGTGAAACTGGGGGAAAAAAGAAAATTGATCCTCAATTCGAATATAATCAATTTACCAGAGACTACTTTACTGATTCTAAAAATGTAAGTAAAACACGAAAAGATTGTATTTTAGCGTGGAAGGAAATTCGCTCAAAAAGAGGCGAGCGAAAGTACAAGCCACAAACCTAGGCGTATGGCAAGAATTCAGTCGAAGAGTGACCTAATTGTCTAAACAATGTCTTGATCGCCGAATGGGTGCTATTGAAACTCTTGAAAAAGAAGTGCGGGCCTGGACCAAGGTTTGTAACAAAAAGAAGATAAAGATTAATTGGCAATTCATCAAAACAGATGCTCGTAAAAAACTTGTTCGATTCTATTAAAGATATTAGAATCTGTTTTTTCGATAGAGAGCCTGTGCGCCCTCTAGAGCCTCTTTAGGGTCTGAGCCAAAATTCCGGGAGAGAAGTGAAATTACTTCTTCAGCTGAAAAAATTCGATTCCGTTCAAATCCAGTTCTTTCGCGAACAGTGTTGTATTTTTGAAGAAGATCCACAGCGGTGTTCGCTGCTTGCCAACTTACAGAAAGTTTTTCTTGGAGTTGCTTTACGGTGAAAATAGGATTCCCTACTAGCCAAGGAAGCCCCGTTCAGCGGTTGATCCCTTTCGAAAGTTACCCCGAGCATTCCAGGCAAAAGGCAGTGATTCAATGTTCTCTTTTGTATTAAGAGTTTCTCTATGGGAGGCAACGATTGCATGAGCAATGAATTCTGTTATGGGCGCTTGACGTCCTCCCCGTCCCTTTAGGGCGGGGAGGACGTCAGTGCGCCCGGCATGGGCATGATCTATAGGGTGCAAGTCCCAAATAGTGAAGTGGAAGTAGCTATTAGCTTAAGGCAAGGGTGCTCGAAGAAACTGTGAGGATTGGATTCCAACAGCCAATGAGAGATCTGAAGGAAGCCGGCGGCAAAGTTTCGGTCCGAGGTACACGAACCTCATTTGAGGCAAGTCGGGTTTGTGAGCGAGTCTTCTGATTCAGATGAAGCTCATTCCATCGAATAACCTGGTTTGTATATGAGGCGGATAGATGAAACAAAAGATCACGTTCTTACCCGGGGAGACCCGGTTTGGTGCTGTAACAGGCAAGTCATACCCAACTATCACAGAAGGATTGGAGGCCAAACTGGGAGTCAGCAGAGGTCGTAGTAGTTGTCGAAAGATCATGAAGGACCGAATATGAAACTAGGTACTAGGATTGGATAGTTCGAGAATGGAACGTAGACAGCAGAAAATCCCCACAGGGACCGAAGGCCGGCGGGTAGCGGTGAATACGCAAGAGGAAGGCAACGGGCCGAGTTTCATTCCGGTACAAAACAAGACGAAGACCAATGATACCAAACCGATTCAGCTCTTAGAGAAGATCCTTGGAAGAGAAAATATATTCCAGGCCTACTTTAGAGTTAAGCAAAATCAAGGAGCACCAGGAGTCGACCAATTAACCGTTGAACAACTAGGTCTCTTTCTCATAGGAAATTGGGGAGGAATCAAGGCTAGCATTTTGGATGGGTCCTACAGGCCTCAACCGGTTAAACAGGTTGAGATTCCAAAGGCTACAGGCGGTTCTAGAAAACTAGGGATACCTTCTGTGGTTGATAGGCTCATTCAACAGGCGATCCTACAAATCCTAACTCCAATTTTTGAACCTCATTTTAGTAATTCCAGTTTTGGATTCCGCCCTGGGAGAAGTGCACATCAGGCAATTAAACAGGCTCATGGATATCTTAAACAAGGATATTCAATAGTAGTGGACATTGACCTTGAAAACTTCTTCAACGAAGTCAATCATGATATCTTGATGGCTCGTATCGCCCGTAAAGTGAGGGATAAAAGAGTCCTAAAACTTATTCGATCATACCTGACTTCGGGTATTATGATCAACGGCACTGTAATTATAAACGAGAAGGGTACTCCACAAGGATCTCCTTTAAGTCCTCTTTTGAGTAATATTATCCTCGACGATCTGGATAAAGAACTGGAGAAACGCGGACATAAATTCTGCCGATATGCCGATGATCAAAACGTTTATGTGAAAACTGAACGAGCGGGTCAGAGAGTGTTCAGCGGTATCACCAAGTTTCTCTGGAATATCTTAAAATTGAAGATTAATACTCAGAAAAGTGCGGTCGCCCCGGCTCAACGGCGAAAATTTTTGGGGTATTCGTTTATTGGTAAGAAAGAACCCCGGGTTCGATTTGCCAATCAAACCCAAGAACGTTTCAAAGAACGAGTCAGGCAGATCACGAGAGGACATCGGAGTCAGCCCATAGAAGAACGCATCCAACAACTGGTTACCTTCACGCGAGGATGGATTAATTATTTTCGTCTGATTGAGACCGCAAGATTGCTGGATGACCTTGATGGTTGGATTCGAAGCCGCCTGAGAATGTGTATGCTGAAACAGTGGCGTAAGCCGAGAACACGCTTACGAAACCTCAGGAAATTTGGACTTACTGAAGAACAATGCGGACCCTTTAGATCGGGAAAGAAATATTGGCACCTCGCCAACGTTTCCTATGCTAAATGGGCAATGAACAACCAATATTGGCGAGACCTAGGCTATATGTCCTTGAAAGAAATGTGGTTAAAGTGTCATCCTGTTTCATAAACCGCCGTATACCGAACGGTCCGTACGGTGGTGTGAGAGGACGGCGGCTAACAACCGCCTCCTACTCGATATCAGATCTTCAATGAGGCAACCGTGGCTTCATACATCACTCTGAAATTCTTACTTGACGATGGACGAAATTATGTGTTAGGCACGATTTTGGTTTCCATAATAATAAGCCTATTAACAACAGAGACTGACTCTTTGGAGCGTGACGTGAACGCACTTCTTGACCAGCTTGGTTTAGATCGATCCTTTTTTATTGAACTGGGTATTTTTTTTGTTCTTTTCTTTCTGCTCTCTCATCTTTATTTCAAACCTTTCTTGCACTTATTCCAACTCCGCCATAGCCGGACTGTAAAAGATCGAGAAGAAGCACTTCATCTCATGGCACTTGCTCAGGCAAAATTAGAGGAATACCAAAAGGCTTTAGGTGAACAGAGAGTGAAGTCTAAAAAAGAATATGAAATGGCTCTTGCTGAAGCTAAGAAAGAAGAATCTAAGATTTTGACTCAAGCCAAAGAGGAAGCTAAGAAAATAACTCAGGAAACTGTCCGAGTTTTAACCCAACAGAAGGAGCAGTTGAAGAGACAACTTGAGTCTGAGGTCGAAGTCATGGCACAAGGGATTTCTGAAAGACTCCTTTCAAGGAAGCTGTAAATGGAAAGCCTGATTTCATCCAGTTTTAATCTTACACTTCTGATTGCGATTTTATTTTTTAAACTTCGAGGTCCAGTGAAAGATTTTGTGGCTCACCGACAGTCTTCCATTCGCCATGACATTCAAGTTGTTGGGGATCAATTGAAGAAGGCCAAGCAAGATTTTACTCAGTTTTCAAACCAGCTGGCCAGAGTGGATCAAGAAGTGAAAGCTCTCTTTGAAGAAAACCAGAGAGAAATTTTGAAGATCCAGGCAAAGATTCAAGCAGATACGACGTATCTTGTTGAAAAGGTCATGATGGATACCCAAAGTAGGGTGAGTTCTATTCAGGCTGAGTTTAAAGGGCAACTTTCGGCAGAACTTGGAGCGAGAGTTATGGATCGAGCTGAGTTTTTTTTAATGGAAAGGCTGACTCAAGAAGATCGGACACGACTGCAGAAAGAATTTTTTAAACAAATGGAGAGTACATCGTGAGCGTTGCTAGTTCCTATGCAAAAGCACTTTTGGAGGTAGCCGTGGAAACGAGTCTTTCCGTTGAGGATGTAGATACGATAGAAGAAGAAATGAGCTCATTTGCTTCCACTTTGAGTCAATCCAAGGAAGCTCGAGTGGCACTTCTGGGTGCAGTGACGAGCCAAAAAGAAAAGATTTTTCTGATAGACCAAATCTGCCAGCAATTTAAGTTGACTCCTCTCTTGGCTCAGTTTTTAGGTCTTCTTGCTAAAAAAGGACGTCTAGCTTTACTCCGAGAGATCGGAGGAGCTTTTCATACTCTGCGCTTGGCTTCAGAAGGTCAGATTGCCGGAGAGCTGGTCTCTGCTGAAAGGATGAATGAAACCGATGTTGCAATTTTAGGAAAAGCATTCAGTGAGAAATTGGGGAAAAAAGTAGTCTTTCGACTATCGACCGACCCATGGTTATTAGCTGGACTTAAGGTCACTGTGAACGGAGTGACCTATGATGGAACTCTTCGTTCACAACTCCAAAAGCTTCGTGAACAACTCACAACAGGTGTTGGAGTTGGAAGTGCATTGGCACAAAGATAATTCGTTTCGAGGAAAGTATGCAAATTCGTCCTGAAGAGATTACGCAGGTATTAAAAAATCATCTTTCACATTTTGAAAAAAAACTAGATGTGTCTGAGACGGGTCGAGTGGTCAGTGTTGGGGATGGGGTAGCTAAAGTCTTTGGTCTTGAGAAGGCCATGGCAGGCGAGCTGGTTGACTTTGGCTCCGGAGTGAGTGGAATGGTCCTGAACCTCGAGGAAGAGAGTGTGGGGATTGCGATTTTAGGTGATGACACTCAGATCAAAGAGGGTTCGACCGTTAAACGGACGGGTAAAATTGTCCAGGTTCCGGTTGGAGAAGGATTGTTAGGGCGTGTTGTGAACGCCTTGGGGATTCCCATTGATGGGAAAGGGGAGTTAAGCACAAAGGCTTTCAGAAAAGTAGAGATTAAGGCTCCTGGGATTGTCGAGCGTCAATCGGTGAAAGAGCCCCTTCAGACTGGAATTAAAGCGATTGATTCCATGATTCCCATTGGCCGTGGACAAAGAGAGCTGATTATCGGAGATCGTCAGACGGGAAAAACAGCGGTCGCATTGGACACGATCATCAATCAAAAGGGGCGTGGGGTTTTTTGTATTTATGTTGCGATTGGACAAAAGCAATCCACAGTGGCTCAGGTTGTAGATCAGCTGAGGACTCATGGAGCACTCGATCATACAATTATTGTAGCAGCTACGGCCTCTGAGCAGGCACCCCTTCAGTTTTTAGCAGCCTATACGGGTGTCACGATGGGTGAATGGTTTAGGGATCAGGGAAAGCATGCCTTGATTGTCTATGATGATTTAACCAAGCAGGCTCAGGCTTATCGACAGCTTTCTCTTCTCTTAAGAAGACCTCCGGGACGAGAAGCTTATCCAGGGGATGTGTTTTATTTACACTCGAGGTTATTGGAGAGGTCGGCCAAGCTTTCAGACAAGCTCGGAGGAGGTTCGCTGACTGCTCTTCCTATTATTGAAACTCAAGCAGGGGATGTGTCTGCTTACATTCCAACGAATGTGATTTCAATTACAGATGGACAAATTTTTCTAGAAACGGATTTATTTTATTCAGGGGTTCGCCCAGCGGTGAATGTCGGATTATCCGTCTCACGAGTGGGAGGAAGTGCTCAGATTAAAGCGATGAGACAAGTGGCAGGAACCTTGCGTTTGGAGCTAGCTCAGTTTCGAGAAAAGGCTGCATTTGCTCAATTTGGAAGTGATCTGGATCCTGCAACTCAGCGGCAATTAGCTCGGGGCCAAAGGCTGACTGAGATCTTAAAGCAAGGTCAGTACTTACCCGTGCCAGTAGAGCGGCAAGTTGTGACGATTTTTGCTGGAACAAATGGGTTTTTAGATCGGCACCCCATTGGGAGTCTTTCTCAGTATGAGCAGCAGCTTTGCGGGCATATTGAAAAAAAATATCCTGAGATCTATTTAGAAATTGTTAAATCTGGGAAGATTGATGATTCCTTAAAAGCAAAGCTCGAAAAAGCTTTAAAAGAATTTGACGAAATTTTTGTCAGTTCGCTTTGAGGGGAAATAAGGCGGATTCTTCATGGCAAGTACCAAAGATCTTAAAAAACGTATTTCGACGGTCAAAAACACTCAGCAAACTACTCGGGCGATGAAGATGGTCTCTGCTGCTAAGCTTCGCCGAGCACAGGATTCAATTCAGAATCAGAGACCTTACGCTAAACGAATCTCAGAGTTGATTAAAATTTTAGCGAGTCAGATAGAAGAAAAGAATATCCCTTCACTCGTTCGAAAAAAAAAGGAGATCGAGATTGCAGCCAGCAAGATGGGAAGTTGGCCAGAGGGGTGGCCAGGAAGTTTGGAAGTTGATTCGAAAATCGTCTTAGTGGTTCTTACATCTGACCGGGGTTTGTGTGGAGCGTTTAATGGGAACATTATTAAAGCAACTCAGCGCTGGTTAACTTCGTATCAGAGTGAAGGGAAGAGCCTAGAAAATCTCAAGTTTATTTTTATTGGAAAACGAGGATATGACTTTTTTAAAAATAAAGGAATTCAAGTTCACGCTTTTTATCCTGAATTAGGAGGAAAAGTCACTTTTGCCAAAGCAAAAACACTAGCCGATAATTTAATTAAACTTTATCTTTCTGAAGGAGTAGATGAAGTTAAGTTTATTTATAATGAATTTAAAAACGCTGTCACTCAAAAGGTTGTTGTTGAAGATTTTCTTCCTGTATTAAAAGAAGAGCCTATTGAGGCTGTTAGTACAGTTTCAGCTCCAGTGAATCCGATGCCTGATATTCTAGTTGAACCTAGTTTGGATGAAGTCATGAACGAGTTACTCACTCGAAATTTTTCCATTCAAGCATTCAGAATTCTTTTAGAATCTCAAGCGGGAGAACATGGGGCAAGGATGTCTGCTATGGAGAACGCGACAAAGAATGCAGGAGAAATGATTCGAAAATTAACGCTTCAATACAATAAGCAGAGACAAGCTGGAATTACAAAAGAACTATTAGAAATTATAGCGGGAAGTGAGTCCCAAAAAAGTTAAAGCATTTGTTTAAGGAGAAGGGTGTATGTCAGCAATAGCTCAGTCAAAAAATCAGGGTCGAATTAAGCAAGTCATTGGCCCCATTGTCGATGTCGAGTTTGATTCAGGGAACTTACCCGCGATTTATAATGCAGTCAAAGTGTCTAATGAGTCTATCAATAATTCTCAATGGAATTTAGTCTTGGAAGTAGCTCAACACTTAGGTGAAAACACGGTTCGGTGTGTTTCTATGGATAGTACAGACGGGCTTGTGAGGGGTCAGGCAGCCCTGGATACTGGGGCTCAGATTCAGATGCCGGTTGGAAGAGAAACCTTGGGACGCATCTTAAATGTGATTGGAGAGCCTGTGGATGAGGCAGGTCCTGTTTTGGCTAAAAAGCATTACCCCATTCATCGTTCAGCTCCTGCATTTCGGGATCAGTCTGTGACGGTACAGCCATTTTTCACAGGGATTAAAGTTGTAGATTTATTGGCTCCTTATGCTCGGGGTGGAAAGATTGGTCTTTTCGGAGGTGCTGGAGTAGGGAAGACCGTTCTTATTATGGAGCTCATTAATAATATTGCCACGCAGCATGGTGGTTTTTCAGTGTTTGCAGGGGTAGGTGAGCGGACCCGAGAAGGCAATGACCTTTGGATGGAAATGAAAGAATCAGGAGTTTTATCTAAGACTTCATTGGTTTATGGTCAGATGAACGAGCCACCTGGAGCGCGTGCACGTGTTGCGCTTTCGGCTCTGACAGTAGCTGAGTACTTTCGAGACGAAGAAAACCAAGATGTGCTTCTTTTTGTGGATAATATTTTTAGGTTCACTCAGGCTGGCTCGGAAGTGTCAGCCTTGTTGGGACGTATTCCTTCTGCAGTAGGGTATCAACCCACTTTAGCTACTGAAATGGGAGAGCTTCAGGAGAGAATTACATCAACCAGTAAAGGATCGATTACGTCGATTCAGGCGATTTATGTGCCAGCAGACGATTATACCGATCCTGCACCGGCCACAACTTTTGCTCACCTGGATGCAACGACCAATTTATCTCGGCAGATTGCAGAGCTTGGGATTTATCCTGCGGTGGATCCTCTAGCTTCAACTTCAAGGGTTTTGGATCCTAGAGTTGTAGGAGAGGAGCACTATCGGGTGGCAAGACAAGTGCAATCGATTTTACAGCGTTATAAAGATCTGCAAGATATTATTGCCATCTTAGGGATGGATGAGCTTTCTGAAGAAGATAAGCTGACCGTCTCTCGGGCAAGAAAGATCCAGCGCTTTCTTTCTCAGCCTTTCTTTGTGGCTGAGCAGTTTACTGGGATTGCAGGGAAGTTTGTTAAGATCGAAGACACGATTCGAGGGTTTAGTGAAATTGCAGCAGGAAAATACGATGCATTACCTGAGCAGGCGTTTTACTTGGTAGGAACCATTGAGGATGCTATAGAAAAGGCTAAGTCTTTCAACTAAGCTTGTTTCACAAGCTTGAGGTCAATTCAGGTCAACGCAAGAAGGAGTCTTTTCTGTCATGGAGTTATTAAAACTAAGCATTCTTTCACCTGAGAGGCGGTTAGCAGAAGGGCTTGTCGTTGAAGAAGTGAATCTTCCCGGAACCCAAGGGCAAGTCCAGATTTTACCTAGTCATGCCCCCATCGTTGGGGTCTTACAGACAGGTCCGTTTAGCTATAAAAAGCCAGGCTCTGAGCCTGTATTAGGAGTCATTTCAACTGGATTTTTTGAAGTTCTAGGCAACCATGTCCGTCTAATGGTTGAGACTTTAGAGTTGAAGGGTGAGATTGATTTGGATCGGGCTCGTAAAGCTCAAGAGATGGCTGAGGAAACCTTGCAAAAGGCTAACCTCGATGAGCATCAGTTTAGAAAGTATCAGCTCAAACTGCAGCGTGCCATTATTCGTCAGCAGGTTGCAGGGCATTAGATATGATTTCTTTTGAATTTCAGTACGACAACTATGCTAAAATTACATTTTTGGCCGGAACAGTACCATTATTAAAATTTTTTGGATCAGGGTTATTTTATGGCTCACTAGATGGAGTCCCACAGCAGCAGCAACTTGGATATAGGAATGACAAGAATACTTTTTTTGCCTCTGTTCCTGTTTTTACTTTTTAGGGCTTCTAAAGCCCATCCTGTGGGCTAAAACCAATTGCCCGAAAAAGGCCATTTTAGTGTAATCAATGGTGAACTTTAACTATTTTAAATAACTTCGGATATACTTTAACTAATTTAATTCCATTTTTTCTGATTTATTGCGTGCCATTAGTTCTGGGGTGCTCGCTAGCCCTGGTTACTTCTGCTATATCTTCTAGTAGATCATAGATATTCTTTTTTCTGCCTTCGAAAATTTTTCTACAATGCAAAATAAATCCACGAGCGAAGGCTTTTTTGAGAAGTAAATTTTGATTTCTGCCCGTTTCATAAAGAACTTTTACAACATCATGTCCATACATATTTGTAGCTTCAATCATGGCTTGATTGATTCTATCATCTCCTGGATTATTATTGAGTACCCTTCGAGCAGCATATTTAGCTCGCACTCCTGTTGTTCCGGTTGGATTTCTAAGCATCTTAGCTATTTCAATGTAGCTTCTCTTGTCTGCCATGTAGCGTCCCCTGGCTGCCATTCTGTAGATCGCTAAGGTGCGTCTATCCTCTGCCATTACGAGAGCAGTGTTCCCCTTTCGATCTGCACGATTTAAATCTGCACCCTTTTCTATAAGCAGTTGAACCATATCTGTATCGCCTAAAAGAGTGGCTTGCATAAGAACAGTAGTCTCGCCTGGACCGGCTGCATAATCCACGTTTGAACCATGATCTAGGAGTAGCCGAACTACATGAGTATGGCCTCGAACAACTGCCCCGAAAAGTGCAGTATCTCCGCACTGGCCTGCATAATTCACTTTTGCTCCTTGATCTAAGAGCAATCGAACGATCTTGGTGTGACCATTACAGGCTGCACCGTGAAGAGCAGTAAATCCAGTCTCGTCTGACTGATTCACGTCTTCTGTCGCCAAAAGCCTTTCAACTTCAGCAAGGTTACCGTTCGTTGCTGCATCGGCAAGTAGAGTTGCAAAGGCACTATTCACTGCACACACCACCAAAACAGTACTGACAGCTAATAAACTTGTAAAAACTTTCTTAAACATAAAAATTTAATTCTTTCTGATTCATTTCCTCATTCAGCTGATTTTTTGAGGTGAAATACTATTCTTAATGAATCAAGCTGATAAATAAGCGACAACGTTGCCATAAAATTACAGGTTCAAAATAACACCATAAAACGAATTTAAATTCAACTTAAAAACTCTATTAAGTGAATATATCTTATAATATAAATAAAAAATATATGTCATCGCTCAGTGACTTTGTCTCTTTATGTATAGTTAAAAAACCTTCCCTCCAGCGGTATTTCTTGATATATATTCCTAAATTTAAAAAGCTCAGATACGGCAGGAAATAAATATGAGATTTGATCGTCAGATAGGAAATTCATTAATCAAATTTGCTTTGTTTTTCGTATGTGCGGCTTCCTCTTCATTGACCGTGAATAATCAAAAGGCCAGCGCAACGACTGATTCAGCCTCTCCCTTACCGGGAATTGTCCAAATTGACTTCAAAACGCTCCGTACTCCAGCTCAACCTGTCCCAATTGATCAGATCCAAAGTCCAGAAGTACAATCATTTATAAAAAAGATGGTCGATGTTATGCGTGATGCACCCGGAGTTGGGTTGGCTGCACCGCAAATTGGAGATCCACGCCAAATTATCGTTTTATTTAGAGGATCAGCAATATTACATTAATTTGACGACGTCGCCAGAAGAGGCGCTAGCACAAGGAAGATACGCCTTTTCCCTTAAAATTATTATCAATCCCAAATTAACTCTGATCCATTCAGGAGACCCGTTAAGGACAGCGAAATTTGCAGAAGGTTGTCTAAGCGTAGAGGGATGCGTGGCTGACGTCGATCGTGCTCTAGAGGTGAAAGTAGAAGGTGGGACGAGAATGCTAAGCCATTTGAATGGCAAGTTTCAGGATGGCCAGCTCGCATTCTTCAACACGAAGTTGATCACCTTAATGCTACACTTTACATTGATCGGATGGATCGAAAAACCTTCATGTCATGGTCTACACAGGTACCGACTTCTGAGCAAACCCAAGACCAAACAGAAAACGCAGAGTTACCCTCCATTCTCGCTGCCGGGGACCCTATTTTACGGACTCGGGCAGAATCTGTAGAACGGGCTGAGATTAAATCACCTGAAATTCAGGATATTATCTCTACTATGGTCAAAGTCATGCGTAAGCAGTCGTTAGTTGGTATGGCAGCGTCTCAAATCGGCGTTTTAAAGCGTATTATCGTACTGGAAGATCGCGAAGAGTATATTGCTGCAGCACTCTCCCAGCAGGAAAGAGAACAAAGACAAAGGTACCTATTCCCTCTAAAAATTATAATCAATCCAAAACTAACTTTCTTCGATACTCAAAGTCCAGCGACTATGGTTTTTCCTGAACGTTCACCCGTCGTTCAGGGCTATCAAGGTTCCGTAGAACGTTATTTAGAAGTCAAAGTTGAAGGTCTTGACGAAAACGGAGATCCCTTTGAGTGGCAGCCACGTGGCTGGCCAGCTCGTATTCTTCAACACGAAGTTGATCACCTCGACGGCATTCTTTACATTGACCGAATGGATAGTAAAACATTCAAATCTATTCCTGCTTCATAAAGTGGATCAATGAAATCGATCATTTACTCGCAAATCTAGTGATTTCTCTACAATGTCCAATCTCTGTCAAAGGCAATTCGAGATCTCAAAGAACAGGGATTTCATATTGATGAAGAATTATTGGTCCACACAAATCGCGTATATGCGATCTCACCTCAATAGTTTTGGAGAATACTCAACTTTTTTGTTCAGATCCAGCGACCCGATTGACTTCGAAGCTGAGGAGGAACTTGTCTCCAACCTTCAATCAAAGCCAGTAGCACCTTGAGAGACTTTAATTTTAAATTAAAAATATAGCTGAATAGGTTTTGTTTTAGTTGGGTGCCGAACCCCAGAATCTTTTAAACAAATTCCTTAATTTTTTTCATTCCCTCAACGATCAACATTCGCATCAAGACTTGGTAGGGCACCCCTTTTTCCGTAGCAATCTTTTTAAGACGACGAATGGTAGCCTCTTCTAATGCAATACTCGTAGGGATTTTTCTTCTATTTTTTAGTCTTTTCGCTGCTTCTAAGATCTTTTTTTGATCAAAACAAGTGCTTAACACTCCAACGCCCATTGTGAGTGCCTTGAAGCCAACTCTTCAAAAGTGAAACAACTATTCCATGAGGAAGAACTTTTTCACCCTCTGGGACCAGTGACTTGATTTTTCGGGTGAGCCGAAAGCCCTCGCTTTGAAACCGCTGATAAGATGGGGAACCAGCGATAAATAAGTGAGACCCTGACGAGATATTTTCTCTTATAAAAGTTGATATTTCGACCCATGATTTCGATGGCACCGACTTGACTCGAATCCTTCCAAGTTGTCCAAGATCTTGGATGACCCCTACCGCCAGAAACACTACAGGAGCAGCCGTGTGGTTGTGTCCTTAGCCAAGCAGTTCGGTAGCTCCCCAGGCCAAGATCCTTTTGCAAACCAAGATCGCTGATGCCCTTTTTTTGATTCACCACCCACCCTATAGCCCTCAACCAGAGTCTCAATGAAAGATGAGTTCCTTGAAAAATTGTTCCCGCAATAAGAGTGGTTTGATGACGGCATTTCTGACAAAGATAACGATATCTCGACTGTTTCCAAGAGCCAGCATAATCACACCGGGGACATTTAAATCCCACAGGCCAACGAATCTTGTATAAATATACTTCGCATTTTTCTTCGGAAGCGAACCAGTCTTAGAAATCTAGCTGAGCCAAAGGGTATTTCCTGTTCATGCCGCGATATTATACAGGCTTTTTCTTTAGAAGGAGAAAAGTGCATAAACAGTCTAGATCAGTTGTTTTTCAGTGGATGACTGAATGCCTCAAGGGTGGCGCCTCATCTCTTTTTTTCATAAAATAATTGAAGTTAAAAAAATATAAAAATAAAACGATTTTTGTTGCATTGAGTTATATTTAAATTTATTGATCGATTTATATGAAAAAATTTCTGATCAGCATATTACTCGTAGGATTCGTTCACTCTTTTTCTTTTGCTCGAGACGGAAGTCATGTAGGAGAAATTCGGTACTCAATTTTAACACGGGATCAATTCCGTGGGCTTTATGGTGAGGAATGGGATCTGATGCAAGGTCAGAAGCTGGAGGAGGATTCTGACCTTTTAGCTTTGTGGGGGAAGGAAAGGATTCCCGATCCCCGTGGAATTTTTCTGAGATGCTCCAATGGTGAAAGGGATTCCGGGACGGGCAATCCAGATGGGAATTTAGATGCAGGGGCCTATCAATTAGATCAGTTTAAGTCTCACAACCATATTGATTCTGGGCATTCTCATCCTCTTTTTGGGTGTGGGACTGGTGTACATCTTCCCGGTGGAACTGGAATGGCGGCGATTGATGTGAATTCGAATGGGTTGAAGCTAGGCCAGGATGCTGTGCGTGGAGGCTCTGCTCATATTCAGAACACGGGTGGAAATGAAACTCGGCCTCGATGCATCAGCGTGAATGCCTTTATTAAGCTCAAGGAATCTCCCCGAGTCAATCCGCAGGTAGAACAGAGTGTTCAGGCGGGTGTTCACTCGAGCGCTCAGACGTTGAGGCAATGGACTTGTGATCCGGAGTTTCGTGCAGCCGTGGAGAATGTAGTCCGGGCCATGGTGAAGGAGGGATTGTGATTTGTGTAACGAGAGCTCTTTTTGATTGGCATGAGAGTCCGAATTGCCAAATTAAATGAAAAGCAGTGAGGTGGAGAAGGCACTACTTTTAGTTCAAATAGAATAGATTTAAAAAATTCATATCGATCATCATTTTCTTGTTGAATGATGTGAATCCCAGCGGTAATTCTAAGTCAAAATAAACTAAATATCAAAAAGCTAATTTAACTAAAATAGTTTCACTGCTGGTTATCTTTATGAATAAATATGTATTTGTTAATTTTTTTCTTTTAGCCTCCATGCTCTGCTTCACAGAGGTGAAGGCAGATGAGATTTCTGTAGGCTATGCTCATACCTGTGCAATCGTGAATGGAGCTGCAAAGTGCTGGGGAGAGAATAGCGGTGGTCAGCTAGGCAACAACTCGAAGCTAGTGAACAACGATACTAAGCTATGGAATAAGTATCGTCAGCTATGGAGCGGCCCGAAGACAGCCAGCCTTACCCCAGTTCAAGTCGAAGGGCTAGAGGAAGGAGTGACTGCTATCTCTGCAGGTGCTTCACACACCTGTGCGATCGTAAGCGGAGCTGCAAAGTGCTGGGGGTGGAATAAACATGGCCAGCTCGGGAACAACACGACTGCAGATAGCGGAATCCCTGTTCAAGTGGAAGGCTTGGAGGAAGGGGTGACCGCTATCTCTGGAGGCAATAGACACACCTGTGCGATCGTGAATGGAGCTGCAAAGTGCTGGGGTTGGAATGAGAGTGGTCAGCTAGGTAACAACTCGATTACAGATAGCTCAGTCCGAGTTCAAGTAGAAGGCTTAGAGGAAGGGGTGACCGCTATCTCTGCAGGTTATAAACACACCTGTGCGATCGTGAATGGAGCTGCAAAGTGCTGGGGATGGAATAATCGTGGTCAACTAGGGAACAACTCGACTGTAGATAGCCTAGTCCCGATTCAAGTCGAAGGGTTAGAGGCTGGAGTTACCTCCATCTCTGCAGGCAGCAACCTCACCTGTGCGATCGTAAGCGGAGCTGCAAAGTGTTGGGGTTCGAATTATGAGGGTATAATGTTAGAAAACGACTCTAGTATAAGGGGCCAAGTCTCAGTTCCAGTTGAAGTAAAAGGCTTGGTTGAAGGAGTGACTGCTATCTCTGTAGGAGATTTACACGCCTGTGCGATTCTGAACGGAGCTGCAAAGTGCTGGGGTTCAAATTATCAGGGTATAATGTTAGGAAACGACTCTAGTCTAATGAAAGAAGTCTCAGCTCCAGTTGAAGTAAAAGGCTTGGTTGAAGGAGTGACTGCTATCTCTGCAGGAGCTTTACACACCTGTGCGATAGTAAACGGAGCTCTAAAGTGCTGGGGTGTGAATTGGTTTGGTCAGTTAGGGAATACTCTGATTAGATGGAGTGGTGTACCTATCGAAGTAACGGAGTACACTGAATGGAAAGCAGAGTCGGAGGCTGAGATCAGTTCTAAGCAGGCTGCGGAAGCTGCTGCAATACGTGATGCGAAGCTAGCTGAAATATATGCTGCTAATAGATCTTCTTCAAGCACAAGCCATGTGGGTGAAATTCGGTACTCGCTTTTGAATCGGGATCAGTTCCGTGGACTTTATGGCGAGGAGTGGGATCTAATGCAAGGTCAGACTCTGGAGAAGGGTTCTGATCTTTTGGTTTTGTGGGGAAATGAAACTATTCCTGATCCCCGTGGAGTTTTTCTGAGATGTTCCAATTGTGAAAGGGATCTCGGGACGGGCAAC